>JBMAAL010000198.1:0-2506 GCA_050281725.1 Sphingobacterium sp. | reverse complement strand
AAAGACCGAAAATATGCTGCTATCATGAAGTCCAAACTTAGAAAAATTGCGGTGTTCATGCAAGATAAATTCGATGTGTTTTAATCGGCTCAATGTTTAGTTTGCCGATTGAGCAACAGGGTAGATTTTTAATTCGCATCAATTAGAATGGCCAATTGCAGGCACATTTGATCGGAGCGATTGCTCCAAGCATGATTGGTGCCGCGTTGGATGACAATATCGCCGGCTTGTAAAAGCGTTTCTTCTGTGTCTGTAATCAAGTAAATCTCTCCTGAAAGAATAACGATGTAATCCAAACTAGCGGTCTGATGCATGAGGGGATGAGGGGGGCCAATCGTTGTTTCTATACCAAGTTCCCGATCGGGTGGGATCTGTACATAGCGGAAGTACGTGCCATTTTTGATGATTTGGGGTATAGCGGTGTTTTATATGGAATGCTCTTTCTCAAAGCTGGCTGGCATCTGACTGGTTTGCCAGATATCCGATATAACGAGATTGGGATAGTGCTCCGATACATTATCGACCAATGAATCCGCTTCGATAAATGATTTGCCGGCACGTATGCCTGTAACGATTCGTCTAGGTATAGTTCTCATTGATTTTGTATAATTAATTTATTGCCTTGAGTCTGGTTGTTTTTCAGCATTAGATGCCCTTTTTCGATTGTTTCGGGGCTTAGGTTACCGATAAGATAAATAGGGGCGGGTTGAATAATTTCTTGCTCAATAGTGTGTCTGATTCGATCCAACCCATTTTTGAAATAGGGATAATTAAGTCTTTGCGCATGGATAAAGTTAGATATATTGATGATCTGTGCGGCCGAACTGAATAGTTGGTCTCTTGCTGTCGTAGTCGTAAAATGTGTGATGTCGATATAAGTTCCATAGGGTTTTAGTACTTCGGCGGCAACTTCCGAGAGATTCTGACCTACCGCATCGATAGCGACGTCAATATTTTGCTGATTACTTTTAAGCTTGATTATTTCCGTTAAATTCTCTTTTCGATAATTGATGATACTGTCTTTTTGCAGTCCTAGTTGGCGCAATTTTTCAATACTGCCCATACTTCCTGCAGTTGCAACGATATTTTTAATGCCGTTGGCCAGGAGTAATTTTAATACAAAAAGACCCACACCTCCAGACGCGCCGGTTAGGAAAATATGATCTTGCGGATTAATTGCTGCTCGGTCGAAAACCTGCAATGCGGTGATGCCAGCGGTAGGAAGTGCTGCTGCTTGCTCAAACGAAATATTTTTTGGTTTAGGGGCAACGAGGCCGGCTGGTAACTGAATGTATGCTGCATAGGTTCCGTTACTGCCCATGCTGCCACAGGCAAAAAATACTTCATCTCCAATTGCGTATTCACTTACATCTGAACCTTTATCTGTAACAATTCCTGCCCCTTCTCTACCAAGTATGGGTGAAAATATATAACGTCGTTCAAATTCGTTTTCACGCATCTGGTAGTCTATGGGGTTGAGTGCTGAAGCTATTATTTTAATTTTCACTTCGTTGGACTTCAGTTGAGGAAGCTCAACCTCCGCATTTATCAATTGATTGTCTTTATCCAGTATAACCGCGTTCATATCGCTATTTATTTAAATGATGGCATCCCTATGAAAAATTCCTGCCGAAATAATGCATGTTATATCAGCATTCTTTCATCTTATATAGTTGATATGACAAATCTACCTTTCGTTTGCTATATATTTGTTGGTAGTTAACAAGTGGTAACTAGTCGTTAGAAATCAATATGGGACAAGTTTTGGACGGAAATCAAATGCGGGAGGCGAGTTGTACAGAAGAATTGCGCGCTATACGTGACGCGCTGGATATTTTGGGCGGAAAATGGAAATTGATGATATTGCGTTATTTGGCTAATCGGGAGTGGCAGGAAATCTATTTCAAAAAAATGGAACGGGAAATTCAGGGAATTTCTGCAAAAGTGTTGACGAAAGAGCTTCGAGACCTTGAATTAAACTTGTTAATCGCCCGCCAGCCCAGTGTAGACCCCGTAAAAGTGTTTTATAAAATTACGGCCTATGGTAAAAGTGTATTCCCCGTCACTGAATCTCTGGTCAGTTGGGGGTTGGAATACCGAGAGAATGTGAAACAGGAACTCGCGAAATAACAATTTATTCTGATTGAAGAATTAACTTTCTGATCAGTGAAATCTGACCAAGGTGATAATAGCTATGTTCAATTACACCTTCGATATTTCTGAGGTAAGATCCATACTTTTTATCAATAAATGGCTGATCGAAGAGGTTTTCATCTAACGATGCGATACAGTCACAAAATAATTTGGCATTTTTTAGAAGTCGATCTACTAGCGCATCCCAGTCTGCTTTGGACACTATGGTAGGAATATCAAAGCTGTATTTATCACTGATTTCCAATTTTCCATACTTAAATGCAGTTAGTAGACCTTCGAGGTAATAATTGATATGATAGGTTAGGGCAGCAATAGAATTCAGATTACTTATTTTGAATATGGCCTGTTCCCA
>JBMAAL010000197.1:0-2601 GCA_050281725.1 Sphingobacterium sp. | reverse complement strand
TGTAGATTTCGGATAAACTGACCATGCGATTCCGTGGCAAATTGACCACCTGATCTTCTGGCGAAGCTAGCTTTGGTACTGTAGGAGTAATGTCATCAAAAGTAATAATTAATACGTATCTATTCTGGTTTTATTTTCAAGCTGAACGGATCGTTTTTTTCTCATGGATTCTCCATTCATTTCCATTCTATGGGCATCATGAACGATACGGTCCAATATAGCGTCTGCGATGGTTTTATCGCCTATCACATCATACCAGGCGCTCACCGGGAGCTGAGAGGTGATGATCAGGGACGTTTTTCCATGCCTGTCTTCTATAATTTCCATCAGGGCAGCTCTGCTTTGCGCATCGAAGGGCTGTATAGCAAAGTCATCCAATATAAGCAGCTGCTGGCGTTCTAGTTTTGCGATCTCCTTGATATAAGTTCCATCCGCTTTAGCCATTTTAAGCTTGGCAAAGAGTTTTGGGGTACTCGCATATAATACCCGATATCCCTGGATACAGGCCTGATATCCCAGCGCTGTTGCGATATAGCTCTTTCCGATGCCCGTACTTCCTGTGATCAGCAGATTTTCGTTCCGCTGGACAAAGGTACAGTCCGCGAGCCTGTTCATCAGGTTCCTATCAATATTGCGCGAAGCTTCATAATTGACATCCTCCACGGCCGCCTTGTAGCGGAACTTGGCATAAAAGATCTGCCTTGTTATACGCCTGTTATGGCGGTCATCCCACTCTGCATCGACAAGCTGAGCCAGAAGTTCGTCTGCTGTATACTGATCGTAGCGCCCGCTTTCCAGGCAATTTTTGAAGGCATGATACATGCCATGGAACTTTAGTCTTCGTAATTTTTCAAGTGTGTTGGTATTCATTCCGTTTGTTGTTTAAGTATTATTTGTAATATTCCTCTCCTCTGATATTGCCATGATCCGGCATTGGCAGTTCATCCGCAAATGGACTGTCCTGGTATTCGTCCATCCTGTTGGTAAGTATCTTCTGTACTGTCCTGTAATTATAGATGCCATAACTCAGTGCCCTGCCACATGCTTTTGCCAGACGTTCGCTGCCAACTTTTTTTGCAAAGCCAAGTATCCCCGCACATGACCGGTAGGCCTGTTCAGGATGCTGTTTGCGTTCCAATATTCCCTGTATGTACATCTTCACATCATCACCTATGGATTCCGCCCATTCAAGGAAGCGTTCCGGTGTCCATTCGCTGACAAAGCGGTGGGAAGAAACAAGATGGGTCTTGTCGGTGGTATATCCATAAGCGGTCTTATCCCTGATATGTATGGCAATGCGTTCATAATGATAGAATACCTCAAGTCTGGAGCGCGAATAGAGCATCTTTACCTTTTTCCCTATGAACCGGTAGGGCACGCTATAATAATGGCGGTCTTCTCCAAGACAGATATGGCCGGTCTTGGCCACGGTAGCATAATGGAGTTTTTTGAACTCGTAACGTGATATGGGGAGTCCACCCAGAGAATGGCGTTCAATCTCCTCAAACTGTGCCCGGCGACTATAACTCCGTCCTTTGAGCTGGCAATTATTATGGAGTTCCAATTGATAACGGATTGCGGTATTGAGCTCCTGCAATGTATGGTAGGTATTCTTTCGCAGAGGGGCATAGATCCTGTTGTATACGATCTTTACGGCTCCTTCCACAAGTGCCTTGTCCCGGGGACGGTTGGCCCTGGCCAGCAGCACACTGGTCTGATAGTGATCCGCAAAGTCGGAAAAAGTCTCGTTCAATGTGGGTTCATACCGATTGCTACGGGTGACTGCCGCTTTCAGGTTATCCGGTACTATAGCCGAGGGAACCCCTCCAAAGTAATGAAGGGCATTTTCACAGGCGCAGATCAGGCTTTCTTTGCTCTGATCCCAGACTGCTTCGACATAGGTGAGCTGACTTGCACCAAGAATGGCAACGAATACTTCTACGTCCTGGATCTCTCCACTGGAGGGATCAACCACCTGTAGTTTTTTCCCTGCAAAGTCAATGTAAACTTTGTCCCCGGCTTTGTGGTCCAGATGCATCACAGGATTTACAATCGCTTTCCATTGATTGTAGTAAAAGCAGAATTGGGTATACTGTAGCCCTCCGGGAAACTCTTTCATATAGGCCTCCCATAATAACATTCGGGTGACCCCCGGGCGTTTGAGTTCTTTGTCAATATGGGGAAGGCAGCGCTGGAGGGCCTGAAGGCGTTTGTCGGGCTTGCGTTCGTTGCTCTTACCGAACAGGTCTTCCAGTTCTTTGTCACCCAGCGAATTTACTTCTTCAAAGGTGAAACCGCTCTGCTGAAAGAACCGTAGGTACTTCTTTACCGTGTTGCGCGACACGCCCGACTGTATGGCAATAGCCTGTTTGTTGCGCCCATGATTGTGAAGTCTCAGTATCTGTCTTATTTTGTTCATGCTGATCGTCGTGTTTGCCATAATCTTAGGGTTATTGTTCCCCAAAAATATGGTTACAGCTACAGCTCCAAAACTAACGGTGACTACTGGTCAATTTCATCCGAAATGCCATGGTCAATTTCCACCGGAACAGGTGGTCACTTTATTCCGAAATCAGGTGGTCAATATCGGCGAAACCTCCA
>JBMAAL010000196.1:0-2713 GCA_050281725.1 Sphingobacterium sp. | reverse complement strand
GGTAACCACGGTTATTGCCTGCTATCAAAAGAAAGCCTTCTGGCTGGTTAATGACTGCCTGGAAGTTGATAGTGATGTGCACTATAGCATAGCTTCAAGTCTAAATCCGAATAGTCAATATTGGCAATACATGTAAGAGAACAATTAAAGAAGCCGGCGGTTTAAGATTTAATATTTTTCTTTGCGGGGAATTGGAAACCTAGCAAAAATAGGGGGGATGTTACTGCGTATTTATTAGACAAAGAGCTACGTAATGTAGCTCTTTGTAATTTTAGGGAATGTTTGCCAACGAGGCGTTTAAATATATCTTATAAAAAAGGTATATCCAAAAAATAGCGCTTAAAATCAGAAAAACAAAATCTGCTTCTACCTTGCTCTTTTGCGAAACCAAGTAAGGATCTATCCAGGTGGAATAGCCCGCATAGCAACATAAGAATAGCACCATAAGATTTGCCAAAGTTTAATTTATTAAACCAAGATAAATTCTCACATGGAACGTTCAAATCTAAAAAGATCTTATAGAATGTTGAATTTAACTGATTTTGATAACTAAATTAAAAATTTAGATAACAATTTAGGCTACCACCCAATAAGGTTATATTGATAGTTTTGGCGATATATGCCTTGCAAGTATTTATTATGAATCTGAGCGGGCAACAATATGGAGCTAGAGCTAGAAATTGGATAATCAAAAAATTAATGTTGTATATCAGGAGGTAATTTGTGCTAAGGTTAGTTGCCTTTCGGATAGCTCTTTGGCAATTGTTATCATTGATAGGTGCAGTCATGGTGAATGTATTGCAGAGAACAAAGTTTATGCGCTGAATTCAAAACAGTTATTTATCTATTATCCATCCGGGGAATATAAGTGGAATTTGCCAGCAGGGGCATCAGGTCGTACTTTGATTCTGGACGGCTCTGTTCTTTGGGGCTTTTCTAAGCTGAAACAGAACTTTTCCTTCCGGCATCATTGCGAAACAATACTACTTAACGATGAAATATATCATAAGTTAAGTGCGGATTTTAATGCGATTCAGAGCGAAATCAGCTCAGAAGTAATATTTCCGGAGCTTATTGATGCACGGGCCAGGTTAATGGCGTTAATGATAAATCTATTGTTGGAGGAGAAGTATGGTCTTTCGGGACAATCCGTTCAAAATGATATAGGCTTTCGTTTTCTCGCACTTGTCGAGCAGCATTACAAGATGGAGAAGCGGGTAGCATTTTATGCTGAGCAATTATGTATTACTCCCAATTATCTGGGGACGATCTGCAGAAAACAATATCGGGTATCACCTCTGGAAGTTATTTACCAAAAAATTATTTCAGAAGCCAAAAAATTATTAAGCCGCTCAACCTACACGATTAAGGAGATATCTTTCGAGCTGGGCTTCAGATCTTTTTCTCATTTTACGTATTTTTTTAGGAGATATACTGGCGTTACACCTGGAGCATTTCGATCAACCCTATGATTATAAATTGACAGCCCAATACCTTCCGGTAATCCATTTTAATAATTCTTCTTCATACATCCTCACTATTCAAATTTTAGGGAAGTCAGCTTGCTTTTGTCGGGTGTTTAAGTATACAAGATAATTTCAGTGAAGGAGGTACATGAGCGTCTTCGTAGGAAGTACCAGAAGGCATGCTGTACCCTCAAATATTAAGTTATTTCGGATTTTTGTAACTAATATCATGATTTTCAAAACATAAAATACTAACAGTCAAGGTGTTTATATTGGTAGCTTTGCCCTTGTTATAAATGACAAATAATTAAATAATTTAAAAAAAGATTATGGAAAAAGAAATCAAAAAAAGATTGAAGTATGTCTCGCCCCGACTTACAACAGAGCTTGTAGAATTGGAGCAAGGAATTGCTGCTGGATCTGCGAACATCAACACCGGTAAGACTGATGATGTACCCAATGAAAGAGAATTTAATTCTGGATGGTCTAACGGTAAAGACTTTGACCTTTAATAATAAAATTAGAAAAATGATAAAATATCACAATAAATTGAATCGTTCAATTATGTTGAGCATGGTCTCTTTGGTAGCACTCTCATGTTCATCACAAAAAGATAATATTAATGTTCCATCTGGGGAGCACAAGATTGCTATCAGAGCTGTACATTTTTTAGATGGTGAAAATACGATCACTGTAAATTCAGTTGGTGGTGAAGGTGGTGCTTCTGATAAGTTACAGGCCAGTGCCAAAGCAGCTGCAAATAGTCAAATATCAACGGCATTGAATGCTAAAGTTGAGGCTCAACTACCTATTCAATCGTCGAGTGAATTTGACTATATGGTTGATATGCAGAGTAATGCAGTCAGTCAGGATGGTTCAGCTGGTCAATCAAAGGCATCGACAAAAAGTGCACCGGCAAAGCGTGCCGCGGATGTTGCCATGAATGGAAATAAGAAGTTCCGTTTGATTTTTATTAAGGATGGAAGTTCAACGCCTATATACAATGGTGTTTTAACTCCTGGCCAAGATCCTGAGCTGGAAGTTGCTGCAAACCAAAAATATAAATGGTACGCGATTTCGATCAATGATACAAATACGGCTCCCGATATTGATGCTTCGGGCAAGATTTCCAGTACGGATTTAGCGAACAAAGATTTTATGTTTGCTTCCGGTGAAATCACAACGCAGGAGGATCAGAACTATTTGGATATTCTTTTCTTGAGACAGATGTCCGCTATTGACGTTAC
>JBMAAL010000195.1:0-2733 GCA_050281725.1 Sphingobacterium sp. | reverse complement strand
GCACCTTGTAGACAGCTCACTTTTCCCTACGCCAGTATGATCCGGATCAGGTTCTAAGGGTAAAATCTCAGCCTGCATGAGCAGACACCCCTAAAGTTGCTACTAAGATAAGGTTATTTTTATGAAAGTTGCAAGAATTTTATTTTGCAGACTTAGGCATATTGTACAGGAAAGTACAGGTCAATATGTGGGAAATATTTGATATATTAGTTTTTCGGATCAGCTAAAACAATTTAACAACCATCAAGAATAGTATCTTTTAATGCGTAGGATTTTATTGACAACACTGTTGTGTATAGCTAGCAACGTTTATGCCCAACCTAAAAACAACTGCAGCGCCATACAGTTGACATGCGAACATCTGGTCAATCCATTGGGTATCGATGCAATTCACCCAAGACTTAGCTGGCGACTTGAAGATCAACGGAAAGGTGCGGTACAACAGGCTTATCAGATCCTTTTAGGGCAAGATTCGCTGGCACTGCTGAAAGAGACGAAAGATAACTGGGATAGCGGCAAACAGCTTAGCTCGTCTATGTTAGTGCCCTATAGCGGCGCACAGTTAAAGCCACAGACCAAGTACTTCTGGAAGGTTAAAGTATGGGATAAGAATGGTGTATCAACAAGTTCTGAAATAGCATCTTTCGAAACGGGAATGATGGGAATGGATCTTTGGAAAGGAAAATGGATCAGCGACAATAAGGATATTCATGCGCAGGAAACGCCTTATTTTAGAACAGAATTTAAGGCAAATAAGCAGATAAAGTCTGCTCGCGCATATATTGCTACAGCCGGATTATATGAACTTTCCATTAATGGTCAGCGCGTCGGCGACCATCGTCTGGATCCAATGTACACTCGATTTGACCGGCGCACGTTGTACATCGTGACGGACGTAATCCAGCAGCTTCAAAAAGGAGAGAACGCCATTGGCGTTGTTTTGGGGAATGGCTGGTATAATCACCAACCACTGGCCGTTTGGAACTTTGATAAAGCACCATGGCGGGCACGGCCAACATTCTGTTTAGAGCTGAAAATCGTTTATACTGATGGTACAGAAGAAACCATTATTTCGGATAAGCATTGGAAAACAGCTTCAGGACCAATCACCTATAATAATATTTACACCGGTGAGCATTACGATGCAAGACTGGAAATACCCAACTGGGATAAACCGAAATACGATGATTCGGCCTGGCAGGTTGTTCAGTATAGAAATGCGCCATCTGCACATATCGTTTCCCAACAGATGGTACCGATTCGGCTCGTGAAGTCCTATAAGCCCAAATCAGTGACAAAGATAGACCAACATACTTATGTTTTCGATATGGGCCAGAATATGGCCGGGATTACAAAAGTTAAAGTGAAAGGAGCTGCGGGTACTATGCTGCGTATCAAGCATGGTGAACGATTGCAGGGGGATGGGCGCCTTGACCTGTCCAATATCGATGTTTATTATCGGGGCGATAAGGAAAAGGAGCCCTTTCAGACGGACATATTGACTTTAAGCGGTCGGGATGATGAGTTTATGGCAAAGTTCGGCTACAAGGGATTTCGTTACGTCGAAATTAGTAGTAGTGCAGCAATTGCATTGGATAGTTCGGCGGTGATCGCCTATTTTATGCATAGTGATGTGCCTGCTATTGGACAGCTCAAGACATCATCAGCGTTGGTCAACAAATTATGGGAAGCGACCAACAATGCCTACTTGTCCAATTTGATGGGCTATCCTACAGACTGTCCGCAGCGCGAAAAAAACGGTTGGACAGGGGATGGGCACCTTGCGATTGAAACAGCTTTGTACAATTTTGACGGGATAACAGTTTATGAAAAATGGATGGCGGATCATCGTGATGAACAACAGGAGAACGGTGTCTTACCCGATATTATTCCAACTGGGGGATGGGGCTATGGTACCGCGAATGGTTTGGATTGGACAAGCACCATTGCCATCATTCCATGGCAGATCTATCAGTTTTATGGAGACCCACGTGCATTAGAAGAATGCTATCCTAATATCAAACGCTATGTCGATTATGTCGACGGAATCAGCCCGTCTGGGTTGACAACTTTTGGGCGTGGAGACTGGGTGCCGGTGAAGTCGCAGTCCAATCTGGAGTTGACCTCCTCGGTTTATTTTTATGTGGATGCGACCATCTTGGCTGCTGCGGCCAAATTGTTTGGTCACACAGCAGATCAACAAAAATATGAACTGCTGAGCAGAAAAATTAAGACGGCCATCAACACTAAATTTTTAGATGTTTCCAAGGGTATTTATAGCAACGGCACACAGACCGAATTGAGTGTACCACTCTATTGGGGTGTTGTTCCCAATGAAATGAAAGCCCGTGTTGCAGCCAACCTGAATAAGAAAGTGGAAGAGACCAACTTTCATTTGGATGTAGGGGTATTGGGTGCAAAAGCATTATTGAACGCGTTAAAAGATAACGGTTATGCAACGACAGCCTATAAGGTTGCGGTACAAGATACCTACCCGTCTTGGGGATGGTGGGTTGTAAATGGAGCGACAACATTGTTGGAGAACTGGGATTTAAAAGCACCACGGGATATTTCAGACAACCACATGATGTTTGGCGAAATCGGTGGTTGGTTTTTTAAATCTATCGGTGGAATTCTGCCAGATCCTAAACAACCTGGATTTAAACATGTGCTCTTAAAACCCATCTTCCCCCAGGAACTGAAAGAATCTTCTATTTCTTATGATTCACCTTA
>JBMAAL010000194.1:0-2840 GCA_050281725.1 Sphingobacterium sp. | reverse complement strand
CACTGTTATAAAAGCAGGCCTTTCTGCGGTATGAGTATGTTATTTGAAAAATATGTATGAGATAATTATTGCTGCGATTATACCTGCTAATTCCGCTAATAATGCACATGGTAATGCGTGCCTAGTACGTTTTATCCCCACTGCGCCAAAATATACAGCGAGGACATAAAAAGTAGTCTCTGTCGATCCTTGAATAACACAGGCAACCCTAGCCGCGAAGTCCATTGGACCCTTGGCATTCATCAAATCGACCATAAGTCCACGTGCACCGGAACCACTGAGCGGTTTCATAAAAGCTACAGGTAAAGCGTCTACAAACGAGGTGTCTAGACCACACAGTGCGATCGCTTTGGAAATTCCGGCGACCATATAGTCCATCGTTCCTGATGCTCTAAATACTGCAATACCAACGAGCATAGCGACAAGATAAGGTATTATTTTCACAGAGACTTCGAAGCCCTCTTTGGCACCCTCAATAAATGAATCGTACACATTTACTTTACGGAAAAGAGCCAAACCTATGAAAGAGGTAAATAAGCTGAATAAAATAACATTGCCGAATACTTTGCTGAATATTTCAATTTCTGTTTGTTGCAGTCCCGAAAAATAATAAAGTAGTCCACCGATAAATAATCCCATGGCGCCCAGGTATCCTAGAATTACACGGTTAAATAAATTGATTTTTTGATAGATGGAAACGAGAATCAATGCTACCAAGGTGGAAAAGAAGGTTGCGATCAGAATTGGCAGAAATACATCTGAGGGATCTGGTGCACCAGCTTCCTTCCGATAAGCCATAATTGAAATAGGCAATAGGGTTAAGCTCGATGCATTGAGCACAATAAACATGATCTGTGCATTGGTAGCTGTTTCCTTATTGGGATTGAGCTCCTGGAGTTCCTTCATGGCTTTAAGCCCCAATGGGGTTGCCGCATTATCTAGTCCTAGCGCATTAGCCGAGAAATTCATCAGAATAGAGCCAAGCGCAGGGTGATTTTTCGGTATCTCCGGGAATAATTTATGGAAAAAAGGACCCACGATTTTTGCAAAAATATTGATCATACCGCCTTTTTCGCCAATTTTCATAATTCCAAGGGCAAAACTCATCATGCCGATCAGTCCTAAAGAGATTTCTGCACCTGTTTTTGCACTGTCAAAGATTGAATTTACAATTTGCTGAAAGATTTCCGTATCTCCGAAAAAGATTAGTTTTACAAGGGCTACGGCAAATGTGATTAAGAAAAATGCGACCCAAACGTAGTTTAATGCCATATAGATTTAAAATATGCGTAAAAGTAATCTTTTAGAACTTATCCATCAACTGGCTCCATGGATTTTTCTTCTTATTTTGGCTCTTTTCTTTAATGAGATGCGCAACGATATAATCCAATGTATCTTCATGCTCACTGATCATTTTATCGGATAAGGAAATCAACTTCTGTATATTATTGGGCGAGGCTGCGTCTAATGATGCATTTATACTCGATAGATTGGCTGGTTCTATGCGGAGATAATTTTGTTGCTTACCGTTACTTTGAAATAGTTGCCGAATAAAAAATTCGGTACTCTCGGAAGATGCACTTGTCATAATGTCAACTAAAGCGGGACCGATTTGTATAGCAAGTTTCTTCTTAAAATGTTCGTAGTTATAAGCTGTTTTTGACATGCCCGTACCTAAGGATACCATAAACATGTCGTTTATCTGCGTGCTGTTAAAAGCCTTTAAAACTTCCAGTAATCCACATATCGATGGATTTTGAGCAAACACGCCGCCATCAATCAACGGATATCTTGTTTTTGAAAGGGAATAGATCTCTGCAACAGGAAAGAATGTGGGTGCAGCGGATGTAGCCCTGCAGACATCTTTGAGGTAGAAATCCCGCGCTTCACCATGCGTAATTGCTTTTTGCTGCCTGAAAAAATGATTTTTCCGTAATTCAATGTTATATGCGGTGATAATACATGGCTTTATAAGGTGGCTCAATCGTGCATTTTGAAAATATTCATCCAGGACATTCGATAAGGGATTAGATGAATACAATTCACTGACCAGACCAAACCCACTCAGAAATCGTCGCCATTTGGAGGCTGTGAAAATTTCAGTTCCATGATTGACGAATAAATTTAATGCATCTCGAGCCGAAAATTTCGGATGGGCGGGATTGCCTTCTTCTGGATACAAGAGAATACTCGTTAGAATTCCGCCGCTGCTTGTACCTGCGATAAAATCAAAGTAGGAGGCAATCCGTGCATTGGGATCCATGGTCTGCTTTTGTAGCTTCTCTTCGAGAGCCACAAGAACCATTGCAGGAATGATACCCCGGATACCACCGCCGTCAAGCGCGAGAATATTCTTCATAAGCTAAAAACTGATTTAGTTAACGATATGTAAATATAATAAATGTCTACAATTGGCAGGAGTCATATATTGGTGACAATTGTGTCAGTTATCCTGTGCTTAAATGCATAGCGAATCTTTTTAGCAGTATCACTTTGGACAGCATCGTTTTACCCTCTTAACAGTTTCTGAATTAATGGGGATTTACCATACAGTTTGTAGGGATTTAACAGGGGGTTAGCAGGGATTTACCCCTGTTATACCCCTGTTAACCCCCTGTTAACCCCTAGTAATACCCATGTTAATATAGGAACTGATGGGTGCATAATACAAATCTGATAGCATCGGGGACACTACAGAAAAGAATCTATGCGTTTGTGGGGTGTATGCATCGTTGTAAATACTTTTACAAGTTCGCCCTAAACAAAAAAAGAGGCTGTCTCAAAAGGATAGTCTCTTTTTTGTTTTTGAGATTTTTCGTATTTTGAAGGTATGGGAAAGA
>JBMAAL010000193.1:0-2967 GCA_050281725.1 Sphingobacterium sp. | reverse complement strand
GATTTCTTTTGCAGCTTCATCAAAAACATCAATAAATGAATTACCAATGATTTTGCGTTTCTCTTCTGGTTCAGAAATTCCAGCTAATCTACCATAAAATAAATCCTTGGCATTTATTCCTTTAATATTTAACCCCATATTCTTGTAAGAATCCAATACCTGCTCGTATTCATCTTTACGAAGCAGACCATGGTCTACGAAAATACAATGTAAATTTTTTCCGATTGCTTGGTGCAACAATACTGCTGCTACTGTTGAATCTACGCCCCCTGACAAAGCCATGATAACGTGATCGTCACCCAATTGTTCTTTCAAAGAGGATACTGTTGTTTCAACAAATGCGTCTGGTGTCCAATCCTGTGCACAACCACAAATGTTTACAACAAAGTTTTTTAATAAGATAGCACCATCTGTACTGTGTGTTACTTCCGGATGGAATTGTATACCATAGGTACGGGTGCCTTTTACTTGATAAGCTGCAACGCGAACTTTATCAGTACTTGCAATAATATCAAAATTTGCAGGAACTTCTTTGATGGTGTCTCCATGTGACATCCATACCTGCGATTGAATGGGTACTCCTGCCAATAATTCATTCTCGCTATTGACAAACTGCAGATTTGCACGACCATATTCACGAATTTCAGACGGCAACACTTCACCTCCTGATTTTTGGGCAATGTATTGTGCTCCGTAACAAACTCCTAAAAGTGGGAAACGATCCTGAATAGCAACAAAATCAATTTGCGGTGCATCTTCCTGTCTAACAGAATAAGGACTTCCCGAAAAGATAACACCTTTTACGGTATCGTCAAAATCTGGCAATTTATTGAACGGGTGTATCTCACAATACACATTTAGTTCTCTGACACGTCTAGCGATCAACTGTGTGTATTGAGACCCGAAGTCTAGAATTATAATTTTTTCTGGCATGCTGCAAAGGTAAGTATTACGAATGAATTATTAAATGTCAAATCAGGAAATAATGCCTGCTTTTAACAGTTCTACTTCCATTTCTTTCTGTAGAATCAGCGCTTCCTCCCGTGCCCTTTCAGCGAAATCACGTCCGTTTGAGGCATAGATAATTCCCCTTGTGCTGTTTACTAAAAGTCCGCAATCTTTGTTCATACCAAATTTACAAACATCTTCAAGCGAACCGCCTTGTGCCCCCACTCCTGGAACCAATAAAAAATGATCTGGTGCATGTTCTCTAATTTTGATAAAGCCCTCTCCACGTGTTGCTCCGACCACATACATCAAATTGTCAGGTGTACCCCAGGTATTGACTTTATCGATCACCTGTTCGAACAATTGCAACCCTTCTTTGTTTTCAAAATTTTGAAAGTCCAGGCTACCTTCATTCGATGTTAAAGCAAGTACGATTGCCCATTTATCGTTAAAATCCAAAAATGGTGTCACCGAATCCTTCCCCATATAAGGTGCGATAGTAATACTATCAAATCCAAGACCAGACGTCTTTTCATCAAAAAATGCCATCGCATAACGTCCCGACGTATTACCAATATCGCCCCTTTTTGCGTCAGCAATACTGAAACAATCCTTTGGCAACGCAGCCCAGGTTTTTTGAAGCGATTGCCAACCCTTGATTCCATAACATTCATAAAACGCAATATTGGGCTTATAGGCAACACATAAATCAGCTGTTGCGTCTATGATAGCCTTATTGAAGCTATAGATCGGATCCTCATCATCTAAAAGATGCTCCGGGATTTTGGTGAGGTCTGTGTCAAGTCCGACACATAGAAATGAGCGTTTCGCTTTTATTTGATGAATAAGTTCTGCTCTTGTCATGCTATATTTAGAGATCTTAAAAATTATTTATTGATTAAATCTTGAATAAATTTACCTACATCCGGACTTGAATAATCTGCCATACCTTCATGTCGTGTTGCGAGCTTACCTGCTTTGTCCAATATAACCGTTGAAGGAATAGGGCCCGAAAGCCACTCTTTTGGAATATCGCTATTTGGAAAACTAATCGGCAAGGTCAGCTGCTCTTCTTTCACAAAAGCCTCGGCCTTTGCTTTGTCACCTTCAATCTCCACAATCAAAAACACCATATTTGGGTTATCTTTATAACGCTCATAGAGTACATTGATCGAAGGCATTTCTGCGCGACAAGGCGAGCACCAAGTTGCCCAAAAATTAATAAAAACTACTTTTCCCCTCAGATCCGCCACCTTGACCGTCTCACCCAGCGAATTGACAAAGGAGACATGATTAAATACACCCTCTGAAGCCGCTCTATCGGAATCTTTAGCAGCTGAATTAAGCTCCAGCTTAGGTTTGAAAAACCCCAGTTTCATTAAAAATTGCTGAAAATAGCTTCTACTTGTTGGCCAGATCAATAAACCGATGAGCATTACAAATACAACGTTTCCGATTATCTTTTTTGTTTTCGGATTCATAGGTAATCCCCTATTAAGAATCAAACTTATCCAACAGCTTCAACAAGGTCGCAAAATCCTTTGGATATGGTGCCTCAAAAGCCATCTTAACTCCGTTCAACTCAAATTCAACCTGTTTTGAATGTAGTGCAAAACGCTTCATAATTGGTTGTTCCTCTTCATCTTTGGACAATGTATATCCCCTTTTCTTAATTTGGGACAAATACACAGGTTTACCACGATACATGTCATCCCCCACGATAGCGGCATGTTGTGTCGCAAGGTGAATACGGATTTGGTGCATACGTCCTGTAATAGGTTTACATTCCACTAAAGTATAATTCTTATAGTATTTGATCGAATTGAAGATGGTCTCTGCCGGTTTGCCGTTTGCACGATCAATAGATACATTTTTATTACCTTGGTTCAGGATGGGCAAATCGACAAGCAAATCCTGAAAAGTATGTGTACCTCCTATGACCGCATGATAAATCTTATTCACTTTTCTTTTTTCAAATGCAATGGAGATTGTACGGTATGTTTCTGGATTTTTTGCAAT
>JBMAAL010000192.1:0-3020 GCA_050281725.1 Sphingobacterium sp. | reverse complement strand
GGATGTAGAATTGGTCACTGATGAATCTATAGAGCCAGATGCCTATGTTTTAATTGGGGATCGTACTTTCGGTAAGAAGAATGCAGTACCCTATGTTTATGATTTGGGGGAGGAGTGGTTTAACTTCACCGGATTACCTTTCGCTTTTGCCTTATGGGTAAGTAACAAAAAACTTCCCGTCTCTTTTGTAGAGCAATTTAATGAAGCTTTAGCGTATGGCGTTGAACATGCAACCGATGTGATAGCCGGCCTCCCAGAATTTGAGGGCTTTGATTATACCAAATATCTGACAGAGCATCTTAATTTCCATTTGACAGCTAAGAAACGCGAAGCTGTACAATTGTATCTCCGGTATTTAAAAGAACTGGATTAAGCTGGGGCGCTTGACCTGAACAGGAACCATGACATACCCTGAAAAATTTTAAATCAGAATCGCCAGGTAAGCCTTACACGGTATTGTGAAGGCTTACCTGGCAATTGATACCCAAAGAAGAAAATGCAAGAATAGAAGCCACCGTTTTACACTTGCATTTCCAATTGACCGATGTTATCGACCTTTAAGTACGTCCAATTTTTACTTTACGTCCTTTGATTTTTTGTCCACTAGCCTTATTGATAATAACGGAAGCAAACTTTCTTTTAACGGCGACATAAGCTACCTTATCTTTAACTTCTATTATACCGATGTCGTCTTTTTCAACACCTTCCAAATGCAGGAGAAAACCTACGATGTCAATTTTATTGACTTTATCTTTTCTTCCAGCACTAACATAAAGTGTGGCGAAAGGTGAATTTTCCGGAAGATCATAGTATTCGGGAAATTCCTCTTCAGGTATTTCCTCTGCTATATAGGGATAGGCTTCTTCAGGCTTTAAGATGACATAGACATCACCCTTTGCCTGCATACGCGCAGTACGTCCATTACGATGAATAAAGCCATCTTCTTTATGCGGTAGCTGGTAATGAATAATGGCATCAACTTCGGGGATATCAAGCCCTCTTGCAGCCAAATCGGTCGTGATCAAAACATTGTTGGAATGATTACGGAATTTGAGAAGCGCCAGTTCACGATCTTGCTGTTCAAGTCCGCCATGAAAGGTGTCGTGAATAATATTGCGATTGTCCAGTAGTTCACTGATGTGATCTACTGCGTCGCGATGATTACAGAATATAATCATTTTTTTCGTTCCGATCTTGCAGATGAGTTTTAGTAGTGCCTCCAATTTCTTTTGAACAGGGGCAACTACTTTTTTAATTGTAATGCGGGGTATATTCTGTGCATTATTCAGAAAATCAACAAGAATAGGCTCCTTTATCTGTGTAAATGGTGGGATTACATCCATCATCGTTGCAGAAGTCAATATCCGCGATCTGATGGCCGGTATATGTCGAATAATGAAATCCATTTGATGCTGAAATCCCAGTTCCAATGATTTATCAAATTCGTCTAGCACGAGGGTATGGATACTGGAAGGATCAAAATTTCCTTCTTCGATATGTTGTTTTATACGTCCTGGAGTTCCTATAATAATTCCGGGAGCATCCTTGAATTCATTTTTTTCGATACGGGTACTATGACCGCCATAGGCACAGGTGACTTTGTGACCTGTGGCCACCTTGCGTAGCACTTGCTCTATCTGTAAGGCAAGTTCGCGGGTTGGCACTAAAATCAGTACTTGAACCTCCCGAACGATTTCCCTCAATTGCTCTAAAATGAGCAATGAAAAGGCCAAGGTTTTGCCAGATCCTGTGGGTGAAAGTAAGATGAAATCATGGTCTTTTTGGAACGATTCCACTACTTTTTCTTGCATCTCATTTAAGGATGAAATGCCTAATTTATTTAAAATAGCTTCTAGCTGCATTTAGCAAAAATACAAAATACCGCTATCTTGAAAGGAACAAACTAGAATGAAAATTTTTTAGGCATTTTATACCTAAAAAAACAAGGTAATCGGTCTATAAAAGATGATTACCTTGCGCTGATTTGTATCGATATACTGGAAAACGCGGTATAGTTGCCGCGTTATTAATTCTTAATAAGTATTGTTTTATAAGATATCAATACCTTCTTGTCTTAGCGTTTCTTTTTTGTCCTCTTCCCAGATACTGACTTGGACTTCTCCAATATGTTGTTTCTTGAGCATAAACATACAGACACGGGATTGTCCAATCCCACCGCCCATAGATTCCGGTAATTGATCATTAAGAAGCATGCTATGGAAAGTTAGTTTGGATTTTTCAGTGCAATTTCTGATTTCCATCTGATGTGCCAAAGCGGTTTTATCGACGCGAATCCCCATGGAAGAAAGCTCAAAGGCTGAATTTAAGATGGGGTTCCATACGAGAATGTCTCCATTCAATCCGTTGTGCCCTGCCTCATTTGCAGTACTCCAATCGTCGTAGTCCGCTGCGCGCCCATCGTGTGCAACACCATTGCTGAGTGCCCCGCCGATACCATATAAAAATACTGCACCATATTCTTTTGTGATGGTATTTTCACGTTCTTTTGCACTTAGATTAGGATATTTTTGCAGTAGTTCTTCTGCTGCAATGAATGTAATGGTTTCTGGGAGAATAGCTTTTATCTGTGGATATTTGCCTTCGACCTGTTGTTCTGTATAGCGTAACGCATCGTAAATTTTTAATACGGTTTCTTTCAGTAAGGCTAAAGTACGTTGATCTTTATCGATTACTTTTTCCCAATCCCATTGGTCTACATATATCGAATGAATAGGGGTGTAATCTTCATCAGGACGCAATGCTTTCATGTCGGTTACGATGCCTTCCCCTGGTAACATTTCAAGCTCTTTTAAACGGACTCTTTTCCATTTTGCTAATGAATGTACGACGACAGCTCTTTTTTCATTCAATGATTTAATCGGAAATGATACCGGGCGCTCAATTCCATTTAAGTCATCATTTAATCCTGTGCCGTCTAAAACTACCAATGGTGATGAGATCGGAATTAAATTTAATGCTTTCTTTAGTTGTTGGACAAATGTATCTTTAACGAAGCTGAT
>JBMAAL010000191.1:0-3084 GCA_050281725.1 Sphingobacterium sp. | reverse complement strand
TAACAATGATTATATAACGGGAACTGCTGAGAAAAATAACACTGATTAATGGTGTATTCAGTTTTAAAAACAAATTTGATTTTTTTTATATATTTAAGAGGAATATTTTAAATTTGACATTAAATATTAAATTTGCTTTGCAAAATTGGTTTCAAAAGCGAATAAGAGTGCATATAATTTAAACAACATTATATATTTAAACAACAGTAAAAAACTAAAAATTAGAAAAATGGCAAACGCACCTAAAACTGCTGCAAAACAAGAGAGCAACAACGGAGGATCTTTCTTCGCTCAAGCTGCAATCATCATCTGTTTCATCGTTGGTTTCTGTTTATGGAAATTTGTAATGGGTAATCCTGCAAACTTTGTTGACAACAACCCTGAAAATGCTCCAAATCCAGGTAACTACTTAGGAATGGTTTACCATGCAGGGGCTATCGTACCTGTTTTGCTTGGTTTATTCTTGATGGTATGGGTTTTCTCGGTAGAACGTTTTATCGTTATTAACAAAGCTTCTGGTAATGGTAACGTAGGGAACTTCGTTCGGAAAATTCAAACGTTGATCAATGGTGGAAACATCGATTCAGCTATCGCTGAGTGTGACAAACAAAAAGGTTCAGTAGCAAATGTTGTAAAAGCTGGTTTATTGAAATACAAATCAGTATCTGCAGATCCTGAAGTAAACACTGAAAAAGCTGCTATTGCAATTCAAAAAGAAATCGAAGAAACTACAGCATTAGAAATGCCAATGTTAGAGAAAAACTTAAACGTTATCGCTACATTAGTTTCTATCGGTACATTATGTGGTCTATTGGGTACGGTAACAGGTATGATCAAAGCCTTCTCGGCATTGGCAACAGGTGGTGCTCCAGATTCAGCTAAATTGGCAAACGGTATCTCTGAGGCCTTGATCAATACAGCAACTGGTATCGCGACTTCAACATTCGCTATCGTATTGTATAACATCTTTACTGCAAAAATCGATAAATTAACTTACTCTATCGACGAAGCTGGTTTCTCAATCGTACAAACATACGCTGCAAACCACAAATAAGAACTATGATGAAAGTTTTTGATTTTATTTTATGGAAATCAAAAATCAAAAGCATCATAGGATAGAAGATTGAGTTTTTAATTTAAAAAGAAGAATTTAAAATGGGTAAAGCAAAAGTAAAAAGAGCCAGTACGTCGATCGACATGACAGCGATGTGTGACGTATCGTTCTTACTGCTTACGTTCTTCGTCTTAACGGCGACTGCGCGCCAACCGGAAGCATTGACGGTGGATACCCCAGCATCGACTACGAAAGATAAGTTACCTGATTCAAATGTGGGTATGATCACAATAGGCGATCAAGGTAAAGTTTTCTTCGGTACGACTGATCAACAAGTTCGCGTAAAAGCACTAGAAAGAATGTCAGCAAAATATGGCGTTGGCTTTTCACAAGAAGATTATGATCGTTTCAAATTGATGGAAAACTTTGGTGTACCAATGTCTAAATTGAAAGGATTATTGGCCCTGGATGGAAGTAAGCGTACAGAAAAAGGTTTGCAAACTGGTATCCCGGTTGATAGTACAGAGAATACTTCAAATGAGTTGTATTACTGGGTTCAAAATGCCCGTCTTGCAGCTGAGGAAGTAAATAAAGAAAAGGAGGCATCTGATAAAAACTTCGTGCATCCAGGACCTTTAAAGATGGCTATCAAAGCAGATGCGAATGAAAAATATCCTTCGGTTAATTTAGTTATTGAAACGTTGCGCAATCAAAAGCAAAATAAATTTAGTTTCATAACAGGCATGCGTGCTGAGGAGAAATAATTGACGATTTAATAAGAACAAACAATGGCAGAATTAAATCAGGATAGTGGTAAAAAAGGCAAAGGCGGGAAAGTAAGATCCAAGAAGAATGGCGGTAAGGTCGACCTTACGGCGATGGTGGATTTGGCATTCTTGTTGATTACCTTCTTCATGTTGACTACGTCCTTAAATAAACCGCAAGCGATGGATGTGGCTATGCCAGACAAAAATAAAATTAAGGAGCAACAAAGCGATGAATTGCTTACAGCAGATAATCGTTCACTTACAATTTTATTGGGTTCTGACAATAAAGTCTCTTGGGTGTATGGTCAAGTTGCTCGTCCGATCGAAGGTCCTACTGTTGCCGGTTATGGTGCGGATGGGATTCGTAAGGTCTTAATGGAGAAAAAGGCATATATACCTCGCGTTTCAGGCGGTAAAGACATGATCGTAATCATAAGACCTAGTGATAAATGTACACAACGTAATCTTGTTGACATTCTTGACGAGATGAAAATTGTAGACGTAAAACGCTATATGATCGGAAAGATTACTCCAGAGGAAGTGGAAGTGTTAAAACGTGACAATATCTATAATGATTAGTTATTAGATTGACACAAAAAACTAAAATAAGATGATAGGGTCAAAATTAGATATTTTTAAGAAAGAATGGCTTGACGTCGTTTTTCAGGGCCGCAATAAGGAGTACGGAGCCTATGAGCTTCGTAAGCTAGCGCCTAAAGCGACTAACAGGGGGCTTCTTGTCGTAATCGGCATTGTAGCCATAGCTAGTTTCCTTAGTGTTTTTGGAAGTAAGCTGTTCCCGAAGAAAGCTGTTGAGGCACCTCCGGCAGTAACCGAAGTTACTTTGGAAGACCTTGAAGAAATCAAACCACCAGAGCCACCAGAAGAGGAGCCGCTTCCGCAAGAACCGGAAGAAAAACCTCAACAAGTGGCTATGGATGTACCGAAAGAAGATTTGGTTCGTTTCCCTGAACCTAAAGTAGCTCCTGCAAACAAAGTTGTGGAAGAAGTTGCTTCTCAGGAAGAGTTGAAAGATCCAAATAAAACGCCAGCACGTATTACCTTGAAAGGTAGCCCGACTGGTACTTCTGTTGCACGTGGTGAATTTGGTTCGAAGAAACAAGATGGTGCAATCACTGGTGCTGCAAAAGGCGATCCTAATGGTAATGGAGACGAAATTCTTCCATTTAATGCCATTGAGGTTCAACCAATGCCTATCGGTGGTATGGCTGCATTTATGTCTTGGGTTGGTTCAAACTACGA
>JBMAAL010000190.1:0-3100 GCA_050281725.1 Sphingobacterium sp. | reverse complement strand
GAGAAGCTAAACATGTAGAAAGCGTATACAGTACCATGACTGGACGAGAGTTCGAATCTCTCCAGCTCCACAAACAACAAAGCCGAACTTTAAGTTTGGCTTTGTTGTTTATTGCATAATACCTTTGTAGACCGTATCCCGTAAAACACCATCTGCTGTATCTCCCGCGTATTCCCAATACATCGCACCGAGCAGCCCCGTCATATGTACGTAATCGCATTTAAGTGCAATCGACTCTGGCGTTTCATAAGTTAGTACAAAATCACCTTTATCGTTGACAAGATAATGCGCTTTAGCCTTATCGTCCCATTTCTGCTCAAAGCCCTTCAACGCAAGCAGATCTTTATAATCTATAAAACCTTTGACATCAGTTTTATTGCCTCGGCCATAGAATGGAATTCCTAGCACCAATTTTTCTACAGGCATTCCCCTTCGACATGCGCCTTTACAGCCTCCACACAGGTTGTACCACCCGACATAGCTGAACGATGCAAGCTTGCATGATGGTACGGCGGATGCCCCGAATCATAAGTCATGATATTCACAAAATCCACATCATTCTTAATCTTGTCAAAAGCAATATACTTACCATTCGCCACAGAAGCCAAGGTCAGCAGTCTCTTCTTACCGATAGCCTTGCGAATATCGTGCATGAGCAAGGTGAAATTTTCCGTATCGGCTAAAGAAGACGAAATTCCCGCAGAAGAATTCGTTGGATATTCCCAGTCGATGTCAATGCCATCAAGATTAAACTCCTTCACCACACGTAAACAGTCTTTGGCAAACTTCTGCCGATTCATTTCATCAGCTGCCATTTCGCTAAACCGGCCGCTTCCCCAGCCGCCAACGGACAACAATACCTTTAGATGTGGGTGTGCTTTCTTAAGATCCGTAATAGCTTTCAATCTAGATTCATTATCTATACGCAGGCCGTCAAAGCTATTGCTGACATGTGCAAAGGCATAATTGATATGCGTCAGATAGGTCGGATCAGGCATCACTTTAGACCAGGAAGTGACATAGGCGATAACAACTTTTTTGTTTTTTGCCCGTGCACGGCTTACACTAGGGGACAATAATAAAGTCAATAACAGAACAGTGAAGGTCTGGCTAAGCATTGATTTCAATTTACATTCCATAATAGCTGTTTATTTTGTTTCTAGACTATTGATCGTCCTAAAATAGGATCGTTAAAGTATGCGCATTTGATGCTTATGCGCTAGCTACAGTTTCAGATAAATATGTAGCTTCTTCAGCAAGATCGCATACCACAACATCGCAAAAGCCCAAAACAATGAACCGGCAATAGCTAAGCCCATATAATCCGATTGTTTATAGAAGAACAGGGGAAGATGAAAACCCCAGCAGATAAAGTAGATCAGATCGGGAGCAAGATAGGTCGTTAATGAGTTCTTTCCAGCCTCCTCAAAAACCCGCATACCCCGCTGGTAGCCTTTCACGTCTATGAAATAATAAAGCGGTATCAAAAGCAATACGCTAATCCCGCAACAAACCAATGCCCAACTTGGCGTACCATGGATTTTGGATAAAATAAACCAAAAACGCAAGACAAAACCCATAGCCAGCCAGATCGTGGCAAGGAGAAACAAGATACGCAACAATATGCGCGGAGTTGCCGCATACCGTTTCATAAGCATCCCCACAAGTGTTCCCGCTAATACAATACAGGGTATATTAACGGATAATAGGACATGCAGATACCGTCCAATGCCAGAAAGTTCAATTTTTAATTCCGTATGAGCCAAAATATTGAGCAGAAAAAATATCAGCCAGCCACATACAACAACGATTATTCTACCCCTACTCAACAAGAAAATAGAGGCCGCAGCAAAATATCCCCAGCCTATCAACCCTAAAATCCCCCACCATCCTACTTCCAGCCCCTTTCCACCAGAGGCTTTAAATAGGTATACGAGATAAATAATACCCACTACACCAACAAGACGCATCCCCTTAAAAAAGAGCTGATAGGTAGTATGTTTCGGATAGCAATTCCAAATCAGAAATACGCATACATACAACAATCCTAGCCACAACAAATGCGACATTCCAGTCAGCTGTGGATCAACTCGCGAACCATTCAATATCAATACCCCAATAAGCAATAAACTTAATGTTCTGATCAGCATATGAACAAAAATAACCCTTGTCGACGATCCTAACTTTTCCCGGGCTGCCACAGCATAAGGAACAGCTACACCAACCATAAAAAGAAATCCCGGGAAAACCCAGTCCGCCAACCCCATGCAGTCCTCATCTGCTTCCGTGTGAACCAACCATTTAGGCACACCTGGAATAAACAAGTCATTGACAAATAACATCAGGAACAGCGTAAGACCACGCATAACATCCATTGAACGGATTCGGATTGTAGGTACAGCTTGCAATGCGTTCATAATTGATTCGTTGTGTTCAAAAAGTAGCTATCAGCGTAGCTGCTTAGCCCATCTCTTCCCTGGATCCTTCTTAGATAATTTTTTAGTGATTTTATGGCGACCGGAACTTGGTAAAAATTCCCCATAGAAAAATTCCTGTATAACGAAACGAAAAGACAGGCTATTTCGCTAAGATTTATCATCAGTAACGCTAATGAGAAATCTTTGAATGATCTAAGATGAGAAAAAAATAACACTATATAGTGAAATATTTATTCAAATTAGTGTAAATTTTACTCATAAAACACAGAAGTCGTGCAATGTACCGCAGTGATCCTTATAAACGACACAGTCACCGCACAAAAGGAAATGTCATACATGCTCGAATTGTTACCTTTTATGATCTGTATTGTATTGCATATAAAAAGCAATTTATCTAAGTTTGACAAAAACAAATTTACTATACAGCCGATCTACATGAAATTCATTCTTTTTATCTGCTTGTTCTTCACAACACCGGCTATCTTCGGACAGAATATCAGGGTCGTCCAAACAAACAAATAAATAGCACAAACCATGAATCAATTAAAATTTCGTGACGCCACGCAACAAGATTTACCACGCATCGTAGAAATATACAATTCTACAATAGCCTCTCGCATGGTTACTGCAGACACTGCCCCAGTATCTGTTGCCAGTAGACA
>JBMAAL010000189.1:0-3101 GCA_050281725.1 Sphingobacterium sp. | reverse complement strand
GCGCCTGTATGGGATCCAACCAATCCGGATCGATTCTATAATAATTTCTATGGGATCAACAACATCACCAGTCCTTTGGAAAACCTAGCCCGGACAAGAAATAATAATAACCGCGAAAACCGTCTTGTTGCCACAGGAAGTGCACTGGTTTCTTTTATGCCTAATTTAACTTGGAAAACTGCGTTTTCATTGGATAGAAGATCCGGGGTGATGACCACCTTTTTGGACCCTTGGACAACAGCTTGGGGAAGAAACCAATTCGGGGAGGCTTCAGATATTCGTAATACAAATACCGTGTTGACTTGGGACAATTTCTTGACGTACACGAAGAGCTTTGGAAAGCATAATTTGGAAGTAATGGGCGGTTCGTCATGGACAGATTCCAAGTACTCCAGAAGCTATATCTATGGTTCAAACTATGCAAATGGAATCATTGAGACACTTAATGCGGCAAACAAAATCTCTTGGGATAGAACAGGATCTACCGCATCCAACTGGGGGATTATGTCCTATTTCGCACGCGCAATGTACAATTATGATGGCAAGTATTTATTGACCGCAAATATGCGTGCCGATGGTTCTTCAAAGCTGAGTCCGGAGCGTCGCTGGGGATATTTCCCATCGGTTTCAGCTGCATGGAGAATCTCTTCTGAAGACTTTATGAAAGATGTAACCTGGATAAACGACTTTAAAATCCGTGGCGGATGGGGACAGACAGGTAATCAATATGGATTAGGCGACTATGCCTACCTGCAATTGAGCGGTATCCAACGTCAACAGTGGTTCGTTGAGGGAAAAGACAATTCATTGCCAAATATCAATAAACCAACAATCTTAAGAGCGAAAGATTTGACTTGGGAGACAACAAGCACAATCAGTATTGGTTTTGATATCACCATGTTGAATAATCGACTCAGCATCAGTGCAGATTATTACAACAAGGATACGAAAGATCTTTTAATGAATGCAAGCTTGCCAGCAGGACAGCAAGCAACCACAATCCAAAGAAATGGTGGCAGGTTGAATAACCATGGTTTTGAATTTGCGGTAAATTCAAAAAATCTGACCGGAAACTTGACTTGGAATACCGATTTTAATATTTCTTTTAACAGAAATAAACTGAAACAACTGGATCTACAACAAGTGTACTACGATGTAAAGACAAACGATTATGTCAATGATTTTGTCGTGAAGAATGAGCCAGGAAGATCACTTGCAGGATTCTTCGGTTATATCTCTGATGGTGTAAACCCTGAAACCGGCGAACTGATGTACCGCGACTTGAATGGCGATGGAAAGATTTCATCGAGCGACCGTACATATATCGGTAATCCTCTTCCAAAGTTTGTCTATGGTATGACAAACAGCTTCTCCTGGAAAAATTTCGACCTCAGTATATTTATTCAGGGAACTTACGGAAACGATATCTTCAATGCGAGCCGCATGGAAACAGAGGGGATGTATGATGGTCGAAATCAAACTACTGTTGTATTGGATCGTTGGCGGGTACCGGGACAGATTACCAACGTTCCGAAAGCTGGGTTTGACATGAAGAATTCAACCTATTTTGTTGAAGATGGTAGTTATTTGCGGATGAAAAATGTTTCCTTGGGCTATTCCATTTCTCCGGAGAGACTGAAACGTATTGGTATCCATAAAATTCAGCCTTATCTATCTGTAAGTAATCTATTTACCTTGACTAAATATTCCGGTATGGATCCCGAAGTGAACCAATATTCCGGCGGATCTGATTCCAGAATCCAGGGTATTGATTGGGGAACCTATCCACAGAATCGTTCATTTGTTTTAGGTCTTAATATTGAGTTTTAATTGTCTGTATCATGAAAAAATATATAAGTAACGCTCTTTCTTTGCTAACCGGCTCTTTGTTTTTATTTTCTTGCTCTTTGAACCGTGATCCACTTTCGGATTATTCAGATGTCAGTCAAGGGAAGACAGAGACAGGAACGCAGGTCGTTTTCAAGAATAAAGCCGAAGTTGAAACTTACTTGGCGGGGATCTACCAACAGATGAAAGATCGGCAGGAACATTGGTATCTCGACCTGCTCTTGATTGGCGATTCGCACGCCGATAATTCCTATGCGGGAACAACCGGCGCGGAAGTTGTACCTTTTGAAAATAATTCTATTGAAGGGTCTAATTCTGTGGTTGACCGGGATTGGGGAAGATATCTGGAAGATGTTGGACGTGCAAATCGATTGATCATTTATGTGGATAGTGTCGCTGATAAATCGGTGAGCGATACAGAAATTAGGACTTATAAAGCACAAGCGAAACTATTCAGAGCATTGGCGATGTTTGATATGGTCCGTATATTTGGATCTATCCCTGTCATTACCACAATTGCACCCGATATTACCGGTGATAATGTCAATGAAGTTTATCCGCAGTATTTCCCTAAACAAGCTACCGAAGAAGAAGCCTATAAGCAGATCGAAAAAGATTTGATGGATGGATTGGCAGATGCGCCAGCCAACAATAACGGAAATAAAACTTTATTTACCAAATCCGTAGCGCGAGCTATGCTGGCAAAGATCTATGCCGAAAAACCAATTCGCGATTATGCTAAAGTCATCCAATTTGTTGATGCATTGACTGGGGATGGCTTTGATCTGAATACCAATTACTCGGATTTATATGCGATGAATGCAAGCAGCACAGATCTTGCACAACGGAATACGAAAGAATCGATTTTGGAAGCACAGTTCACTGCAGGTGGAGGCAATTGGGCGACTTGGATGTTTGGAAGGGATTTGTCCAATTATGATAATAACTTCACATGGGCAAAATGGATAACCCCATCACGGGATTTGATACAAGCATATACGAATGAAGGGGATCAGATTCGTTTGGGGCAATCTATCGTCTATTATTCCACTACTTGGAGCAACTATTATCCTTCAAATCATTATCCATTCATGTTTAAATTGCGGTCTGCATTTAATAGTATTGTCAAGCTTCGTTACGCAGATCTTCTATTGCTCAAGGCAGAAGCTTTAATTCAACAGGGATCAGATTTATCCAGCGCAGCAGACATTATTGACAAAATTCGCACACGTGTTAAATTACCAAAATTGTCA
>JBMAAL010000188.1:0-3178 GCA_050281725.1 Sphingobacterium sp. | reverse complement strand
TTAACAAAAGTACATCTACTTTTTAATTTACAAAAACATTATGCGCATTACTACACATTTGTGTATATAAAATACCCTAAAAATTACTTTTTCCCAGATTTTAAGATCCAATTCACCCCGCAAAAACACCCTTTTTCTAAATTTCAATTCAATCCAAAGGAAAATTAAATACAAATATTTTCGCAAATCAAACGTTTATTCTCATCAATAAAGTCTATTTTAGTAACAACGTTAGACAATTTGTTAAGACATGAACCTTTCCGTTTTAGAACAATATATTGAAGAAGGCAAAAGCCATGATATCGACTTATTATTGATTGGAAATCCCGAACTTTTACAAGAAACAACGAGTCATGGGATTTCTCCCCTATTATTGGCTTGCTATTACAACAAACCCCAGATCATACGGATACTTTTACAACACACAAAATCCATGACTATCCATGAAGCCTGCGCGGCTGGGTTAACTTCATACTTGGAGGCCATTATTTCGCAAGCACCATCTGTTGTCAATGAATGGTCGTCACAGGGATTTACGCCATTAACCTTAGCAACATATTTCAACAAAACAGACATTGTCCGTCTTTTACTCTCCAAAAAAGTCAATCCGAATGTCGTAACCAAAAATGAACAACTCACCACTGCGCTGCATATTGCCGCTGCAAA
This sequence comes from Sphingobacterium sp., assembly GCA_050281725.1. Taxonomy (GTDB): domain Bacteria; phylum Bacteroidota; class Bacteroidia; order Sphingobacteriales; family Sphingobacteriaceae; genus Sphingobacterium. Next base: position 2,512 of record JBMAAL010000188.1, on the reverse strand, counting down.
CAACAATGAAGAGATCGGTAAGTTGCTCATCGATGCCAATGCTAATGTCAATGCCATTCAAGCGACTGGCGAAACTCCACTTCATTTCGCTGCCCAATATGGTAATATCGATTTTATTGTTGCCTTACTCGAAAACGGAGCCGACACCAGAATCATCAATATTTCAGGGTTAGCTCCAATGGATCTGGCGTTTGAAAAAGGCCACAAGGAGATCGCAGAGATTTTAAAGAATTAATTTCTTTTTAAAATTTCGCATCCGATTCTGCAATGAAGGCAGCGTTTCCTATCACAGTAAAATCTCTTTAATTGTAAAATTCCCTGACTTTGCAATGCGCTTTGAACATGCCAATCATATTGGGCAAACTGTCTCACAACCACGTTTTTTTCTGAAGGAAGCTGCTCCAAAAGAGCTAGGGCCTTATCAATATAGGTCTGAATACTGAAATATTTACCGTATGAAAAAAGAAATACGATAATCACATTAATAACAAGCGTGTCAATAGTTTCATTACCCAACCGAAGTGTTTTTTTCACCTTCGTTTTTGTACCGAAAGAAAAATGTCCGTCAAAATAATCACTTAGCGAGGCTATCTTAAATAATTTTCGAGCGGTCTCCAAATCATCTACTGCTAAAATCTTAGCAATTCCCAACTCGTTCTTACAAAACAAAACAGCTAATTGAGCAATTCGACGTTCAGGAAAATTATAGGGTCTCATTCTCATCCTCTTCCAAATCCCATAAACAACCTCTATACCGTGTATATGCTTTTGATACTCAAATTCGCCGGCTAGCTGCTTCATGGACTCGCTTCCTGACTCCTGAATTAACAACCCACTGATCCCAAAGAAAAGAGCTTCTATTTTAAACAGGTTTGAACGATATTTTTGTAAAATGTTCCAAGGTAATTTCTCCCCAAGCTCCTGAAATGTATCGGCATTAACTTTTAATCCCATACATCTGCAAATCCATACCCATAACGTTTTTTCCCAATCGGTATTAAATTGATTTAAAATCACCAAAACTTGTTGAACCTTCATTTCTAGGCGCTCAACAGCTAAAGTACTCAGCCACATGGATTTTTTAAAAAGATCAATTGAACCAAGCTGAAATTCACAAGGGATCGAACTTTTTGCATTCATCATCGTTGAATACCGTTCCAACAGATGCTGTTCGACATATTCCGAAAGCACCAATGTCGGTATTGATGTGCCGTCATTTCGGTAAATAACTTTATCGTTTTTCCAAACCACATGTAAGATAACGTTATTATAAACGACATCTTCTTGATGACAATGTCGATCCCAATCCGAAGATTGGATATGCATCTCGACATGACCAAACCAATCATTATCTTTATACCTAATATGTGACATGAGAAAATCGGGACCGGAATCTGTATTATATTGCCCCACATGAACAACGGCCAAAGGTTCACCATCCGTAGAATGCAACCCATTTGCACGGAATAGCCGAAGTTTCCAGATAAACTGCATTAAGTTTTCTGTAACTAACATAATTGTAACTTTAAGAATTAAATTAACCGGCTATGGCTTATAATTCCCTAAATATACAATTTAATCATTAATGTTTCTTATAGATCTTTAAAAGATCATTGGAAACCAATTTACTTTCAAGCAATTGTCCACTAAATTGCGGAGCCGCAATTCCATTAAATAGCTTTGTTTCGGTTTCAAATACCCTTGCTTCATCCCAAAGGTCCGCATCGATAAACATTTGCAGAGTAGCACGCCCTCCTTCTATGATTATTGACTGAACATCCATTAAATATAGTTGATAAAGAATATTCTGCGGCAGATACAACCCATAGTTTTCAAGCTCAATATATTTAATATTTGCCTTCCACTCTGTCTTTTTAGCATTGAACACGATTGTATCGGCTTGATCATTGAGAATATTGGCATCTCGTGGAATGGCAAGATCTCTATCTAAAAGAATACGTAATGGATTGCTACCCTGCCAATCTCTTACAGTCAGACTGGAATTGTCTACAACTGCGGTATTTGTACCAACCAAAATAGCATCTTCCTCCGATCTCCAGCGGTGAACCAACTGTCGGCTAGCAGCATTGCTTAACCAAATTTGTTTATTTTGCTGTCCCATAAAACTGTCCTTCGACTGCGCCCATTTTAGAATAACATATGGACGGAATTGACCAATACGTGTAAAAAACCGACGATTAAGCCATACAGCCTCACTTTCCAACAAACCAATTTCAACTTCAATACCGGCTTCCCGCAGTATCTCCACTCCCTTGCCATTCACCTTGGCAAAAGGGTCCAAACAAGCGATATAGACCTTCAAGGGTTTTAGCTCTGCAATCATATTGGCACATGGCGGTGTCTTTCCGTAATGCGCGCAAGGTTCAAGGCTGACATAAAAAACACTTCCCTCGATAAGCCGCTTTGCTTCTTCTCCATACTTTTGCATAACCTGTTGTACAGCATTGACCTCAGCATGTGGTCCACCATACGGAGAAGTATACCCTTCGCC
>JBMAAL010000187.1:0-3213 GCA_050281725.1 Sphingobacterium sp. | reverse complement strand
GTCTTTCCCATACCTTCAAAATACGAAAAATCTCAAAAACAAAAAAGAGACTATCCTTTTGAGACAGCCTCTTTTCTTTTTTTATTTGCCTTGTTCGTCAATCCATTGACGCGCATTAACGAATGCTTCAATCCAAGGAGAAACTTCGTCCTGACGACCTTTTGGATAATTTGCCCAATGCCATTGGAATACCGAACGCTCAATATGTGGCATGGTAGCCAAGTGGCGTCCAGTCTTATCGCAGACCATTGCTGTATTATAGTCCGAACCATTTGGGTTATGCGGATATTGCTCATAAGCATATTTTGCCACGATATTGTATTGCTCTTCAGCATATGGAAGGTTGAATTTTCCTTCCCCGTGTGAAATCCAAACCCCTAAGGTACTACCCGCCAGTGTCGATAACATGACTGAATTGTTTTCCTGAACTTTTACAGACACAAAGTTTGACTCGTGTTTTCCTGAAGTATTGTGTAGCATTTTTCCATGGATTTCATGCTCAGGATTGATCATTTCAAGTTCCATAAATAACTGACAGCCATTACAGATACCAACCGAAAGTGTATCCGGACGAGCAAAGAAATCGGTTAAGGCTTTTTTCGCTTTTTCATTGTAAAGGAAAGCACCGGCCCAACCTTTTGCCGAACCCAATACATCCGAGTTCGAGAAGCCTCCAACGGCACCGATAAATTGGATGTCTTCCAATGTCTCACGACCAGTGATCAAATCGGTCATGTGCACATCTTTCACATCAAAGCCTGCCAAGAACATGGCATTTGCCATTTCGCGTTCGGAGTTGGAACCCTTCTCACGAAGGATTGCCGCTTTCGGACGTTTTTTAGTTCCGTCGATTTTTGGTTTCTTACCATCAAATTGACTTGGGAAAGTAAAGGCTAGGGGTTGATTTTTATAGTTATCAAAACGTTGTTGTGCAGTTCCATTTTTAGATTGCTTGGAATCCAAAAGGAAGGATGTCGTAAACCATACATCACGTGTTGCTGCTACATCAAAGCTGAATACCGCTTCTTGATTTTTAATTGTTACTGTATTACCTTCGATCACCTGACCAATTTTAACCGCGTCTACACCGGCATCTTTCACGATCGCTTCAAAAGCAGCGTCGTCTTTCGCTTGAAGGACAAGTGCAATATTCTCATTAAAGAAGGCTTTTACGCTATCCGATTCATGTAATGCCGAAAGGTCATAGTTGGCACCAAGATTAACATCGGCAAAGGTCATCTCCAATAAGGTGGTAATCAAGCCACCCGATCCGACGTCGTGACCAGCTTCGATCTGTCCTTCGTGAATTAATTGCTGTACGGTATTGAATGCTGTTTTAAAGTAAGCAGCATCTTGAATGGTCGGCACTTCAGTACCTAATTTATTGATGATTTGTGCAAATGACGAACCGCCTAATTTGAACTGATCTTTTGATAAGTTGATATAATAGATCGATCCAGCCGTTTTGTTCAGCACAGGTTCAACCACTTTGGTGATATCAGTACAGTTTCCTGCGGCAGAAATGATCAATGTGCCTGGGGCAATGACGTTTTCGCCGTTTGGATATTTTTGCTTCATCGACAAAGAATCTTTTCCCGTCGGGATATTGATTCCCAATGCAATGGCAAAATCCGAGCAGGCTTTAACAGCTTGGTATAAGCGGGCATCTTCACCCTCATTATTGGCTGCCCACATCCAGTTGGCAGATAGGGAGATTCCTGCAAGGCCATTTTTGATTGGGGCAAATACGATGTTGGAAAGCGATTCGGCAATAGCCGTTCTGCTTGCTGCAGCCGGATCCACTAATGCAGCAACAGGGGAGTGACCTATTGTTGTCGCAATACCTTCTTTACCTTTATAGTCAAGCGCCATTACACCGACGTTATTCAACGGCAATTGCAATGGACCCGCACATTGTTGTTTGGCAACACGGCCACCAACGCAACGGTCTACTTTATTGGTTAACCAATCTTTGGAAGCAACAGCTTCCAATTGTAATACTTGGTTTAAGTAGCTTGGAATGTTCGCTGCATCATAAGCAAGATCAGCGTAGTTGCGAACTACGGTTTTATCGCGCATGAAAGTTTTTGGCGATGAGCCAAAGAAATCTTCAAGGGCATAATCCATTGGTTTTTCACCCGTACTTTTTGACTCGAAAGTAAAGCGGTGGTCGCCAGTGACATCACCTACGGTGTACATTGGTGCGCGTTCGCGATCGGCAACACGTTTTAAGGTGTCAATATCATCTTCGGCGATCATAAGTCCCATACGTTCTTGCGATTCATTACCGATAATTTCTTTTGCGGATAATGTAGGATCTCCTACAGGAAGTGCATCCAGGTCAATTAAACCGCCGGTCTCTTCAACAAGTTCAGATAAGCAGTTTAAGTGGCCACCTGCACCATGATCATGAATAGAGACAATGGGGTTATGATCAGACTCTACTAAGCCACGAACAGCATTCGCTGCACGTTTTTGCATTTCGGGATTGGAACGTTGAATGGCATTAAGCTCAATTCCAGAACCAAATGCCCCTGTATCTGCAGAAGATACAGCAGCGCCACCCATTCCGATGCGGTAATTTTCACCACCTAGGATAACAACTTTATCTCCAGTTTTTGGCGTATGTTTTTTCGCTTGATCCAGTTTTCCATAACCAACACCACCCGCTTGCATAATGACTTTGTCGTAACCAAGTTTACGGCCATCCTCTTCATGCTCGAAGGTCAATACAGAACCTGTAATCAAGGGCTGACCAAACTTATTACCGAAGTCAGAAGCACCGTTGGAAGCTTTGATCAGGATGTCAACTGGCGTTTGGTATAACCATTGACGCTCTTGCATCGCATTTTCCCATGGACGCGTTTTGTTGAGTTCCTTTGCCGGTTCAGTAACTGTTCCTGGCTGAAGGTCCAATTTATTTTGTTCCAATCGCGAATAAGCAGTCATGTATACGGCTGTACCCGCCAATGGAATCGCTCCTTGACCACCGGCCATACGGTCGCGGATTTCACCACCTGATCCAGTAGCAGCACCCGAAAATGGTTCTACGGTAGTTGGGAAATTGTGTGTTTCAGCTTTTACGGATAAAACCGAATCAAATGCTTTCTCTTCGTAAAAATCAGGTTTGTCGGCCGATTTAGGTGCAAATTGTGTGACACGTGGACCTTTAACAAAGGCAACGTTATCTTTATAAGCAGAAACAATCTCGTT
>JBMAAL010000186.1:0-3371 GCA_050281725.1 Sphingobacterium sp. | reverse complement strand
ATATCCGGAGCAGAGAAATAGTAGCTTGCATCCTTGGGCAGATAAGGCAACATATGTGATAAATCCTTATCGCGCATTGCGCCTATCACAAAGTGCAATTTATCATAAACTGTTGTCGCCAAATTTTTGAGCACTTCATGAATTCCGTCCTCATTGTGCCCTGTATCGCAGATGATAAATGGATCCTTAGACAATTGTTGCCACCGCCCTTGAATTCCTGTACTTGCTTGCACGTTTTTCAGCGCTTGATGCACATGTTGATCACTGATCTCAAAGCCCAGTTGACGTAACTCATCCACAGCTAATAACACGCCGGCAAGATTTTTCACCTGATAAGAGCCTTTAAGATCGAGCTGATATGTTGCTTGATGACCGCTAGGATCAATAGCCTGTACCGTTAAATAATCCTGATCCACAGCGAGCATTTTCGTCTTATACTTGTCAGAAGCGAATTGTATCGGTGCGTGCTCGATTGCTGCTTTATCCACAAACACAGCAGCCGTTTCTTCGGCATATTCCGAAATAACGACAGGTGTATCTCTTTTGATAATTCCCGCTTTCTCAGCAGCAATTTCTGCCAGTGTATTGCCAAGAAGATTCATGTGATCAAAACCGATATTGGTAATTACGGACAGCAAAGGCTGAATAATATTGGTGCTATCCAAACGCCCGCCAAGGCCGACTTCAATGACAGCGATATCAACCTTATTCTTCTCGAAATAATCAAACGCCATGGCTACAGTAATTTCGAAAAACGATGGGCTGACTTCTTCTATAAGCTCGCGATGGGTATTGACAAAATCAACAACAAATTCTTGCTCACATAACTGACCATTGACGCGAATACGCTCTCTGAAATCCAGTAAATGTGGTGAAGTATAGAGACCGGTCTTATAGCCTGCTTCGGCCAAAATAGCGGCCAACATATGGGAGGTAGATCCCTTTCCGTTTGTGCCAGCAATATGTAAAGTTTTGAATTTTCGCTGAGGGTTGTCCAACGCAGCGCAAAGTTTGATGGTATTGTCAAGGTCTTTTTTAAAGGCAGAGGCGCCATCCCTTGTAAACATAGGCAATCGAGTATACAGATACTCGATTGCCTCATTATAAGCATTCATGTGAATGATTTTTATCTTAATCTAAAATTGAATACAATCCGTCCAGTCTGTGAATCGGGCGCATTTGGCAGTTGGTTTAGCCGAGCACCACGTACAGCACGCTCACATTTCTCCAACAACGATGGATCGGTTATTGTCGTTCCCTTTACACCAGCACGCGCATAGGTGATAACCCCTTGCTTGTTGACTCTAAACTCTACAGCAACCTTTCCTGCTTGCTGTCCATTATCGTCAATACTTGGCCGTTGCGTAAAGCTTCTATTTTCAATAGACAACATCATGTTACCATTTCCAGATCCCCCTTCGCCGTAATTACTTGCTAAAGGATCACCTAGTTTGGAACCTTGATTTCCAGGTGTTGTCCCTGTGCCATCACCAGCTCCTTTACCATTGTTTTTATTGCCTTTAAAAAGTGCTTTAGCATTCGCCTGGGGTGCCACTTCTTTCACTTCCTTGGTTGTTTCAGGCGCCTTAGATACTACTTTTTTCTCGGTTTTTGTGACCGCAGGGGCATCTTCCAGATCCTGCGTAGCGACTGCCTTCTCCGCAACTTGCTGTGTCGGGGTTGGTGTCGGTGTTTCAACAGGATCGATACGATCTGGGCGTTCATTATTGGCGTTGGGATCCACTGATGGTTCCTCAACGCTCATATAGTCATCCCCCATGCCTTCTGGTGACGTCCCATAATTGACGATCATTCCCCCCATTCCATATTCATCAGGTTCCTGAGCTTTAAAAACAACAAAAAAGCCAATCAAGAGCAAGGATGCCATGACCAAAGTCGATATCCCCAATGCTTTGGGGAAATTATTTTCTTCATGTTGAAGGTGATATCTCATCGCATTAATCTCCTATATTAATAGCTGACCAATAAACTTTAAAAAAGTTTAATTGGTCCTATTTATCTTTTTTTGGTTCTGTTGCCAATACCACTTTAATCTTCAATCGATTAGCCACATCCATGACAGAAATAACATTTTGAATGGGAACCGTATTATCGACATAGAGCATAATTGTCACTTCCTCGCCTGCAGCCATTTGGGATTGAATTGCAGCTTCTAATCCTTCAATGGGAACTGGAGTTTTATCAATAAAATAGCCCAAATCTTTTGTAATCGATACCGTGACGGTCTTTTTAGCGACAGATTGTTCTCCCGCACTTGACTTTGGCAACAATAGCTTCACCACTTGCGGATTAGAAACTGCAGAAGCCAACAGGAAGAATAACATCAGGAAAAACATGATGTCATTCAGCGCTGAAGTATGTACTTCCGCAGATGGTTTATTTTTTCTACTTCGTAAGTTCATTATCTTCCGGGTTCATCCAATAAATCAATAAATTCTACTGCATCCGTTTCCATACGTAAAATCAATCGCTCCACCATCATATTCAAGATATGGTAGCCCAAATAAGCTAAGATACCCACCGCAAGACCTGATGCAGAAGACACCATTTTTACATATAGACCCCCAGATACAGAAGCAATATCAATACCACCAGCTAATTCCACGTCGTGGAAAATCTTAATTACTCCAAAGATCGTACCTACGAAACCAAGCATTGGAGCAATACCAGCAATAATACCCAAAATATTGATGTTCTTTTCTAACTTGGCAACTTCCAATTTGCCCACGTTTTCGATCGCTCCTTCAATATCTTTGATCGGTCTGCCGACACGCAATAAGCCTTTTTGCAACATACGTCCCAAAGCTGAGTTACTTGAACGAACTACAGCTAATGCCGAATCCAGGTTCCCGGACAACACATTTGCTTTTACTTGCGACATTAAGCTGTTATCATATTTTGCAGCACGACGAATCGTCAAATAACGCTCAAAAAAGATAACCAATCCAATAAAGAACAACAGTAAGATTGGGACCATAATCCATCCCCCTTTGATCATCATATCGATCAAACTCATGTTTTCCGTAGGCGCAGCAGCAGGTAATGGTTGTTGTGCAGCTTGATTAAACGAATCCACAGCAGCCCGTGCTGTATCTTGTACTAATGACATAATTATTAATAGTTTTATATAGTTTCTATAATGTTTCTACCCAAGCACCTTCAATCTTCTTCTCTACAGATTTCTTAGCGAGATCTGCCTCGGATTTTGTCATGTAGGTGTTCAAGATAATTTTCTTTCTATTTCTTTTAAATTTTCCCTCTACAGCGCGTGCCGTTTTGTAGCCCATTTCCCGAAGGCGCTTGGCTTCCTGCTCTGCTTGTGCCATTGTCTTTGCAGAACCTATTACCAA
>JBMAAL010000185.1:0-3421 GCA_050281725.1 Sphingobacterium sp. | reverse complement strand
CATAAAGGGCAAAACTTTGGTGCTAGAACACATGATAAAGCTATTACACCAGAATTTGTCCGTGAGGAAATCGCTGCCGGAAGAGCGATCATCCCTAATAATATCAATCACCCTGAAAGTGAACCCATGATTATCGGGCGCAACTTTCTTGTTAAAATTAATGCCAATATTGGCAATAGCGCTGTAAGTTCAAGTATAGAGGAAGAAGTTGAGAAAGCGGTATGGGCCTGTCGATGGGGAGCCGATACCATCATGGACCTATCCACTGGCAAAAATATTCACGAAACCCGCGAATGGATTATCCGTAACTCGCCCGTTCCAATCGGTACAGTACCGATCTATCAGGCGCTCGAAAAAGTGAAGGGGGTGGCCGAGGACCTTACCTGGGAAATATTCAAAGATACCTTGATTGAACAGGCCGAACAGGGTGTTTCGTACTTTACCATACACGCCGGCGTGTTGCTTCGTTATATCCATCTCACGGCATCTCGAGTAACGGGAATTGTCTCCAGAGGAGGGTCTATCATGGCCAAATGGTGTCTTTTCCATCACAAAGAAAACTTTCTCTATACCCATTTTGAGGAGATCTGCGAAATTATGAAACAATATGATGTGGCTTTTTCACTTGGCGACGGTCTTCGCCCGGGAGCTATTGCAGATGCGAACGATGCCGCTCAATTCGCGGAGCTCGAAACTTTGGGTGAACTCACCAAAATCGCCTGGAAACATGATGTTCAGGTCATGATCGAAGGGCCAGGACATGTTCCTATGCAATTGATCAAAGAGAATATGGACAAGCAATTGGCCTGTTGTGACGAAGCCCCATTTTATACCTTGGGTCCCTTAACAACAGATATTGCCCCAGGCTATGACCATATCACATCAGCCATTGGAGCAGCTATGATCGGTTGGTATGGCTGTGCGATGCTTTGCTATGTGACCCCTAAAGAACATCTGGGCTTACCAAATAAAAAAGATGTCAAAGACGGTGTAATTACCTATAAATTAGCTGCCCATGCGGCCGATCTAGCCAAAGGGCATCCAGGCGCACAGTACCGTGATAATGCCTTGAGTAAAGCGAGATTCGAATTTAGATGGGAAGATCAATTCAACCTTTCCCTGGATCCAGATACCGCACGGGAATATCATGACGAAACATTGCCCGCAGATGCAGCCAAAGTGGCGCACTTCTGCTCCATGTGCGGTCCCAAATTTTGCTCGATGAAAATTACCCAAGAAATCAGGGATAGTGCCGCACAAGGGATGCTGGAAAAATCGCAGGAATTCATCGCGCAAGGAAAAGAGATTTATTCATGATCATCGCTTTGACAGCAGAAGAATCTATCCCATCTGAAAAAGGAATTATAGATGCTTTGTTCAAAGAAGGACTTGATATCCTGCACTTGCGCAAGTATCATTTTACAGACGTACAAATGTCCAGATATGTGGAATCTATAGATTCCACATATCTGGACAGACTGGTCTTACATTCCCACCCTCACCTATCGGCTGAGCTCGGAATCGCACGTATTCATATGAACGAAAAGAATAAACAGTATAGACCAACAAATCAAATGCTACCTACAAAAATCTGTTCAACATCTGTGCATGATATCGATCAATTCAATAGCCTTGATGAACGTTGGGCGTATGCCTTTCTGAGCCCATTATTTCCGAGCATTTCAAAAATCGGGTATGGAGCGCATAATGCAAGACTGGATCAACTCCCGTCACGCTCCAACTTTGCTGTTCGTCTCATCGGTCTTGGAGGGATAAACCAAGGCAACTGTCTTATTCCAATGCAGCAAGGTGCAGATGGAATTGCTTTATATGGCACTTTATGGAAACATCCGGATCCTATTCAAAATTTTATAGCATGCAAACAAAAACTATGGAAAGACTCCAATATATCTCACAAGGCAAAACTTTAAGGGAACAAAAAAACAACATGCTGAAAGCGCTGGATGCGGGGGCCAAATGGATACAGATCCGATGGAAGGAAGCCGAGGAAAAAGATCTTTATGCGCTAGCCGAAGAGATCAGGCAGGCTTGTTCCGAATTTGGTGCCAGCTGTATCATCAATGACCATCCTCCGCTTGCAGCAGCGATAGACGCTGATGGCGTGCACTTGGGACTGGACGACTGCAGTGTAACAGCTGCCCGGCACCTATTGGGTACAGGAAAAATAATCGGCGGTACAGCCAATAGCTTTGCTGATGTAAAACAAAGAATAAGTGAACATTGTGACTATATCGGGCTCGGTCCGTTCAACTATACCACAACAAAACAAAAACTAAGTCCCCTACTGGGGATTGCAGGATATGAAAACATCATCCAACAAGTCCGCCGAGAAGGCTTAACCCCTATTCCAATATTTGCAATTGGCGGTATAAGCCAACTTGAAGATATCCAACATCTATTAGAAATTGGCGTTTACGGTGTAGCACTCTCTGGAATCGTAACCAAGACTCCAAACATTGTTTCATCCATCAATAAAATTTTACTATGAGCAACCTACGTATAGCCGATCGCGTATTTGAATCCAGATTATTTCTCGGTACGGGCAAATTCGGTAATCTCACAGAAATGAGCGATGCCATTGTGGCTTCGGCCTCCCAATTGGTCACCGTCGCCCTCAAAAGAATCGACCAGACCAGCTCAGACGACAGTCTCATCAGTGCGCTCGATCTGGCGGCAACCCATTTGCTTCCCAATACTTCGGGCGCACGAACAGCTGAAGAAGCAGTACTCGCGGCTCAACTTGCACGCGAAGCACTGGAAACAAACTGGGTAAAATTGGAAATTCATCCCGACCCTCGTTATTTACTGCCCGATCCTATTGAAACTTTACGCGCCACCGAATCACTTGCCAAATTGGGTTTCGTCGTCATGCCTTATATTCACGCAGACCCAGTACTTTGCAAACGTTTAGAAAATGCAGGCACAGCTGTCGTTATGCCTTTAGGTGCCCCAATTGGTAGCAATAAAGGGCTCCGCACCTTGGACTTCCTCGAAATTATTATTGAGGAAAGTAATGTCCCTGTGGTCGTAGACGCCGGAATCGGTGCTCCTTCCGATGCCGCTAAAGCCATGGAAATCGGAGCGGATGCGGTCCTTGTCAATACGGCAATTGCAGTCTCCAATAATCCGATACGCATGGCCGAAGCATTCAAAGAGGCCGTTATCGCTGCACGGAAAGCTTATGAGGCCGGATTGGGAAAGATACGCTCCCATGCAATCGGTTCGAGCCCATTAACTTCATTTTTATTTGATTGATGATTCACTTATGACAGATTTCAAAATGATACTCGATGGATACGCCTGGCATGAGGTCCACACGCAGATTTATGAAGCTACGGATCAGGATGTACAACATGCGTTAGAAAAAGACCATTTAACGCTCGCTGACTTTAGGGCGCTC
>JBMAAL010000184.1:0-3579 GCA_050281725.1 Sphingobacterium sp. | reverse complement strand
TATAAAGGTTATTCTTTTATTTTCCCTAACTCATCCAAGATTTATAATAATCCGGATCTTCAATAGCGAGTGCTTCTTGGGTCAACATCAATGGTCGAAAAGGATCGATCATCACGGCCAACTCCTCGGTTTTAACTTGCCCAATGCTTTTTTCCACCGTCCCCGGATGAGGTCCATGCGGTATACCACCGGGATGTAACGTTATCTGTCCCCTTTCCACGGATTTTCGGCTCATAAAATCGCCATCCACATAATATAGGACTTCATCCGAATCTACATTACTATGGTTATATGGTGCAGGAATAGAATGAGGATGGTAATCATACATACGAGGGCAAAAACTGCATAATACAAAATTATCTGTTTCAAAGGTCTGGTGAACGGGTGGCGGTTGATGCAATTTACCTGTTATCGGCATGAAATCATGAATCGAAAATGCCCATGGAAAATGATAGCCATCCCAACCAACAAAATCAAATGGATGGCTCCCATAAACATACGGATAAATCATCCCTTGCTTCTTGATCTTCACTTCAAAGTCACCCAGTTCATCAAAAGTTTCCAAATTTTGAGGTACCCGAATATCCCGCTCAAAAAAGGGCGCATGCTCCATCAATTGACCATATTCATTGCGATAACGTTTGGGAGTACGTACAGGGGAGAATGATTCAACAATAAACAATCGATTATCTTCCTGTTCAAATTCCATTTGATAAATCGTTCCTCGGGGGATTACCAAATAATCTCCATACTTAAAGGGGATGCTCCCATATCCAGTCTTGAGTTTTCCCATCCCCTGATGGATGAAGACAATCTCATCTGCCTGGCTATTTTTATAAAAATAGTCATCCATCGACCGACGGGGAGCTGCTAAGGATATATGTAAGTCCTGATTAACCAACACAGGTGTCCTGCTTTCGAGGTAGTCATCTTTTGCCTGTACCTGAAATCCCTTTAGACTGGTATGTTTAAGATGTTTGTCGCGGGCAATCCGGGGAGACACATCATAAGGCTCTCTTATTTGTTTAACGAGTGTGGGTGGATGACAATGGTACACTAAGGAATAAAGACTGGAAAAACCATGTGTGGATACTAATTCCTCGGCATAAAGCGTGTTATCGGGCTTTCTAAAAACAGTATGTCGCTGCATTGGAATTTGCCCTTGTTTAACATAAAATGGCATAATTCTACGATTTAAACGGTTATAAAATTAAATGAATATCCAAATTGCCAATAGAACGATCGGCAAGTAGTAAAAGAGAAGATTAGTATTGTGCAAAAACGATATCAGCTATGATTGCTTTATTAAAAGCAACATAGGGCATGGAGGACGCAAAGCGATGTACACCACGATTGATCATTTTTTATAGTTTATAATGCTTTAATAAAGGTAAGAATATTTTTCTATTTTCAAGAGAAGAAATATTTTTTTCAAATCTTATACAATATATTTGTGTCGAATGCTAACAACATTGAATAACCAAATAGAACACTTCATATATGAGAATTGTCACTAGCACTAAAAATGGTCAACAAGAATTGGGCATTGTTATAGACGACCGCTTTTATAGTTGCTCAGTCATCGATCAAAACCTTCCCACAACGATGTCGGACTTCCTCAAAGGTGGCGAAGATACCATGAATCAGCTACAAATCTTTGAAACAGCTTTGCGTCAAGGAGCTATGAACAGGCCCTATCGTCTACTAGACGATATCCAACTTATCGCCCCCGTACCACAGCCAACATCTTTTCGTGATGCTTACGCTTTTCGACAGCATGTCGCAACCTCAAGAAGAAACCGCGGATTAGATATGATCCCTGAATTTGATGAATTTCCTGTTTTCTATTTCTCCAACCATCAGTCCATACAGGGACCTGGTCCCGTTCAATGTATGCCCCTACATTTAAATCAACTAGATTTCGAACTAGAAATTGCAATAGTCATCAACAAACCAGGAATCAATATTCCTGCCGCTCAGGCGGATGAGTATATTGCTGGCTATATGATTATGAATGATTTTAGTGCCAGAAAACTTCAAATGGAGGAAATGAAATTGAGTTTGGGCCCTGCCAAGGGCAAAGATTTTGCAACAGCAATTGGTCCTTACTTGGTGACAAAGGATGAATTGGAACCTTATAAGGTTCCACCTGCAGCAGGACATATTGGCGACTGTTATGCGCTCAATATGACTTGTAAAGTAAATGGCACGCAAGTCTCAGCGGGTAATTTTGCGAGTATACACTGGACTTTCGCAGAAATTATTGAACGGGTTTCCTATGGTGTGCAAATTTACCCAGGTGATATAATCGGTTCTGGGACAGTCGGAACAGGTTGCTTTCTTGAGCTCAATGGTACCGCACGCATAGCGGATACTAATCATAAAGACCAATGGCTCGGCCTTGGCGATGAGATTGAACTCGAAATCACAGCGCTCGGAAAACTTTCCAATTCAATTGTATTATACCATTCATAAATCTACGGATATGACCTCTTCCTTTGAAACCATCACCTTTGAATCTGTTAAAGACAAAGCTATTATAGATAATTTAATTAAATACGCTGTTGCACCGCGGCCAATTTGTTTTGCAAGCACGATCGATAGCAATGGAAACATAAATTTAAGCCCCTTCAGCTATTTTAACCTGATGTCCCATCAGCCGCCAATCTGTGTTTTCTCTCCATTGCGACGCATGCGTGATGGTAGTACCAAACATACATTGGATAATATCCAGGAGGTTAATGAAGTTGTCATCAATATTGTTAACTACGCTATGGTCCAGCAACAATCCCTTGCCAGTACCGAATATGCAAAGGAAATAAATGAATTTGATAAGTCGGGTTTTACGCCTATCCCCTCTATTCAGGTGGCGCCACCCCGTGTTGCCGAATCCCCAGTCCAGCTGGAATGCCGGGTCAGAGAAGTTGTCGCATTAAGCGATGAGCCAGGAGCTGGCAATCTCGTTATCGCCGAGATCCTCTATATGCATGTTCATAAACACTTATTGGGCGAGAACAATACCATTCAACAAAAAGATTTGGATTTGGTAGCAAGACTCGGTGGTGATTGGTATTGTCGTGTAACCGACGAAAACTTATTTATTGTACCGAAGCCCCTCCGTAGCTTGGGAATTGGCATAGATCAACTTCCAGAAAAAATTAGATTTTCGAATGTATTAACCGGAAATCACCTGGGCTTGCTGGCTAATGTAGAAACACGACCAACATTAAAAGACCCACAGCAAGAAGATAAGTACTTCAACTATCTGAAGCTAAACTTCGAAGACAGCCCATCAAAGTTCACGCAAAAAGTTCACGAATACGCTGCCGAACTATTAGATGCAGGCAAACTTAATGAAGCCTGGCAAATACTTTTGCAGGCATAGCTTATATAGAAGGTAAAAAAGAGAGCTCTACATAGGTTTAGTAGCTCTCTTTTTATACTTAGCCAGTTTTTTTATATCGCCTTTTTTACAGCCAATTTCACATACAATACTTTTTAGTGATTATTTAAAGCCTCCTCCTTAGCAACACGTAGTCCATCGTTGATTAATTTTTTCAAATTTGGATATAGAGTAAT
>JBMAAL010000183.1:0-3678 GCA_050281725.1 Sphingobacterium sp. | reverse complement strand
CGAATCGGATCGATTGGTGGATTGGTTACTTGGGCAAAAAATTGCTTAAAATAACTTGAAATATGCTGTGGTTGATCGGAAAGGATGGCCAGCGGAACATCGGACCCCATTGAGCCTGTCGGTTCGTACCCTGTCAATGCCATTGGGGTCAGGATGGTTTCTAGATCCTCGCGGGAGAAACCAAATGTCTTTTGATATTTGAAAACGGAATCTTTGGAAAGATAGGTGTAGGTTACACGAGGTTCTTCCAGTTCTTCCAGTTTGATTTTGTAATTGTCCAACCAATCGCTGTAGGGCTGCTGGTTGATCAGTTGATCTTTTACTTCGTTATCGGTGAGGATACGGCCCTGTTCCATGTCGACAAGGAAAATCTTGCCTGCTTGTTGACGGCCTTTTTTGATGATGGTAGACTCCTCGATCGGAAGTGCCCCTGCTTCAGAAGCAACAACGACGCGGTCGTCTGAAGTTACGGCATAACGTAGTGGACGTAAGCCGTTGCGGTCTAATGTAGCACCAATATGCTTGCCATCGGTGAAGCATAGTGCTGCAGGACCATCCCAAGGCTCCATTAAGGTTGCGTGATATTCGTAGAAAGCACGTTTTAAAGGATCCATTTGCGTATTGCCATCCCAAGCCTCAGGGACCAACATCAACATGACATGGGTGAGGCTACGGCCGCTGTGTAAAAGAAGTTCGGCTACATTGTCAAGGCAGGCTGAATCTGACTGACCACGGTCAACAATAGGAAGTAAGATTTCCATCTCTTCTTCCGTAAAATACGGCGATGATAAAGCGCGCATACCGGCATAAAACCAATTCAGGTTACCTGTCAACGTATTAATCTCGCCATTGTGAGCCAGCATACGGAATGGCTGAGCGAGGGACCATGAAGGGAAAGTATTGGTGGAAAAGCGCGAATGAACTAAGCCAAAAGCAGATACCACACGAGGATCGCGTAAATCAAGATAATAAGTTCCGACTTGGTATGTTGTTAATTGACCTTTGTAAATAATTGTTTTGCAAGAAAGCGATGCAAAGTAAAGGGGGAGAGGGTATTCTTGTTGTTGTTTAACTTTTTGAATGATCAGGCGACGTAGTACAAAAAGTTTGCGTTCAAATTCTTCAGTGTTTGAAACGCCGTCCGGTCTGCTGACAAAAAATTGGACTATTTCAGGTTCTGCACTGAGCGCTGTTGGTCCAATACCTTCACGATTGACTGGTACTGGACGGTAGCCAAGGAATTTCATACCCCTTTCTGCTGCCGCTTCCTCAATCAAATCCCGACATATTTTGTTCATGTCTTCTTCTTTAGGAAGAAAGACCATACCTGTGCCATAATAACCTGGCTCTTCCAATTGTATACCCAAGTTGATACATTCTTCCCATAAAAATTCATGGGGAAGCTGGATCATGATACCCGCTCCATCACCGCTTTCTGGGTCACAGCCACAAGCACCCCGGTGCTCCATATTCTCTAACATGGTTAATGCATCTTTTACTTGTGCGTGTGATTTATTCCCTTTGATATGGGCGACAAAGCCTACCCCACAGGCGTCATGCTCAAAATTAGGGTCGTAGAGGCCCTCCGTTTTCGGTCTTTGTTGAATCATCTTTCCTTTTCAAATATTATACATTGCTAATATAGGAAGAAAAAACGGAAATATTATAAATATTCTAATGAAAATGTGTTTAATTTGATTTTATCATTTCTTTTAATGTGTTTTGTTGCTGATATTGTATTTGATATTGACGAGTGTTAATACAGTTTGATGCACAGCTCAATAATGCAACATTTGGCAATATTTTTTTGTGGGGTATGGAAAAAGCATCCCAAGATTGCGAGAATATATATAAATTAGGCAAAGTATTGCATATCCTTTTATGCTGTATCGATATGGCTTAACTAAAGACACTGAGATGAAAATAACTGAAATTGAAATTTATCGACTAAGCATTCCTATGGAACCTTTTGTCATTGCGACCGGGACGATGGACTATGCACAAAATACTTTTATACGTATATATACCGATGTCAATACATATGGTGTGGGCGAATGTTCTGCCTTTCCGATGATCGTAGGAGAAACACAGGATACCTGCTTAGTTCTAGCGAGAGATTTTGCAAAGATCTGGAAGGGGCGAGATCCTTTAGCTATAGAAGAACGTTTGGCTGAATTGGACTTATATATTGCTGGTAACAAAACAATCAAATCAGCTTTTGATATGGCCTTGCATGATCTGGCGGCTAAACATGCTGGTCTGCCACTTTATCAATTTCTAAAGGGAGCGAAGCGAGAGATTACAACAGATATCACCTTGGGAATTGCTTCTCCGGAAGAGATGGCGTTGAAAGCAAAACGTTTACAGAGCGAAGGTGCGGTCATGTTGAAAGTTAAGTTGGGGAAGGATCCAAAAACAGATATTGCGCGTATTCGTGAAATACGTAAGGCTGTTGGATTCGAAATGCCAATTCGCGTTGATGCAAACCAAGGTTGGTCTTATGAGGAGGCATTAGAAGCATTACAGGGGTTGGAACCTTTTAAGATACAGTTTTGCGAGCAGCCGATGCGTACATGGGATGACGAATATTTACCGCAATTGCGTGCAGAAACTATTGTTCCCGTGATGGCGGATGAATCCGTTTATTCTCACCATGACGCAGAGCGTCTCTGTAAAGCGGATGCTTGCGACTATATCAATATTAAATTTTCGAAATCGGGAGGTATTCAAGAGGCCTTAAAAATTAATCATATTGCCGCGGAATACGACATTACTTGTATGATCGGGGGGATGTTGGAATCTCGCTTGGCTTTAGCAGCTAAAGTACATTTCGCTTATGCTGCACCGAATGTCAAGTTTTTTGATCTGGACACCTGTATGGTTGGCCATCTGGAGGACCCTGTTATCGGTGGTATTCAATATGACGGTTACAAAATACATATCTCAGACCAAATTGGAATCGGGGCAGATATAGACCAAACTTTTTTGGATCAATGCGAGAAATGGATCATTTAAATTGAAAAAAATCATGAATAGTATGAACTGGGGAATAGGGACACAAGAGATTATTGTCCTGATTATTATCGTTATCTTTTTGGTAGCGGCCTATTTGTTTTTCTCTAAGTTATTGAAAAAGTAGGTTTTAATTGCCTTTTTTTGATTGAATCTCTTCTATAAACTTATTTTTCAGTTTTATAACTTATTTTTAAGTTGTGAAACTGAAAAATAAGTTATAACTTTATGTTAGTATAAACAACGTATCAAATTATGGAAGAATTAACAAAAAAAGAAGAGGAAGTCATGCAGGTGATCTGGAAGCTCAAAGAGGTCTTTGTCAAAGATATTATTGAGTATCTGGATCCAAGTAGTTCAATTCCCTATAATACAATCTCCTCGATCGTAAGAATATTGGAAAAGAAAGGGTATGTAGGTTATAAGGCCTTCGGAAAAACTTACCAATATTATCCCTTGATTTCGAAGATGCAATACCGGAAATTATCATTCTCAAGAGTGCTCGATCATTATTTTGATGATTCGGTAGAGAATTTACTCTCTTTTATGGTAAAAGAAAAGAAGCTTTCGGCTGAGGATATTCAGAAAATAGAACAACTCATCAAAAAACACGAAGATCATGAATAGCTTACTTTATTATTTATTTGAAGTTAACTGCAGTCTGGT
>JBMAAL010000182.1:0-3703 GCA_050281725.1 Sphingobacterium sp. | reverse complement strand
GGGTTAAGTCAAAACCATCCTGATTCTGCAATTATGCTCGTCAAAAAACGTTATGCAAAAGCTGTTACGGATAAAGACTTATTATTACAAGCCAATTGTTTACAGGCGATTGGGTGGTTATGTGTCAATCAGGGACACTATGGACAGGCGCAGGATTACTATTTTCAAGCCGATCGAATCTATACGCAATTAAATTCAAAGCAGCATCTTGCTTCGAATTGGAATGATATCGGGGAGCTCAATATTTTCAACAAACAACATGATGTAGCGAAAGCTTATTTTAACAAGGCGCTACATTCTTTCCGAACAGAAGGGAATAAAAATGGAGAGGCAGGTACATTAGGAAATATAGGTCATTTATTTGAAAAGGAAGCTAACTACGACTCCGCCTTTGTTTACCAGAATCTTGCTTTGTCCATCTATAGCAGTGTGGGGAATAAAAATGGAGAAGCCAAGATCCATGAAAATTTAGGCAGTATTTATGAAGATCTTGCAAGGTATGACAGTGCTTTTTTTCATTTTGAAAAAGCAAGTACCCTCTACACGGAAACAAAAGACAATTATGGAAAAATTGTGGTCATAAACAATATGGGCGATATTTTTAGAAAGACCAATAAATATCCAGAAAGTATCAAACTGACACAATTAGCTTATCAGATGGCGGAAAATTTGGGTGATGTGTATCAAATGGCTGCTACGACAAAAGATTTGAGTAGGACCTACGCCTTGCGTGAGCAGATGGATAGTGCATATTTTTATGCAGAAAAGAGCCGTAAGTTGGTGCTTGAACTGTATAGCGTAGATGGTGCTCGACATACAGCTTTTTTTCAGGCGCTCTACGATATGAATCAAAAAGCTGAGGAGATTGAAAAATTGCAGGTAACAAAAAGAATCAACTTAATCATGCTGTGGGGAACAATCGTGGTTTTAATTTTGTTAATTGTATTATCCTATGTATTGCATAGTCGTCAGAAAATTAAGATCAAAAATCAGATTACTGAATCGCGAAAACAGGAGGCCGAACGTGAGTTGACCGAGGTAGCCCTTAAAAACCAGTTGCTTGAAGATAAGCAGCTCAAACAAGAACTGTCGCTCAAGCAAAAGGAATTGACATCCCATACTTTAAATCTAATCCGTAACAATCAATTTTTGGAAGAACTTCGTGATGAATTAAAAGGAATGGTTAAGGACGAGCGCCGGGATCAAAAACGACAAATGCAGAAGTTGGTGTTGCAAATCAATGAAAATATTACTCAGGGCATCCATTGGAAAGAGTTTATGGGAACTTTCGAAAAGGTACATCACAGCTTTTTTGAAAAACTTATTCAACGATTTCCAGATTTGACGGCCGCGGATATGCGGTTAATAGCATTGCTTAAAATAAATTTGAATAATATAGATATTGCCGTATTATTGGGCATATCACAAGATAGCCTTCGCGTTGCCAGACATCGATTGCGAAAAAAATTAAGATTGGAGCAAGGAGAAGATCTAGCGGGTTATCTTGTTGGTATTTCATAATTTTTTAACACAGGAGTAATAGAATGTTAATGGCGTGTAATTTGTTTTTAAGCTTCTGTTTATTAGTGTTTTAAATCCGTTTGTTTCCTTGCTGTATAGTGCTCTTTTTACCTTGTTTCCTTGTTGTAACGTTAGATATTTTGCGTGATTAAAATTGGCTGCCATCTTTGCGACAACAATCAAAGATTCATAATAATCTAAGCAAAATGAAAAACTTTTTAACGGTATTACTTGCCTCCAGTATTTCGGTCAGCGCTGCTTATGCGACCAAAATCAAAGGTAAGGTATTGGATGGTCAAACTGGTGAAGCTATTGCTGGTGCAACAGTATTCTTGGAACAGAGTGGGCTATCGACCAAAACACAATTGGATGGTTCGTTTGAATTCAAAGGATTATCTGCAGGTGTGGATAGGGTTCATATCAAGCATATGGCCTATGCCGAATTAATTAAAGAAATCGAAATTCAAAAAGAAAATACACCTCATTTTATTTTTCAGCTGACGTCTACCGAACAGACATTAATGGAAGTAACCATAAAAGGACGCCGGAATGGGGGGGATGATGATCCTAGTGCAAGGCGTTTGGAAAAGAATGCGTCACAAATTATGAATGTTGTTTCGGCGCGTGCAATAGAGATTTCTCCGGATATCACCGTTGCAAATGTTGTACAGCGTGTTTCGGGTGTATCTATAGAAAGAAATTCGAATGGCGAGGGACAATATGCTATTCTGAGGGGGATGGACAAACGTTACAATACCACTTTAGTGAATGGTGTAAAGGTTCCAAGTCCGGATAATAAATACCGTTATGTGCCTTTGGATTTATTTCCTTCAGATATGTTGGAACGCTTAGAAGTCTACAAGTCGCTAACACCAAATATGGAAGCCGATGCGGTGGGTGGAGTTATCAATATGGTTATGAAATCGGCGCCGACTAAATTATTGCTTCAAGCAAATTTGGCAACAGGTTACAGCCAACGTTATTTTAATCGTGATTTTGGAAGCTTTTCAACAGGCGGAACCTCGGCTAAATCTCCCTACGAGCAGAATGGGAAGAATTACAATGCAACCGCTGCTGATTTTAATAAGAGGGCATTAGATTATACCTATAAAAAGCCCCTTCCAGACCTTGTCGGCAATTTGACAATAGGCAATCGGTATTTGGATGATAGATTGGGCGTTATTTTGGGTGCGAGTTATCAAAATTTACATCGAGGCAGTCGTTCTATTTTCTACAAATCGGCTGTCGTTGGCGTAAATCCCAATGCGGTAATTACTGAGCAGAGTGATCGTCAATATGATGAACAGCAACAACGCTTAGGTTTGCATAACAAGATCGACTATCGATTTAATCCGAATCACCGGATTAGTTTTTATCAAATGTATGTGAATTTAAATAACATGCAATTGCGTGATGCGGTAAATACGATATATAATGGCCAGTATGATCCCAGTATTGGTAAAGCCGAACTGACCTATGTGACAAGAAGCCGAAAAACACAGCAACAGATCTACAATGGTACGCTACAGGGGGATCATCATTTTTTAGATAATCGTCTGAATGTCCGTTGGTCAGGTGTGCTTTCTTCAGCGCGCAATCAATTGCCACAAAATACGATGATCAGTTTGGATGGAGTAGAAGAAAATTTTGAACGTAAAAGGACCTCTCTCGTCAATAAATCTCCTGTAACCTATCGCTGGGAGCGGAATACGGATAATGATCATGCAGGCTATTGGGATGTGGCTTATAAAGTTCCAATGGAAAACAGTAAGCTGGAGCTATCGACCGGAGGTTTGTATCGTGATAAACAGCGTAGTAGTTTTTACAATAACTACAACTTATCACCAGCTTCGGCAGAAGAGGCAAAGTATAAATACGGCGTGGATTTTCAGCGCTATACCGATCTCAATTTGACCGTCACCAATCCTACTGGAGCTGTCGCAAATCCATTAACTTACGACGCTGGTGAGAAGACCACAGCATTGTACGGCATGTTCAATTATGAGAATGACAAATGGCAGATGATCGGTGGATTCCGGATGGAGCATACCAATCAGAATTATAAATTATTGTTTCCTGCAGGAGAAAAGAGACCGGAGGGTTCACAAATTTATACAGAGTGGCTGCCAAGTTTGACCATGAAATATCATTTGGACGAAAAACAACAGCTTCATGCGGCCTA
>JBMAAL010000181.1:0-3928 GCA_050281725.1 Sphingobacterium sp. | reverse complement strand
GCTAAATTAATTGAATTAAAAAAAGGGGGCAATACGAGCCCCCTTCCTTTCAGATATGCAAATATAGCATTTTATAATATAAAAAACAAACTTAGATAGATTGTTTTTTATATTCAATACACCTACATTCCCTATAAAAATAAGTTATCGACCGTTCCTCAGTCATTGAAATCATCTTCACAGCGTGACTAAATAATAAAAATACGAGATAGTTCTCCACTATTTAGAACCATCTACCACCGCATTAATTGTCTTCTGCATCTGCGCCATCATGCTTGTCAGGGTTTCCATTGTTGGCTCCGGAGTAGGTTCGGGCAGCTGCGTACTGATAAAAGCCTTGGCCTTCCACACTTCAAGAATATCGGCAGTCTCCACCCAATAAGGCTCATAAGTCTTATTATCAGAAACAAGCTTCAAACCTTTATCCTCTTTAAATTTAAAAGCAACACGTTTATACACCACACCATCTTCCTTCGACACAACAATATAGGTACTTCCTGGTTTAATATCATGCCAATTTTCTACGTATTCGGCAACAATAATAGAACCAGAAGGCAAAGGCAACATCGAATCCCCTTTTATTTCAAAAGCACGAAATGTCCCCTGACCAAACATAGGTAGCGAAAACTTAGGCAACTCAGCGACATATTCTGGATCACCATATCCATTTAAATACCCCGCACTAGCCTTAACCGGAACAAGTTCAATATTTTCACGATCATCTTTATCAACAGTCACACTAAGCACCCTTAAATTGGACGCATTGCTTTTGGGAACTGGCTTCCATTTGTCATCAATAACATCATTCGCCAATTCATCCATAGTCAAACCATAGAATTCGGCAATCTTCTTTAATAACTCATATTTGGGCTCTGCCCTATCCTCCTCATATGCACCGACAGACGCACGCTTAATTTCCATAAGATCAGCAAATTGTTGCTGGGTGATTTTTTTTCCTTTTCGAAGGAATTTCAGATTGGACGAAATATTTGACATATTATTTTTTCAAAAAAATATTTTGCAAAAACTAATTTTATTAGTAATATTGTGCCAATAAAATTAGTAAATATATTTTAAACATCCAAATAATTTAGCATTATGAACAATTTTATTGTATATATATCAACTGACAACAATCGGAAACACTTTAAAATCGGTCTCAGTTCCAACATCTTTAGTACAGTAATGGAACTACAGCAATCCAATAATTTTATTTTCAACCAAGGCCCTCATTTAAATCGAATAATCTACATAGAATCTTTTACAAATTTTGAGATCGCCAATAAAAGAATAAGCGAACTGCAACATTTTACAACCATGCAAGTCGAACGGCTCATCCGTAAATATAATCCTAACTGGAATAATCTTTTCCCTCAGCAACACCAAGCTTTCACCAAGAGAGATTCCAACCACGCAGCCTAGCATAAAAAAAGCCACCTTAGTAATACTAGGTAGCCATTCTTTACTTTTTAGATATATCCTTTGAGTAGTATTAATTTGGACGACCAAGCTCCTCCATCAAGGATGACCCTTCGCTATTAGTTCCACTATCCGTACCTTCAGTATGATTACGCTCAACAGGATGCTCCACTCCCTCTTCCTCAGGTCCGATAAATCCTTCATCAGCGGGCTCGTCTACTTGGGTAGAATCACTCTGATCTGGCTCCGGATCACTATAACGTGGAGTTTCACATTTGTAAGTTTTCGTAATTTCAACAGTAGGGCTAGGAAACTTACCTTGCGTATATCCTAACTGTTTATCTTTATAAACAGACTCCATATATACCCCAAATATCGGTAATGCTGTACGAGAACCTTCTCCCGAATGAGAATTTTTAAAGTGAATACTCCGTTCGTCACAACCAACCCAAACGCCTGTAACCAAATCTTTAGTCACGCCCATATACCAACCATCTACATACTCGGAAGAAGTACCTGTCTTTCCTCCAATTTCATTTTCCTTATCAAACAAATCCCATTCCCATAATCCTTGCGATGTACCTCCGGGTTCTTCCATACCGCCACGCAGCATATAAGTCATCAACCAAGCATCTTGCTTATCCACCACTTGTTTACGCTCCGCCTGAAAAGTCGCAATAACATTACCGTCATGATCTTCAATCTTAGATACCAATAAAGGTGAGACACGCTCGCCATGGTTCATCATGGTTGAGTACCCATTCACCATTTCAAAAACAGAAACATCATTAGGCCCCAACCCCACTGAGGCAACCGCATTTAATTTACTTGTGATACCACAACGATGAGCAGCATCAACAACTTTCGCAGGTGTGACCATATCAGTTAACTGCACCGTAACCGAATTAATGGAACGCGCCATCGCATGACGCAACGACATTTCACGATAGGAAAAATTCCAGTCTGCATTTTTAGGCTCCCACACCTCAACAGAATCCCCCTTATCAATCTTAATTGTAACAGGCTTATCCGTAATCTTATCACATGGAGACATCCCAGACTCCAAAGCCGCCAAATATACAAAAGGTTTAAAAGTAGACCCCGCTTGTCGCTTTGCCTGCATCACGTGATCATATTTAAAATATTGGTGGTTGATCCCACCCACCCATGCTTTAATTTCACCCGAATACGGATCCATAGACATCATCCCAGCATTTAACATCATGGCATAATACTTCAAAGAATCCATTGTAGACATATCCTTTTCGATCTTACTGCCATCCTTCCAATTATAGACCTCGATCTTCTTCTTTTTATTCAGGAAGTAATTGATACTATCAGGAGTATTTGCATATTTCTTACTCAAAAAAGCATAATAAGGAGTTTTCTTTGCCAAATTATCCAGGAAGTTCGGGATAACCTTACCTGATAAATCACGCCAAGGCTCCTGCCCCTCCCAGGTGTTGTTTAGACGTTGCTGCAACTCCATCATTTGCTTCGCCACAGCCTCTTCAGCATGCTTTTGAAGCTTAGAATTTATCGTCGTGTAAATTTTCAAACCGTCTGTATAGATATCATAATTGTTTTCCTCAGACCATTTTTCCAACCATTTAGCTACAGCAGCACGTAAGTAAGAATCTCCACCTGCATTAAGATCTTGACTATTTGTATTCAAAACAATCTTCTCTTTAACCAAACTGTCATACTCTTCTTTTTTCAGAAAACCGCCTTTATGCATTTGACTTAAAACGGTATTTTTACGCACAAAAGCATTTTCGGGATTACGAATTGGATTATATAAGGTAGTACCTTTTAACATACCAATCAAAACAGCGGCTTCATTCTGATTCAATTGATTCGCTCCTTTTGAAAAATAGCGCTTCGCAGCAGTCTCAATCCCATAGGCATTATTACTGAAGGATACTGTATTTAAATACATCTCCAATATCTGATTTTTGGAATAACGTTGCTCCAATTTATAAGCCGTCATCCACTCCTTAAACTTCGTCACCACCAGGCCCGCAACAGGAAGACGCGTCAACAATCCACCTGCCTTATTATAACGTGTACGATAAAGATTTTTAGCTAACTGTTGCGTAATTGTACTCGCGCCTCGCTTATCCCCTTTTAATGTAGAGATAATACCTGATCCCAGGCCAAAAAAATCAACACCATTATGACTATAAAAACGCACATCCTCAGTTGCGATCAACGCATTAGTAACAGACTTCGGAATACTATCAAATGGAATTGGATTTCTGTCCTCGTCGAAATACCGTCCAATTAAAACACTATCTGCCGTGTATAATTCCGTAGAGATATTAACACTAGGCATAACGATATCCTTTTTTGTCGGAGAATAACCAAAGAGCCACAAAAAATTCAATTGTATAGCACACACCAATATAATGATAAAATATACTGCTATAACAAGATAACGAAGAATCCTATTCTTAATACGTTTAAACATAAATGGAAATTTATCTTATATTCAACACATCCGACCAGC
>JBMAAL010000180.1:0-4050 GCA_050281725.1 Sphingobacterium sp. | reverse complement strand
GTAGTTGTGCATAAGCATCTTTTCCTTTAAGCACTTTATAGCCGGCTTTTTCTAATATGGGGAAAAGCGATGGCGCCCTTTTATGATCAAATGTTGTTTCAGGTTTGAGAAGGTTGGATCCGCCAAAAAAATCAAAATTGGAAGTGACAATTTCTTTACCGATTTCATAATACATGTCGCGGTCTGCTTGGTGCGCATAAAATGAAGCCGGGGTAGCGTGGTCTATACTGACGCTTGTAATAATACCGACTTTCTTTCCTTTTTGCTTCGCGGCATAAGCTATACTCTTATAGGGGACTGTTCCAGTACTGTCCATACCGATAACGCCATTTTTGGTTTTTTTTCCAACGGCTAATGCGGTGCCTCCAGCGCCTGAGTCCGTTACACCATTAGAGAGTGAATGAGTGGAGGCAAATCCAACATGAGGAAATTGGGTAAACACAAGTGGGATTGGGTTATTTTTATGCTGTACTTCAGCTTGATGAATTTCGGTGAGATTAACCTGGTTAAGGCCCATGCCATCACCAATTAAATAAAAGATGTATTTTGCTTCTTGGCCAAAAGAGGGGAAAACATGTACAAAAATGAGGAGGAACAGAAATAAAACGTGTTTTTTCATTTGAATAGTTGTTATTTTAAAAAAACACAAATTACAGCCTTAGGATTAGTTTATTGTTAATTCAATATTATGAATTACTATTTAGGCGATTCAACTGGTTTCTGCTGCTAATTTCTGGATATCTTTAAGGGTTACCGTATGGATACCTGTTGTGTAGTGATTGATCGCCTGTAAAATTGCGGAAGCAACTTGTGCTACAGAAAGTGGCTCATAGGATTTGAATAATCCTATCATATTAACGATACGAAGGGCAGTTATGGCTACCTTTTCACCGAAGCGATCTGTATTTGGCCGAATTAATCCTCCGGGCTGGAAAATAATAAGCCGATTGAAATCAAGTACTTTAACATCCTGTTCAAGGCTTCCTTTCATGCGGTTATAAAAAATTTTTGATGCAGGATCCGCGAGAACAGCCGATAATAAGAGAAAGGTAGGAAAACCATTTTTTTTGGCCAATGCCGCAAATTGCAAATTAAGATCATGATCTATTTTCCATTGTGCATCTTTACTGCCTGCGTCTTTTAATGTGGTGCCAAGGCAGGAAATTGCGACATCGCCCTGTATCACTTGCTCAAAATCTGTTAGATTTTCGAAATCTACGACAACCTGTTTCAATTTAATGTGCTCCTCAAACGAGACACGTCTTAAAAGCACAACGATTTCCGTAATTTCCTTAGATTTTAACATCAATTGAACGAGCGTCCTTCCTGTAGCGCCAGAACCGCCTATTAAAACTACCTTCATTATTTCCTTACTTATTTTTCTTTACGAATTATCTTGAATTAATTGCTTCACTGAGAGTTATTTGCCCAAATGATTGAGTATGCAATTAATCTTTATAATTAGGCTTGCCAGGAGTAAAGCGAACAATAGATTGATCCAATCGGAGGGTGTCTGCTACAGTGATTAGATCTTCTTCGACAATAAAATTTTGATCAATAGCGGTTTTTATTGTTGTAAAATCCTCCTGATCGGCATCCTGGAAATAGAGTAGGGATTGAATCGTAGATACAGCCACCAGTTCGAGTAATTCGTCTTCACCTTCTAATCCAACATAGAAAAAATCTGCCATAATAATGATATTTGATGTTATACGAATATACTTTTTTTATTTTTAAAATTTGTCAATCAGCGCGAGAACTTGTTGAAGAGTGACAGACACTATGTCAAAAAGTTGTTGAAATTTTTGTTTCTTTGAAACAGTTTTGGGTAGCCATAGTAAAATATATTATATTTGATATAGTCATTTTAAAGATAATTAACAATAAGTTTTAATAACGATGGATAAAGAGCAGATACAAAATTGGTTAGATAATGGGTATGATATACTTCATCATGGAAGACCAGTGAAGGTTGAAGGTGATTTGTGGGACTACATCGACGGATTGGGAAGCTATGAAAATGTATATGTTTTGCGCGAATTGATCTACTGGACAGAAGAAGAATTGGCAAATATTGGTAAGTAGTGTGGGGATCCTGAAATAGATGTTCAGGATCCCATGTATGTTTTTCTTGTACTAGAATATAATATTACGTTTGAAAGCACAGCCTAATTCAATCAGGGAATCTGTTTTTGCGATTCCCCGAATACTATCGATTTTTTCATAGAGTAATTGTCGCATATGTTCGTGGTTCTTAGCAATAATTTTTACATATAGCGTGTAATTGCCCGTAATATAATAGCATTCTGTAACTTCTGGTATTTTCTTAAGTTCTTCAATAATTCGGCTCGAGTCATGATCTTTTTCTAAACTTAGCCCTGTAAAAGCACCCCAATCATAGCCTAGCTTTTTTTCATTTAATACAGGCTTTATACCGGCCAATATTCCTTGTTCCGTCAATCGGTTGATTCGTTGATGGATCATCGTATTGGATACGCCCATAGCTGTTGCTATTGCAGAGTAGGCCATCCGTCCATCTTCGTCTAAATATTTTAAAATCTGTAGATCAAAATCATCGATACTATTCATTGTAGAAAGTGGTTTAAAAGTTAATTTTAATATTTTTATGCTAATTTAGTGTTAAATTTTGTTTTTAAGTCAATAAAAAAGTAAATATTGTATATTTGTTATTATTTGAAAAAATCTGAATTATGAGTACAGTAGGTAAACATGGTAAGGGCGAGATGTTCATTGCCAAAGAAGAAAAATATGGAGCGCACAATTACCATCCTCTTCCAGTCGTATTGGAACGAGCTGAAGGAGTCATGGTGTGGGATGTTGATGGAAAATCTTATTTTGATTTCTTGTCTGCATATTCTGCTGTCAATCAAGGACACTGCCATCCGCGAATTATAGATGCTTTAAAAGAGCAAGCTGCGATATTGACACTTACATCGAGAGCATTTTATAATAATAAATTGGGGGATTTTGAAGAAAAGCTTTGTCAGTTATTTGGATTTGATAAGGCTTTGGTGATGAATTCGGGAGTCGAAGCGGTAGAAACGGCAATGAAGCTTTGCCGTAAATGGGCCTATCAGGTGAAAGCTGTAGCAGCCAATCAAGCGAAAATTGTCTTTGCCAAGGACAATTTCCATGGTAGGACAATCTCTGTTATATCGGCATCCAATGATAGTACTGCAACACATGAATTTGGTCCCTTTTTAGATGGCATAGTACTAGTTCCCTATAATGATGTTGATACGCTAGAACAGTTATTCAAAGCAGATAAAAATATCGCGGGTTTTATCGTTGAGCCAATTCAGGGCGAAGCGGGTATTGTTGTTCCTGATGAGGATTATCTGATCCGCGTGAGACAATTATGTACAAAATATAATGTATTGTTTATTGCGGACGAAATCCAAACCGGTATTGCTCGGACGGGAAGTATGTTGGCATCCTATGATATTGATGATATGCAAAGCCAAAGCAAACCAGATGTTCTGATTTTAGGGAAAGCTTTATCGGGCGGTGTGTTGCCGGTATCGGCAGTGTTGGCAAATGATTCCGTTATGTTGTGTATTAAACCGGGCGAACATGGTTCTACCTATGGTGGGAATCCCTTAGCCTGTGCAGTAGCTATGGAAGCGCTAAATGTTGTGCGGGATGAAAATTTGACGCAACGGGCGTTTCAGATGGGGGCATTGTTTTTAGATGGATTGCGTCAGATTGCTGCTAAGTGCACGTTAATTACAGAAGTCCGAGGAAAGGGGCTCTTGACAGCCATTGTAATTGATGCGGATGAAGAAAGTGATTTGGCATGGGATATCTGTCTCAAATTTAAAGAAAATGGACTTTTAGCCAAGCCTACACATGGAAATAAAATTCGATTGGCTCCGCCGCTGGTTATTACAAAAGAGCAAGTCGAGACTTGCTTAGGGATCATTGAGCGATCGTTGACTAATTTGAAATAGTATATGGAGAAAATGATTGAATTGATCAAAAACAGATCGGACATCGGAGCAGGGACTAGGGGTTCAGATCTGGGCATCG
>JBMAAL010000179.1:0-4102 GCA_050281725.1 Sphingobacterium sp. | reverse complement strand
TGAAAAATTTGCGCAATTTACTTTCCACAAGCGGACGATCCATCGGTAATGAATCTTCGGCAAATGTCAATGAATTCATATAAGATTCAAACGAATTGCTTTTTTCTTTTTTTTCTTCTTCGTCCCCATGATGAGCGGGAACTACTACGAGCTTCGGTTCAACGATCTTATCGCCGTTTGAAGCGTTGTTGTGTGGGGTTGAGTATAATTTTGACAGCAATAAAGCAAACAAAATCAAACTACTACATAAAACTTTCTTTCTTATCATTCACTCCCTTAATGCTATCCTATCCACGACTCTAATCGATCAAAAAATAGCTTGGTTCAAATTCAAGGGTACAAAGGTAAACACTATTTATTTAAAAAACAAATAGTTACAATACAGACAATTTAAAGCGGCTTTTTTAGCGTAAAAACGCAGTAAATTCAAGAAAAGACAAAAAGATAAGGATTTTTTCGCAAAACCCAAAATTATACCTAACTTTGTGGTTCACATTTTAGCAAAACACAATGCCATTCAGCAATAAAAGGAACAGTCGTGATGACAACTCCAGAAAGTCACGAGGCAACTCAGATAGCTTCAAATCTAGAGGCGATAAGAACAATAGTTTCGGAAAAAAATCATATGGGTCGAATGACCAATCTGAAAGAGGCTCTTTCAGAAAAGATGATAATCGTGAGAATAGATCATTCGGATCTAAAAAATTCTCAGACAAACCACCCTTCCGAGGAGATAACAATTCCTCCTTCCGTTCAAAAGATAATTCAGAAAAATCCTTTGGTAGAGGAGGCCGCTCATTTGATAAAAATGATTCTTCAAGATCTTTTGACAAAAAAGATAACTTCAAACGGTCTGATAGAAATGACTCTTCAAGGTCTTTTGACCGTTCAGAGCGTTCTTTTGATAAAAGAGATAGTTTCAAACGTACAGACAGAAGTGATTCCTCAAGATCTTTTGATAGATCAGAGCGTTCTTTTGACAAAAAAGATAACTTCAAACGTTCAGACAGAAATGACGCCCCAAGATCATTCGATAGATCAGAGCGCTCTTTTGACAAAAAAGATAACTTCAAACGTTCAGACAGAAATGACGCCCCTAGATCTTTTGATAGATCAGAGCGTTCTTTTGACAAAAAAGATAACTTCAAACGTTCAGACAGAAATGACGCCCCAAGATCATTCGATAGATCAGAGCGCTCTTTTGACAAAAAAGATAACTTCAAACGTTCAGACAGAAATGACGCCCCTAGATCTTTTGATAGATCAGAGCGTTCTTTTGACAAAAAAGATAACTTCAAACGTTCAGACAGAAATGACACCCCTAGATCATTCGATAGATCAGAGCGTTCTTTTGACAAAAAAGATAACTTCAAACGTTCAGACAGCAATGACTCTTCAAGACCTTCTAACAGAAAGTTTGATAGCGACAGAAGTAGAAATTTTGACGACAACAAAAACTTTGGAGATAAACAATATATTAAACGTCCAAAGAAAAAAGCAGAGGATGCAGAAGATGACGGCTTAGTTCGTTTAAATCGTTACATCGCCAATGCTGGTATCTGTTCAAGACGTAAAGCTGATGAGCTTATAACTGCTGGTGTCATTTGGGTAAATGGAGAACCTGTTACGGAATTGGGTACCAAGGTAGATCCTGCAACAGATGAAATCCGTTACAACAACGAACGGCTAAAACGTGAAAAAAATGTTTATGTTCTGTTGAACAAACCAAAAGATTATATCACAACTACAGATGATCCGCAGGAGCGTCATACCGTAATGGAACTTGTTTCTAAAGCGACAAAGGAAAGAATCTATCCTGTTGGTCGTCTTGACAGAAATACAACGGGTCTACTTTTAATGACAAATGATGGTAGTCTTGCTGAAAAACTTTCACACCCGCGCAACAGCATCAGCAAAATCTATAATGTCGAGTTAAACAAAAGCCTTACACAAGGCGATTTTAACAAAATCAACTTTGGTATCGAATTAGAGGATGGTGTAATCAAACCAGATGACTTGAGCTATGTTCAAGGTGGATCAAAACGTGAAGTTGGTATCCAAATTCACTCGGGAAAAAATCGTATCGTACGTCGTATTTTTGAGTCATTAGGATATGAAGTCGTTAAATTGGACCGTGTGGTTTATGCAAACTTAACGAAAAAAGACCTCCCACGTGGCCGTTGGAGATATTTAGAGGAGCGTGAAATCGTGCAATTAAAGCACCTGATTTAATCGCTTAACAAGATAAATAAAAATACAGGACGGTCATTCAGTTAACCGTCCTTTATTTTTTATATTTGCTCTTTCAAATAATAAAACAAAGAATATGACTGATCCGAAAACACTTTCATCCGTTGCGGAATTCCATAAAACATTCCAACATCCAATCCTAGACACGCCTACTATTCCATCTGAACAAAGATGTGCCTTGCGGGTATCGTTGATCGCTGAAGAATTAAAAGAATTAGAAGAAGCCATTCAGGATAAGGATTTGGTCGAGATTGCAGATGCACTATGTGACATTCAATATGTACTTGCTGGAGCGGTATTAGAATTTGGCTTAAAAGATAAATTCTCCGCTCTTTTTGATGAAGTTCAACGTTCCAATATGAGCAAGGCATGTAAAGACGAAGCAGAAGCCATCGCTACACAGGAGCACTATAAATTAAAAGGTGTAGAATCCTATTATAAAGAAGTTGATGGCAAATTTCTGGTATTCAGAACAGCCGACAATAAAACGTTAAAATCTATCAATTACTCTCCAGCTGATCTAAAAACAATTGTTGAGGGCTAAATAAAAAATGATAATCGTACCCTATTTTTTGTAGATAAACAACAAAGGCTTCTTTAGAGAAGCCTTTGTTGTTTTTATAATGCGATATATATTAAACGCGATAGCATACGATGATCTATTAAAAGAGTAGAAATTTAGGGGCGGCTAAAATAGACTTCCCTGCACGACCTGACGTGCTTCCAATCCCTTATCGATGTACGTTTGAATACCTGACTTCGGTAAGCCCCAATTCGGAGCAATTAATAATTCTTTATCTGCAATGCCGAAAATACGTTGAATGATCAGATCAGGACGCAATCGAGGAATAAACTTTGCTAAGAACTCGGTATAACCTTCCATCGAGAAGAGTTCAAAGGGCTCACGTTTGAACTTAACACCCATAATAGATCCCTCTACAATATGTAGGTGATGCAATTTCACAAATTTGATCTGTGGAAACCGGTTGATTTCATCTGCATATTTCAACATCATTTCTTCAGTTTCCCATGGGAAGCCAAAGATGGTATGCACACAAAGCTCCAAAGGGTTATCTTTCAGCATATCCATGGCCTGAACAAATTCGTCGTGAGAACAACCTCTATTGATCTGCTCCAATGTATCGTTGTAGATAGATTCCATACCCATTTCCAAATCTACATCGTAACGATCTGTATAAGACTCCAACAATGCAATCTTTTCAAAATCCAAACAATCAGGACGTGTACCAACAGAAAGACCCAGGGTATTTTCAGGATCAATACTTAAAGCCTCATCATACATCATTTTCAGTAGATGGGTCGGCGCATATGTATTTGTATTTGGTTGGAAATAAATGATAAATTTCTCGGCGCCATAGCTATTACGTGCTCTTTCAATGCCCGATTCCACCTGCTCCCGTATTGAAGGGATTTTACGGGCAGTATCCGGGGTAAAAGAATCCACATTACAGTAAGTACAACCACCATAGCCCTTACTACCATCACGATTGGGACAAGTAAAATTACCATCCACAATCACTTTAAACACTTTCTGTCCGTTATACTTTTGCTTTAAATAAGCCCCGTAATGATTATACGGTTTAATTCCGTTATCCAATAATGTACCCATTGCGCTGCAAAGTTACTCAATAAAAATCATAAATGTATTATTGCTCAGGAACAAAGCACTATGACATCACCCATTGTTGTGTCATTTTCAAAGACATCAGTTGTAAGGATAGACACTATTTTTACAGTAATAAATAGGCAGGTACCTAAACGAAAGAAGCCCTTGACTGTTTCCAGCAAGGGCTTCCGTGTAAAAAAAGGCACCGACCTACTCTCCCACCTG
>JBMAAL010000178.1:0-4180 GCA_050281725.1 Sphingobacterium sp. | reverse complement strand
TCTTACCGAAAGTACGATCCCCAATTAAAACATAGGCATCTGGCTCTATAGATTCATCAGTGACCAATTCTACATCCTTTTTCCAATAATTTTTTATCAATACACGTGCTAAACCATTTGAAGTGCGCGATTGCTTATCTAAACGTAAAGTTTTTACCTCTTCAATAGGTTTATTGGCAAAAATAAATACAGAATCGACAGCACCTTCTGTGCCGATACAAAAATCGGTATTAATATAATACTCGGGTAGACTTAATAAGGCTGCTGTTGGTATAATCCCGATATCAGCTTGATCGTCGATTACTTTCTGTGCACAGGCACTTGGATAATCGACGCTCAAGTCGATTTGCTCCATCACTTTCGATTTACGTATTCCATTCAAAAATGGATAAGTATTGGTATACGATACGGCAGAAACTCTAATTTTATTCATTTATCAATGCTTCTAAGTGTGCGGTATTGTAATGGTCTACAATCTCAAATTGACCATTATCATACAGCAATTTATATAAAGCAGTATTTGTATGCGGAAAATCATCCATATAACGAGCATCGACACCAGTCATTAGACAAAGCATAATCCGTAAAGCACGACCGTGCATACAGACTAATATGTTTTTTTCATCTGTCTGAGCGAGCATATGATCCAAGGCGACTTGTTGGCGAGCCATTAATTCATGAGGAGACTCTCCGTTTTCAATACTGACATCCAATTCTCCACTACGCCATGCTGCGACCAATTTTTCAAAACCAGCTAGCAACTCCGATGTTTGTTCTTTTCCTTCATAAACTCCCCAGCTTATTTCATCCAAACCAACAAGCTGTTCCCATGGTAAATCCAAATCAAGGAACCCCTGTACAGTTTGATGAGTACGCAATAAAGTTGAGGTATATATCTTATCAAAAGGCACCGTATTGTAGCGATCAAAGAAAGCCTGAGCTTGAGCTATTCCCATCTTATTGAGTGGGGAATTAACACCCCGCCCCTGCACAATACCTTTTAAATTTAGATCAGTCTGTCCGTGTCGTATAAAATAAAATGTCTTTTTCAACGTGCGATATAAGTTATGAATTGACAACAGGTAATGCGTAATAGCTTTTCTTTTGATCAACTTGATCAAAAACAACATCATTATAATCGGTCACCACATTGTAGAGGGTATCTCTTTCGATCGGATGGCGTCCAACATTTTTTATCAGCTCGACAACCTCTTGCGTGGTCATCCCTGGTTTTTGCTCTTCTGCTCCTGCCATGCTGTATATTTTTGTCGTATCATCCAGTGTTCCGTCGATATCATCGACCCCAAAAGCCAAGGACAACTGGGCCGTATCTCTGGATATCATTGCCCAATAAGCTTTAATATGATCAAAATTATCCATGTAAATTCGAGCGATCGCGTAATTCCTGAGATCTTCAATAACGGATACCTCGGGAATATGGGACATTTGATTCTCTTTATTTCTAAATTTTAAAGGGATAAAGGTCTGAAAACCGCCAGTCTTATCCTGTAGCTGTCTTAAGCGCTCCATGTGATCCACCCGATGCCAAAACTGCTCAATATGGCCGTAGAGCATTGTTGCATTGGTATGCATGCCCAGCTTATGCGCCTGCTCATGAATATCCAGCCATTGTTCGGCTGTACATTTATCATGAGCAATCTGCTCTCTGACTTCTGAATGAAAGATTTCCGCACCACCGCCCGGCATAGAATCCAATCCGCAGGATTGCAGATACTTCAATCCGTCGTAATGGCTCAATTTTGCTTTCTTGAAAATATAATAATATTCTACAGGTGTAAGTCCTTTGATATGCAACTCGGGACGATGTGCTTTACATTTGCGAAAAAAATCGGCATAAAATTCGAGGTTCTGTTTAGGAACAACCCCTCCGGTAATATGAACTTCAGTAACAGCCTCATTGTCGTACTTTTTCACAATATCCATCATGCCGTCGACTTCCATCTCCCAACCTTCAGCCCGTTCTTTTATTAAGCGGGAATACGAACAGAACTTACAGTCATAGACACAGACATTAGTCGGCTCGATGTGAAAATTACGGTTGAAAAAAGTATGATCACCATGGCGTTTCTCACGAATATAGTTAGCAAGCACACCAAGATAGCCTAACTCACCTTTTTCATACAAAAGTACGCCTTCCTCAAAAGTGATACGCTCCTCTCGCAAAACTTTCTCCGCTATATCTCTCAATTCGACAGCTAAATTCTTATCGCTAATCAAGAAATTCAATTTATCTATTGCGTTCATTAAATGTATCTCCTATCTTAAATCAAATGTACCGAAAAGGCAACAAAAGTTATAATAAAAAATGTGACAACAACTAATTTGACATAGCTCTTAGAAAAGGAGCCTAATCTGTAAATTGTTGCATTTCGATTAATTTACGGTATAATCCTTCTTGCTGTATCAGCTCACTATGGCTACCTGCTTCTACAATCTTTCCGGCTTCAATAACCACAATTTTATCCGCATTCTGAATGGTACTTAAACGATGGGCAATAACAACCGTTGTTCTATTGTCCATTAATTTATATAAGGAGTCCTGTACCAATTTTTCAGATTCGGTATCTAAAGCAGAAGTCGCCTCATCAAGAAGCATGATCGGTGGATTCTTCAAGACAGCTCGTGCAATACAGATCCGCTGACGTTGGCCACCAGATAATTTACCGCCCCTATCACCTATGTTGGTCTGATAACCCTGTTCTGTTTTCAAAATAAATTCATGCGCATTGGCAATCCGTGCAGCGGCTTCTACCTCTTCCTGACTAGCAGAAAGATTAGCAAATGCAATATTATTGAAGATTGTATCATTAAACAAAATGGACTCCTGATTGACGACACCGATCATGTCCCTTAAAGAATCCTGGTCTAAATCCCGTAAATCAGTACCGTCAAACAAAATTTGCCCCCCAGTGACATCCATAAAACGCGGAATTAAATCAACCAAAGTTGATTTCCCCCCACCTGAAGGCCCTACTAATGCAATAATCTTCCCTTTTTCTATCGTCAAATCGATGTTCTGGAGAATCTCTTTATCTTTGGTGTACGAAAAATTCACATGGTTAAATACAATATTTTTCTCAAAGCCTTTCACAAGCTTCGCGTCGGCTCTATCTTTCACTTCCGTCCGTTCATCGATGAGTTCCAATACGCGTTCACCCGCAGCGAGACCGTTATGAATACCGCTAAAAGAATCTGTTAACGCCTTTGCCGGACGCATCACCTGTGAAAAAATAGCGATATAGGCAATAAATGCGGGCGCCGTTAAACTCTTGTCACCTGAAAGCACCAAATGACCGCCATACAAAAGAATAATAGCCACCATAATTACCCCTAGCAATTCGGACACAGGTGAACTTAACTGTTGTCTTTTAGCCATAGCACGACCGATATTGGCGTAACGTTCGTTCTCATTATGAAACCTGTTCTTAATAAATGAAACGGCATTGAAAGCTTTGATAATCTTAATCCCAGACAATGCTTCATCCAAATAGGAAATCATATTTCCATACGATTCCTGTGCTGCATGCGCCTGGCTTTTAAGATTCTTAACGATTCTAGAAATAAAAAATGCAGAGACGGGAATGACCAAGAGGGAAAAGAATGTCAATTGCGCAGAGATATTAAAAAGCATCACAATATAAGCGATCAATTGCAAGGGTTCTTTAAAAACTACCTGTAAAGTCCCCGTCACAGAATACTGCACGACTTGTACATCAGATGCAACTTTAGAAACAATATCTCCTTTTCGTTGTCCTGTAAAATAACCGACATGTAAATCCATTACGCTGTCAAATACCGCTCTACGCAATTTGAGCAAAGTATGAATACGGAAATTCTCCATAATACGCTGACAGAAGTAGCGAAACAGATTACTGATAAAAACGGAGATCACAATAACAATACAGACGTATTTCAATGCACCATAGGCTCCCAACTGGTTATTGGCGACACTGGCGTAGTAATTAAACCACGCGAGAATGTCTGTATAAGCCTCCGGCTTTACGACCGCAGCGGTCTCTTTACCTGCGTTAAAAAGTGTATGGAGTAATGGAGCAAGCAATGCCAAATTCAACGTGCTAAAAATAACCGTGATCAGCGTGCAAATTACATAGGGGATTGCAAATTTCTCAATGGGTTTAGCAAACGATAAGAGCCTAAA
>JBMAAL010000177.1:0-4282 GCA_050281725.1 Sphingobacterium sp. | reverse complement strand
AGATTGGTACCCAAAAACAAGTTTTTTAAAGGATCATATAAGGTTCCCAAATTCTTGACAACTTCAAATTCCAATCCCCATACCTTACCAATATTACCATCATTCTGAAATTGGATGGTTGGAAATTCCGGATAAGTAGCAGCTAACCCCTGAGTTTTTAGATTAAATACCTTAACCAATTGATTTTCTATACGCTTTCCAAAAGCCGACACGGCGATAACCTCTCCTTTAGCAGGAAACCATTCCCAACGAAAATCCGCATTTTGGGTATATTGATTTTTCAGATTGGGATTACCAACAACTAAGCCCATTTGAAAGGCATCAAATTCAAATACATTAGTAATCTCACGCAATTCAGGTCTCGCCAGAGTCGTGTTGAAGGCCCCACGAAAATTCATATTGTCATTCAATGTATAGGTTGCATTAACAGAATAGAATGGTTTATATTTCGTTTTATAGACAGAATTGGGATTAATCGGATCTAGTGGAATACGTGTACCATCTGGAGATGTTGCGGTCAGTGCAGGATCTAAAAATACATTCGCAGTATCCACTGCCGAACCAATATTTGTCATCTCAAACCGAACTCCTCCAGCCATGCGGAATCGTTCAGCAATCTTGAGATCCAACATACCATATAATGCATTGGTTTCAAAATAACCTTTGTAGTTATTTGGCGATTTTTGGCTATTGTATAGAAATCCACCTACTGGCATCATACCTTCACCCTGCCCCGCTTTTGGTAATACAACACCTACAATTTCATTGCTTACCAAACGGTCTAAATTGCCTTGGACGTCATATAAAGGAATGGCCTTATTGCCCGTAAAATTTGAACCTGGCAGAAACAGTTGGTTTTCTGTAAATTTACGATCCCTAAATAAATAATTGAACCCCGTTTTAAACAATTGCTTTTCACCCAATAGTCTGAAAGGAAAACTCAGATCAGCTTTAGCATTAAAATTATCTTCGTTCAAATTTCGCCATCTCCGACCATTAGGTTCTGCTTGAATAATACCATAATTTCCAAATCCGTTTACATAGCCCGATGTAAGTGCATAGAGATGCTCAGAATATACATAGTCATCAAAATGAGCCTGCTCACCTATAATGGGACGTCGATACCATCCCCCACCCCGAGGTTTGTAGTCTACAAGACTTGCAAATCTAAAATCCGGGTCATTCTGCGTGGACTTTGACGTTGCAACATTATAACTCAAACGAGGCGAAAACTCATTTTTCAGAAACTTATGTTCGCCCTGCAGGTTAAAGGTATTCAGATTACGGAAAGTCTGTTTAAGCGAATGAATAGTACTTCTGACTTCGCCAGGTAAGCCCGAATACTCATAACGCCCATTTAAATTTGTTGCGATAGACTCTCCTCCCCAGCTTCCCAAATATTGCATACTGACCTCATGCTGTGGATTAAAGCGGTAGGTGACCCCTACCAGTGTACCATAGTTTAGTGTTTCGGTTCCTGTATTTTCGCTATAAGTTTGATACTTCCCCATAAAAAGACTGTTCGGTGTAATATAATTAGGGATATTCCTAAAACTAAAAATATCGGGGTTACCGGTTACTACCCCTTGATAGATGCTATACTGGGTCAGTTCGCCCTGATAAATATCAGCGGTTCTTCTATAATAATTTCCTCCGACAATGAGTCCCAGTTTGTGTTTTCCAAAAACATCATAACTATTACCGAATGTTGCCGAGTAAAGCTGATTCATGGGCGCGCGGCGGTATCGAGTCGTCATAACAGGATCGAACCCTTTCATAATTGTATTAACCCGGTTTACCTCCTGGTATCCTGAGGGACTATAGTTGCTATTGGCGATCATATCCTGGATGGAACTTAATCCATTGGGATATTGCGTTGCAAGATTTAGAAAATCCGAGGAAAGGTCTTTTTTATTGATTCGTGTTCCCAATAATCCCATCTCACTGTTCCAAAAGCTGTTGTAATTTCCTCCCAAACCAATGTTCGAATTGAGCCCGGTTTGAGCGATAAGCTCAAATGTCATTTTCTCAGGTACAGATTTCGTTTTGAGCTCAACGATACCCGAAGCAGCATCAGCAGGTTTATCTGGTGTTACTGTTTTATAAACGGTAATATTATCCAATAAGGAAGCCGGAACAAGATCCAATGGGATGGCACTACGGTCAGGATCAGAAGAAGCCAATCTTACGCCGTTCAACTGACCGATCACAGATCGATCACCTAGCCCTCTTATCGCAACATATTTATCATCAGTCACCGTAACACCAGTAACACGCTGTAATGCTTGTGTAGTCGTGATACTGGCCGTACGCTCAATCAATTCAGCCGAAATAGCATCCTGTACAATAGAAGCGCGTTTACGTTCTTCCAGCACGGCCGTTTCAGTGTTCATTTTACGCCTTGCCTGGACGGTGACCTCTTCCAATGCTGTGGCAAGAGGGCTCAACCCAATGACAAGGTTTTCCTTCACATCATTAATTTCAATCTCCTTGGTCTGATAGCCCAGATAGGAAAGAACGAGAACAGTAGGAATTTTAGAAATCGATAACGAAAAATTTCCATTTGCATCAGAATTCGTTCCTCCAGATGTCCCTTTAACACGGATAGAAACACTGGCCAATGGTCTTTTTGTCTGTTGATCAATGACTCGACCAGCCAAGCGCTGCTGCAATACATCAGCGGGCTTTTCCAGCGCAGTCCGAAGCGCCGTAACAACAACCAGTTTATTTTTCACAACATAACCGAACGGTTGTCCTGCAAAACATATATTCAATGCTTCTTCAACAGTTGCATTGTTTAGATTGACATTAACGGGTTTCGCTCGATTAAAGAGCCCATTATCGTAAAA
The DNA here is from genome assembly GCA_050281725.1 of Sphingobacterium sp. Classification (GTDB taxonomy): domain Bacteria; phylum Bacteroidota; class Bacteroidia; order Sphingobacteriales; family Sphingobacteriaceae; genus Sphingobacterium. The sequence continues at coordinate 1,433 of JBMAAL010000177.1, read as the reverse complement.
AAAGTCATAACCGCTCTGCTGCCTTATTTCTTTTAATATAGCTGGGATATGACTATTTTGTTTGTTAAGTGTAATACGTTGACCGTAAGTAAACGCACTGACTTTCACCAACAAACAAGTTAAAAATATCATGGTGATTTTCATAACACGCATGCATTGATAAAAACTCATATATTTGTTGTTGTTAATATTATTTGATGATCATTGAATCGCAACATGATCGATAAGCTTAACACATTGACCAAAGGTGTTACCAGCACCTTTGGTTGTTTTTATCCGGCTTATCGTAAAAATTAGATAGGTCAATCTATCACAATAAGCCTCCTTCCATTTAGCGTTAATTTTACTTTTCCTGTTGTTTGCAACATATCAATAATGGTAGATAGCGGTTGAGAACGCGACACCATACCATCAAATTTCAACTTCTCAAGTCGTTCAGGACATTCTACATCCACGTTGTACCACCTTGAAACCTTACGCAACAGACTTACCAATTCCTCTCCTTTAAAAACAAAGTCACCATTTATCCAAGCTACTTCCTGAGAGATATCAACATTTTCTACACGCAGGGCTTCACTTAACAAGGCCCGCTGCCCTGGTTTTAAGAGCACCGATTCATTTCTTTTTTTCGAACGAACGCGTACACTTCCCTCCAATAAAGTTGTTGTTGTATAAGGTTCGTCATCATATGCATTCACATTAAAATGCGTACCAAGTACCTCTATTTTTTGATTTGCTGTCTCCACGTAAAAAGGAATTCGCTTTCCCCATCCCATTCCCGTCTCAATTTTTGCAATTTCAAAGTAAACCTCTCCGGTCATGTGGACATGCCGTTCGTTTTCACTAAATTTCAAAGGATATGTCAGGGTTGAATTCGCATTGAGGAAAGCTTTTGAACCGTCTGGCAATACAATTTGATATTGATTTCCCCTATTCGTCGCAATTTTATTCATTGCTGTGCTGGCGATCCGCTCCTTTTCAACCGCCTTATACACCAATTCACCATCGCTGTTCTTTTGTATTTCTACCCCGCCCTGAAGTGCAACAACACTTCCGTTCTTTATATCAGCTAAGGAAACAACGGAGCCATCTTTTAGTGTCAATAAGGCATCGTCCTTTCCCGGAGCACCAATATGCTGTACGTTTTTTGGATGTTCTTCAGCACGCTGTTGTTTAAATAGAAACAGTGAGATAGCGCCAACTGCGACTAGGAGCGCCGCAATTTTTAACCAGACAGCCATACCAATTTCTGTAAAGCGGTGCTGGTTAGCGCGCTTTTTTATTTGAGACTGCAAACGATCATAGTTTGTTTGAACGGATAGTTCACCCGCATAGTGTCCCATTGCCACAATGGTCTCCTGCAACTCCGCTATGGACGCTTTATGTTCAGGATATTTTTGTAACCATTTTTCCCATTTTTCGATATCCTCTTT
>JBMAAL010000176.1:0-4294 GCA_050281725.1 Sphingobacterium sp. | reverse complement strand
TGTACAGTAAGCACAGATATCATCGAGGAATCGGCAGACTATATGGTCGCTAAAGTGACTTTGAAATTTGAAAACTTTACCAAGACTGATCTCGTTACATTGGAGCGTGTGGGTAATGACTGGAAAGTATCCAAATCGATCAATTCGTATAAGTAGTCTCTAGTAACTAGTTGTCTGCTCGGTCAAAAGGTAGCAGACCACTAGTGAATAATATGTTTAAGTTTAGTTTAAAGGCCAGGTCGCGAGATCTGGCTTTTTTATATTATAACTGGTAAAATATACAATAAATCATACTAAGGTTAAAAGCTGAATGGCAAATTATTGCGCCCCAAATGGCTCCTGATTTCACTTTGAAGAAGTAAAACAGTCTGCTTACAAAATACATCGAAAAACACCATATGACAGTAGGTATAAAAAGAAGATGCCAGCCGTCGAGCAGGTATATTAATCCAAAGTGTGCGATATGGGTTAAGGCAAACGCCGAACTATCCAGTATTGATGCTCCACGATTCCCGAATCTCGAAACAAAGGTTTCATGAACTATCCCTCTAAAATAAAGTTCTTCGCCAAAAGGGCTAAATAACATTCCTGTGCCAGCCATGATGAAGAACATTTGCCTTTTTCCCTCTATCGTTAAATCTGTGGGAATCTTATAGGACTTTGAGATATATACATACCAGTTTTGATAGCTGTCCTGATAAAGGGATTTACCCAAGAGGAATAACAGGTAAGCATACAAGCAACCGCTAATAAAAGCTATGGATAACCACTTATAACTTTTAGGTTTGTTCCAGCCAATAGCCTTAATTCCCTTTTTATTTAAGAATATGAAAGGAACAATAAATGATACCAGCATTATTAATCCGATAAAACGATAATCGGCATATTGGTTAGCATGGAGCACCATAATAAATCTTGGCACACAAATTATTAGAATTAGAAATAACCCAAACTTCCAATTGAAATCGAGGATACTTTTCCAAAAAGATCTTAAATAAGATTGCATAAAAGATATATTTCTAATGGGTTACTATAAGATAGCAAAAAACTTTCTCTTTTCACCTCCCTAATCCCGCCATTCACCGAGTTTTCCGGTCTATTAGTCTAAAGCCCGTAGGCTAGGGACCTATTGTGTCGTAGTTTTGAGTCAACAAATAAGAACAACAGAACTAACACAATAAAATAAAGACATTATGAAAACGCTAGTAAAAACATTCGCAGCAGCAGCCCTAATCGCAGTATCTACTTTCGCTATGGCAGCTGAAGGACCTGGAGCAAAAGCAACAAAAGCTAACATTATTCTTTCTACAGCAGATTTCGCCTTAGAGCATTATGTTGCGGTAACGACTGAAGGAGAATCAGGAGGAGTAGAGCAGTTATTCTCAGCTGATTTTAATCAAAAGATCCAAGCTACCAATGCGCAGTCTAACAGCCGTAGCGAAGTGGTTAAATCCTTGAAAAAACAAAAAGGCGAAAAGCTAAACTGTACTGTAAGCACAGATACCATCGAGGAATCGGCAGACTATATGGTCGCTAAAGTGACTTTGAAATTTGAGAATTTCACCAAAACAGATTTAGTTACTTTGGAGCGTGTGGGCAATGACTGGAAAGTATCCAAATCAATCAATTCGTATAAATAGAATTTTACAACTGGTGGTTTACCGGTCAAAAAAGGCAAACCACTAGTGAATCATATGTTTATTTAAGGCCACGTCGGGAGATGTGGCTTTTTTACGTCAAAAGGGCCTGATTCTCATCAGACCCTTTCTCTTAGCGTTTATTTGTACAGTAATTTTATGTTTCCTATCGTTTCCTCTTTTTTGTTTCGTCATCCAATGTTTTTTGAATACTATCGGATTTTCACTGTACGACGCCAATTTTTATGTTGAACCTTTCTTTCGAAAGGCAGCTTGTAGCCGTTTTGTATGGTAAGAACAACGGCTATTTGAAAATAGTTTTATTGGAGTGATTTTTTTTTGATAAATTATATTGGCTTATTTAAACTGTATGAAGATCTTGATTATTCTAATTTTATTCTTGTTCGCCCATACTCCGCAAGAAAATACCTGCAAGTTAGACATCACAGATCTAGTTGTAAACGCAATGAAAATAGGTGAAAAGGAATTTAATAAAGACTTTACAGGGCAGCTGTATCAAAAAAAAAGTTGGAAAGTATATCATACTTTTATTGACAAAGAAACTTATCATGATATCCTTTCTTGGTCAATTCCAGGGTTTTCGATGGCAAATGATTCATGTGAATTAACTTTAACACAGACTAAGGGGATTGGGCTGGTCGAAAATAGACTCGTATATGCTAAAAATGATTTTAACCAAGTTGAACTACAACGACCATTCTACAACTTTGAAAAAAATGCTTTTTCGACAATAATCTGGGTACGGGATCAATCCTGGATGGGAGGTTTTTGTGTCTTAGTTTATTTTAACATTGATAATGGAGTATGTAAGTTTATAAAAGGGGAGCCATTTATCGTATCGGATGTTCAGTTTTGATAGTTCAGAAAGGCTTACATAGGATATTGTCTTAAAAAGTCATAAATTTATTAAAGAGCTTATCTGTAGAGAACTCATTAGATCGCATAAAAGATTTTTGTATGATGGCATACTTATGTTGATGAGACATTGGCTGGGGGGAGGACGTTATTTTATTCTTTCCATCATTTTAGCGGGATTAGACAAGGGGGGAATCCAAATTTTTCATATAAACCATGTGCATCATCTGTTCCCAATCCCCATCTTCTTATGTGAGAAAAGTCGTTATTTGACATTATTTCTTGCATTAGCTTTTTCCCAAGTCCTTTGCCTTGATGATCCTGTAATATGAATACATCAAGTAGCCAAGCGAAAACCGCAAAGTCCGTAATGACCCTAGCAAAACCAACTTGCTTATTTTCTTGGGTAAATAGACCAAAACAGACTGAGTTTGCAATTGATTTTTCTATAATCGCTTTACTTCTGGTTTGAGCCCAATAAGACTTATTATTGAGGAAATCGACTATAAAATCAAGTTGTAATTTATTTTTGTCTGTAGAGATATAGTATTGTTCCTCCATAATATTTGATTTCTAATCTACATAGTTTCTAGAAAAAAAATCCTAAATATATTTGTAAGTTGTATTTCCCTCTATTGTAGAATATAAATTCCGATTTAATTTTGAATAATTATATTACCATCAAAATCTAGTTGGTAACAATGCGATCTGAAGTCGACTAGTTGTATACTTTTCGGTAATACTGTCACTTCTTGATGGGCATCATTATTTACCCAAATATCCTGTCCTCCAAATCGCCATTTTATTTCTCCGAGCTTTGTTATTCTTGTGATTTCGAGTTCACCATGAACGAGCAAATCATCTTCTAATTTCTGAACACTGAAATTCGTTACGTAATCTACTTGTCCTGTCCATTTGAGCGTTAAGTCTGGTATATTTAAGTAGTACAGTTTATTCCCCGCGCAAATATAAAGCACACCCTCCTCAATTATAAAGGAGGATTCGCTCAATCCTGTGAAAACCCCGGTATCACAAAGAATAGCACTAGCCACTTCATCTTGACCATGCTTTACTAAAATGGCAACGTTTGATACGTTGCTATATCGATCGCAAGAATCATCGACATATACCCGTTTGTAGCGTCTGAGATTGTCGGCGGACTCAACTGTATATTGGTGATCGGTATAGATTAATACTTTATATTGTTGATGGGAAATTTCAATCATTTGGACTCTTAGAAGCTTTTGCTATTAAAGATAACTGTTATAGTCTGATTATCGAAAATTCAGTGCGTTAATCTAAGCCCTTTCACCTTATTATTTCCGCCACTCACCGAGTTTTCCCGATCGTTAGTCTAAAGCCGATAGGCTAGGAGCCTATTGTGTTGTAGTTTTGAGTCATCAAATAAGAACAACAGAACTAACACTATAAAATAAAGACATTATGAAAACGCTAGTAAAAACATTCGCAGCAGCAGCTTTAATCGCAGTATCTACATTTGCTATGGCAGCTGAAGGACCTGGAGCAAAAGCAACAAAAACAAACGTTAACCTTTCTACAGCAGATTTCGCTTTAGAGCACTATGTTGCGGTAACGACCGAAGGCGAATCAGCAGGGGTAGAACAATTATTTGCAGCTGATTTCAACCAAAAGATCCAAGCTACCAATGCACAGTCTAACAGCCGTAGCGAAGTGATTAAATCCTTGAAAAAACAAAAAGGCGAGAAGCTAAACTGTACAGTAAGCACCGATATCATCGAGGAATCGGCAGACTATATGGT
>JBMAAL010000175.1:0-4452 GCA_050281725.1 Sphingobacterium sp. | reverse complement strand
GGGTTGCCTTTTTTTGTTTATGCAACTTTATTTTGGTCAAAAGTGATTTTGTTTTTGTTTCTTTGTAAGTATTTTATCAAAAAATAAAGGTTGATTATTTATGGGGAGATTAAACGGGGATATAACGACTAGCCCGTCGACTGATTTTTTTAAGTCAAATGTATTGGGACAGCGTTCAGGACTCTTTGTCCTTTTCTTTACTGAAATGTGGGAACGTTTTTCGTTCTACGGGATGCGTGTACTTTTAATGCAGTTTTTAACTGCTGCTGTTATTCAAGGTAGTCCTTTCTCGGGATGGTCCTGGACTGCACAACAAGCGGGAGCACTTTATGGAACCTATGCCATGATGCTCTATTTAACTCCTATTCTAGGAGGGATTATAGCGGATAAATATATTGGATCACGTAAAGCTGTGATCATCGGTTCAGCGATTATGACGCTAGGGCATGCTGCCATGGCCTTTGATACTTCCATAATGTTTTTTCTGGGTTTGATTTGTTTAGTTATTGGAACAGGTTTTTTCAAGCCCAATATGCCTTCCATCTTAGGTGAAATGTATAAAGATTTACCGGAGAAAAAAGATGGAGCTTATACCATATTCTATATGGGGGTCAATGCTGGTGCTTTCTTTGGCATGATGCTATGTGGATATATTGCCGAAACTTATGGTTGGCATTGGGGATTCGGCTTGGCTGGTATCTTTATGCTTTTGGGAACACTACAGTTTGTTTTCGCAAAACCGCTCATGGGAAATCTGGGTGTTTTAACTAAGTCTACCTCAGGGGAACACCAAGTTATCGCTGAGGATACGGATACCAGAAATCCATTTACCATACGGGACTATGTATTGATCGCGATAGTTTCTATTATCGGTTTCGTATATGCTTTCAATGACCCTTTATCTAAGAACGGTATTGTTGATGTGTTTTCTGGTTTGGATACACCGTTTCTTAGAGGTCAGTATATCATGGTCATTGTGGCATTGATCCTCTTCATATATCTTATTGTGACACGGATTATGCGTTACGACAAAGTGGTGCGGGATCGGATGTTTGCGGTCGTGTTGCTAGCGTTTTTCTTGGTCTTCTTTTTTATGAGCTTTGAGCAGGGGGCAACTTCGTTGGTTCTTGTGGCTAGAGATAATATTGATAGATCACTGACTGGAGCTGCATTGACAACCTTTAATGTGGTAAATGGTTTATTGACGATTGTACCGCTTTCGATTATCTCTTGGGTTCTGATTAAATTGGCAAAAGTAACCTGGAACAAAATTGCCATTTCAAATATCGTATTGTTTATCTGTTTTGGGTTGATCTGGGGAGCAGTAATCTGGATGTTGTACAATGAATTCAATAAAGAAGCATCAGAAATTAAAGTCTCCTGGTTTTCGATCCTAAACTCCTTTTTTATCATTGCACTTGCCTCCTCGGTATCCAAAATTTGGGAGTCCAAATATAACCCATCGGCAGCCTTTAAATATGGCTTTGGTTTGATCTTGGTTGCGATAGGATTTTTTATTATCGGGTTGGGATCTATGGGGATAAGTCAAGGGGCTAAAATCTCGATGGTATTTTTGGTACTGACCTATTTGTTCCATACATTGGGCGAATTATTTATTTCACCAGTAGGTCTTTCTTACGTATCCAAATTGGTGCCGGCTCGCATGCTTGCATTTATGTTTGGAATATGGTATTTGGCGATTGCTATTGCACAGAAGGTTGCAGCGGTATTGGGCGGACAAGTGGAAACAATCCAAGAGGAACACTCCTTGAGTTATTTCTTCTTCTTATTTACAGCGATTCCTGCCTTAGCAGGCCTGTTAGTAATGCTGTTTAATCCATTGATTAAACGATTGATGCACGGAATTAAATAACAAATATATAAGCTTCTTTTACGAAAGAAGCTTTTTTGATTAATATAAATTAGTATGGAGGTTAGTACAAGGGAATCGCTAGAAGAGATTCAAAATTTTGACGGAAAGTACCCAAAGCAAATCTGGAGTTTGTTTTTTTCCGAGATGTGGGAAAGATTCTGTTTCTATGGTATGCGCGGTATGTTGGTGTTCTTTATGATCACACAACTAAACTTTGCTGAAAAGGATGCCAATTTACAGTATGGAGCGACACAGGCATTTGTTTATGCGTTTACATTCATAGGTGGGCTGTTTGCAGACAAAATTCTTGGTTTTAGAAAGTCTTTATTCTGGGGTGGCTTATTGATGATCGTAGGAAGCTTATTTCTTGCAGCAGATCCACATAAATATTTCTTTTTTGGTTTATCATTTATCATTATAGGTACTGGTTTCTTTAAACCCAACATATCGACGATGGTAGGCGAGTTGTATAAAAAAGGTGATGTTCGTCGTGATGGCGGTTTTTCCTTGTTTTATGCGGGAATAAATTTAGGCGCATTCTTAGGCGGATATATCTGTGTTGCGATCGGTAAAGGATATATGCTGACGTCAATTATTTCAGAGGGACACCGTTGGAATGTTGCTTTTGGTTTGGCGGCGGTGGGCATGTTGGTTAGTTTAGTGAATTTTCACTTTACCAAAAGGCATTTAGGACCAATTGGACTTCAACCTGGGGATCCTGAGGCCATAGTAAAGACGAAAGCATTACCGAAATGGGTAGAATATGCCGTATATATTGCCACTTTGATTTTTATCCCTATTATTCAGATTATGGTGTCAAAAACGCAATATACAGACTATTTTATGTACACAATCGGCCCATTGACGCTGTTGTACCTTTTCTATGAAATGTCTAAAGTGACTGCTGAAGAGCGGAAGAAATTAATTGCTGCCTTGGTGTTTATTCTTTTCTCAATTATTTTTTGGGGGATATATGAGCAAAGTGGCGGTTCCTTAAGCATCTTTGCTGCTAAGCATTTGAATGATTCCTTATTGGGCGTTATGACGCTCGATCCAAATGGTGTTAACAATTCAGGTGGAGCGTTATTTATCATTGCATTAGCACCGCTTTTTGGCCTTTTTTGGATTTGGCTGGGCAAACGTAAACTTGAGCCAAATACCATTATTAAGTTTGGTCTAGGTTTTGTTTTCTTGGGATTAGGTTATTATGTCCTATTTGCTACGCGTTTATTTGCTCACGATGGTATGACGTCATTGGATGTCTTTACTCTTGCACTGCTTGTGATTACCGTTGGGGAGCTTTGTCTATCACCAATTGGTCTTTCCATTATGACGAAATTGTCTCCAGCAAGATTACAAGGTATCATGATGGGCATGTGGTTCTTGGCAAGTGCTTACGGTCAATACGTAGCAGGTTTGATTGGTGCTAGTATGGCCGAAGCTAAGGAAGGAAGTTCATTGGCGGATAAACTGGTGACTTATACGGAGAGTTATAAACAATTAGGCTTATATTCTTTGATTGCTGGTGTGGTGCTTATAGCCTTGTCGCCTGTTGTGCGTAAATTGATGGGTAACGTGAAATAAGCGTTAATAATTTTGACACAGTAAAGTTATTCTTTCAACATAAAAAAAGCTTGATTATTAAATCAAGCTTTTTTTTATATCAATAAATCCATTTGAATTTATAATCTTTTTCTGGAACCTTCATCCGATCAGCCAGTCTAGCCAAACGATCTGGTAGTTTTAGTAGATAATCTCTCGCTTTCTCACCTTTATCATTCAGGCCAGTAACCTGATCTATTTTCCATTCACTGTTCAGCTCTTTCAAGATATCCACGTAGTCCAAAGCAGTATATACTCCCAATCGTTGGGCGGCGTCTGAGAAATGTGCAAATGCCTCTCCTTGGGGCTCACCTGCTTCTCTTAAGAATTGGGCCGGCATAACGATTTTTTTACGCATCATATCCTCAAATGCAATCATGACTTCACTCGGGTCTACTGTGATTGCTTTTGAAATAAAAGACATATAGGCTTTAGCATGACGTGCTTCATCAGATGCGATGACACCACACATTTTTGCCAAAAGTTTATCGCCGCTTTTTTTGGAAAGCCCAGATACACGACGATGGGAAACGTTGGTTGCTAATTCCTGAAAGGAGGTATAAATAAAATTCCGGTAAGGGTCTGCACCAGTACCGATATCAAAACCATCATGGATAAGATATTGTGTAGACATTTCAAATTGGCGCATGTCTATTCTACCTGACAAATAAAGGTATTTGTTCAACAGATCACCGTGACGGTTTTCTTCAGCTGTCCAAGCACGTACCCATTTCATCCACCCACCTTGCTCGTTTTTGTCAACGTCTTCTACCATGGTCAACCATGATTCGTACGTTGGAAGAGCCTCTTCGGTGATGGTGTCTCCAACCAATACTGCGACTAAATCATAAGAGAGTTCTTTTGCACTTTCCTGCAACTCCCTTACTTCCTCAAAAAAAGTGTCCCTAGAAGAATCTGGAAGAAAATCGGCAGGTTGCCACATTTCTTCAACAGGCTTCAGGTATTCGCTCATCTCA
>JBMAAL010000174.1:0-4599 GCA_050281725.1 Sphingobacterium sp. | reverse complement strand
AGAGGCGAGATTGCCCTGCGCATTATCCGTACCTGTCGTGAAATGGGTATCAAGAGTGTCGCAGTATATTCCACTGCCGATCGCGATAGTTTACACGTAAGATTTGCGGATGAAGCAGTTTGTATAGGTCCTCCACCGAGTAGAGACTCTTACTTAAACATTCCGAATATTATTTCTGCAGCTGAATTAACAAATGCAGATGCGATTCACCCAGGATATGGTTTCTTGTCGGAAAATGCTCGTTTCTCAGCTATCTGTGCAGAGTACGGTATCAAATTTATTGGTGCAACTGCGGAGCAGATCGAGAAAATGGGTGATAAATCCCGTGCAAAAGATACCATGAAAAAAGCTGGGGTTCCTACTGTTCCAGGGTCCGATGGTTTGATCTCAAACGTAAAAGAAGGTATTACCTTAGCCAATGAAATCGGCTACCCAGTTATCATCAAGGCTACAGCCGGTGGTGGTGGCCGTGGTATGCGCATCATTTGGAAAGACGAAGAGTTTGAACCAGCTTGGGATTCTGCGCGTGTCGAATCTGCGGCTGCGTTCGGTAACGACGGTATCTACCTTGAAAAATATGTAGAAGAACCGCGTCATATCGAATTTCAAATTGTGGGTGACCAATTCGGTACAGTATGTCACCTCTCTGAACGTGACTGTTCGATCCAACGTCGTCATCAAAAATTGATCGAAGAATCGCCATCACCTTTTATGACTCCCGAATTGAGAGCTGAAATGGGAGAGGCTGCTGTCAAAGGTGCTAAAGCTGTAAACTATGAAGGTGCTGGTACAATCGAATTCTTGGTTGACAAACACCGCAACTTCTACTTTATGGAAATGAACACACGTATCCAAGTAGAACACCCGGTAACGGAAGAAGTCATCAACTTTGATCTGATCAAAGAACAAATTAAGGTGGCCGCAGGAATTCCGATCTCTGGTAAAAACTATGAACCAGAAATGCATGCGATTGAATGTCGTATCAATGCGGAGGACCCTTTCAACAATTTCCGTCCTTCACCAGGTAAAATCACCAACTTCCACTCACCAGGTGGACATGGTGTACGTGTAGATACACACGTTTACTCTGGTTATTCAATTCCGCCAAACTATGATTCTATGATTGCTAAATTGATCACCGTTGCACAAACACGTGAGGAAGCAATTTGTACTATGGAACGTGCGTTAAGCGAATTCGTCATTGAAGGGATCAAAACAACCATTCCTTTACATTTGAGATTGATGCGCGACCCTAACTTTAGAGCCGGCAATTTCACGACAAAGTTTATGGAAACTTTCGACCTAACGGAATATCCTGCAGAAGATTAAATAAAATTATCTTTACATACATAAAAAATACCATTCTTTACAATAAGAATGGTATTTTTGTTTCCAAACAATTTTTATGAGTACACCTAATTCGAAAGATCTAATACAAGCTATTAAAGATAAAGGGAAGAATATAGAAGCAGAAATGTCTTTTTTTGACCACCTTGAGGTTTTGAGATGGCATTTGGTCCGTTCAGCAATTGCGATCTGTATCTTTGCAGGTATTGCCTTTACATTCTACGATTTCGTATTCAACGATATCATCATGGGGCCAAAGAATCTAAATTTTTGGACCTATCGCATGATGTGTAAGGCAGCAGATGCTTTCAATTTAGCAGACTTCTGTGTCAAGAAAATTCCTTTCAATATCATCAATACCGAACTAGCAGGTCAATTTATGCTTCAGATAAACTCCTGTTTATTGATGGCTTTGATGATGGGCTTCCCTTACCTTCTTTTTGAAATCTGGTTATTTGTAAAACCAGCATTGACCGATGTAGAAAGACGGTCTGCACGTGGTTTTGTCTTTTACGCTTCTTTATTGTTTATCTTAGGTGCACTCTTCGGATACTACATCGTTGTACCCTTATCCATCAACTTTTTAGCAAATGTATCCCTAAGTGATGAAATCGTCAACCAGATTACTATTGATAACTACCTTTCTACGATATCAACGTTAACATTGGGCTGTGGGATTGTTTTCCTACTTCCAATACTGGTATTTATCCTCTCGAAAATAGGCATTATGACCCCTGAATTTATGCGGGCCAGCCGTCGTTATGCAACTGTAATTATTTTAGTGATAGCAGCTATCATTACACCTTCTGCAGATATCATCACCATGTTGACGGTTGCAGCACCAATGTTCTTATTATATGAGATAAGTATCATGGTTTCGGCCGATGTCAAGAGAAAAAAATTAGCACAAGAAAAATAAAATAACAATAAAATGAGCAGCGTAAAGAAAATTGCGATTGGAAGTGACCATGCGGGTTTTGAATACAAAACAGCTTTGGTAAGTTTTCTAAATGAACTGGGTTATGAGGTAACAGATTTTGGAACAAATTCTCCAGATTCAGTTGATTATCCGGATTTCGCACACCCAGTTGCATCAGCGGTAGAAAACAAAGAAGCTGATGCCGGAGTATTAATTTGTGGAAGTGCAAATGGTGTTGCCATCACAGCCAATAAACACCAAAATATCCGTGCTGCTATCTGTTGGTTGGAGGAAATTTCGGCTTTAGCCCGTCAGCATAATGATGCGAACGTCGTATGTATACCTGCACGTTTTATCGATCTTGACCTCGCTAAAAAGATCGTTAACACGTTTATAAACACGGAATTCGAAGGTGGGCGTCACGCTAACCGCGTAAACAAAATAGCTTGTAGCTGTTAGATAAATTAACATATTTTAAGAAGCGGATGAAAAGCAAATTACACTTTTCATCCGCTTTTTTTTATATATTGTGCAGATACCGACACCTGTTATATCAATCAAGGAGATGATACTCAGCTGATCTGGTCAACTAGAATTACAAAATAAGGTACTGAAAGTCGCACTAGTAAAAAATAAACAATGAAGAAAATATACAACCTGCTTTGGATAGCATGCGCTCTGATGAGCTGTGCAAACGCACAGGACATAAACAGTAAATATGCAGATGAAATCACGGTAGAATCTACACAGAAGCATCTCCGCACTTTAGCTTCTGTCGATTTTGAAGGCCGAGGAACGGGCCAAAAAGGCGGACGTCTGGCAGCAGAATATATCGCCAATGAATTTAAAAAATATGGACTTAGTGCGCCTGTCAATGGATCCTATTTCCAACCCCTGCAACTAATTCGCAACAGCTTTAAAGTAAAACAGTTTAGTATTAACGATAGACCCTTTCAGCATGGTAAGGACATCTTTGTCATTGGTAACAACGAGAACAAGTTCTTCGAAAGCAATGAAATTGTGTTTATTGGTTATGGCATAGATGATCCCAAGTATTCGGATATCTCGGGGATGGATCTCCACAATAAGATCGTTATGTTGATCAACGAGAATGAGCCAACAGATGAGAAAGGAAATTCATGGATTACCAGCAAAAAGACTGCTTCGGACTGGGCAACAACCCGAAATAAAAAAGTCAAAGAGATCCTTAAACACAATCCCAAAATGGTACTAGCGATCAATAGTCAGCTATCCCAGCTTTTGGAGGATGCTGGAGACCGCGCTATTGAGGGCCGTTATAATTTGGCGGTGGACCAACCTGCGCCGGAAAAATCGCCAATGATCCCTGTAGTCAATATTACAGACCATGCCGCAAATTATATACTAAACCTGGCGAGAACCAATCTTGCTACTGTTGTTGCAAAGATTAATCGTACGGGAAAACCTAATTCCTTTGTTATTTCAACAAATTTTAAAGCTGAGTTTGGCACCAATGCGGCTGCTTTAGCTGATCCAAACATTCTTGGCTATCTCGAAGGAACAGATAAAAAAGACGAAATCGTTGTGATTGGAGGCCACTACGACCACGATGGTATGGATTCCAAAGGCAATATCTTCTTTGGGGCCGATGACAATGCCTCGGGAACAACAGCCGTCCTTGAGTTGGCACGCGCTTTTTCGAAAGCTAAATCAACAGGAAATGGCCCACGTCGCAGTATTTTGTTCATCACCTATGCTGCAGAAGAAAAAGGTTTACTAGGTTCCAAGTTCTATACAGAAAACCCTATATTTCCATTGAAAAACACCGTTGCCTGCATTAATATTGATATGATCGGCCGTGTCGACGACAAGCATCTCAAAGGCAATCATGATTATATCCATGCTATCGGGTCAGATAAATTGAGCTCCGAGTTATATGAGATCAATAAAAATGAGAATGAAAAACATACGAAACTGGAGATTGACTATATGTATGACAATCCAAAGGATCCTATGCGTTTGTACTATAGATCTGATCATTACAACTTCGCAAAGAAAGGTATCCCTTCTGTCTTTTATTTTTCGGGCTTGCATCCGGACTACCACACGCCTGCAGATACCTATGACAAGATCGACTTTCCATTGATGGTAAAACGAGAAAAGCTCGCATTTTACACGGCATGGCAAATAGCCAATAGGGAAAATCGCCTGGTCATCGACAGTAATAAAGAGTAAGGTCAAATTATCGGCTTTATCAAGGATTATTTTGTACAATACAAAAAAGAGGCCGTCTCATAATTACTTATGAGGCGGTTTTTCATTTAGTACAATTTTGAAGCTATCATTTTGGTTTA
>JBMAAL010000173.1:0-4634 GCA_050281725.1 Sphingobacterium sp. | reverse complement strand
AAGCTTAGCTCCCCATTAACTACTTTTGATAGAAAGAGTCTTTATCCATTTACTTTCGTGAAATCTTGTTTGGACCTGCGGGTTGGTATACTGACTTTACGGGAGAAATGGGAAAAATTAGCTTTAAAATTTGATGTACACTATGTTGCCAGCCGAGCGGATAAGGAGGGGCTTATATGGTTGTCTGAGAACGTTATTCCGTCAGTAGCCTTATTGCAGCTTCTACAGCGCTTGCGTGTAGGAGAGGTCCTTGTACAGGACGGATACGTTTTAGCTTGTTGTTATACGCATGTAGACTCTTATCAAGTGCAAGAGGTTGATATATCCGTCGATCTATTAAAAGGGGTAGAAGATCTGTTTTTGCTCACAGGAACTGAAATAACACATGATTTCAATCATCTGGTACAAGGTGTTCAGTCGTCCAGTATATCTCGAACAAATCAATTGTTGGGTAATGATCTTTATGTAGCTGATCGTGTTAGCATGGAATGTGCTACGCTCAATACCCTACAAGGTCCCATATATATCGATGAAGATGTTACAATTATGGAGGGAGCGCATTTGCGTGGTCCATTATACCTTGGTAAAGGAGCCGTTGTAAAAATGGGCGCTACGATTTATGGCAATGTTTCGATAGGAAAGCAGAGTGTCATTGGGGGAGAGATCGGGAATTCGGTCATTGGTGATTTTTCGGCCAAGGGGCATCATGGTTATCTAGGTTGCTCGGTAATAGGAGATTGGTGTAATTTGGGAGCTGGTACCTCTAATTCCAATTTGAAGAATAACTTAAAGACTGTTTCAATTTACGATTATGCATTAGATGGTGTTCGGGATACAGGTCTGTTAAAATGTGGTGCCTTTATTGGAGACTATACTCGCCTTGGCATCAATTCGGCTTTAAATACAGGAACAGTAATTGGAATTGCAAGCATGCTAGCAGATACAAGTTTTTATGCTAAATTTGTACCGTCATTTGCTTGGGTGTTTGACGGAGGTGCTCAGACTTATGAATTTGATAAGTTTATGGCATATTTGGAGACGCTGTATGCATCAAAAGGGGAAGAGCTCACTGAGCAGATTAAAGATAAATTGAATCAACTTAACAAAAAATATAATTAAATCGTAAAATCATGCGTAAAAAAATCGTAGCTGGTAATTGGAAAATGAATTTAGACTATCAATCAGGATTGAGCTTGTTTTCTGAAATTATCAATATGGCCAAAGATGAAGTGATTGGAAACCAGGAATTGGTTGTTTGTAGTCCATTTATTCATTTATCAAGTCTTGGGCAACTGTCTAAAAATGTCGCGAATGTAAATATTGGTGCTCAGAATATTCACCAAGCTGAGTCTGGCGCCTATACAGGTGAGATTTCGGCTTCACAAGTGAAATCAGTAGGTGCTTCACATGTTATTTTAGGTCACTCTGAAAGACGTGCTTATTTTGGTGAAACTGATGCATTGTTGGCATCTAAAGTGGATATTGCATTAAAGCATGATTTAACACCAATATTCTGTATTGGAGAAACAAGGGAAGAACGCGAATCTGGAGCTTTCTTTGATGTGATCAAAACACAATTGACAGATGGATTGTTCCACTTGTCTAAAGAAGCTTTTGCAGCTGTGGTATTGGCATATGAGCCAGTTTGGGCAATCGGTACTGGTTTGACCGCTAGCCCTGAGCAAGCACAGGAGGTTCATAAATTTATCCGTGAGGTGCTAGCTGATCAATATGGTCAAGAGATCGCTGATAATACAAGTATTCTGTATGGAGGGTCTTGTAATCCAGGTAATGCAAAAGATTTATTTGCTCAAGCCGACATCGATGGTGGTTTGATTGGAGGGGCTTCTTTAAAATCGAGAGATTTTATTGATATCGCTAAAGTATTTAACGGCTAATTTTTAGAAATGAAATACGTAGAGGTTATCTTTCAAATGCGATCAGGTGAAGAATGGCAGAAGGATTTGTTGATATCTGATTTGGCTGATATTGGCTTTGATACTTTTGAAGATACCGCATCTGGATTTGCAGCTTATATTTCAGCTGCAAATCTTGACTTGCAAGCATTAGAAACGTTGATGCTTCAACCTTATGAAGGCCTAGAGGTCGATTATAAGATACAGGAAATAGAAAACCAGAATTGGAATAAATTGTGGGAAAGCAATTTCAACCCAATAGAGGTGGGAGGGCAATGTTATGTACGTGCAACTTTTCATGAGGCAAAACCTGAATTTCCCTATGAAATTATTATAGATCCGAAGATGTCTTTTGGTACTGGCCATCATCAAACAACTTCGATGATGCTTCAGTATATTTTGGAGAATGATTTTATGGGCAAGCAGGTTTTGGACATGGGCTGCGGTACAGGGATACTGGCCATTTTGGCATCAAAAAAAGGAGCGAATGCTGTATTGGCTGTGGATTATGATGAGATATGTGTTGAAAGTGTGATCGAAAATAGGGCACTCAATCATGTTGAGCATATCGAGGCGGTCTGTGGATCTTACGAAGTATTGGCAGGTCGGGTCTTTGATGTGATTTTGGCAAATATTAACCGTAACATTCTTTTAGAACAATTACCTCAATATGCCCTGAGCATTCGTACAGGGGGTGAGCTGTACCTAAGTGGTTTCTATGAGCAGGAAGATTTAGCAATCTTAAGTGATGCGGCGACCACATTAGGTTTTGAGTTTATCTCCAATAAAGTTTTAAATAATTGGTGTGCAGCCAAGTTTGTGAAGCGATAATTTAGCTATGCGGATTCATTTTATAGCAATAGGTGGTAGTGTGATGCATAACCTTGCTATTTCATTGGCAAAACAAGGGCATCAAGTGACAGGTTCTGACGATCAGATCGTGGAGCCTTCCCGTTCTCATTTGATTGAAGCAGGATTGCTTCCTAATCAATTGGGCTGGTTTGAGGAAAAAGTGACGGAGGATATTGATGCTGTGATCTTGGGTGCTCATGCCCAGGCGGATAATCCTGAATTAAAGCGGGCGCAAGAATTAGGTCTTAAAATTTATTCTTTTCCAGAATTTATACAAGAGCTTTCACAGGATAAAATCCGGGTGGTTATCGCTGGAAGTTACGGTAAGACAACCATAACGAGTATGGTGATGCACGTTATGCGATTTCTAGGAAAAGAATTTGACTATTTGGTAGGAGCTCAATTAAGGGGCTTTGATAAGTTGGTTGATATTACTAAGCATAATAAGATTATTATTATCGAAGGAGATGAATATGTTTCATCCAAGATTGATCCGAAGTCTAAGTTTTTGTATTATAAACCGAATATAGCCTTAATTTCGGGTATTGTATGGAATGAGTTTAACTCGAAAATATCACAAGAGGAATATATTAAACAATTTGAAGATTTTATTGACTCAATTCCGCCTAAAGGTACCTTAATTTATAATAAAGAAGACGTTGTGTTACAGAAGGTTCTTCAAGATACGAAAGATTGTAAGATCAATAGACATGGCTATAAGATTCCTGATTATACAATTAATAAGGGGGTAACTTATATCAATACGCCGGATGGTGATGTTCCATTGCAAGTGTTTGGTAAGCACAACCTATCTAATATTGCAGGCGCATATACGATCTGCGAATGGTTGGGGATCAAAAAGAAAGAGTTCTTTGAGGCTATAAAAAGTTTTAATACTTCGATTCGGTATTTGGAGTTTGTTGCAAGCTCGGAAGGATCTGTGGTTTATCAGGATTATGCCTGTAATGCGGATAAAGTGAAGTCAAGTATTCACGCCGTGAAAGAGCAATTTCCTAATCAGAAATTGGTCACAATTATCGAATTAAACTCGTATGATAGTTTAGATTCATCGTTTTTGTTACAATATGCAAACTCAATGAAGGAGTCGGATGTCTCTGTGGTTTACGTGAATATAAATTCCTGTAAAGAACTTAATAAAGATATCGAAAGTGTCCCAAATAATATTAAGGATAATTTTAATAATCCTGATTTAGAGGTTGTTGTGAGTCTAGATGGGCTCTATTCATTTTTAGATGGTGTCAAATCAAAAGGCTACAATTTACTTCTTATGAGTTTAAATAATTATAATGGGGTTAATTTGTCTGTGCTCGCTGATCGGTTTTTTAGAGATTTTTAGAGAAAAAATTATAATTTAATGTAAATTAAATTGTAATTTATTATTTTTGTTTAAAATATCTACCAGATGAATGCATTAGGAAAAAAAATCAGATTACTTAGACACCAAAAGGGGTGGAGTCAAGAGGATGTTGCAAAACGATTGGATATCTCAATCCCAGCATTTTCTAAAATTGAAACAGGGATTACAGATGTGAATTTGTCTCGCCTGAATCAAATCTCAAAATTATTCAATTTGACAGTTGTTCAACTTTTATCTACTTCTGATTCTGAAGAAGACAAAGAGTATGTAAATGAGGTGAATGCTTTGACGCAAAAATTACAACTACGCGATAGCGAAGTAATTGAATTGCAGAAAAAGGTTATTGACCTTTATGAGCAATTGCACAAAAGATAAGGCATATTAAAATTGTTACCGAAAAGGCAATCCAAAGGGTTGCCTTTTTTTGTTTATGCAACTTTATTTTGGTCAAAAGTGATTTTGTTTTTGTTTCTTTGTAAGTATTTTAT
>JBMAAL010000172.1:0-4895 GCA_050281725.1 Sphingobacterium sp. | reverse complement strand
GGATCCGCATGAACAAAAAATTCGGTCCGTACCGACATCTCCTTATTGACAATCTTATCCACAGCAGAAATTTCATCGTGCACCTGGATAAGGTCAAGGTAACTGGGGAGTGTGAGATGGCAATCGACATGGAGTTCGTTCCCATAGCGTTGTACACGAAGATTATGAACATCAATCCATTTATCTTTCCGATTGCGCTCCAAGATTTCAACGACATCCTGTACAAGCGCTGTATCCGATTCATCCATCAATCCACCGATCGATTGACGAAGTAGCTTATAACCATTGAAGAGGATAAAAAGCCCCAGTACAATGGAGATGACCACATCGATCCATTGGAAACCTGTCAATCTCATCAACAGTAAACCCAGTATCAATCCGACCGTACTATAGGCATCTACCTGCAGGTGTTTTCCATCTGCCACCAAGGTAATGGAGCCCAATGCACGCCCACGTTTCATGATATAGAATCCTACAGCAAAATTTAGCACAGATGTAATACCAATCAGATAAATCCCTTGTTCGAGGTGTGTTAACGCTGCAGGAAAGAAAAGATTGTAACAAGCCTTGGCTAAGATAATGGCTCCAGCGATAAAAATAAGTCCACCTTCCAAAAACACCGAAAAGAACTCCACTTTACCATGCCCGTAAGGATGATTCTCATCCTTAGGCTGTGCCGAAAGATAAATACTATAAAATGCAAAACCCGAAGCAATCACATTAACGATACTCTCTGCCGCATCTGTAAAGATTGCACTGGAGTCCGTTAAAAAGTAGGCAAAAAATTTCACAATCATCAAACCTATTCCCGTAAAAAGTGATAATAAAACCAATCTTCTTTGTCTTGACATGATGCTTATCTTCTATATGAAACCTTCTATGAGCAAATGATGAAATGAGGACCAGCCAACATTTTTGTGAGCGCAAAGGTAAAGATATAACGACAAATCAGAACGATTAGTTTTGAACATCCAAAGTCGGGGATCAATTAAATAACGGTGCTAAATCGCTTCAATAGCCCTTTTGTTAAAAAAGCCCAATAAAAGAGCTACTTTTCTTTGTAAATTCTCAAAAATAAAGAAGATTATTTGCAACGTATGTAATATCTTTGTCTTACCATGAGCACATCATCATACTTATCAGACAGGATAAATAATTTGTCCGAATCGGCTACACTTAAAATGACCAAGTTGGGCCGCGAATTAGCAGCAAAAGGCGTTAATGTAATTAGCCTTAGCGTAGGTGAACCTGATTTCAACACTCCTGAGCATGTAAAAGATGCAGCGAAGAAAGCCCTAGATGAAAACTGGACGCGTTATTCGCCGGTACCGGGATACCCTGAATTGCGCCAGGCAATTGTAAACAAGTTGAAGACAGAAAACAATTTAGATTATGATATCTCTCAAATTGTTGTTTCTACAGGCGCAAAACAATCCCTGTCTAATGTAATTTTGACTTTGATCAACCCTGGTGATGAGGTAATTATCCCAACACCTTATTGGGTATCATACTCCGAAATGGTCGTTTTAGCAGAAGGAAAATCGGTATTTATAAATACTGAGATCGACAATAACTTTAAGATTACACCAGCACAATTGGAAGCGGCAATTACACCAAAAACCAAATTGTTCATGTTCTCTTCGCCAAACAACCCTACTGGAACAGTTTACAGCAAAGATGAATTGGCTGCATTAGCTAAAGTTTTCGAAAAACATCCGCAGGTATTTATCCTATCCGATGAGATCTACGAACATATCAACTTTGTAGACAAACACGAATCCATCGCACAATTTGAAAGCATCAAAGATAGAGTGATCATCATCAATGGTTTTTCAAAAGCATTTGCAATGACGGGATGGCGTTTAGGTTACATCGCTGCCAACAAAACCATTGCTGCCGCAAATGATAAATTACAAGGACAGACAACCTCAGGTACCTGTTCAATTTCTCAACGTGCGGGTATCGTCGCTTATGAACAAGGATTAGAATCTGTCAACAAAATGAAAGAAGCTTTCGCTCGTCGTCGCCAATTGGTATACGATCTATTGACTGAAATCCCTGGCGTAAGAACAAATCTTCCAGAGGGTGCATTCTATTTCTTCCCAGAAATCTCTTCGTTCTTTGGTAAAAAAGACCAAGATGGTAATGTCATTAAAAACTCATCTGATTTGGCATTGTACTTATTGAATGTTGGTCACGTAGCCACTGTAGGTGGAGATTCATTCGGTAACGACAACTACATCCGTTTGTCCTATGCAGCTTCAGACGAAAGTTTGATCGAAGCTTTAAAAAGAATCAAAGAAGCATTAGGAAAACTAGCCTAATCTCTTATCCAAATATAAAAAAAGAGCTCCTATGAGCTCTTTTTTTATGCAGTTCCAATTCCCCCATACGTTTTCGACACAGCTTAAACTCCTCTATCCGGTCAAATATCATTTCAGCTCCATAATTTAAGTAGATGCTATCGCTTGAAATAAATATTTATTACATTTACTCCTATGAGTATTTTAACAGAGAAATTTAAAACGCAGCATGACACCGCTCCGTTTTCACAGATAAAAAACGAAGATTATATTCCCGCATTTGATGAAGCTATTCAGCAGACAAAAGATGAAGTCAATGCGATCGTCAACAATCCCGAAACGGCAACTTTCGACAATACTATCGCTGCTATGTCCTACTCGGGGCAGACGCTAGATCGTTTGTCCAATATCTTTTTCAATCTCCATTCCGCTGAAACCAACGCTGATCTTGAAAAGATCGCACAGGATGTAGCCCCCAAATTATCTGCTTTAGGCAATGATATCACCTTAAATTTCGATCTTTTCAAAAGGGTTAAGGCTGTATACGATCAGAAAGATAAACTGACATTGACGGCAGAACAAACGACCCTATTGGAAAAATCCTATAAGGATTTTGTACGCAACGGTGCACTTTTGAATGATGAACAAAAAGAAAAGCTCCGCGAAATAGATGCCGAGCTATCGCTTTTAAAATTGAAATTCGGAGAGAATGTCCTCGCCGAAACCAATGCCTACCAGCTGTTGGTAACAGAAGAAAAAGATCTTGCCGGACTTCCAGAGGGTGCCATAGAAGCTGCACATGCTTTGGCTAAAGCCAATGAAAAAGAAGGCTGGATTTTCACCCTGGATTTTCCAAGCTATCTTCCTTTTGTCACTTATGCCGACAATCGGGAACTTCGCAAAGAAATTACCCTCGCGGCAGGCCGCAAAGCATTTCAGGATAACGAGCACAACAATGTGGACAATGTCCTTAAAATTGTTAAACTTCGCTTCGAACGGGCCAAATTATTAGGCTACGCTACCCATGCCGAGTTTGTCCTTGCCGAACGCATGGCACAGAACCCAAGCAAAGTCAACGAATTCCTAAACGACCTACTTGGAAAAGCGAAACCAGCAGCAGTGAGAGAATTTGCAGAATTATCCCAATTTGCAAAAAACTTACATGGCATAGACCAACTGGAAAAATGGGATGGCGCCTATTATGCCGAAAAGCTGAAACAAGAACGCTTTAATCTGGACGATGAAAAGCTCAAACCTTATTTCAAACTCGAAAATGTCTTACAAGGCGCATTTGAAGTAGCGCATCGTTTGTTTGGCATCAACTTCAAAGAAGTCGATACAATAGATACCTACCACGAAGAAGTACAAACTTTTGAAGTCAGTAAAGACAACGGTGAATTAGTGGCTATCTTCTATGCCGATTTCTTCCCGCGTAAGGGCAAGAGAAATGGGGCATGGATGACCTCTTTCAAACCACAGTACATTCAAGATGGTAAACAAGAACGTCCTCATGTCTCTATTGTTTGCAATTTTACGCGTCCTACAGCTTCAAAACCTTCGCTGTTGACGTTTCAGGAAGTTACAACATTATTTCACGAATTTGGACATGCCCTACATGGTATGCTAGCTGACAGCACTTATCCTACGTTATCTGGAACCTCTGTATATTGGGATTTTGTCGAGTTACCGAGTCAGGTGATGGAAAACTGGTGTTATGAAAAAGAAGCCCTTGAGCTATTTGCCAAACACTATGAAACTGGCGAAGTGATCCCGATGGAACTTGTCGAAAAGATCCGCGAAAGCGCGTCCTTTCTTGAGGGTATGGCGACAATGCGCCAATTGAGCTTCGGGCTGTTGGATATGGGCTGGCACGGACAGGATCCAACTTCGATCTCGGATCTGAAAGCATTCGAAGATCAACAGTTTGCCTCGACAAAACTCTATCCCGATGTCAAGGAAAATGCCATGAGTACGGCCTTCTCCCATATTTTTAATGGCGGTTATTCTTCAGGCTATTACAGCTATAAATGGGCCGAAGTACTGGATGCCGATGCATTTGACTACTTCAAACAAAATGGTATTTTCAATACAGAAATCGCGACTAAATTCAAGGATAATATCCTTTCAAAAGGTGGAACCGAACATCCAATGGTTCTATACAAACGCTTCCGCGGACAGGAACCTTCGGTAGAACCTTTATTGAAAAGAGCTGGATTGATTAAATAATTGGATTGATCAAATCATAAAAAAGCTGGATTTTACATCCAGCTTTTTTATTGGAAACATAGATCAATCACGAACTTCCTTGCCTATCAAAGTCCCTGTAAAAAGACGCGAGCTCTCAGCCAATCAAATGACGTTTTATTTAGCACTGTATTATTGCAAGCAACATCAATATTTCACCAATTCCATAGATTTTATACTGACCATACCTGATCCTAAGTAATTTTATAAAAGCGTCATTTGTTTTCCATTCAGAACCAGGGTATTAAACAAGAATCGCGTATATCTTGCCGATTAAGCAAAAAAATAGTACCTTTGTAAGACATAATTGGGGTTGACCGGAATTGACAGGATGGAGACGGTTATGTA
>JBMAAL010000171.1:0-5280 GCA_050281725.1 Sphingobacterium sp. | reverse complement strand
GGCTGCAGCCACAAATTTCATCCAGGGTTTCCAGATTGTTCGTACCGCTGTCGTGATCTCCGGTTTTTGGTGATCCCCTGTTTTATTCAACTTATTTTTAAATTTTTCCCATTGACTACCAGTATCTACTTTTTTATAGCGTTCCAGTACTATAAGGTCGTCAGCTATACTTCTAACTTCGTGGTATAGCTCCTGGTTCTCCACATCCTCCGAAATCCAACGCCCAAGCAACACTCCTTCCCTTTCGGAAATAGTCCCATCCAGCTCTTTCTGAATCAAGTCATAAGGAATAAATCTTGAAGTATTGTTTTCTTCCATAACTATAAGATAATAAACTGGACAAAAAGTCCTAATGAAAAAAATAAAAAGCCAATGAGAAGCAACAGAAATGTTTTTTGCTTGGCCAAAGCGACCCGAATTTTATCGTAAGCAATGGTCAAATGATTTTTAACCGTTTTTATGGAGATTCCCAATTGATCTGCGATTTCTTGTTGTTTCATCTTATCGTACTTACTCATAAGAACGATTTTTCGACACTGCGGCGGCAGCCCTTCCAGTATACTTTCGATCAACAACAACTTGGATTCGTAAAGTGCGGCACGATCAGTTTCATCTTCATCATCTGTCAGATCCAATTCCTTGCTATAATCGTTATTCCGTTCCAATAAACGTTGATTCTTTTTGAGGTAGGTAAGCGAAAGGTTGATAACGCTGCGAGATAGGTAAGCTCCCAGTGATTGACTAATGGCCAATTTGCCTGCATTTTCCCATAACATCATAAATACGTCGTTAGTGAGCTCTTCGGCGATGGCCTCCTCTCGTACGTACCGAAAAGATAAGCTATACAATTTACGGAAATGGCCCTTATAAATAGCTTCAAAAGCATCACGATCTTTTTGGACTATCTTCTTAAGCAGGTCAACGTCATTTGACATAGGACTTCGGTAAAGCTAATAATAAACGTATGTAAAAATAATCAAATTCCATGGAGATTTTATGCATCTAGTTAATTTACAACTTGATGAATCACAAAAACTGTTTAACGTAGAAACAAACAATAACGCTACGCAATTAAGTGAATTTTAAATAAATTTTCTATTTTTACAAAAAATCACAAAACATGTTAAAATACCACTTTTCTATAAGTTTAATTTTATTTATTTTCATTTCATGTACCAAAGAAAATTATCCTGAAAACCCAGCGGTAATAAAACCAGAAGAGGAATCTCTTACAACAAGAATGACCAAAAACATGGATGTTTGGACTGACAATAGGGTGATTAATATATTTGAAGAAGGTAAAATCCGTATTTATGATAAAGAAGAACATACGGATCATTACACTACTTTCCAATTGGATAAAGAGGCTGTCGACTCTATTGTATGGCATATTGATGATATTTTACACTACAGTTCAGGCGTTAATCCTTTTCGTTCCATGACTGGTGTCACATTTTACAAACCTGGGGAATACAAATTTAACTTACTGTTTTACAAAGACAATAAGGTGGTCAAGAAAGCTGAACTTACGATCAGAGCCGTTCCCGGAAAAGATTTTTTTAATGTCGATTGGGGAAATCCACCGAGCAGCAGCATTGTAGGGCAATCGTACTCCTACAAAGGTTATCGCGTCGATCAAACTTATGTAAAAAAACAATATCCTTATAGTAGCATAGATTTTTATTATGAAAATAAATCCGCAAAATTAACACCAGAAAAAGAAAAAGAATATTTACTGGAAGCGGCAAGTAAAACCTATAGTAGCCCTTCGCTCTCTGTAGGGAATAATGGGCAAGCTGAACTAGATAATAAGTTTAATTTACTTTTCAAAAATAAGTTTAACGCCACTACAGTAGCAATCTGGGAAAACCGATCCACCGCTGTCGCCTTGATAGGTTATCCAAAAGATAATATTGAACATTATAGGATTATCGGAGAGCCTAAATATTAAAACATGTTTAACATTAGAGAAACAAAAGCATGTTTACACGCTAATTTTAACTGCTATTTTTATAGTTTTCATAAAAGCCTCAAATTTAATTTTACAATCATGAAATCATTTTTTTTATCCACCATAATCGGTCTTTTCTTTATTTCTTGCAAAAAAGATCAACCTGAAGTTAATCCTGATGACAATATAAAAGCAAAACTCATGTTGAGCGACAGTATTTCGTATACAATTGACGGCGTAAAATATGCTTCTAATGATCGATATGCTAATGGCTACAGTAATAAGCAAATTAACATCAAACCCTATAATCAGGAATTGCCGAATAGACATTTTGCCTATAACACCGGTAACATCTGGTGGTATGGCGAAAAAGATTCTTTGCTCGTTGAATATAATTATGCTTTTTTTGGCGAAGCAAATGTGACAATTGGTTTTACTAAAAAATACAATATTGCGAAATTACAAGAAGGAGCGACAGTGTATCAACCTATCAATGGATTTCAATTGGCAACAGGACCGCAACAATTTATCACGGACTATGCACGTGAAAATAAAACTTCAGGTGTATTTTTAAGTATTTCTCCTCAAACGGAAGAAGCTATGTTTTCGTACATTCCCAATCGATCCATGACAAAACCTGTCCTATTGAATAACAATATCCAGGATGACGCTACGTTTACGATTTTGAAGTTTGAAAAGCTCGACAGGGGATTTTATTTACTGGAAGCCGAGTTTGAACTCAACGGATATACGGAAAAAAATAAAAAGTACCGCATCAAAGATGGTTATGTACGATTAGTCAGCCAATTTAAACACTTTTAGTGTAGAAGAATCTGCATCAACTAGCATTGCCTTGCAAAACAATGCTAGTTGATGCAGATTTTCACTACCTTCGTCTCATGGCGAATCAATTGCAATTTGAAAATTCACCCTACCTTAAACAGCACGCACACAATCCAGTAGATTGGATGCCCTGGGGACCGGAAGCTTTAAAAAAAGCAAAAGACGAAAATAAACTCATCATTGTAAGCATTGGCTACTCTGCTTGCCACTGGTGTCATGTGATGGAGCGTGAAAGTTTTGAAAACTCAGCCATCGCCCAAACCATGAATACGTTTTTCGTATCGATCAAAATCGACCGTGAAGAACGCCCCGATATCGATCAAGTTTATATGCTTGCGGTACAGCTGATGACCAATGCCGGCGGCTGGCCCTTGAATTGTATCTGCCTACCCGATGGAAGACCTATTTATGGTGGTACTTATTTCAAACCACACGACTGGCAGAATATCTTATTGCAAATTGCACAAATGTGGGAAGAGAAACCCGAAGTCGCATTTGACTATGCTGAAAAGCTAAACAACGGCATCCAACGCGCCGAGCAACTGCCCATTCACCCCATTCCAGACCAATACACGATCGACGACTTAAATAAAATTGTAGCCCCTTGGACCGAGATGTTCGATAAAAAAGAAGGTGGTTATCAAAAAACACCCAAATTTCCGCTACCAAACAATTGGTTGTTCTTGCTAAAATATGCGGTGCTTGCCGACAATCAGGAACTCCTGGATCATGTTCATTTGACGTTGAAAAAAATTGGATCAGGTGGTATCTACGACCAAATCGGAGGTGGCTTTGCCCGTTATTCGGTCGACCATTATTGGCATATTCCCCACTTCGAAAAAATGCTTTATGACAATGGGCAATTACTATCCCTTTATGCCGAAGCTTATCAACAAAGTCGAGATCCATTTTATAAGCGGATTATCGAGGAAACGATTGACTGGGCCAAGCGTGAAATGCTTGCGCCGAACCATGGTTTCTATAGCGCATTAGATGCAGATAGCGAAGGTATTGAAGGAAAATATTATTCATTCTCCAAAGTTGAATTTGACAAGGTATTGGGCGATGATGCGGCCCTCCTTGGACAATATTTTAATATCACCGAGGCGGGTAATTGGGTGGAAGAGAAAACTAACATCCCAATATGCGCCATTAATGCAGACCAGTTAGCCGCAAAGGTCAATATGTCAGCTGACGAATGGGCAGATTTTCTAAAAATTTCAAAGAAAAAATTATATAACTATCGTGAACAACGGATCCGTCCGGGACTCGACCACAAGCAGCTGACCACTTGGAATGCTTTATTTCTAAAAGGACTCCTAGATGCCTATCACAGTCTTGGAAACAGTCATTTTCTTGAACTCGCTTTAAACAATGCCCAGTTTATCTGTACACATCTTATTCAGGACGATCTCCAGTTATTGCACCAACCAAAAGATAACAACAGAGCGATCGCTGGCTTCTTAGATGACTATGCATTCACTATTGAAGCCTTTATTGCATTATATGAGGCTACATTTGAGCTCAATTGGCTCACAAAAGCACGACAACTCGCTGATAAGGCCATTGCATTGTTTTACGATGGATCACAAAAAACATTCTATTACACATCGTCGCAGGCAGAGAAACTCATCGCACGGAAAAGCGAAATTATGGATAACGTAATCCCGTCCTCTTCGTCGACAATGGTTCGCCAATTGAAACGATTAGGTTTGCTTTTTGACGATGAAAATTACATCGCCATTACAGACCAATTGCTGGCGAATGTATTCCCGCAAATCAAGACTTATGGCTCTGCCTATTCAAATTGGGCAATATTATTGCTAGAAGAAATATATGGAATCAATGAAATTGCGTTGACGGGGGATAAAGCGATGGCTTTCAAAAATGAACTCGGCAACTATTATATTCCTAACAAAATTGTTCTTGGCGGTACAGAAGAAAATCTTCCATTGCTAGAACATAGAGTCGGAAAGGAGACAAAAGCATATCTTTGTAAAAACAGGACCTGCAGTCTACCACAGGACTCCATACAAGCGTTAATAAATTATATTTAATAAACGGTAGCCTCGGGCTTCCAAAAATCAAAATCAGATGGCTATAAAAGCAAACGACGTCGTAGCATTGACGTACAGACTTCACACAGTAGAAAACGGTGAAAAAGTTTTCGTTGAAGAAACAACTGCAGAACAACCTTTAGATTTCTTATATGGTGTAGGTATGATGTTACCTAAATTCGAAGAAAACATCGCAGACTTAAACGTTGGTGATAAAATTTCATTTGAATTGGCACCGGATGATGCTTACGGTCAAAAAGACGACAGAGCATTCGCGCAATTGCCAGTAGATATGTTCAAAGAAACAGGTTTACCTCCAGTAGGAGAAGTATTGCCTTTACAAGACAACCAAGGAAACCAATTCCGCGCTGTAGTAGCTGAGGTTACTCCAGAAGTAGTTGTTGCTGACTTAAACCACCCAATGGCTGG
>JBMAAL010000170.1:0-5324 GCA_050281725.1 Sphingobacterium sp. | reverse complement strand
GCTATTGGATGGGCCGGTTACGATATGACGACACACCATGTCATTGCTATTAAAGACCGTACGTTTATTCTTTCAAAAGATGGAAAGCCATATTTTAAATTTAGAGTCAACAGCGTATATTCCAATGAGACACCAAATAAAGCAATGGCGTCAGATAATTATGTTTTCTACTCCATCGATTACCAAGAATTTAAATAGTATCAACGAAGCAGCTGGTTAAAATTCCAGCTGCTTTTGTTCACCAAAAACCGAAAAAAATATATTAAATACCAATTTTCATATACACTCTATCAGTAAAAGATTTTATCTTTACTATTATTTAGAATCAATTTAAATAAAAATAATACTAACATCCCTACTATATGTGTAGGAAAGGGACAAGATATGACCTAAAACAAAAAACGAGTAACAATGAAAATAAAGAAACGCAGTAACCTATTAAAATTCATACCTGTATTGGCATTTTTAATTGCGTTGGGTGCTTGCAGCAAAAGCGAGCCCACAGTAGTAGAGCCTGAACCGGATCCTGTTGCACCAGAAGCTATGTTCAATCGTTTGATTACTGTGAAGAATTTTGGCGAAGACTTACCAGCGGGTAGTGCACCAACCACCGCGCAATCACCAATATATTATAGCCTGGAACAGAACAAAGCTGTGACACCAGATTATAAACTAACTGCACGATGGGACATCTCTTGCTCAGAAATATACCGCAGTTTCATCAATTGCAACAACACAGCAAACGGATTTGGTAAAGGTGGCCCAGGCAAAGGCGGTATCCTTATTGTCAAGAAAAAATTTGAAGATGTAATCGATATCCCCTCAGATACCGAGTTTCGCAAAGGTGAAAAGGCGTATGGTACAGATGATTCAGGAGCTTTTGGTGAAGGTCTAGGTTGGTATTTATATGATTTTGATGGCATAATCAAAGGTGGTGGAGCCGAAAACAAAAAACACGTTTGCTATCCTATCGAAAGCAATACGCTGATCGTCCGTACAGCCCAGGGGAATTATGCCAAGATCAAGATACAAAGTATCTATAAAGATCTCTTGGATCCAAAAGATTGGTTTAAAGATTCTCCAACACCATTCTTTACATTCCAATATGTACTTGCCAAAGCTGGTAGTACCAAATTTGTGATTGCTAACTAAATAATATAAGCTAAGCATTCTGATTTAGACACTAAACTAACATGAAAAGAATATACAGCATTTTAAGCTTCCTTTTTTTAGGATTGCTGCTAACCCGCTGCACCAAAACGGAAGAATTAGCCTTACTTCCTGCAGATAAGATACTCGAATACAAGGTCACCAACCTCCCTAATGATGAGGTTATCTATGGCGCCATAGACAATGAAAAAAATACCATTACGGTATATCTCCCCTACTACTATGGTCTATTAGTGATAGATCCGAGCATTACACTCTCCAATGGAGCCAGTATAGCCGAAGAAATTTTACCTGTTAAAACAGATGAAAAGAACCAGACGTATACCGTAAAGTCTGCTACAGGTACCACAAGAACTTATAACTTAAAGATTGAATTACAAAGTACACCATCTTTTGAAGCAGCTTTCGCCTCAACATCGTCCATTGCACTTACAAAGGGGCCCGGCGCTGGTTTTCCAGCCATTAATGGAAACTTTATGCATACCAATCCTGCATTGGTGAGTATCGCATTGATCAATCAAGAAACCAAGGCGCGATTTAAGATGGCTACGCCCAATAGCCTGAAAGTATTGGGAAATGCTTATCAATTAACCTACACAGGAACTGAGCGCGAAAATCGCATTCCATCCGATATTTTGGCAGGCACCTATGATGTTGAGGTTACCAATCTAAACCATACCATTATATTGGCCAATCCACTCAAGATTACGTATCGCCAACCCGATGTATATATCAGCTTATTGGGACTAAATTTGGCAAAAAATAAAGACTGGACCATTAAAGCCAACTTAGATAAAGTGATTTTAGATCCGACAGCCATTATTATAACACTCAATAACAGAGACTATCCTTTGATTATCAAGTCACACACGAGAACTGAAATGACCGTTTCTTTACCTGCAGATCTTCCTACTGGAACATTTGAAAACGTACAGGTTAAGTTCCAATTTAAAGACTGGGCCGATGTGATAAAGACAGAGCAAAATCCTAGTACAATAACGGAATCATAAACAAGCATCCACAGTATGCCAAGGCGGCATCAAAATTAAATAAATTAAAACAAGAGGAGATCTCAACATGAACTCAAACATCAAAACTATCTTAAAATCAGCGATGGCCGTGACTGTGCTATCGGCAGCAGTATGGGCAGCAGCCCCAACAGCAGAATCAGCAACAGCTCCTTTGGCGCTGAACCAAGCTAAAGCAAATAGTAACTACACTGTTGTAGGTCAATGGTGGAGCCCAGCAGCTGCAGCAACTTGGCCTGCAGTATATGTCGACCTTGCTACAGGCGGACAAAGCTTGAGTAGCTCTGGTCAAGTTGCATTCTTTAGCCATGTAAATGGTTCGATCAAGGCTAATGGATCTTATTCGATCAGAACGGTAGCAAAAGACATTTCTTCCGTTACAGCTTCAGATTGGGCAACAGCGACTCCAGTATCATCACAGGGTAGCGGCGAATGGTATGAATATGATTTAGATAGCCATGCAAACCAAGCAATCCAACCTTTGACAGTATTGGTCGGAAATTCTTCCGGAGCTTCATATGCTGTCAAGTTAATTAATTTTACAAATGTTGGCCAACAAGTAGTGGCAGGTCAGTTACAGGTAAAAGCAGATACCAATATCGAAGTTAAGGCATTATAGTCTTTCCTGTTTAATGAATAAAAGATTCCGCAACCTGGTGGATGGGTTGCGGATCTTTTTAACCGAAAAAATTATGCAACACTCATTTTTGAAAAGACAAATACATATCATTCAGTTCCTAGCTATTTTTATGCTATCACTAACATACTGGTCCTGTAAAACTGAATACCCCAGCCTACCCTACAATGACATCGAATCCTTTAGCATTCAGGATGCTGATGGCAAAACATTGTCAGCCAGTATTGTGAATGACCAGATTATCTTATATTGGCCACCTTTGGTGGAGCAGCCCGAAAGCATTACGCCTACGATTAAAGTTTCGGAATTAGCGACTATTACGCCAGCCTCGGGTACGGCCATACAGTTGCAATCTGATAAACCAATTACCTATACCGTACGGGCACAAGATGGCTCCAGCAAAAATTACACATTGGTATTCCAGTACAACCAGCCTCTGGTACAAGCAAAAATGAATCTTCTAGAAGGTAAATATTACCTTAATTACCCAAAAAATGAACCTATATCCATACGAGGAGAAAATATCCTGCCAGACGAGGCCCAAACCAAGGGCTATCTGGTCGATAAGGATGGAAAAGAGACCTTACTTTCTTTTTACGCAGCTCTCCAAGCAAGTAGTGTCGTATTTAACACTCCTGAGGATCTCAAACCAGGCATTTACCACATCAAACTGATCTCTGGACGCTACACGGTGCTCACAGATGCTTTTGAGGTATTCTTACCAACATTATACAACGTCATACAATGGCGGGGTTATACTGGCAAAAAGGGCGACGACCTGGTGCTGAACATAAACAGTAAAGAGACTTATGAAATTTATTTCAAGGCAGAGTTTGACCATTTTATAGCGATTGATAACCTCAATAACGAATATTCTATCAATAATGTAGTCTTTGATGTTGCGGCGATGACGATAAAGCTACCCATACCCGTATCTGTACAGGGAAACGCAATTAAGTCCTTGAAGATGATGGATAAAAACGGGAAATTATTGTCAGAAGGTGATTTTAATATCTCTTTAAATTAATTAATACCTTGCTTAATATATTTTTGACCGCGTATTTTCGCTATCATACAAAACCTTTAATCACAGCATGTTTCGTGACATTGGCATTAAGCCTTATTTTTCGACCCCCGCACCGGTAACGGCATGAAGACTTGCGCTTCATGTCATCATCCGAACACCTACTGGATCGACCAAAAAACAACGGCAGATGGTATCGCATTGCATCACCGCAATACACCTTCCGTGGAAAATGCCTGGCACCTGGAAAGCAAGCCATCTCACGATTGTCGTGAAAAAACCTATCGTGAAAACCGACTAGCCCGTAATGCCCTAAAATAAAAAATCCCAAAGGGAATACCTTTGGGACATTTGAGTACTCCACAGTAGCGGAGACATCAAAAATTAAATAAATTGGCACAAAATTAGGCTTTTATATTAAATAAAAAAGCGAAAAAGTATTAAATTTCAGATAATTATCCATTTTGCAGCGAATCAACTACACACAAAAGGAACAATATCCGCATCATACAATGCGTCGAATCCGCCAAATAGTGGGTCTATTTGTTACAATAACTGCTATAACCGCTTGCCAGAGCGGCAATCGAGCAACGACGCTGCCCGATGAAGTTATTAGTCCAAAAACAGGAACAAAGAAAGAGCTCACACTCGACTCCATCTACCTGTATACCAAACAGATATACCGTTGGCAGGAATCTCTCCCTTCGTATACTGCTTTTGATCCGCGGGCAAAATATGCCCTAATAGAACCCGAGCAAACGGCCTACGAGCGTGAGCTTTTTGCGCTCAGCCAATATGCCTTGCGTATAAAAGAAAAGCCTTATGAGTGGTCGACTATCCCCAATAAACCCAAATATTCATATTTGGAACGCCGTCGGACTGAAAAGAAAAGTAGCGGTCATATGGCAAGTACCACTACCCCCTATCGGTATGCGACTCACCTGTCTTACTGGGCTGCAGGCAGTAAAAGGATTGCTTATGTTTACATCCCCTCCTTTCCCCAACTCAATACAGTTCAGGCCGAATTGGATCAACTTGCAGCCGAACTCACACAGCAGCAAGTTACTCATCTCATCCTCGACCTACGGCATAATGGTGGCGGTTACGTGGAAACGGCAGAATATTTGGCCAATCTCATTAGCCCAGCCAAACTGGATAAAAAAGTTATGTTCAGTGAGCAATTTCATCCGAACGTACAGCAAGGCAAAGCAAAACTACTCCTTAACCAACCCTATCTGGATGCCAATGGCAAGGTGGTCCAATACAAAGGACGCCCTGCCACCCTCGCCGATGTGGACTATAGTGAAAAGGCCAATACGCATTACTTTATCAAAAAGGGACATTTCAATTCTTTGCAGCAGCTGTCATGCATTGTATCAGAACGCACGGCTTCGGCAAGTGAATTACTGATCAGCAGCTTCAAACCTTATATTCCGATACGCCTCATCGGTCAGCAGACTTTTGG
>JBMAAL010000169.1:0-5358 GCA_050281725.1 Sphingobacterium sp. | reverse complement strand
TAGGATATTATGAAAAAAAATAGATTATTTATCGGAGCACTTGCCATAACAGGAGCGTTCATGCTTGGTTCCTGCGGTACAAGTAGGCAAATCTATGGCGACGATGTCTATGGCAATAATGGGCAAGCGAGACAAAAGGTTTATCAAAGCCCAGATTACTATTACACAGATGCAGATCAGTCCCAACCAAATGGACAGGCACAAGGCAGTTACTATGATGACGAATATTCTGATCAGGATTACAACAGTGATTCCTATGAAGATCTTGAATATGCAAACCGTATCAATCGTTTCTATTACGCTAGTCCGGGCATGACGTACTTTGACCCATTTTTTGATCCATGGTATGGTTATGGTTTTGGAGGTTGGTACGGATACGGTCCATCATTCGGAATGGGATGGGGATGGAACTCTGGATGGGGTTCATCTTGGTCTATCGGCCTCGGATGGGGTTGGGGATCTAGCTGGGGCTGGGGCTCTCCATGGTATGGCGGTTACAGACCTTGGGGTGGCTGGTACGGCGGTGGCTACTGGGGATCTGGCTGGTATGGAAACGGTTACTGGGGCGGTGGCTCCTGGGGTAACTCAAGACCACGCTACGCATCAAGTAGATCTGTATACAGAGATAACTATAACACGCGCAGTTCATCATCACGAACCCGAACTTCAGGTGGATATGACCGCAACAGTGTTGCTCGAAGTTCTGGAGGATACGACCGTACTGGCGTAGCACGTGATTCTAGAGGTAGAATCACATCCGTTGCTAGCAGATCAAGAAATTCTGATGGTACAGTATCTTCCCGCAGTTCTTCATACGATAGAACTGGAGGAAGAACAAGAACATCAGATGGTGTTTCGAACAGAGCTTACTCAGACGGTATGCGTTCAAGAACGTCAGATAGAGTCAATGGCTCCTATCCAAACAACACACGTAGCACCTCTAGCGGATATTATAATAATGATTCCAGATCACGAAACAGTTCAGGAGAGGTATCTCGTCCGATGAGTCGTTCGATGGAAACACGTTCCAGCAACCCAAGCTCAACGTCAAGACCATCGTATACTCCGCCAACAAGAAGCTATGATAGTGGTTCATCTTCCCGCTCTTCTGGTGGTGGTTTTTCCGGCGGCGGTAGCTCTAGATCCTCAGGTGGAGGCGGCGGCGGTAGCTCTAGATCAAGTGGAGGACGTACTCGATAGTTAAAAGCATTTAAACAGTAGCATGCAGTATCTTGTATGCTACTGATTATTATTGACGATATTTTAGCATATGACAATCAAAAAATTACTTTTTGGAACTGCATTCCTTTTAGGTGCAGCAGGGACTACTCAAGCGCAATATACGAAAGATGTACTTTTATTCTCCCAAGGGGACAATAGCGGAGCAGCTCGTTTTAAGGCCATGGGAAATGCATCTACCGCATTAGGTGGAGATATAAGTTCGATTACGAGTAACCCTGCAGGTTTGGGTTACTTCAATCAGTCTGATATATCAGTTACTGGCAGGTACCTTAACAATAAAAACAAAACCGACTATTTTGGTCAAAATTCAAACAGTAGCAAAAACAATTTCAACTTAGATAATGCTGGAATTGTTTTTCACCTACCAACTTACCGCAATGGCGGGAATTTAGATCGAGGCTGGTTAAATTTCAATGTTGGTATTGCTTACAACCGAAATTATGTCTATAACAACCTGTTAGAATATCGAGGAGTAAATAATACGAGTTCGATATCAGATGCTTATTCAGACCGTCTTTCAGATGTCGGAGGAACTCAAGGCTGGGGCCAGGAAGTCTATAACAACTCTTTGTTATTCGACGTAGACCCCAAAAATGCAGGCGCCTATATCCCGATTACTGTCGGCGGAACTTTTGATGGAAAAAATGGCTTTAATCAGGTGAATTCCATCTTAGAAAAAGGTAGTAAATCCGAATCTGTTTTGTCATTTGGTGCCAATTATAGCAACAAATTATATTTGGGAGCCTCTTTAGGCTTCACTGCGTTTACTTACGACAATTCAAGCTGGTTTACAGAATATGGTCAAACAATGACCGCCGACCAATTAAAAGCTATCAACAAAGATTCGGAATTTTTAAAACCAACCAATGCCCAAAAGTATGCCATGTTGGATAAAGATTATGAATTATATGATGATTATGCGCAAGCCACTGATGGTACCGGTGTCGACTTTAAACTTGGGGTAATCTATAAATTTACACCAACGTTTAGCATGGGATTCACCGCTAAGTCACCTACATTTATGAGCATCCGGGATGAATCATATAGTAATTCAGAGTTTCGTTACTTCAGACCAAATGAAGACAAATCATTTAAAGAGTATAGAACCAGTGATGACGCAGGGCACAGTTACTTGGAATATAACATGAATACACCCTATAAATTATCTCTTGGGGCGAGCCAATTATTTTCAAGAGGATTAATAACCGCTGATGTCGAATGGGTAGACTATGCCGCTATGCGTTTTAAAGATGTGGGAAATTACAGTAAAACTTTAGAAAAGAACATGAATCAAAACATCAAAGATACTTACCAAGGTGCATTTAATGCGCGAATTGGTGGTGAAGTGATGTTTGATAATGTATTTAGCGGAAGAGCTGGTTTCAACTACAGTGGCAACCCCTATAAAAATGCAGACTATACGAATTATACGGCATCTTTAGGTATCGGCGCTAAACTTGGCCGTGGCATGTATGTTGATTTGACTGGTGCGTATAATGCAGTCAACTACAAAGAAAGCCCATATTTGATTAATGAGAACTACTGGAATAATGCTAGTCCAGTAGCAGATATAAAAAATCAACGGACTAATGTTGTACTAACTATTGGTTCAAAATTTTAAACTATATTTTTTTCAAAAAAAGTCCAGCTATGTCTGGACTTTTTTTTTGAGAAAAAACAGCAGAGAACAAACATAAAACACGCTAAAATTAGTTTACGCGTGATTATACTTGTATATAAAGGTAACTTTATCTAAGTTTGTCCCCTTGGATTGAAAATTACATGGCAAATCACACAATTTCAAAAGCATTCAATTTCATTTTTACATACCCCATTTGGCGGATAGAAATCGATGCGGAGAATAAATTGATCGCTGTGGAGACCAGAAACCCAGACGATACCCTGCCCTATTTTAATGTAGTCACTTTTGAAGGAACTTACGTATTAAAAGACTTCAAAGCAATAGCCAAAGAGTGGGTCCTAGCTGGAATTCAATGCAAAAAATTAATACTTAAGAAGATTGCCAATAACACACCTATCGACGCAGGCATACAGGTAGTCGATTGTTACAACCCAAAAATACAGGAAACCTGGTTCAACTACATATTCATCGGTATGGTTGACCAAGGTGTGCTTATTAGACCAAAAGTAATAGCAGAAGGCTTCCAATTATTTTTGAACCTCCAATCGATGTCGATTGAAAGTAAAAATGAAACTCCCTTTAAACCTTATACCAGCGAGCTCGTCTATCCTATTATCTACAATGGTGACATCCCCATTTTTTTGAAGGACTTCCCAATTGATGGTGAAATCTGGATAAATACGGTGAATGACTACTTTATTTGGGCTTTCTATGAAAAAGACAGAAACAATCGTTATCAAATCAGGCTAGTGCAATCCACTAGAGAAACATTGACAGAGTCTATTATTGCAGTTTCCGAGCTGGAACTAAAGCTCTTCAACATTTATTTTCTTATTCACGAACAAATATTCCTTTTGACAGATAATAAACGGGAGTTTGTTTCGTATTTAGTATAATTGCAAAATATATGAAAGTTTTATTCGAATTAAAGACATATAAAAAGATAGCTATTCTATCCATAGCGATATTAGCTATTCAACAAGTTGAAGCGAAAAACTCAACTTCTTTACGCGCTGATTTTATCCCTGATTCAGTAGGAACTGAAGCAATCAATGGTGAAGAATACGTGCTGTTCAAAATTGAAAAAGGAGATAATTATTACCAGTTAAGTAAAAAGTATAAAACAACGGTAGGCCAATTGACCCAAATAAACGGTAATGGAACATTAAGCCTGGGTCAAATTGTTAAGATTCCAACAGGTCGAAAAGCGAAATCAACAGTAAACAATGACCGTGGAAATACGACAGTGCAAAATCCGCGTAATCCGCAACAGCAAGAAGGTTTTACTGAATATATCGTTGGTGAGAAAGAGACACTTTATGCCATATCTAAAAGATTCAGTATTTCTGTTGAAGACATCAAAAAAGCGAATAACTTAAAAAATAATGTTATTAGCGGCGGAATGAAACTCATGATCCCCAATCAGCCCCTACCTCCGGAAAGACCAAAATTAGTTGAACCTAAAGGAATCGAAATTGTAAGCCCCGATTCTACTGACGGTGATGATAAAGAAGAAAATCAAATTTCAACAAACCGTTACGGAATACGCGAAAAGTCCGAACGTGGTATTGGCGTCTGGATTGATGGGTTATCATCTCAAGGTACAAGCAACCTCGCTCTTCATAAGTCGGCTCCAGTAGGTACTATTCTAAAAATTACCAACCCAATGACCAAAAGTGTTACTTATGCAAAAGTGGTCGGTAAATTTAATGATAATGCCGAAAACCAAAATGCAATTGTCGTGTTGTCAAAGTCTGCTGCCGCAAGCATAGGCGCACTTGATAAACGCTTCCAAGTTGAAATTGCGTATGGATTACCTCTAGAAAATTAACAGAATAAAATAGCTTTTATAGCATAGTAAGAATGAATAACAAACCGTATGTCATAGGAATTGCCGGAAGTAGTGGCTCTGGGAAGACTTTTTTTTTAAATAGCTTTTTAAAACATTTTAACCCAAATGAGGTGACCTTAATTTCCCAAGATGATTATTACATCCCTGCCAATACTAAAACTCAGGAGGAAAATAAGCTCTATAACTTCGATATTCCGACATCAATCGACAGAGATGCTTTTTATAAAGATATCAAGGCTCTCTTTAACGGTGAGACAATATATAAAGAAGAGTATACATTTAACAACCCTTCATTAACACCCAAAATATTAGAGATTAAACCGGCACCGATTTTAATTATTGAAGGCCTATTCATTTTCTATTATACAGAGATTAATAATTTAATCAATCATAAGATATTTTTAAGCGCTGATCAGGATATCGCATTAAGACGACGCCTACACCGCGATCTGGTTGAACGGGGATACTTTGAAGATGATGTCATGTACAAATGGGTAAACCATGTTCTACCATCCTACAACGAGTACCTCCTGCCCTATCAGGACACTTGCGATCAGGTCATATTTAACAATACCGATGAACCAGAACCAATCTGGGATATCACCAACCAAATTTCTGAAGA
>JBMAAL010000168.1:0-5516 GCA_050281725.1 Sphingobacterium sp. | reverse complement strand
GGGTCGGTCAGGGTTCCGTCCAGATCGAATAAGATATGTTTGTAAGACTTCATGCTGCAATATTACGGAATAGAATAGGAGTAAGCGAGTTTGTGTACTCTGAAAGCATATAATGACCTGCAGCAGACCAAAAAATAGGGAATATTATCATTTTTAAGGCCTAAGGCATGCCCAATATTTGTTAAATTTGCCGAATGAAACAAAAGAAGAAAGTTCAAGAAGTCGAACCTTTACGCCCCGTAGATAAGTATTTTGCGGAGCTGGATGCTAATTTTCAGGATCCGACCAACCGTCTGATTCAAGCCATCTTTTTACCATTATTGTTTTTTGGTATCATGGGCTGCATCTGGATGATCCCATTTCCACAGTTCGAGTTCTTGGTCAAACTCAATTGGCATACCTTTTTGAATTGGGGCTCTTTCTTCATCGCTATTGTCATTTATTATTATTTAAAGCTGTCTGCAACCTTGTCCTATGCGATATTATTCTCGATCGGGGGCATGAGTTTCTTTATCGTGCAGCTGGAATACGCACAAAAGAACGGTGGCCCGGCAGTCATTTGGGTATGTTTGGGGATCGCATTGCTATCTATTGTCGCGCTGTTTATCGGTAAGGGAAAGGAAAAAAAGAAAATCACAGGACAACAGTTTCTACAGTTTCTACTTGTTGGACCGATATGGCTGTGGCATTTTGTCTTTAAAAAATTGAAATTAAGATATTAATTGAGCTGTCTTTAGGAGTTGATCGTACTGCATCTGATCGCAGCCTAATCGGGGCTTAAAAGAACAGGGCCAAATTGCAAGCAATTTGGCCCTGTTCTTTTATAGGAGCGCTGGCCTTGGTCGGGAATATCCGACAGCTGTGCGCAATTAGTTCAGCATATAACTAACTTTTGTAATTGAACCATTTGATGATTTCTTTGAGATTTGCTTTTTTTCCATAGATCAAAATCCCGACGCGGTAGATACGTGCAGCGACCCAGGTTACCAATAAGAAGGTCAGTATGAGCAAAGTCAACGAGGTCAGGATCTGCCACATGGGTACACCAAAAGGTATACGAACGAGCATGGCGATAGGTGAGGTGAATGGAATAAAGCTCAACCATGTTGCTATCGGTCCATTGGGATCATTGATAATGACGCCGAACGAAAGAATATAGGTCAATAGCAAGGGCATGGTAATGGGCATGGAAAATTGATTGGCCTCCGTTTCATTATCGACAGCTGAACCGGCAGCGGCGAAAATAGCACTATACAACAGGTATCCGGCAATAAAAAACAGAAAGAAGAAAATGATGACCTCCGTGAAATTAAAGCTTTGGATCGACGTAAGGATCGAAGCAGAATCATTCTGGGCCATAGCTTTTGATACGGTACTCATATTACCCGCTCCAGGTTGGCTTGCGGCGACTTCCTGCATATCCTGCGGATTGACAAACAGTAGCGTCGCTGTGATAAATAAGCCTCCGGTAAGCACAAGCCACATGACAAATTGGGTCAGTCCAACCATACCGATTCCAACAATTTTACCCATCATGAGCTGAAAGGGCTTGACCGAGGAAATAATAACTTCGATGATACGATTGCTCTTTTCTTCGATAATACCACGCATTACCTGGGCACCATAGAGAAATAGGGATAGATAGACTAAGATAGCCAAAGCGACACCAAGGCCCATTGCAATGGCCGTGTTGCTGTTCTTTTCTTCACCGTCGGCTGTTATTTCTTTTGCATCGATGCTGACTTTGGGCTTGATGGACTGGATAATCTGCAGGTCGATTCCCTTGGCTTTATATTCCTTTTCACGGATGATTTCTTCCAGCTGCCCACTAATGATCTCCTGTATGACAAAGCTTGTCTTGCCTCCAGTAATCAGTTCGGCTCTTTCACTTGTTAAAATATCTTTTGGAATATAAAGGATCGATTTTTTTCCTTCGCTTTGTGTAAGTGCTGCTTTTTGTGCCTGGAGATCCAGTTTACTGATTGTATAACTTACATTTTTATTGCTTTGGAGTTTTCCCGCAAAGTCGCCTTGTTCATCTAAAATAAAGACTTCGGTGTGTGAATCTTTAAAGCTCTTTTTTGTCAGATAAAACATGCCCGCATACAGTGCAAAAAAGAACAATGGCACGGCAAAAGTCATGACGATAAAAGATTTTTTCTTGACACGGGATAGGTATTCCCGTTGAATGATAAGTAGTATTTTATGCATGATCTTGAGATAGGGGTGAGACTTGTGTAACTTTTTGGATGAAGATATCCGCCATGGAGGGAACGATTTCGATCAATTGATTGAGCTGTATTTGGGGTAAGAAACGCATTAAGACGTTGTTGATATGGATATTGTTATTCAGCTGAATTGTAGTGTTGTATGTTTTTTCGTGCTTTGTTGATGTGATGACCTTAAATAGGGTATCTTCGGATAGAAGAAAATTATCTCCGTCTGCTGTATATTCCAATCGATAGGTTTGATTGCGGTATTCTTTTTTAATCGCCTGTACAGAACCATCAAGTATTTTCTTGGATCGGTTGATGAGGGCAATATTATCGCAAAGCTCTTCCACAGTCTCCATGCGGTGTGTGGAGAATATAATGGTCGCCCCCTCTTGATTCAAGCGGAGTATCTGTTCTTTTATGATATTGGCATTAACGGGATCAAATCCCGAAAAGGGTTCATCCAAGATAATCAATTGTGGTTGGTGGATAACTGTGGCGACAAACTGTACTTTCTGCTGCATACCTTTACTGAGATCTTCAATTTTTTTGTCCAACCAGGATGTGATGTCCAGGCGCTGGCACCAATCTTGGATGCGTGCTAGGGCTTCTCGCTTGGAAAGTCCTTTAAGTTGCGCCAAATACAACATTTGATCGCCGATTTTCATTTTTTT
Source organism: Sphingobacterium sp. (assembly GCA_050281725.1). Taxonomy (GTDB): domain Bacteria; phylum Bacteroidota; class Bacteroidia; order Sphingobacteriales; family Sphingobacteriaceae; genus Sphingobacterium. Next base: position 2,629 of record JBMAAL010000168.1, on the reverse strand, counting down.
GTACAGACCTCGCTCTTCGGGTAAATAGCCGATTTGTGCAATATGCTGTGGGCCCAAAACTTCGCCATTAAACAAAATTTCGCCGGAATCGGGCGCGGTAATTTGGTTAATAATACGGATGAGGGATGTTTTTCCAGCCCCGTTTGGCCCCAATAGTCCGAAAATTTTACCCTTTGAGATTTGAATGGATACGTCGTCCAATGCACGGTGATTGGCGTAATCTTTGGTGACATGATTGATTTCGAGTAACATCTATTTTAAGGTTTAATTAATTCTTTGAGTTTGTTAAAAGCATTCCTTTTTCCCAAAGACTGACGTTTATTTATGTGATTAGTATCTTTTGCAGCTGAATTGTTACAGCAGCTCCGAAAAATACCTTGTTGGGTGATGCTTCCATTTTAACTACTGGACTTCTTATTACAAGTTGTATCTCTTTTATGGCATGCTGTATTCCTTTATGACATGTGGGATCTCTTAGTTACAAGTTGTATCTCTTTTATGACATGCAGGACTTCTTTTACTTGGCTAATAATACCTATTTTCCCGATTGCATACCACAGCTTCGGAATGCGCTTAGTCGTTTGATAAATCGTTTGAAATGAAAGTTAAAAATAATTAGGGACATTTTAGTATCCGGCCTATAAAATAGGAGACCGAGCTTTTTTATAGAATTGAAGCGGTGCAAATCTTGTCAAAGGGATTCATTTAACGTACCTTTGTTCCATGGAAGTGAAAAAAGCCGAATTCGTGTGTAGTAACACGAGAGTTGACAAATTACCTGCACCCAATTTGCCGGAGTATGCGTTTATCGGACGTTCAAATGTCGGTAAATCATCGTTGATCAATGCAATGACCAACAAGAAAGGACTTGCCAAGACCTCCCAAAAGCCTGGTAAGACTCAGTTGATCAATCATTTTATCATCGACGATACGTGGTATCTGGTGGATTTGCCAGGTTATGGTTTTGCCAAAGCCTCTAAAACAAGTCGCACGGAATGGGAGAAGTTCATCCGCAGGTATCTTACCCATCGGGACAATTTGCAATGTGTTTTTGTGTTGGTGGATAGCCGTCATGAACCACAGAAGATTGATCTCGATTTTTGCTGTTGGTTGGGCGAATGTGGTTTGCCATTTATGTTGGTTTTTACCAAGGCAGACAAGCAATCGACTGTCAAATCGGACGTGAATATTGCGAAATTTAAAAAATCATTGCTTCAATGGTTTGAAGAGGTGCCGCCGATTTTCCTAACTTCAGCGGAAAAGAAAATGGGTCATGAACCTATTTTAGAAGCTATAGATGAAGTGAATGGCCGATTTGTTCGCCCTGAACTCGAAGGGAACGAACAGTTTTAGCTAGATCTTAAGTTCAGATGAAAAAATACTTGTCCTTAGTTTTATTTGCCCATAGCGTATTTGCATTGCCATTTGCCTTTATCGGCTTCTTTTTGGCTTTGCATACAACGGACTACGCCTTTTCGTGGAAATTATTGGTTTTGATGCTCGTGTGTATGGTAACGGCCCGTAATGCCGCCATGGCATTCAATCGTTATTTGGATCGCGATATTGATGCCATTAATCCAAGAACGGCCATGCGTGATATTCCTGCCGGAAAAATTTCCGCTAAAAATGCGTTGGTTTTTACGCTAGTAAATTGCCTGATTTTTATTGCAGCGACGTATTTTATCAATTCTCTTTGCTTTATGCTGTCGCCCATTGCACTTTTTGTTGTGCTTTTTTACTCCTATACGAAGCGCATAACACCCTTATGCCATCTTGTATTGGGAGCAGGGCTAGGATTGGCTCCAATAGGTGCATATATGGTTATTACAGGACAGTTTGCGACTGTTCCGGTACTTTATGGTTTCGCAGTGTTGACCTGGGTGAGCGGCTTCGATATCATTTACGCGTTGCAGGACGAAGCGTTTGATCGCGCCAATCAGCTTAATTCTATACCCGTGTGGTTGGGAACGAAGGGAGCGATGCGCGTTTCGGAAGGTCTGCACGTGTTTTCTTTTATATTTATTTTAATACCCGCATTTTTGATGCCGGTAGGTTGGATTTATTATCTAGGTGTGGCCTTCTACGGGGCATTGCTGATTTACCAGCATACCCTGTTTTCATCGACTAATTTAAGTCGGGTCAATCGCGACTTTATGACTACCAACGGGTATGCCTCGGTGATTTTTGCGGTATTCTACCTCTTGGATATCTGGTTGATCAAATAAACGTTTTAGCATAAAATAAGAAAGGCTTTAGGAATTCCTAAAGCCTTTCTTATTTTTGCATCTAAACCAATACACATGCTATGAAGAAAAGTATTCTTTTTATGTCTATTTTATGTTTGTCATTGTCTTCGCAGGCGCAAAAGCTGTCGAGTTATGTCATTCAATATAATCAAAGTTTCAATGGGAATACAGCTGCCAATCAAAACGCCATCCTCGTCTATGCCAATGAAAAGGAGACTTTTGTTAGTTCAGCGAAAGAAATGCAAGGGCAGTTGGCGCCGCCATACGAACGGGTTGTGGTAGAGCGTGCCGGAGGTAATGCCTTACTTAAAATTGCTAAACTCAAAGACGGGTCAATCATTCTAACCAAAGATTCGCTCGCGCTTTCGAAGCAAAAATTTAAC
>JBMAAL010000167.1:0-5719 GCA_050281725.1 Sphingobacterium sp. | reverse complement strand
AGAAAAACCTCGAATTTGCACTGAAAGCAACAGGCTGGAAAGATAAGAAAATGATCGATAGCCGTATATTGGATGTATTGGAAAAAGTTGGGCTTCGTTCCAAACTTAAGAAAATGCCACATGAGCTTTCTGGTGGTGAGCAACAACGCATTGTAATTGCCCGCGCATTACTAAATAACCCTGAAATTATTCTGGCAGATGAGCCTACCGGCAACTTAGATCCTGCGACATCAGAAGAAATCGTCTTATTATTGCGTGACATTGCCAATTCCGGAACGGCTATTTTAATGGCAACACACGATTATACCATTATCCGTAATATGCCATCTCGCATCATCAAAACTGCTGATGGAGTGTTACAGGACAATGTCAGTATCTAGACGGAAAACTGACATATAAAAATAAGATTCCGACAAATTGTTAGGCTTTTTTAATAAAATCTGACAAGCTGTCGGAATTTTATTGTTTGGCAAAAACTTTGACAAACGAAGCATAGAGTAAATTTTTGAATCTAATTTTAGCATTGAAGATATGAATGAGCAAGATAATTATTACGATGAAGGTCAAGATCCAGTAGAAACAAATTCTTCTGAACAACAAGAACAGCCTGCTGATAATATAGCAGAAGAACTGTCTACTGAAGAGAAATTGGCTGCAGAATTGGCAGAGGCAAAGGATAAATACATTCGTCTTTCTGCTGAATTTGACAATTATAGAAAACGTACAAGCAAAGAACGTGTTGAATTGATTCAATCTGCAGGAAAAGATGTCATCAGTAAGCTATTACCTACACTAGATGATTTTGACAGAGCATTAACAGCTATGGAAACAGCGACGGATGTTGAATCTGTTAAAACAGGAATGGATATTGTTAATAACAAATTCAGACAAACATTGTCGCAATTGGGGTTAAAGGAAATGGAAACTACAGGCCAAGCCTTCGATCCTGAATTACAAGAAGCTATCACAGCAATTCCTGCACCCACAGCAGAATTAAAGAATAAAGTAGTGGACGTGATCGAAAAGGGGTACTACTTAGGTGACAAAGTGATCCGTCACGCAAAGGTAGTTATAGGTCAATAATATTAAGACGATGTCAAAAAGAGATTATTACGATATACTTGGTGTCTCGCGATCAGCGGACGAGAAGGAGATTAAATCAGCATATCGCAAATTGGCGATAAAATACCACCCGGATAAAAATCCTGGTGATCATGAAGCTGAGGAACAGTTTAAGGAAGCTGCTGAGGCATACGATATCTTGAGCAATCCACAAAAACGTCAACGTTATGACCAATTTGGCCATGCCGGTAATTCTGCAAGTGGTGGTTTTGGCGGTGGCGGCGGTATGAATATGGAAGACATATTCAGTCAATTTGGTGATATCTTTGGTGGAGGACATCCATTTGAAAGTTTCTTTGGCGGTGGCGGTGGCCAGCGTGGCGGCCGTCGGGTAGCTCGTGGAAGCAACTTACGCATAAAAGTTAAATTAACACTCGAAGAAATTGCCAAAGGCGTCGAGAAAAAGGTAAAGGTTAACAAACAAGTGGTCTGTCATTCTTGTGACGGATCCGGTGCTAAAGATAAATCTTCTTTCCATACCTGTAAAACCTGTGGGGGATCCGGATCAGTTAGAAGAGTAACAAATACCATCTTAGGACAAATGCAAACAACAAGCACTTGCCCTACTTGTAATGGTGAAGGCGTTGAAATCACGGCAAAATGTACAACTTGTAGAGGTGAAGGACTCGAACGCGGTGAGGAAACAATCGCGATCAATATTCCTGCGGGGGTAAGTGAAGGCATGCAACTTTCCATGAGTGGAAAAGGAAATGCTGCTCCGCGTGGTGGTGTCCCAGGAGATTTAATTATCCTGATCGAAGAAGTACCCCACGAAAGTTTAAAACGCGACGGACTAAATGTAATCTATGATCTATACATTAATTTCGTAGATGCGACCTTAGGCACTAGCGTGGAAGTCCCTACAATAGATGGAAAAGCGAAGATCAAAATTGAGCCCGGTACGCAAGGTGGTAAAATTTTACGGTTAAAAGGAAAAGGTATCCCTGAAGTCAACTCTTATCACAAAGGGGATCAACTCGTATACGTTAATATCTGGACACCAAAAGCCGTGTCTAACGAAGAAAAAGAATTATTGAACAAACTGAAAGAATCACCAAACTTTAAACCTCAACCAGGTAAAAGTGAAAAATCATTCTTCGAGCGAATCAAAGAATATTTCGATTAAAATCGGTCTTTTAAAGACAAAAAAAAGCCATTTGTCCGCTGTTGACAAATGGCTTTTTTTTGTCTTCTTACTTAAAATTGACAATTAAAAACAAAAAGTCAGCACAATATCATTATTACTAAATAGAATCTATAAAAATAAAAATACACTAAATTTTAATCAATTGAACCACTATTATTTACAATAATGACAAAACATCTAGACAATTTAGTGACAAAAAATTAAAATAAGATTTCGATATTTGACTAACAAATTTAAAAAGTCAGGAAGTAATTACTGGCACATTAAAACAAACTATTAAATAAAAAAGACATGAAAAAAGTTTTACTTACATTAACTGCCATTGCAGGTTTAACAATAGCAGCTCAAGCGCAAACTGAACAAGGAAAAATTATGGTTGGTGGTCAAGTTGGCTTCCAAACTTCTAAAGTTAAAGACACAGACTTCAAAAATAACTCATTCTCAATCAACCCAACAGTTGGTTACTTTGTAAGCGACAACTTGGCAATTGGTACAGGTATCGGTTACAACTGGAGTAAAGATGAGAGTGTTATGGACTTAAGCACAAAAAGGGACGCGTTCCAAGTTTCTCCATTCCTAAGAAAATACTCTGCTAATGGTCCATTAAGATTTTTTGCACAACTATCCGTACCAATGTCTTGGGGAAAAACTACCGTTGAAACAAATAACGTAAAAGCGGAATCAAAATTTGAGAACTACGGTGTGGAATTGGCTCCAGGTTTAGCTTACTTCCCAACAAGTAAAGTTGGTATCGAATTAAAAGTTAGAGGTTTATACTATAATTACAACAATAACAAAACAGCTGATAGATCAACAAATACATTTGGTTTAGACGCAAATTCATTAGCACCAACTTTAGGTGTACAATTCCACTTCTAGTCAGTACGGAATTTAACAATAGAAAAGGCTATAATTACTTATAGCCTTTTTTTATGTCCTTCGCGATCATGTATACCGTTTAACAATTCGGAGTTTGTGTGTATAACGGTTCTGTTCAGCATTAAAAATACCTTCCGCATCCATACGATCAATACGGACTTTCGCTGAGGCATGGATAATTGTATCGCGATCCAGCATAATCCCTACATGGGTAATCCTTCCTTCGGCGTTGTCGAAAAAAGCCAAATCCCCTACCCGTATTTCCGAAACAAAATCCACTGTCTGCCCCATCTCCGCCTGCTGGTAAGCATCGCGAGGCAAGGGAAGGTCAAAGCAACTATAAATCAATTGCGAGAAACCAGAGCAATCAATCCCCCATTGCGAACGTCCGCCCCATAGATAAGGAACGTCCTTATAGCATAAGGCCAATCGCGCCACCTCGGTTTCAAATTGCTCTCTGGTAAAGGCATTGATACTACCTTGATAGGTTAATGTCAATGGCGATAAATTAACCTTATTTTCTGCATTTAGGTAAAGCTTAGTTCCATGACAGAGCTGAAATTGAGCGGTATCAGTAAAAAGAACTCCCCCCTCCCTTCCAACGATAATTGGTTTTCCGCTCAGATAATATTGCCTATCCAAGTCGTCTAGTTTCTGAAACTGCCCGTTTTGAATCCAGCCCAAATAGTCCGTTTCCAATAGACGTATTGATGTCCAATCGGCCTGTTCATCAAGGATCTCAAAAAGTTCCCCAAACAATACCTGAGAAACCATTTCACTGCGGTGTGCCTGTTCCAAACGTAACGGAACGAGAGCTAGTGTACAAATACCATATTTCATGTGCTAAACAAAACAAAATCGTCAAAAATGTGATTATATATTATATGACGAAGATAAATTAATTATAGTAGAAATGGAGAATACAAATTCAAAATTCAAAAGGATACTCGTCGCTGTTGACGACGAACCATGCTCAGAAAAGGCTATACTATATGCCAAAGAAATGGCCGCGGTATTTGGAGCCTCCATAGCGCTTGTCACTGTTGTTCCCCCTACTTCTCCGGCCAACTTTGGCGCGGATCCGCTATTAGGTCAGCAACCTATCATCGTTCCAGAAGTATCGGAAATGGAACAGGATAATGCACAAAAATATCTTGAGAAAATAAGCCGCGAGTTTACTGGTGCAGGCGAAGTATATCTTTTTAATCGAATCGGATCCATTAAAGAAGAAATTCTGGCGGCATCCCATGAGTGGTCTGCCGATCTTATTATTATGGGGACCAATGGACGGACTGGCTTTGACCATTTCATTTCTGGTTCCGTATCCGAGTCCGTCATTCGCAAATCGACTTGCCCTGTGCTCGTTGTTCCAAGTAAATGTGACTGATATTAAATGATGCAATAAAAGCAAAAGGCTATTTTTTCCAATGAAAAAATAGCCTTTTGCTTTTATTGCTTCCGAAAATTACCTTTTAATCAATCGCGCCACAAACATACTATCCGCTTTCTCTTCATAACCTTTCAAATAGTCCATGCGTTCGATTTCAAAACCAAAATTATCCACAATGTAATTGACGACATCTTCATTTTCCGCTTTAAAAATGGAGCAGGTTATATAAATCAAAGGCTTACCTACTTTGACATGTCCTACTACATTGCTTGCAATATTCTTTTGTAGTGCATTGAATTCGGAAATCTTAGCCGCCCGAAACTGTCTAATCATTTCTGGTGTACGCCCCCAAGTCCCCGATCCTGTACAAGGCGCATCCAATAACACCCCATCAAACCTTTCGCTCCCAAGAAGCGCAAAGGTATCCTTGGTAAGATCGAGTATTTTTTTTCGGTAATGCTTTATTCCAGCACGGTCAAATCGTTCATCGAGATTTCGGAGAATACTCATGCGAACATCGGATACCAAAAGATTAACGGTTGGACAAGCATCCATCAATAAGAGAGATTTACCACCTGAAGCTGCGCATGCATCCCACCAGGATTCCTTTTCAGCTGGATCCATATAATCCAACGTGCGCTGTGAAGACAGATCCTGCACTTCTATCATCCCATCCAAAGTATCAAATCGCTGCAAGGATATTCCATTATTCAAGGCAATAGTCTGATCGCCAATCATGGAATAAGGAATCTGATTGTTATCCAAAATAGCGCACACGACTTTTGTCTTTCCGCGTTTCACCCGAATATATAAATAAGGCTGGATCAACTGGCTCTCTAAAAATTGCACCATGTCGATCTCAGCAGAAATATGATCCGTAAATGGAAAGAGGTCATTCAGGTTAAAAACACCTTCAGACGTTAGAAATGCAATCTTGTCCTTCAGTGGCAGATGGAGTTTATCACTATAGGAAGGCTCAAAAAGAGCCACCAAAGGGCTTTCTTGTTCACATAAAAATTCTGCAAGTACCAATCTACGCTGTTGTGAAAGCTGCGAAGCTGCCGTTCCCAGACGAAAATAATTATAACATAAACGGGAGGTAGCCTTCCGGTCGGAAGATCCCATTTGCTTGTTCAACTTAAAAAAAGTAGTCAAATAACGCGAAAATGGTTGATCAGCTT
>JBMAAL010000166.1:0-5770 GCA_050281725.1 Sphingobacterium sp. | reverse complement strand
AATGGACCAAAACTTCTGAAATATCCTGGAGAGTGTGGATCAGTTTTAACTTGGTTGACCATATATTTTTCACTGGATAGGGTTCTCCACACAGTTGCCCAGCTTAGGAAAAAACGTTGATCTTGCGTGTATCCACTTATTTCACCTGGGTTTCCCTTATCTTTTAAATAGAGTTGAAGTGCGTCGTAAGCAATGTTTACACCTCCTAAATCCGCGATATTTTCACCGTTTGTAAATGTTCCGTTGACGAAAGTACCTTTTACAGGTTCATATTTATCGTATTGAGCTGCGAGTGTTTTTGTTGCTTTTTCAAAATTGGCTTTGTCTTCTGGTGTCCACCAGTCTACCAAGTTTCCGTCCGCATCAAATTGCGCGCCCGAATCGTCAAATCCGTGGCTCATTTCGTGGCCAATTACGGCACCTATACCACCGAAATTGACAGCAGCGTCGGCTTGTGGGTTGAAAAATGGCGGTTGAAGAATAGCGGCCGGAAACACGATCTCATTGTTTACGGGATTGTAATAGGCATTTACTGTTTGTGGAGTCATTCCCCATTCTGATTTGTCAACAGCCTTGCCGATTTTAGCCAGATCCTTTTCATATCGCCATGTGGTGATATTTTGGAGGTTAGCATATAGATTACCGCCTTTATTTTCCGATAGAATATTCAATTTAGAATAATCTTTCCATTTGTCTGGATAGGCAACTTTTACAGTGAATTTGTTTAGTTTTTCAAGTGCTTTTCCTTTTGTAGCCGAAGACATCCAGCTCAAATCGTTGATATGCACTGCAAAACTTTTCTTTAAATAGTCGATCAATTCGACCATTTGTGCTTTAGCCTCAGCTGGAAAATATTTTTCGACATATAATTTTCCGAAAGCTTCACCTAATGTGGAATTGATCAGTTCAAATCCTCTTTTATTTAATGCTCTTTGTTCTTGTTGACCTCTTAAATACTTACCATAAAAAGCAAATCGCATGTCTCCTAATTTTTCGCTTAAATAAGAGGCACTACCGTTGATCATATGGAATTTTAAGTAATCTTTAATAACAGGAAGGTTTTGTGCACTGACCAATTTATCGAAGTTCTTGTAATAACCTAATTCCCCAATGATTACTTTTTCTGTATTGACACCTACTTTTTTAAGGTACTCAGGTAGATTTACATTTTTAACCAAGGCGGTTAACTCTGCCATAGTCTGTGGATTGTACTGTAACGTATTATCACGGCTTTGTTCATTGGTCAAGTAGGTCTTCGCAATGCTTTTTTCGTAGTCAACGATTCCTTTTGCGGCAGCATCAGCATTTTTATAGCCTAATTCGGTTAACATGGAAGCTACATATTTTTGATACTCGGCAATAGCTTCGGTATTTTTTTCATTTTCTTTTTGATAATAATCTCTTCCTAGTCCTAAGGAGGCATCTCCTAAGTAGACCGCGTTCATTTTGGAATCTTTTAAATCAGCGTAGACCCCCCAGCCATAGAAATTATTCTCACCTTCTTTCGTTACGGAAGTTAAATAATTCTGAAGATCTTTTAGGTTTTTAATCGCGTCGATTTTGTTTAAATTTCCCTGAATCGGCTTAATACCGTCTGCATTTCTTTTCTGTAAGTTCATGTAAGAAGCATACAGGTCCTGTATTTTTTTGCCCTCACTTCCTTCAGGAAATTTATCTTTTAAAAGTGAGTTCAGAATTTTCATCGAATTGTTGTCCGTATCTTCTGCCAATTTATTGAAGCTTCCCCAAGTAGGTTTGTCGGAAGGAATTTTGGCCGTTTTCATCCAGGTTCCGCTTACGTAGTTGTAAAAGTCATCCTGTGGACGTACAGATTTGTCCATTAAGCTCAGATCAAGTCCTTTGTCGGATCCTGTACCTGCTGTCTGTGCTTCCGCATGCTGTGTGTAGACTCCAGCCAAGAAAATTAGGGCAAGTGTTAATTTTTTCATTGTTGTTTTAATGTTGTATGATTTTCAATAATTCAATCTGGGAGTACGCACAAATTACGGGTAAAATAGCTTATGTTATTTGCTCCGGGTAATTCGATTTGTAGCAGCCATGTCAATAATTAGCGGTGATTTTTTTTAAGCTAAAAAAATCATTTACACAAATGACGGAAAATTCTAATTCAGCAGCAAGTAAATTTGATCATTATCTGTCATTTTATTAAACTAATCGGGTAGAGTAGCATGTTATTCGTTTGCTAACGAATAACATGGATATGCTTTTTAAAGAACGTCCTTTGATGTGTTGTTGAACGCTCCGCTATCTGACTTAGCTAAGCTATTTTAGGACAAAAAGAAATACTAAACTTAATATGGAAATACTAAACTTAATATGAATTTAGTTTAGTATTAATAAACGATGTTTAATATTGCTTACATTTTCATCTATAAGTAAGCGATTATGTTCAAACTATCCTATTCAATTTCACCTAAAGTTACTGGCCTAACATTGTCATTGGCCATGCTGGCTACACAGGGGTTTAGCCAGACCCGATCGTTCCAGGGGAGACTGGTCGATTCATTGAGTCAAGGCGCTATTCATGGCGCAACAATTCGTAATTCTCATTTAGCTAAGCTTGTTTCATCGGATCATTCCGGTAAGTTTGTGATCGATGCACATATCGGTGATACGCTAAGAATTGGCTACATGGGGTATCTTCCCAAGGTTTTCATTGTTGGTAATCAACCTTCATCCGTTATTTCGCTTATACCGAACCAACAATCCCTCAATGAGGTGGTTGTAACTGCGCTTGGTATCAAAAAAGAAAAGCAGGCTATTGGCTATTCAGTGCAGGAAATAAAAGGCAAAGACATGGTTAAAGCTCGGGAACCAAATGCTATTTCTGGTTTAGCTGGACGCGTGTCTGGCTTAACAATTACACCGAGTACAAACTTATTTGGAGACCCGGGTATCACGTTACGTGGTCGGAGCAATATTCTTATTGTGGTCGATGGCATGCCGATTAATACCGACTCATGGAATCTTAGTCCGGATGATATCGAATCCTATTCTGTCTTAAAAGGGGCAAATGCTGCGGCATTATATGGGAACAGAGGTCAAAATGGAGCGATTGTGATAACGACAAAACGAGCAAAATCACAGGATAAAGGTTTCCAGGTTGAATTTAACTCAAGTACACAATTGCAGACGGGGTATAATGCGATACCAAAAATTCAAACCGAATATGGCCCGGGTTCAAATTATCAATATGCTTTTAAAGATGGTCGTGGGGGTGGAATCAATGACAACGATTACAATATTTGGGGACCCCGATTTGAAGGACAACTTATTCCGCAATATAACAGCCCGATAGATCCAAAAACAGGACAGCTTATTCCCTTACCGTGGGAGGCCAGAGGAAAAGATAATTTGAAGAAATTTCTTCAGAATGGTCTTTTGAGTACAAACAATATTGCCATATCGACCAAAAATGATCATGGTGATCTACGCTTATCTGCGTCTCAGATGTTTCAACGGGGAACTACGCCTAACACGAAATTGGGAAGCACCAATATAAATCTTACCGGAGGCATTAACGCTGGTAGTAAGCTCCGTTTCGATGCGAGCATAAATTACAATAAGCAGTATTCACCAAATTATCCAAATATTGCTTATGGACCAAATAGTCCTATCTACATTCTTACATTGTGGGGAGCGGCAGATTATGATATTGATGATCTTCGCAACTATTGGCAGCCTGGGAAAGAAAATGTACAGCAGTACAATCGTGAATACACCATTTATGACAATCCTTGGATGACGGCTTATGAAAATTTGAGGACTTATGATAAGGATGATATCTACGGTTACGTGTCGGCTAATTACAAGCTTAATGATAAATTGTCATTAAATGCACGTACAAGTGCTAGTACCTGGAATAGGAATAGAACGATTAAAATTCCAATTTCGGCCAACTTATATAATTATAATATCGGTGGAAGCCGTGTTGGAGGTTATCAGGAAACCTATGATACTTTTTGGGAAAATAATACAGAGGTTTCCTTAAAATACCAAAATCGTATCGCCGAGGACATAGGCTTCTCAGGCTCAGTATTTGGTAATTTAAGAACCGTCAGTGTCAAATCGCTGTTTGCACGTACAGATCGTGGATTGACTGTGCCCGGTGTTTATGACTTAAGCAATTCGATCATGCCCACGGTGTCTACTAACGATCGTGCCCTGCATCAGGTCGGAAGTGTTTATGGATTCATGGATGTAAACTATAAAAGTATGTTATTCTTAAATCTAACGGGGCGATTTGATAAATCTTCGACGATGCCGGTAAAGAATAACACCTACTTCTATCCATCGGCTTCACTAAGCGCTGTGATTTCACAGATGGTCACTTTGCCCAAGGTTATTTCCGCATTAAAAATCCGTGGAGCATATGCTAACGTTGCGAGTGATTTCGTCAATGAATCGGCCCAGTACGATATTTATAAACTTTTGCCGGCATACAGTAATTATGGTCGTTGGGCCAATTCAATGACCGGCGTAACATATACTGATGTATTACCTAACCCGGATCTCGTGGCAGAGCGTGTGAAGACGGCGGAAATAGGTTTGGAAACTCGTTTATTTAACAACCGTCTGGGTTTCGATTTTGCATTTTTTAGAAACCTGGAAGGTCCCAGGATTATTGAATTGGCTACGTCGGTTACTTCGGGTGTAAGAGCCAGACAAACCAATGGGTTGACTTTATTGCGTAAAGGTATCGAGCTGAGTATCGATGGGACTTTGATTCAACAGAAAGATTTTAGCTGGAATGTAATGGTCAATGCATCAACAAATCATGCCTGGCTACATGACATCGATGGGCATCAAACGCGTTCGGGGAATGTTCGTGTTGGTGAGCGATGGGACGGATATTACGTGAATGATTTTCAGCGTGATGAAAAAGGAATGCCAATTGTGGGTACAAACGGTTTGCCAGCTTACAATCCTTATGTGAGCAGAATAGGTTATAGCGATAATAAATTTACGGCCAGTTTCAGCAATAGTTTCCGATACCGTGATTTCAGTTTTAGTTTTCTCGTGGATGGCCGCTTTGGTGGTTTAATAAAAAATGTGCAGGATGCCAAACAATGGGGATCAGGAACACATCCCGAATCAGCAAATGAATATCGTCTAAAGGACTGGGAAAATAGGGATGTCAAAGATTATAAAGGGACTGTCATGACCAATGGGCTAAAAATAGTCAAGGGGCAGCTCAATACAGATCAGGATGGTAAGATAATCTCCGATACAAGAGAATTTGCCCCAAATGACATTTCTGTGTTGTGGCAAAATTGGGCCACTAATTACTATCAGTCTGGACCAATTACGGCCAAAAGCCGGACTTTTGTCAAATTACGGGAGATCGTTTTCAGTTATAATGTACCTGCCAACTTGTTGAAAAATTCCAGATTCTTCCGCAGTGCAAGTGTTTCAGTGGTCGGTAGGAATTTGCTGTATTTCACTGGAAAAGGTACCCAAAATATGGATTTGGACCAATTCACCAGTGCTAGCTCAGACTACCAGACACCATCAGTAAAGAGCTTTGGTCTAAATCTTAATGCAACCTTCTAAAAACTTAGTCAAAATTTTTAAAAATGAAGTACTTTAAATCCACTCTCATTCTTCTCCTGTTCGGGTGCTCTTTCAGTTCCTGTAAAAAGATAACGGATCTACAAAAAGACCCTGCGGCTGTATATAATCCTGCTCCAAAACTTTTGTTTACGGGAATACTCATGCGTTCTTATGATGCGCCATGGAGTGAAGATCA
>JBMAAL010000165.1:0-5910 GCA_050281725.1 Sphingobacterium sp. | reverse complement strand
ACAACACAATTTCTCCATTTTCGTTGGATAAAGTTCCTTTTAACAAGATATCATTGGGCTTACGAAACAGTGAAATATTTGCAGCCGCTATGGGCTGGTTGTCCTGCCCAACAACGACTGTACGTAATTTTCCCCCGTCAGACTGTGCTGAAACAGGTCTAGCAATAGAAAATAGGACTAAAAAAATAGAAAATAAGAGCAATTTAATTTTTTGTGGTTTCATAATGTAATTTCTTTGGGCTATCGATCGGATAGTCAACTTCATAATAATGACAACAAACCTCGTGTATTCATTACACGTTGACTAGCAGAAATAGATAGGTAGTCCGATTCACTCGGTAGACAGCCAAATAAAATCGGTAAACCCTATCCTTCACTGATCGCTTTTAAAGCTGATTGGATCATCCGAGCTAATTTTGAATCTTCTGAAAACATATCGTAAGGAAAGCACCTCGAATCAAAATAAAAATTCAAAAAACAAATAAAATTCAAAACAAATAAATTGTATACAAAAAATATTAAGCATAATATTTGTATTTTTGCATCGAAAATTAGTAAACTGATTAATGAGCACTGTATCATTGAAGAAAAGACTCTACCGTATTTATATCCTTGTGATACGATTTATGCATGGCGAGCATACTGGAGACGCATTACGTAATGTTTCTATCAGCATCTTGCCAAGTTTGGCTATCTATTTATTGGGAGCGCAAGCAAGTACGGCTATCGGAATCGGTGTCGGATCACTGTTAACAACACTCACGGATCCTCCTGGCAACAGAAAAGATAAACTTTCTTCGGCTCTGGTGTGTATTCCCACCTTCTTTGTAGCCTCATTGTTTACAGCTATTGTATTTCCGTATCATTGGCCCTTGGTTGTAGTGCTAGCGACCGCCGGTTTTATATGCACTCTATTTGGCATTTTTGGAGCACGCTATGCTGCAATTGGAAACATGACATTGATTCTCATGAGTTTTGTGATCGGAATGGCCCCACAACACCCCTTTGCGGTTAGTTTAAAGATTACGACAGGTTCCATTATATATTACTTTTTTAGCCTTTTACAAGCCTATATACAACCTTATCGCTCTTTAAAACATGCCATGGCCAATGGCTTTCATGGATTGTCCCAATTTCTATTGATACGATCACAGTCTTACGATCCCGATATTCCTTTGAATATTACGTACAGTCGCGTAGGTAAAATTCATGGCCAGATCAGCGAACAACAGGAACAAATCAGGTCACTTCTTTTTCGAGAAAAAAAAATCATAAGCCAACAGTGGCATAAAAGCAATTATTGGCTCAGTCAGGTTTATGGATTAATTGACCTCCATGAGTTAATTATTGCACTTGATCACGACTATGATGCGATTCGCAAAAATCTTAGAGGCACGGGCAGCCTCCCTTTAATTCGTCACACAATCAAATTATTAGCTTTAGAAATTGATAGCTTTTCACAACCAAACAAGAGGTTTCGGTATGCGCATCAATTATATCATAATAACTTTAAACTTAATGCCCTCTTACGGGATTTAAAAGAAATTCAAGAACAACAGGCTGGTCAGGCAAAAAGTATACTATGTTCGATCATAAGCAACATCGAAGCAATTATTGAGGTACTCAACCGAATTCAGGTCGCTTTTTATCAAAATCAGGAAATTCAGGATAAGATTGACACCAGTGAGTACCAACAATTTATCAATCGTCCTTTACGTAATATCGCTGATCTAAAAAGTAAACTCCATCTCAATAATCCGCTTTTTCGATTTGCGGTTCGGATGGCTCTTCTTTTTGGAACAGGCGCATTGATCGGTATCTTATTTTTAGATTTTAAATATACCTATTGGATCTTACTGACAATCGCTATTGTTGCCAGGCCAGCATTTTCAATGACAAAAAAGCGTAATATAGAACGTATTGTCGGTACATTCTCGGGTATAATAGTTGGTGTGTTCTGCTTAATTTCTATTCATTTTCTCCCAGCGCTCCTGACCATAGCCGCATTGGGTCTTTTCGGATTCTTTTTGTTCAACCGATCTAATTATATGGTCAGTGTCATCTTTATCACCTTGGGAATTGTGATTGCGCTCAATCTGTTCGAAGGCAATATCAATCTCATTTTAGGCAGCCGAATACTATTCACCCTTATCGGAGCATTCTTGGCAATAGCAGGTTATTTCTTGATACCTGTACGTCAAAGCACAGGCATGGTTCAGCTGGCAAAAGAGGTATCCCTTTACAACGCGCATTATTTCCAGATCATCAATAACCGTCTGTCGGACGAAAGACAAAGTTCGTTTGATATACGACTGGCTCGCAAAAAAGCACAGACCGCCATGGCCCTGTTTTCAGACGCCATCAATCAAATGAAAAAAGAACCCGAGCACAAATGGATGGATTGGTCACATATCCACCATTTTCAGGCACTCTCTTATCAGGTCAACTCCCATTTGGTGGGTCTTTCGCTATCGTTAAGCAAAAAGACGAATCGCCACCTCGCCTATGATATCCATAGTAGAATTGATGCACTTAAACCTCTACTAACAGATTTAAATCAAATTGCAGAACGGATCAACTTAAAGAAATCATAGTACACAATTGACAGTTATTTATCCGGTTTCGCCGGGCGATATACGCCCCCAATCGCTATGTTATTCAAAATTCCTTTAACTAAAAAATAGCATTTCTTTTGCTTTAATAAAAAAAGAGTTTATATTTGTGTCGTCTTCGAAAGAAGATTTCTAATCAACACCTCCCTTAATCAGTAGGTCTTGATTTATAAAGAAGTGGCGAGAGACTGGCTCAATGACCCACTGGCAACCTTCAATTTGTTTGAAAAGGTGCCAATTCCTGTCCAAAACAATATCGTTTTGGAGCATATAAATGACATAAGACAATGATTATTAAACTACTGAAGTCCATTAAAAATTCAGGTTCAACACAAGTGAACCACACGATAAGCGAAAGTGTAAGTCATCGTACAACTGTATTGATGCGAATGCGTATGCATATGCACTTCCATGCTTGTTAAAAATCATTTCCTTTTTCTTGGATAAAGATTTAACAGACCCTTCAACGAGGTGTGTATGCTTCTCTTTTTACTTAGCAATTTCTTTTTGAACCCTTAAAATCTGATATATTATGTCTTCAAACAAAAATTTAAAATTCGAAACACTTCAGGTTCACGCTGGCCAAGTCGCTGACCCTACTACTGGATCTAGAGCAGTTCCTATATATCAAACAACATCTTTTGTATTTGAAAATGCCGAGCACGGCGCAAACTTATTTGCATTAAAGCAGTTCGGCAATATTTATACACGGATTATGAACCCTACTACGGATGTTTTCGAACAACGTATTGCGGCACTGGAAGGTGGAGTTGCAGCTGTTGCTGTTGCATCAGGCCAGGCGGCACAGTTTATAGCTTTAAATAATATTTTGGAAAGTGGAGACAATTTTGTTGCAGGATCCAACCTATACGGCGGTACATTCAACCAGTTTAAAGTTTCTTTTAAACGCCTAGGCATCGAAGCTCGTTTTGCAACGGACGCCGAGGCCGATAAAATTGAAGCGCTCATTGATGATAAAACAAAAGCAATCTATGTTGAAACAATTGGAAACCCAAGTTTCAATATTCCCGACTTTGAGAAAATTGCTGCCATAGCAAAAAAATATGACTTACCATTAATCGTCGATAATACTTTTGGAGCCGGAGGTTATTTATTTAAACCTTTGGAGTATGGTGCGAATGTGGTTGTTGAATCGGCAACCAAATGGATTGGTGGACATGGCACAAGCATTGGCGGTGTCATCGTCGACGGCGGAAACTATAACTGGGGTAACGGAAAATACCCCCAATTTTCGGAACCATCTGAAGGCTATCATGGCTTAGTATTTTCCGAAGTTTTTGGTGAAGGCGGACCGTTCGGAAATATTCAATTTGCCATTCGGGCACGTGTGGAAGGTCTACGGGATTTCGGGCCAGCACTCTCCCCTTTCAATTCATTCTTATTATTACAAGGACTTGAAACCCTGTCTTTACGGGTGCAACGCCATGTAGACAACACCTTAGAGGTCGCAAAATGGCTTGAGGCGCATCCACAGGTAGAAAAAGTAAACTATCCGGGATTAAAAAGCTCTCCAAGCTTCGCCAACGCACAAAAATACCTTAAAAATGGCTATGGCGCGGTACTTTCTTTCCAGCTTAAAGGTGATGCAGCGCAAAAGGCCAATAGCTTTATCGACAGCTTAGAATTAATCAGTCACTTGGCCAATGTTGGTGATACGAAGTCATTGATTATCCATCCAGCAGCTACAACTCATCAACAATTGAGTGATGAAGATCAAGCCAATGCTGGAGTATTCAAAGGCCTATTACGTCTTTCTGTAGGAATAGAACATATTGATGATATCAAAGCTGATTTACAACAAGCTTTTGATAAAATTAAATAATCAGATTTTTTCGGCTTAAAACTTTAACGTAAAATGAGTAAGCATATTTATCTGCACCCGGAGCCTTTTGTATTTGAAAATGGAAGAGAGCTTACTGATTTACAAATCAGTTATGAAACATTTGGCAAACCCAACGCAGATCGCAGTAATGTGATCTGGGTTTGCCATGCACTAACGGCCAATGCAGATGTGCTGGATTGGTGGTCCGGTCTTTTTGGAACAGGTGAATTGTTTGATTCAAACGATTATTATATTATTTGTGCTAATGTCATTGGATCGGCATATAATAGTAGTAATCCGCTATCTGTAAACCCAGCAACGGGACAGCCCTACTACCTATCTTTTCCTGAATTTACAGTAAGGGATTTGGTCAACGCACATCAATTCCTTGCAGACTACCTGGAAATCAAAAACATAGAGATCCTTATCGGGGGTTCATTAGGCGGTCAACAAGCGTTGGAATGGGCCGCATCACATCGTATAGCCATCAACCATCTCATTGTGGTTGGAACAAATGCCGTCCATTCACCATGGGGTATTGCATTCAATGAAAGTCAACGTCTGGCCATTACAACTGATCGAACCTTTTACGCCAATCACCCAGATGGCGGAGCTAAAGGATTGAAAGTTGCACGCGCTATGGCACTGTTGTCTTACCGCAACTATACAACGTATGCCAACACGCAAAAGGAGGATGATAACGAAAAACTCGATCATTATAAAGCATCCTCCTATCAAAATTATCAGGGTGAAAAATTGGTAAAACGCTATAATGCGTACAGCTATTATTTCCTTACCAAAGCAATGGACAGCCACAATTTAGGTCGGGGAAGACGATCTATTGAATCCGCTTTAGCGAGCATCGATTGTCCAACTTTAGTGCTGAGCGTCAATACAGATTTGTTGTTTCCACCGCAGGAGCAACAATTCATCGCGCAACATATTCCCAATGCCCACTACCAGAAGATTGAATCGACCTATGGCCACGATGGCTTTTTGATCGAAACAAAAAAACTCACAAAAATCATTAGTAGCTTTCTGCGGGAACAAAAAGAATACATAAACGAATTAGTATAAGAGAATAAATAATATATAAGAGAATTTAAGAAGAGATATGAGTAATAAATTAACAATAGGGATGTTTGGGTTTGGTGTTGTAGGCCAAGGTCTTTACGATATCATCAAAACCAAAGATCTTAATCTGGAGATCAAGAAATTTGTCATTAAAAACGGAGATAAAAAACGCTCGCTACCAGCAGATTTATTCTCTACCGATGCCGAAACAATTTTAGGTGACCCAGAAATTAATACTGTTGTCGAACTAATCGATGATGCCGAAGCAGCATACCAATTGACTGTTCGTGCCTTGAAATCTGGAAAAAATGTGGTATCTGCCAATAAAAAAATGATTGCCAGCCATTTGGAAGAGCTGGTTGATATCCAACATGAATATGG
>JBMAAL010000164.1:0-6425 GCA_050281725.1 Sphingobacterium sp. | reverse complement strand
CAGGTGGGAGAGTAGGTCGGTGCCTTTTTTTACACGGAAGCCCTTGCTGGAAACAGTCAAGGGCTTCTTTCGTTTGGGTACCTCCGTACTTCCCTGTACAATGCTATTGCATATCTTTCCTACTTCCCCGACCGGCGCTGTCCTAGAGCCTTTACTATTCTGCATCAGTGTAACGCATTGTTATAGCTACAGTTGATGTAAACCAAATATTCAGCAGTCGCTGCAGAAGCTACCCGTAGTCCTAGGAGAATATCCTGTCTTGCTACTATCCTTGTCTAGTTATATTGTCTTTTGGCTGTATCGTATTGCTGTATATCAATGTGTTTGGCAGGAGCTATTAGCTCTAGCAATGACTAATTTGTATAGGCTAGCCGACTGTTGCGAAGTATACAGCGAGAGGCTAAAGATACTTGCTATCAATTCATATGCTATGTTATACGGCCATTCTACACTATTATTAAGCTGTATGCGGCAAAATCATTGTAGTCCCATAACTATGGACGCGAAATAACATTATCCTTTAGCTATCCCTCTGTGTAGCTACAATTGTATAGTGATAACAAATGCAGTTCGGCATTCATTAGTAATCATTGCTGGAATATACTGTGGCGATTGCCGTTATCCCTACTCGGGATTTCATTATTAAAAACTCTGTGGCTGCAGAATATCGATTGAAAAACAACGAAGATAAAAATTTAAGCAATCGTTTGTGTAGATTAAGCAAACGATTGCTTTCAAGTTTCATTTTTTATTTAGAAAAAAGTGTTATATTATTGTTATAGAGATTAAGTTCTTACATAAGAACCAAATATAAATCCAATCCAAAAGGATTTTTCTATTGACTGTTTAGTTTGTTTTAAAATAGGTGATTTTTTAGAGGGACCAATTGGTCCCTTTAAATTTATATGAACTTTAAATTATGGATTCTAGAAGAGATTTTCTTAAAAAAGCCGGAATATTGTCATCGCTGGCTGTTTCACTCCCTACTTTGGTCAATGCCAATACGGCAGCCGCGTCGTTTAATATGTCGGGCTATGCAGCTCCAAAAATCGATAAAGTCAGAGTAGCGGTGATAGGACTGGGTATGCGCGGTCCTGGTGCTGTTGAGCGCTTGTCCTTCATTGAGGGATGCGAAATTGTCGCACTCTGCGACAAACATCCGGATCGGGTAGAGCGCGCAACAAAAATTGTTACATCGAAAGGTCTAGCAGCTCCTAAAGCGTATTCAGGTGAAGATGGCTGGAAATCCTTGTTGAAAGAAGAGAAGCTTGATCTGGTCTATATTTGTACGCCTTGGGATTATCATACTCCGATGAGTATTGCGGCGATGAAAGCGGGTAATCACGTGGCTTGTGAAGTACCGATCGCTTTGACAATCAAAGATTGTTGGGAGGTGGTAAAAACATCCGAGGCAACGAAAAAGCATTGTATGATGCTGGAGAACTGCTGTTATGATTTCTTCGAAATGCTGACATTGAATATGGTGCGCCAAGGCTTGTTTGGCGAACTCGTCCATGCCGAAGGTGCTTATATTCACGATTTGCTTGATCTTAATTTTGCAAAAAATGGCTATGATAACATGTGGCGCCTAAGAGAAAATATAAAACTAAATGGAAATCTGTACCCTACTCATGGACTTGGACCTGTGGCACAATGCTTAAATATCAATAGAGGGGATAAGATGGATCATCTTGTGGCCATGTCTTCCAATGATTTTATGATGGGAGAAAAAGCAAAAGAGTTAGCGGCCAAGGATTCTTTTTTTCAGGAATTTGTCGGAAAGAAATACCGTGGTAATATGAATACAACGCTTATCCGCACCGCAAAAGGAAAAACGATTATGCTGCAGCATGATGTTACTTCTCCTAGACCTTATTCTAGGCTACATACACTGAGTGGCACCAAAGGGTTTGCACAAAAGTACCCTACGGAGAATATTGCTTTTGGTCATGAATTCATTACAGAACAGAAATTGAAAGAACTGTATGATAAATACACCCCAGAATTGGTAAAATATATTGGTGAGCAGGCAAAACAGGTCGGGGGACACGGTGGGATGGATTTTATGATGGACTGGCGTCTGATCGACTGCTTACGTAATGGATTACCTTTGGATCAGGATGTCTATGACGCTGCTTCATGGAGCTGTATCGTACCATTGAGTTTCGAATCTGTAGAAAAGAACTGTAAAACAGTTGATGTACCGGATTTCACAAAAGGTGCATGGAAAAATAATACGCCGGTAGAAATCACATTAAAAGGTGGCGGAAACACGCCTATCCGTTCGAGATCAGCGAAAAAAGAAAATATACAATTGGGCGTATAGCCCTCTTCTATAAAATGACTTCTAGAGGGGGAACTTTTTATTGTTCCCCTTTTATGTTTATCTTTAATTATGTTATTCAATCTGACTCTAATTACCTGTTTATCGTTATTTTCCACCAACGATACACTTTCCTGTTGTGTTGGGGAAAATATACCTACTCGCGCTGGTATGATAAGATCCCAAATTGCCCAGTTAAAAAGCAAGACTGCGGACAAAATGATCTTGGTCGAAGGGGGTAAATTTCTAATGGGAAGTTCAAATTTTGAAGATAGTAAGCCCCTACATCAAGTTGAACTAAATTCATTTTATATGGATGAACATGAGGTCACAAATGCACAGTTTGCGCAGTTTGTAAAGGAGACAGGTTATGTAACTGTTGCTGAGCGGGAGCTGGATCCGAAAGATTTTCCGGGGGTGGATCCTAAGATGCTAGTCCCGGGATCAGCTGTATTTTCCAAACCTAAAGAACTCAATTCATTAAACAATTATCTGATGTGGTGGGAGTATGTCCCTGGTGCAAGCTGGCAACATCCCGAGGGACCGAATAGCTCGATAAAGGATAAAATGAATTATCCCGTTGTTCAGGTTGCCTATGAAGATGCTGCAGCTTATGCAAAATGGGCAGGCAAGCGACTGCCTACAGAAGCGGAATGGGAATATGCGGCTAGGGGACGTAATGATGCAAACGACGACTTGTATTATTGGGGAAAGGACTTGAAGCCTAATGGTAAATGGACCGCAAATATTTATCAGGGAAAGTTTCCTGTACAAGATTCAAAAGAAGATGGATTTGAGGGAACAGCACCTGTAAAATCATTTCAGGCGAATGCGTTGGGACTTTATGATATGGAGGGGAATGTGTGGGAATGGTGTGCTGATTTTTATAGGCCCGATTATTATCAGCATAGTACAGCCGCTAATCCCAAAGGACCACAAGATTCTTATGATCCGCAGGAGCCAAATCTTGAAAAACGCGTTCAGCGGGGCGGGTCATTTCTTTGCAATGATCAATATTGCGAAAGGTATAAAGCCGGAAGCAGAGGAAAAGGGGAAGTCAACAGTCCTACAAATAATGTTGGATTCCGCTGTGTAAAAGATATAAAATAGAAAAGGCTTGCATTTGCAAGCCTTTTCTATTTTATTGATATGCCTTATTGTGCATTCAAAAACATTGATTTTTGATTGTACAATTCTCTGAAATAAGGATCGTGAAGATCTTTGATAAAGCGAATTGCTTCACCAGTTGATTTCATCTCAGGGCCTAATTGCTTGTCTACTTCAGGGAATTTATTGAAAGAGAACACAGGTTCTTTAATCGCGTATCCTTTCAGTTTACGTTCGATTGTAAAGTCTTTCAATTTATTGACACCCAACATGACTTTAGTTGCGATATTGATGTAAGGAACATCATAAGCTTTAGCGATAAAAGGAACTGTACGCGATGCACGTGGGTTAGCCTCGATGACATACACATTTTCACCTTTGACAGCAAACTGAATGTTTAATAGACCTCTTACGTTCAACGCTTTTGCTAGTTTAATAGAGTATTCTTCCATTTTGTCCTGAACAGCTTGTGATAGGCCAAATGGAGGCAATACCGCCGATGAGTCACCAGAGTGGATACCTGCAGGCTCGATGTGTTCCATCATACCAATGATGTGTACATCTTCACCATCACAGATTGAATCTGATTCAGCTTCTTCTGCACGATCCAGGAAGTGGTCAATCAGGATATGGTTTCCAGGAAGGTTTTTCAACAAGTTGACAACAGCTTTTTCCAAATCTTCGTCGTTGATGACAATGCTCATGCCTTGTCCACCCAATACGTAAGAAGGACGAACCAATACGGGATAGCCAACTTCGTTTGCAACTTGTAATGCTTCTTCTGCTGAAGTTGCGACACCGTATCTTGGATATGGAATTTCTAATTCTTTCAATAGATCGGAGAAACGGCCACGGTCTTCTGCCAAGTCCATGTTCTCAAATGAAGTACCGATGATTTTTACGCCAAGTTGCTCTAGACGCTCAGCCATCTTAAGAGCTGTTTGTCCACCCAACTGAACGATAACACCTTCTGGTTTTTCTAATTCGATGATCTCACGTACGTGCTCCCAGAATACGGGTTCGAAGTATAATTTGTCAGCCATATTGAAGTCTGTCGATACAGTCTCCGGGTTACAGTTAACCATAATCGCTTCGTAACCACATTCTTTAGCCGCCAATAAGCCGTGTACACAAGAGTAATCGAACTCGATACCTTGACCAATACGGTTTGGACCTGAACCTAAAACGATGATTTTCTTTTTATCTGAAGAGATGGATTCGTTTTCTTCTTCGAATGTCGAATAGTAGTATGGTGTTTGTGCAGGGAATTCTGCAGCACAAGTATCGACCATTTTGTAAACACGGTTGATACCTAACTCCTTACGACGATCGTAAACTTGATCCTCGGTTACATTTCCTAATAACCATGCGATTTGCACATCTGAATAACCTTTTTGTTTTAAGGTCATGAAGAAGTCGCGTGGAATATTGTTCAATTGATAACGACGTAATTCTTGTTCAAGGTGTACCAACTCTTGGATTTGTACTAAGAACCATTTGTCGATACGTGTTGCCTTACGGATAGATTCCAAAGGAACACCTAATTCGAAAGCGTCTTTGATATGGAATAAGCGGTCACCACTTGGATGTTCCAAACTATCCATGATTTCGTCAAGGTTTCTCCATTGACGACCATCAGCGCCTAAACCAGCGCGGCCAGTCTCCAAGGATTGACATGCTTTCTGTAAAGCTTCGATAAATGTACGGCCGATTGCCATTACTTCACCTACCGCTTTCATCTGTAGACCTAATTCCTTGTTTGCTCCTTTGAATTTATCGAAGTTGAAACGAGGGATCTTAACGATCACATAGTCTAATGTTGGTTCAAAATATGCGGATGTTGTCTTTGTGATCTGATTTTGCAATTCATCCAAGTTGTAACCAATCGCCAATTTAGCTGCAATCTTCGCAATCGGATAACCCGTTGCTTTCGATGCTAAAGCCGAAGAGCGTGATACACGTGGATTGATTTCGATGGCAATGATCTCTTCGTTTTCTGGGTTTACAGAGAACTGAACGTTACATCCACCTGCAAATGTACCAATAGAACGCATCATCAGAATAGCCTGATTACGCATATCTTGATAACATTTGTCTGACAATGTCATGCCTGGTGCAACAGTGATTGAGTCTCCAGTGTGGATACCCATTGGATCGAAGTTTTCAATGGTACAGATGATGATAACATTGTCGTTGGTATCACGAAGTAATTCCAACTCAAATTCTTTCCAGCCTAATACCGCTTGTTCTACCAAAACTTCGTGTGTTGGTGAAGCGTGTAAACCTCTATTTAAGGCCGCATCAAAATCTTCTTTTCTGTGAACAAATCCACCTCCTGTACCTGCAAGAGTATAAGATGGACGTATAACAAGCGGATAGCCAATTTCTTGTGCCGCTTCTTTACCTTCAAGGAATGAGTTTGCAATTTTGGATGTTGCAACGCCCACACCGATATCAACCATTAATTGACGGAATTCTTCGCGGTTTTCAGTTTTTTCAATGGCAGCAACATCAACACCGATAACTTTTACATTGTATTTTTCCCAAAGGCCTAGGTTGGAAGCTTCGATACATAAGTTCAAAGCCGTTTGGCCACCCATGGTAGGAAGTACAGCGTCAATGTTGTGTTTTTGCAAAATTTCTTCAATACTTTCGCAAGTTAATGGAAGTAAGTAGACATTGTCCGCAACAACTTTGTCCGTCATGATTGTTGCAGGGTTTGAGTTGATGATGGATACTTCAATACCTTCTTCTTTCAATGAAAGGGATGCTTGAGATCCAGAATAATCAAATTCACAAGCTTGACCGATAACGATGGGACCTGATCCGATGATTAAAACCGACTTAATGGAAGTGTTTCTTGGCATTATATCTAGTTCAAAAAATTAAATTTCCTATTGTAAATCTGAGCAAAGACAATCAAAAATAGCTCATGGGGAAGGGTCATTCCGACTGCTTTGTCGGAGTGCAAAGTTACATTTTAAATTTTGAAAAT
>JBMAAL010000163.1:0-6428 GCA_050281725.1 Sphingobacterium sp. | reverse complement strand
ATCAAAATAAGAAAAAAGCATGGTGCCAAACAGTCAAAAGAATGAGGCAGAGCCATTCCTATGTGAGTTTAGGGGATCTCTGTGCACTGTTTGGCGTAACACGACAAGCTTATTATGACGCTATCCGACACGCCGAAAAAGCTACTATTGCAAATATGGTGGTGCTGACTCTGGTAAAAGAAATACGGAGTCAGATGCCAATGTTGGGAACAAGAAAACTAATGTACGTGCTGGAACCAAAGTTAGTTGAACATGGCATTAAAATGGGACGGGATCAACTTTTTGATTTACTTCGGTTTCACGGCCTGTTGATCAGACGTCGCAAGCGCATCGCGCGAACAACAGATTCAAACCATGTTTTTAGAAGGTATCCAAACCTCGTAAAGGAATTAATTACAACTGGCCCCGAGCAGCTGTGGGTAAGCGATATCACATATATTCGGACTCTACATGGGTTTAGTTATCTTAGTCTGATTACGGATGCCTACTCAAGAATGATCGTCGGCTATTCCTTGCATCCAACGTTAGAGGCGATTGGTTGCTTAAAGGCATTGGAAATGGCGATAACAGGTTGGAAGCATTTATCTCCGTTTTATCTCATCCATCATTCCGATCGAGGTATCCAGTATTGTTGCAATGAATACACAGAAATGCTCCAGCGTTATGGTATTGCGATTAGTATGACGCAGAGTGGCAGTCCTTACGATAACGCGCTAGCTGAACGTGTTAACGGTATTCTTAAAAATGAATTCTATCCTAAGCGAGTATACCAAAATCATAAGGACGCGGCTAGAAACATTGATAAGATTATTAAAGTCTACAATTTGCGACGCCCACACAGCAGTTTGGATTTCCAGACTCCCAAAAATGCACATTCTAAAACTGGTGAAATAAAAAAGAGATGGAAGCGATATCCTAGAAAATCGGTGGCTATAACAGCGGAAGTTTAAATCAATATTTTAGATGTGAAAAGTACTTTGTATAATTGTAAAGGATTTTCAGGATTACCAAAAAATGCTGTAAGATCTATTTAGGACTAATGGTTAAATCTGTAAAGTTTTTTCAGGACGAGACAGCTTCTGCGCTGTCAACATTTAATCCCAGATCATGATCAAAAGAGATGATTAACGGAATCCGGTTTTTGGATATATAAGCCATAAAATCTTGATATTTACGAATAACGGTCCAATTGGTCAGTAAATATGGGACTACTTCTTCCTTCGGCATATAGTAAGCCAGATCCGATGGTATTCTGATATCATCCGAAAATACACCTTTAACTTACACACTTTAATACAGTGTTTATTTCAATAAATGAGACTTCAATGCGTGATCTATACTATTATTTTATAATATATCATACTTAGTGTTACTGAAATGAAATTCCCTAGTAAATAATAGTCATTATACTCTTTCTCTTCCTTTCTTCCTGCCTCCGTTTTTTCATTGTCAGGACTTTTTAGTCTCGTACCGAGTTTTAGGGCGCCGAATAAAGTTAGACTATGTGGAAATCCGGCAATTAGGCTATAAGTTAGGAATGCCCTTTCCAATAGACCTTTTAAGATAGATTTTATGTCAATTAGATTGTTTTTTTTATTTTTGGGGGCAATAAACCAAAATATAAAGGTTATGAAAATTTCGATGGTGATTATTAGTAATGTTTTACAAACAGTATTCATAATTTAAGTTTTTAGCTACATTTAATATTTCTTTAACAGCAAAGTACGATGACATATTTAATGTTTTCTCTCTTTTCCATATTAATGATCTATTTTTATTAAGATGTTCAGCCACGATCTTATAATCATAATTTTTCAAAAAGCTTGATATTAGCTGATTATCTTTCTCTAATTTCCATTTATCAATGATGTTTTGATAAATTTCAAAAGAATTGTTGATTATAGTATTGCAATTTGCATTATCTATGTCTATATAAAACCTTTCTTCTTTTGATTTATTATTGTTTAATAGTTTCCTGGCTTTTGTTAAACCTTTACCAAGCATTTCGAATGCTATGTGATTATTTATGTTTGTTTCAATCTCACCATATATCAATACATAGCGTAGTTTTAGTGAAAAATTATTATTTATAATAAATTCTTCGAGATCAATAATAACATCGATAGAACTTTTTAAATTTGCTATAATGCCTTGAAACTCATCTCCCAATGTTATTGTTAAAGGCGATATCAAATGATCAATATATTTTTTATTAATGTAAGAAGTACATTGTTTGAATCGCTCAATTAGAAGTTCCTGATGATGATTGCTACTTCCAATAATATCACTCATTAAAATAAATTGTTTCATTATTTATGAAATTAATATGTTTGTTTCAAATATAATGAAATAAATATGTTTGTTTCATATTTTAGAGTATAAATAATAATGTACAATTTACTTTTGTCAAATTCCAGTTATCCCATTCACGAAAGTATCCACAAACCCGACAATCTTATTTAAGATCCGATCGCCAATTTCTTTGGACTTTAGGACGCTAGGTCTTCCGTCAGCGCGAAGAGAAAGAACTTCTTTACGAAGTGGTTCTCGCTCCGTGAAAAGGTAGTTCTCAATTAGCCTTTCGGTATCTTCTTCTAACAGGTTCTCAGTTTTGATTAAGTCTTGCAATGCGCTCTCTTGTTCTATATTCCAGAATTTTTCAAACTCATCCGGGATAGTATCGCTGTCCTCAATATGCGGTAGATTTTCTTGAATAAATTTCTCTATGAGTTCCCTTTTGCTTCGTAGCGATACCTCTGTGTTTAAGAGATTAGCGATATCTTTTTCAATACTTTCTCTGCCCTTGCCCGCTTTTTTCGACTTGAATTTAATAAGGAGCTGGATTATATACGTTACATTGATGGTATCTCGTCTGATCAATTCAAGTTCGAAATCGATATCATTTAAAATTGAGGTTTTTTCAGGAGATGAGTTCGTATTCAGCCCATCTTTCAGATCCAAATATTTACTTGTATAATCCGCAAACAACTGTTCCTCGATATCTAGATCTTCCCATGTAAATTCGGAATAATGACTCATCTTTTTATGTAGTCGTATCATTGTGCGAAAAGCCAAAATAAATTTAAGCTTATCCTCTTCGGTATATAACTCATCAACATTATCTACCCCTGGAACGATCTCAAGGAGCTTCTGTGTCGCTTGATTAAACTTTTCTACATAAGTCTCATAAGGTTCAACAATGATTTCATCAATCGCCTCTTTATTACTAAATAGGGCAATGGCTTCGTCTGTCTTATCCTTTAGGTTTCTGAAACAGACGATATTTCCTTGTGTTTTATTCTTATCCAAAATACGGTTGGTTCGACTAAATGCCTGTATAAGCCCGTGAAATTGTAGATTTTTATCTACATATAATGTATTGAGATTCTTACTGTCGTAACCTGTTAGAAACATATTTGCAACTAATAGAATATCAGATTCGTGTTTAGGGTGTTTAGATTTGCCCGCCACCGCATTATAATATTTATAGAAACCTTCATTGTCTCTGATATCCTGTGCTTCACCATACATTTCGTTGAAATCATCAACATAGTTTTCCAACAACTCTCTACGGTGTGGCTTGGGATTACCATATTGCATTTCAGGTTCCGCAGCCACACTTAACTGTGAGTAAGTGGCATCTTCCATTTCGTCTTCATTCTGAGCAAAGCTAAATATAGTTGTTATGCGAAGGTTGTGTTCACCATTTAGCTTTTTGCGTTTAAATATTTCGTAGTAATGTATAACAGCATCTATATCTTGCACACACATCATAGCGCAGAATTTTCTGTTCTGCGTTTTTTGATCATGGTATTGAATGATGTAATCGACAATTGCTTCTTTCCGTTTAGGAGCTTCTAGCACTTCATTTTCATCGATCTGCTCCACTTTTAGATCGATAATATGATTTTTCTTTTTGAAGGTCTGTATGTACTCGACAGAGAATTTAAGCACATTCTCATCGCGTATCGCATCCGTTATCACATATTTGTGCAAGCATTTGCCAAACAAGCTAGCGGTAGTTCGCATCCCATCGGAATTCTTTTCCAATATTGGCGTACCTGTGAAACCAAACAGTTGTATATTGCTGAAATAATTCACGATGTTTTTATGTGTATCACCAAATTGCGAACGATGGCACTCATCGAAAATAAACACCATTCTTTCGTCTTGAATGGATTTCATTTTAAAGATATTCCTACCCGAAATAGCATTATTCAACTTTTGGATGGTGGTGACAATAATCCTTATTTCAGGATCATTGAATTTCTTTATAAGGTCATCCGTATTGGTTGCTGAACTTACCGAACCTTTACTGAAATTGTCATATTCTTTATTCGTCTGATAATCCAGATCCTTTCTATCCACAACAAATACGACCTTCTTAATCGCTGGAATTTTAGATAAGATCTGACTAGCTTTGAAGCTTGTTAAGGTTTTACCACTGCCGGTAGTATGCCAAATATATCCGTTTTTCTCGATACTATAGCCATTTAATATCTCATTTTGAGTTACCTTTTTGATGATACTTTCGACCGCATAATATTGGTAGGGGCGTAGAACCATTAGCTTTTTGTCGGTCTCATTTAGAACAATGTATTTGCATATCATTTTACTGACATGGCATGGCTCTAAAAATGTATCCGTAAAGCCATTCAAGATATTGTTTAAGGGAGCATTGTTCTCATCAGTCCAATGAAATGTCTGTAAAAATTCCTGGTTGTGCGTACCGAAATTGCTGAAATATTTGGTGTTGACTCCATTACTGATAATAAATAACTGAATAAAATGGAACAATCCTTTTCCAGCGCCAAAACTATGTTTTTGGTAGCGATTGATCTGGTTAAAGGCTTCTTTCATCTCTAAACCCCTTCTTTTCAATTCTATCTGAATTAGAGGAAGTCCGTTTATTAATAAGGTAACATCGTAACGATTCTCATATTTACCTTCTTGCGTGATCTGATTAGTTACTTGATATTCATTTTGGCACCAATGTTCTACATTTAGAAATTCGAAGTATAGATTATCACCGTTATCCCGTATGATATGATGTTTCTTTTCACGTAACGTCTTCGCTTTCTCAAATACAGAGCCTTTGTTTAAAATACTTAAGACTTTTTCAAACTCGTTATCACTAAATACAATACCGTTGTGTTTCTCTATTTGGCTTTTTAGATTAGTCAATAAAGCTTTTTCATTAGGTAGGAAGACATATTTATAACCTAACTTTTGTAATTGGATAATTAACTGTTCTTCTAAAACTTGTTCAGACTGCTTGCTCAAGATTGTTATGAATTAGGAGTAATAATTATTTTGACTTAGGGATAAATTTAATAAAAGTATTTATAATTTGCTCCTCCTAATTCATAATTTAATCAGCTATCGCAATGTTTTAAACATTTGTTCGATTGCTCTTTTCTTTTGTTCCATATTTGGATGGACGTAAAGGTTTAGTGTGGTGCTGATGTTGGAATGTCCAAGTAAGACACTTACCGTTTTATAGTCACAATTACTTTCGATACATCTGGTCGCGAAGCTATGTCTTAAACCATGGAATTTAAGTTCAGGCATCTTAAGTTCTTTCATTAAATTTTTGTAATAGCTACGGTATGTTCTTGGTTCCGTAGGTTTAGCATCATTTGTTAGTACAAAGAAGGAAGGATTGACAATCTTTTTAAAAGGTTTTAAAATCCTTAGAAGATCTTTGCTGATTGGTATTTCCCGAA
This sequence comes from Sphingobacterium sp., assembly GCA_050281725.1. Classification (GTDB taxonomy): domain Bacteria; phylum Bacteroidota; class Bacteroidia; order Sphingobacteriales; family Sphingobacteriaceae; genus Sphingobacterium. Next base: position 702 of record JBMAAL010000163.1, on the reverse strand, counting down.
TGGAGTTCTTTGTTTTAGGTGTATCTAAGATTAGTTCAGTTCTTCTCTTACCATCTTCTATTAGGTAAATGCGTTGAATTGTTTGCCTAACGTTGATGACACCGCTATCGGTGTCAATATCTTCCCAGGTTAGCGCACATACTTCGCCAATGCGCATACCGGCACTTAAACAGATATAAACACCTAAATTTCTAAAAGTAAAGTGCTCTTGAATATAATTCATTATTTTCTTTTGGTCGGCCCGACTTAGTACTTCGATACTATGTTTTTCGCGTTCAGTCGGAAATTGGATGTCAAATGGTGTGTATTCTAACCATTTATTCTTTGCGCCAAACTTCATAATCATTTTTAAGACAATCAAAATGTCTTTGATTGTCTTGTGGCTTAGACCGTCTTCTAGTTTTTTGAAAACAAATTTTTGTACATCAGATTCCTCTAATACAAAATTGTCACCAAATACTGGGAGCAAATGATTTTCTATCAACAGTATATATGCTGCAAAGCTTGACTTTTTAACATACGGTTTTTTGTTTGTTTTCCACAATTCAATTACCTCTGAAAGTTGTTTTTGTTCAATCATTATATTTTTATTTATTGAATTTCAAATAAAAGTAATTTCAGATTAAGGATCGCAAATCTTCCAAATGGATTTGGTGCTAAGGTTCCCAATTTGAGATTTCCGGGGTTTGAAGGTGAGTGGGA
>JBMAAL010000162.1:0-6429 GCA_050281725.1 Sphingobacterium sp. | reverse complement strand
CAGGCTTGTGAATCTGAGCGAATGCTCCCGTAACTGCAAAAATTACTGCAGTCATTAACAGTATTAACTTTTTCATCAGAATTTAATTTGTTCTTTCCTTTTTCCCTACAATGATTGCAGTGTGTTCTTATTCTTTGATGCTTCGGGTGAATAAAGGTTTAATCACGCTGTTGACAAATTTAGAACAAAGGTTTGACAATTCTAAAATGAGGTATCCTTTTTTTGTAAAGATTAAGTAATAAGATGTGTAATTTCTTTGATATCAAACTCGCGCAGGGTGTCTTCTAAAAGAACGAGTAGTTTCCCGTCATTAGACACCTGTTGAATAATGCCGGTCTTTTTGGTGCCGTCGACTAGAAATGGTCTTTCTTCACCTTTCCAAAATAATAACGCGTTGTAGCGACTTAACTGATATTGAGCGCCCTCCTTATACAGGGCCAGGTACTCCTGTTGGACTACTTGGAATAACTCCTGAGCCAGATCCTTGATGTTGTAATCCTGTCGATCGGTCAAGCAGGCGAGCGAGGTTATTGTTGTTGCTGTGTCAAAATTAATTTGATTAATATTTACACCAATGCCGATAATAGCGTGGTCTATTTTACTGCCTTTTAATTTATTTTCTATTAAAATGCCTGTTATTTTCTTTGAATTGACGTAAATATCATTGGGCCATTTCACGGCTACAGGTAGCTCGGTTTTGCTTTTCAGCCAATTGACGGTTGCAATGGCGATTGTGGCGGAAAGCGCAAATTGTTGCGCTATTGGCAGGAAATGAGGCCTTAAGAGGATAGATGTCGTTAGGTTTTTCCCTGGTTCACTGACCCAGGCGCTACCACGCTGCCCCTTACCCTGAAATTGTTCTTCTGCTAAAATGGCAGTCCCCTCAGCTAGTGGCTTGAAATTTGACAATAATTCCCTAAGATAATCGTTTGTAGAGGCGACTTTGTCAAGATATATTGTATTTTGACCGATGATAAGTCCCGAAATATTGTTATTTTGCAAACTGAAAGTATTAAATAAATATTAAGTCAAAACTATCACATTTTTTAATGAGTAAAAATAAAAGTTCAGAATTGTCCCAACGTCTATCAGAAATTATCGTTTATGGTATGCAAGAAAAGAAAGCAAACGAGATCGTTCGCTTGGATTTAAGAGATCTTCACAGTTCTGTTTCCGATTATTTTGTGATTTGTCATGCCGATTCTAACATTCAGGTGAATGCGATAGCAAAGAGTGTCGAAGAAGAAGTCTATAAGGCATTTGGTCAAGAACCCCAATATAAAGAAGGACAATCAAATGGAGAATGGTTGATTTTGGATTTTGTGGATGTGGTTGTACATATCTTTAAGACCGAAAAAAGAGCGCATTATGGTATCGAGGATTTATGGGGAGATGCAGAAGTACAGCATTTCCAAAGCGCTTAATTGTCCTCAACGAAAAAAATTTATAAAGAAAATATAATTACGATATAATGAAAAAAATCCCGAGTAGTAAGGTGACCCCAAAACCGCCAAAATTCAATTTTGTGTGGCTTATGATAGCCGTGTTGTTAGGTTTTTTTGCCTTACAATATGTTATAGGAGAGAACCCGGCTAAGGAAGTTAGCTATAGCGATTTTGAGACACGCATGTTAAATACCGGCGCTGTTGAGCGCCTTGTGGCCTACAAGAAGAATGATCTTGTCGAGGTGGAGGTGTATCTGAAAAAGGGCTGGAAAGATAATCCAAGTTTTAAAGATGCTACAAAAACTGCTGATCCACTTCCAAGTTTATCAGGACAAGAAGATAAGGGACCACAATATATTTTTAAGGATGCTTCTCCCGATGTTTTGGAGAAAAAGCTAGCCGCTTCGCAAGCAGATTTGGCACCTGGTACACCGAAGGTTCAATTAACTTATGATGATCGTTCTAACCCTTGGGCAAGCTGGTTTATCACGTTTATGTTGCCTTTGTTGGTATTGGCTGCCATCTGGATCTTCTTGATGCGCCGTATGGGCGGTGGTGCTGGTGGTGGCGGCGGTGCGATCTTCAATATCGGCAAATCAAAGGCTCAATTATTTGATAAAGAAGCTCAGATCAATATTACATTTAATGATGTTGCTGGTCTGGAAGAGGCAAAGCAAGAGGTTATGGAAATTGTGGATTTCTTAAAGAATCCGCGTAAATATACGAATCTAGGGGGTAAAATTCCAAAAGGCGCTTTGCTTGTAGGGCCTCCGGGAACGGGTAAGACGTTATTGGCTAAAGCTGTAGCTGGAGAGGCTCAAGTGCCATTTTTCTCACTATCCGGATCTGACTTTGTCGAAATGTTTGTGGGTGTAGGTGCATCGCGTGTTCGCGACTTGTTTAAGCAAGCGAAAGAGAAAGCGCCATGTATCATTTTTATCGATGAGATCGACGCTATTGGTCGTGCTCGTGGTAAAAACTCGATGATGGGCGGTAATGACGAACGTGAAAACACCTTGAACCAATTGTTGGTGGAAATGGATGGTTTCGGTACGGATTCGGGCGTTATTATTTTAGCAGCTACTAACCGTATCGATGTACTGGATACTGCACTGTTGCGTCCGGGACGTTTTGACCGTCAAATTTCTATTGATAAACCGGATTTAATTGGCCGTGAGCAAATTTTTAAGGTGCATCTGAAACCGTTAAAGTTATCGGCTGAGGTTGATGCAAAAAAATTATCGGCGCAGACACCTGGCTTTGCGGGAGCTGAAATTGCAAACGTGTGTAACGAAGCAGCCCTTATTGCTGCCCGTAAAAATAAACCGGAGATTGACATGCAGGATTTTCAGGATGCCGTTGACCGTGTGATCGGCGGTCTTGAGAAGAAGAACAAAATCATCTCTCCGGAAGAGAAACGTATTGTTGCTTATCATGAGGCCGGGCACGCTATTGCAGGCTGGTTTTTAGAGCATGCCGATCCTTTGGTGAAAGTATCTATTGTGCCACGTGGTGTCGCTGCTTTGGGCTATGCACAGTACCTTCCCCGTGAGCAGTTCTTATATACGACGGAGCAGCTTATAGACAGCTTATGTATGACTATGGGTGGTCGTGTTGCTGAAGATATTACGTTTGGAAGGATTTCAACAGGTGCTCAGAATGACTTAGAGCGTATCACGCAGCTTTCTTATGCCATGATTGCAATCTACGGTATGAATGATAAAGTTGGAAATGTCTCTTTCAGAGACAGCTCCGAAGCCTCATTCCAAAAACCCTATTCTGACAAAACGGCAGAGCTGATTGATGCTGAAGTTCGTAACTTAATCAACGATGTTTATGCACGTACCAAACAGTTATTGTTGGACAAACGTGAAGGTTTGATTAAGATAGCGGAGAAGTTATTGGAAAAAGAAATTCTTTTTCAGTCGGACTTGGAAGAGATCTTAGGTAAACGTCCATTTGAAACCAAGACTACTTACGAGGAGTTTGTGAATGGTGCTGATGGTGGGGGAGTTCCACAGACAGATTTGCCGTTGGATGTTCACCCGGACGAAGCGCGATCTAACGAAGGCCAGAGTTCAGAAATGCCCTCAAATAATTTGAATTAATTTGAATGCTGCAGCGCTAGAGTGATCTAGCGCTGCATTTATATATATTTGCGCCATGAACGTGAAGAACGCAACAGCGAAAGAGATAATGTTAAAACGGGTACGTCAGGCATTACTACAGAAAAACGATAATCCACATCCTAATTTCAAAGAAACGCCGCTTTATAAAGAAGAGGATGAGTTGGTGGATATTGTTTTTGTTCGCGAATTGACAGCTGCGGGAGGCAAGTTTCTGTATTGTGATGGCGAGATCGGTCTGATTGAAAATCTGATTTCATTGACCGAGGAGAATAATATCAAAAATATATACGCTTGGGAACAAGGTGTTCAAAATTTACTCAGTCCATATGGTTTCCCTTTTTTAAAAACAGCGGAAGATTTTGAATCAGCAAATGCAAGCATTACATCATGTGAAGCATTGGTTGCACGGAATGGAAGTGTTATGGTGAGTAATGCAAACGCTTCAGGACGCAGGTTGAGTATATATCCTCCAATTCATATTGTTATTGCCAAAGCTTCACAATTGGTTTGGGATTTAAAGGATGCTTTAGCCTATATGCAGAAGCGTTACGGTCAGGAAATCCCGACAATGATTTCGACAATTACCGGCCCTTCCAGGACGGCTGATATCGAGAAAAGATTGGTTTTGGGTGCACATGGACCAAAAGAACTTTACGTTTTACTTTTAGAGGATCGATTCTAGGAATTACTATGCTATTATATTATCTCACAGAAATGCCTGTTGCGAGTATTATTTTCTTTTTTACACTCGCTACCAGTATCTATACGTTTTCACATGAACAACTTTACGGCAAACTGATGTTACATCCGTATAGTATCGCACGTAATCGAAAATTGTATACCATCCTGACCAGTGGTTTTGTGCATAAAGATTGGGGGCATCTGCTGTTTAATATGCTTACCTTCTACTATTTTGCCTTTGGTTTAGAGCGTATACTTGCAGAAGCAAGTCCATACGGTCATATTCTATTTGCTGTGATCTATATCGGTAGTTTAATCTTGAGCGATATTCCAACAATCATCCAGCAAAAAAATAACCCCGGTTACTATAGTTTAGGCGCGTCAGGTGCGATTTGTGCGGTTCTGTTCAGCTACATTCTTTTCGATCCGAAAATTACCATTGGCGTGATGATGATTATACCGATGCCGGCTTACCTGTTTGCATTTTTGTTTTTGGGTTACTGTGTGTGGGCGTCAAAAAAAGCGCAAGATGGCATAAATCACGATGCTCATTTCTTTGGTGCATTGTCAGGTCTGATCTTGACGATTATCTGTTTCCCTTGGGTTATTAAGCATTGTTTGGCTCAGTTTTAAAATTTTCCACCCCAGGTTTCCCGATCTAAATTTCTATACTGGATAGCTTCGGCGAGATGATGATTTTCGATCATTTTACTCTGCTCCATATCAGCGATTGTGCGAGCAACTTTGAGTATTCTATCGTATGCTCTTGCAGATAGGCTGAGACGTTCAATAGCTGTTTTTAGTAACTTCCTTCCGGGCTCATCAATCTGACATATTTCTCGGGTCAATTGTGTACTCATTTGTGCATTACAATGGATGTCTGCAAAAGAATCAAAACGTTGCTTTTGAATTTCTCGTGTCTGAATGACGCGACTTCGCACAGTACGGCTGTCTTCGGCTATACGTGTCGTACTCAGTTGGTCAAATAGTACAGGCGTCACCTCAATATGCAGATCGATACGGTCTAAAAGAGGTCCCGATATTTTACTTAAATAACGTTGTACGGTATTACTGCCACATATGCATTCCTTTTCGGGGTGATTGAAATAGCCACAGGGACATGGGTTCATGGCGGCAACGAGCATGAAACTCGCCGGATAATCCACCGTGAGTTTTGCCCTTGATATGGTAATCTGCCGTGATTCAAGAGGCTGCCGCATGACTTCCAGTACACTTCGTTTGAATTCTGGTAATTCATCAAGAAACAGCACGCCATGATGCGCTAGGGAAATCTCACCTGGGAGCGGATTGGAGCCCCCACCTACCATGGCCACATCGGATATGGTATGATGTGGAGAACGAAATGGCCGTGCAGTCAAGAGAGACTCTTTGGTCTTCAGGTTTCCAGATACAGAGTGTATTTTGGTGGTTTCTAAAGATTCAGTCATATTGAGGGGTGGGAGGATTGTTGGTAGCCTTTTTGCTAACATGGTCTTGCCCGCGCCGGGAGGACCTATTAAAATGAGGTTGTGACCACCCGCAGCTGCAATTTCAAGAGCCCTTTTGATATTCTCCTGTCCTTGAACATCCGAAAAATCGACCTCGTAATTATTCGTATTGGTATGAAAGCACGTTTGAATATCAACTTGTGTTGGTTCAATTTTTATCTTATGATTTAGGAAATCAACAACTTGGCTAAGGTTTTCTACTCCGATCACATCGATACCCGCGACAATAGCGGCCTCCTTAGCATTCTCCTGGGGTAAAATGATCCCTTTAAAGCCTTCTTTTAGGGCTTGTAAAGTGATAGGTAAAATGCCACGGATGGGCTTAATGCTTCCGTCTAAGGATAGTTCTCCTAGAATAAGATAATCTGCCAGAAGCTCATTTGTCATTTGCCCCGAGGACGCCAATATGCCGATCGCGATTGATAAGTCATAACTGGACCCTTCCTTACGGAGGTCTGCGGGTGCCAAGTTGACAACAATCTTTTGGCGTGGCATGTGAAGTTGACAGGAAGTAATGGCACTTTCGACACGTCTTAGGCTTTCTTTAACGGCATTGTCAGGCAAGCCTACAATATAATAATGCAAGCCCGTAGATACGATTACCTCAACGGTAATTGTGCAGGCATTGATTCCATAGACGGCACTGCAATAGGTTTTATTTAGCAT
>JBMAAL010000161.1:0-6436 GCA_050281725.1 Sphingobacterium sp. | reverse complement strand
GTGAGAAATCATCTAAACTTCTGTAGATTTTCATTTATAGGAGTTTTTGCAAAAATAAGATAAAGAATCAATAAAATTGGATGGTAAAGTTATTTAATGATTTCTTTATGACGTTTTATTTCAGCGATAAGTTGTTCAAGATTCCATGCATTTTCTACCCGATAATCTCCACTTTTGGTGCGTCGCAAAGAACTCAGATGTGATCCACTCTGTAAGAGTTTTCCAAAGTCGTAGGCCAGGGATCTGATGTAGGTTCCTTTTGAACAGGATATACGAAAATACACGTTGGGGAGCTCGATCTTTTCAATAAGGAAGCTATTGATACGTACCTGGCGGGATTTTATTTCAACCTCCTCGCCGCGACGGGCCTTTTCATAGACGCGTTCACCATTAATTTTTATGGCGGAATGGGCTGGCGGAAATTGCTGGATATCGCCTTCAAAGGATTTTGCTGCATCAAAGATCATTTCCTCCGTGATGTGATCGATTGAAAAGGTTTGGTCAATTTCTGTTTCGAGATCATAAGAAGGCGTTGTCGCCCCTAAGGTGATCGAACCTGTGTATTCTTTATCTTCAGCTTGGTAGCTGTCTATTTTTTTTGTTAGTTTTCCGGTGCATACAATGAGTAGACCCGTTGCCAATGGGTCTAAAGTACCTGCGTGACCGACTTTTAATTTTAATGGCTTGATTGAGTTTCTAACTTTACCAACAACGTCAAAACTTGTCCATGTTAAAGGTTTATCGATCAACAACATTTCTCCTTCAGCAAAGTTGAACTTTGCTGAGTTTTCACTAACCTCTATATTTTCCATCCAAATATTTTAGATAATTTGTAAACTATGACCCGAAAGTAGGAGGGCAAGAATAATAACACCAACGATTATTCGGTACCATCCAAATGCTTTAAAACCATATTTGGTTAAAAAGCCAATAAAAGACTTAATGGCGACGATTGCAACAACGAAACCAATTAGATTTCCGATAATAAGTAAATTAAGTTCTTCTCCCGTGAAGGTGTTGCCTTCTTTAAAAAACTTTAAAAGCTTTACTGCAGAAGCGCCAAACATCATAGGCAAAGCAAGGAAAAAGGAAAATTCCGCAGCAGCTTTACGTGTTAGTTTCTCGGCCATACCGCCAATAATTGTACTTGCAGATCTTGAGGTACCCGGAATTAATGCAAGACATTGGTATACCCCGATCATAAAAGCTTGTTTGTAGGAAACCTTGTCCGAATCTTCAACAGTTGGTTTGTTGAACCACTTGTCAACAAAAAGTAAAACGAGACCGCCGACTACCAACATCACTGCGACCATTAAAGGGCTCTCCAACAATGCATCAATATAATCGTTGAATAGCAAGCCCAACACAGAGGCGGGGATCGCTGCAATGATCAATTTGTAGTAAAATGATAGTGTTTTAAAGAAACGCTTGTAGTATAACACCAATACGGATAATATCGTTCCTAACTGGATGACAATGGTAAATAATTTGACAAATGCCGATGGTTGAATACCCATTAAGGCAGTAGCAATGATCATATGACCTGTCGAAGATACAGGCAAAAACTCCGTTAATCCTTCAATGATAGCAAGGATGATAGCTTCAATAATAGACATCTGTTTGAGGTAAGATTATGCTTTAATTTGATTTGTTTTTGGGACGATATAGGATTGCCGCGAATCCGATCGCAAACCCAAGAACAACAACAATAGGGGCCAAGGTGATCTTGGTAAAACTATAAATATCAGTTTCGCCAGACATCAATGTAAAGCCAATGATTACAATAGCTAAGCTCGCTATGAACAGTTGGTAATTTACTTTGGAGAATACAAATGAACCTTTATTGACTGATTCAGTAGATTTCTTTATTTGAGCCATTTTTATCTGTATAAATCGTTAGATTGTGCCTTTAAATATTTTGTTACTGCGAAATAGGTACTAAGTCCCGAAATGAGAATTCCAATCAAGATCACGCCTAAAAAGATCACCGCAAATTCGAACCAGTTGCGTAGAAAGACCAGTTCTGGTATTTGCTGTTGCGCAAATTTCAACGTTAAAATGAGGAGTAAAATCGCGATCAAAGATCCCAGTAAACCATGAATGATGCCATACGTTATAAATGGTTTACGAATAAAGTTTTTAGTAGCCCCAATCAATTGCATACTTTTGATTAAGAAACGCTGCGAATAGATTGCAAGACGTATCGTATTATTGATTAAAGCTACGGCGATAATCAGTAAGATAACCGCAAAAGCAAGAACAATCATTCCGATGATGCGTACGTTTTTGTTGACCATGTCAATTAATGACTCTTGGTATACAACTTCTTTAATTTTATTGTTTTTGGAGATCTTTTCAATAAAAGTTTTAATGCTATCTGTATTGGCATAATTCTCTTTCATGTAAACATCCAAAGAAGGCAATAGCGGGTTATGCCCCAGATATTGTACGAAATCTTCACCAAGATCTTCTTTCAAGTTTTTTGCAGCCAATTCCTTACTAATATATTCGGTGCGAAGCACGTAGGGATCTTTTTCAAGGTCTTTTTGTAGAGAAAGGACATCACCTTCGCTTGTACCATCATTTACGATGACATTTAAGACGATATTTTCCTTAACGTATTTCGAAAGATTTTTAGCGTGCACCAAGAGTAATCCCAACATACCTGTTACCAGCAACACGAGAGCGATACTGATAACCGTAGATACGTATACAGATTTTGTTTTTCTTTTTTGTGTGCTTAATTCGTATTCTGACATAATAAGCAAAAATTTATTTGCGAAAGTAACTATTTGAGTGGAAGATTTCGAATTAATCTTATAATTACTTTGATAAAAATCAATTCGAACGCTGTTTTCTTCCTATGTTTAATTAACTTTTCAATACTATAATTTATTGTTCAAACTACAAAACTTTTATCACATTTCAGTATTAAAATCGTAATTTCGCAAGTCATAAAAATTCCTTACGAATAAAAATGGAGTATAATCACAAATCATTAGAGAAAAAGTGGCAGAAGTTTTGGGCGGATCATCAAACGTATAAAACGTCCGATACGCATCAAAAGCCAAAATACTATGTATTGGATATGTTTCCTTATCCTTCCGGAGCGGGGCTGCACGTTGGTCACCCGCTGGGATATATTGCTTCGGACATCTTCTCAAGATATAAACGTTTGAAAGGCTTTAATGTATTGCATCCGATGGGATATGATTCTTTTGGACTTCCTGCAGAGCAGTATGCCATTCAAACTGGTCAGCATCCTGCTGTTACGACTGAGGTAAATATCAATCGTTATCGTGAGCAAATGGATAACATTGGGTTCTCTTATGACTGGAGTAGAGAGGTACGTACTTCTGATCCGTCATACTACAAATGGACACAGTGGATTTTTATGAGATTGTTTGATTCTTGGTATAATAAAGAATCGGATAAAGCTGAACCGATCGAAACATTAATCGCTAGGTTTGTTGCAAGTGGCTCTGCTGGCATTTCAGCAGTTTCCGATGAGGATGTCTTGGAATTCAGCGCTGATGAATGGAAATCTTTTGACGAAGAAAAACAACAACGGGAATTGTTGAAATATCGGATTGCTTATTTGCGTGAAAGTACAGTAAACTGGTGTGCTGCTTTAGGTACAGTATTAGCGAACGACGAGGTAATCAACGGTGTCTCTGAACGTGGTGGTTATCCTGTGGAGCAAAAGAAGATGATGCAGTGGTCTATGCGTATTACGGCGTATGCGGATCGTTTGTTGAAAGGTTTGGATACCATTGATTGGCCAGAGCCTTTGGTTGAAATGCAACGGAACTGGATCGGGAAATCTGTAGGTGCCTCCGTGAAATTTCCCGTGCCACAATTAAATACAGACATTGAGGTATTTACGACACGGGTAGATACCCTATTTGGCGTTTCGTTTATCGTATTGGCTCCAGAGCATGAATTGGTGGCTGCATTAACTACACCTGAGCAGCAAGCTGAAGTGGATGCCTATATCGAGAAAACGGCGAAAAAATCTGAATTGGATCGTATGGCCGATACGAAAACAGTTTCAGGTGCTTTTACAGGTTCTTATGCTAAACATCCTGTTTCAGGACAAGATGTACAAATTTGGATTGCAGATTACGTACTTGCCGGTTATGGTACAGGTGCTGTAATGGCTGTTCCGAGCGGCGATCAACGTGACTATGTGTTTGCTAAACATTTCGCTCTTCCTATTATTCCTATTTCGGATACCCAACATATTGAAGAAGAGGCTGATCCTAATAAGGACGGGAAATACATCAATTCCGATTTTATCAATGGTATGACTTACCAAGAGGCGGTTCCGGCTTTGATTGCTAAATTGGAAGAATTAAAATTAGGTAAAGCGAAAATAAACTTCCGTATGCGTGACGCCATTTTTGGTCGTCAGCGTTATTGGGGAGAACCCGTACCGGTCTACTTTAAAAATGGATTGCCTTATTTAATAAAAGAAGAAGAGTTACCGTTATTATTACCGGAAGTTGATAAATATTTGCCAACGGAATCGGGTGAACCTCCATTGGGAAGGGCCAAAGATTGGAAATATGAAGATCAATATGAGTATGAATTGAGTACGATGCCAGGATGGGCGGGCTCCTCATGGTATTGGTTTAGATATATGGATCCAAAAAATGAAGGTAATTTTGCGTCTAAAGAGGCAGTGGATTATTGGAAAGCCGTAGATTTGTATATCGGTGGTTCTGAGCATGCTACTGGACACCTGTTATATTCGCGTTTTTGGAACAAGTTCTTGAAAGATTTGGGTTACCAAAATGAAGAGGAGCCATTCCGCAAATTGATTAATCAGGGCATGATTCAAGGGCGCTCTAATTTTGTGTATCGTGTGCTGGATGAAGAGGGTAGAGGTACAAATCAATTCGTATCCTATGGATTGAAAAACGATTATAAAACAATTCCATTACATGTCGATGTAAATATAGTCTCCAATGATCTATTGGATTTGGAAAAATTCAAAGCTTTCAGACCTGACTTTGCCAATGCTGAATTTGTGTTGGAAAATGGTAAGTATATCTGCGGTAGTGAAGTGGAGAAAATGTCAAAATCCAAATTCAATGTGGTTAATCCTGACGATATTATCGAATCCTATGGAGCAGATACATTGCGACTATATGAAATGTTTTTGGGACCTTTGGAGCAAGCTAAGCCTTGGAATACAAATGGTATTGAAGGGGTTTATAAGTTTTTACGTAAAGTATGGCGACTGTTCCACGATGCTGAGGGTAGTTTCAGTGTTTCCGATGAAGATCCATCCAAAGCAGAGTTTAAAGCCTTGCATAAAATTATCAAAAAGGTGGAAGATGATATTGAGCGTTTTTCATTCAATACTTCAGTTTCAGCCTTTATGATCTGTGTCAATGAATTGACCGAGTTGAAATGCAATAAACGACAGATATTGGAACAGCTCGTCATTATTCTTCAACCTTATGCACCACATATCACGGAAGAGTTGTGGGAGCTGTTGGGTAATGAGGCTGGTACACTATCTTACGCTTCATATCCTGTGTTCAAACCAGAATATTTGGTTGAATCTGAATTTGCTTATCCGGTATCTTTCAATGGTAAGATGAAATTCAATCTGTCATTAGCGCTTGATTTAGATCAAAAAGCAGTAGAAGATACGATTAGAGCACATGCTGATGTACAACGGCATTTAGATGGAAAGGCGATCAAAAAGATTATTTTTGTCAAAGGAAAAATAATCAATATCGTGATTTAACCCACTCAATACAATATAAAAAAGCCGTTTTATCGATAGGATAAAACGGCTTTTTTATGCCAATACATCTTGAAAAGCTATTGTTTTATCGAAGATAGCTTTCGCATAAGGACAATTTGGGATAATTTTGGCGTCATTTTTCCGGGCATAGTCAACAGCCTCCAGTACCAATTTCTTTCCCACACTCATTCCCTGATACTCGTCGTAGACTTCTGTATGATCAATGGAAAACTCATGATCGTTTTGCCAGGTATACTCTAAAATTCCGGCTTCATTATTTTCAACTTCTGCAATAAAATTGCCTCTTTCGTCCCTTTCGATGTTTCTTATTTCCATAGTTTTTTTTAAAAATAACGTCTAAATGATCTTTTTGTTTTATGAAATTTCTCAATTTGTGATCGAAATAAATCGTGTTTAAAAAGTTGAAAGATCGATGGACTTCAGATGACTGATTGTTATCAGCCCCATTGTAGGCACTAGGTTTACACAATAACTTATGAAATGGACCCGGGTGCTTAAAATCAAAGAAACGGATCGGTTCCACGATCACTTGGTACAGGATCGCTCAATATCTCTTTTTTAAAGAATTTTTTGTACATTTGCAATTATCTCCTTAGAACACATCGCATTTTTATCTTTTCAACGAAGCTCTAAAGGTCCGTAACCTCCTCGGGA
>JBMAAL010000160.1:0-6528 GCA_050281725.1 Sphingobacterium sp. | reverse complement strand
TTTTATTCCTTTAAAGATCGTTATATGTTGACAGCTTCTGTGCGACGGGATGGGTATTCAGCCTTTGGCGCTCAAAATCCAAGAGCAACCTTTCCAGCCCTGGCTTTTGCATGGGATTTTACAGCGGAAGGTTTTATGAAAAATACCAAATCCTGGTTGGATTATGGTAAGCTGCGACTTTCTTGGGGAAGAAATGGTAATCGTGATATTGAGCTTTACGAAGCGCTTTCCGACATGACCTCTGGGTTACATCCCTATATTGATGCGAGTGGAAACCTCTATCTTTCATCTCAGTTATACGTAAATAGAATGGCCAATTTGGGCTTGAAATGGGAAAGTAAAAGTTCGTATAATGCCGGTTTGGACTTTTCAGTCTTCCATGGCCGTCTGAGTGGTGCACTGGATTTTTATACGGCAACAACGCAGGATTTATTGGTAGATCGCGCATTGCCAGAAATTATCGGATTTAGCAGTGTTGCTGCCAATCTTGGTGAGCTCTCCAATAAAGGTTTTGATATTACCTTGAATAGTAACATCATGAATAGGGGCGATTTTAGTTGGAATGCGACGGCGATCTTTATGTTGAACCGGAGAAAAATTGTGAAGTTGTATGGCGATATGGTGGATGTAAAAGATAGTGAAGGAAATGTCGTCGGCCAAAAGGAAGCGGACGATGTTAAAAATAGATGGTTTATTGGACAGGATCCCGACCGGATATGGGCCTACCAACGAAATGGAATCTGGCAATTAGGAGAAGAGGAAATGGCTGCAAAATATGGTAACCAACCTGGCGATTTTAAATATATAGATCAAAATGGAGATGGGGTCTTAACGGATGCCGACCGTGTATTTCAGGGGTATACAACACCGCGTTTTCGCTGGTCGTTTCGAAATGAATTGCGTTATAAAGAGCTGAGTTTTTCATTTTTAATTTACTCCAATTGGGGACATTATGGAGACTTTAATCAGGCTGCAAACAACAGTAATTTTGCAGATCGGAGTACCGACTATGCGCTACCGCGTTGGACGCCAGAAAATCCGATCAACGATTACGCGCGTATCGGATCAAAAAATAATGGTACGAACTACGTCAACATGTCCTTTATGCGTTTGGACAACATGGTGCTTTCTTACAGTCTGCCAAAATTTATCTTGCAATCCTTAAAAATCCAACAGCTTCGTATTTCAGCTTCGATTAGAAATGTAGCGTACTTGACAAAAGATTTTAAATTTGGAGACCCCGAAAGAAGCTGGAAAAGTAATGCATTGGAAGATGTTGGCGACCCAGCCCCCCGCACATATAACCTAAGTTTAAACCTTACCCTATAATCACTAGATCATGAAATTGAAAAAAAATATACTATGTAGTTTTTGTATTGGTTCAATAGCTGTTTTTACATTTTCGTGCAGTAAGGATTGGCTTAAACCGAAACCCTTGTCTTTCTATGAACCTGATGTTGCGCTAGCCGATGCGCAAGGGATGTACTCCGCTTTAACGGCCTGTGAAAGAAATATGCGGCATGAGTTTTTTGGTGATGCTGCGCCCATTTTGACCGAGATTATTCAATCTGAAGTGGCTGTAGAGGGTACGACAGATAAAGCTGGTCCACAAATGGATATGGATATTGCATTGCTCCCCGATGCAGAACTCAATCATAACGATAGAACTAAAGTGGGGTGGTATTGGTACGAAGGATTTAAGGGAATAAAATATGCCAATCTTATTATTTCAAGAATAGATGCGGGAACTTTTAAAGACGAAAATGAAAAAAACGCGATTTTAGGAGCAGCTTATTTTCAACGTGCCTACCGTTATTTCAAATTAGTGCATCAGTTTGGTGATGTGCCCTTCATTGATAAAGAAATAAATGAACCGAAATATGATTTCTATAGCTATGATCGTTGGAGTATTCTCGAGAAATTACGAAAAGATCTGGAATTTGCCTATCAATGGGTGCCCGAAAGAGTAGACCGTGGACGTACCTCCAAATCTGCCTGCGGTGTATTGTTGATGAAGGTCTGTATGGCTTTGGCGGATTTTGATCGGGCAATCGCTATCGGAAAAGAAATTGTCGCTATTCATCCACTTATGAAAAGTAGATTTACGGTGAATAAAAGTAGACCAAATACCAATCTGATGTTTGACCTTCATAGTGTTGAAGCAAAATTAGATGGTGCCAATACCGAAGGTTTAATGTATGTGGTTTCTTATCCAGGGGTTGATGGCTCTGATCGTATCAGAACAATGCGTAATGGTGTTCCTTTCTGGAATAACGGTGGTATAAAAACACCAGACGGAAAAACGGGGGCAGGATTATCATTGGCAGCGGATGAAACTGATCTTTCATTGGATTTAAATAAGAATTATGGTCGTGGTATAGGACGATTGCGTCCAACTTGGTATTTTACAAATCAGATTTGGAGACCTGGCAAAGAGGATAATGACTTGCGGGGCATCTTCAATCGGGATAGTTGGCGAAAGATGGAAGATTTGAAATACAATGAGCCCAACTTAAAAAAGACTGGCAATCCCTGGTATGGAAAAAATCTGGTTAAACCGGTGGGAATGAGTGTGGAGGATTCAATTCGGCTATGGTTCTCTTGGCCGCATTACAAATTATTTGTGCCGGATCCATTGCAAACACAATGGGAAGGCGGGGAAACCCCATGGTATATTTACCGTTCTGCAGAAGTCTATTTATTATTGGCGGAAAGTTACTATTGGAAAAATGATCATGGTCAGGCCGCTATGGCTATTAATGAAGTCCGTCAACGCGCAGGTGCATCACAGCTAATAGCAGACGAAATCAATATCGGTGAGATATTAGATGAGCGTGCACGTGAGTTGTATTATGAAGAAAACAGACATATTGAGCTCGTAAGGATTGCCTATACGTATGCAAAGACCAGAAAACCATGCGAAATTTTTGGTGGTCGTGTCTATGATTTAAAACAAATTAGTGGCCCAGGCGGAACGAATGCGAATATTAAACAAGCTGGTGTTAATTTCTGGTACGATAGAGTGGTTGCTAAAAGTAATTTCTATAATAAAGGGGTAAAACATAAGTGGGCCGAATATAAAATTAGTGTGCACCATATCTTATGGCCTGTGCCCGCTAATGCGATTAATACCAATATTAAAGGTGTTATCAATCAAAATATAGGTTACCCGGGTGCAGAGAAAAATAAAACGCCATTGCTTGTTGAAGATAAGTAATAGGTATTTTCAAACGTTTTCGTAAATAAATCAGATCATTTGATTCATTTCGCTTATATTAATTGATATATTGTTTTACTAAGTCAATTAAATCAATAACCGATAAGTAAATATGGGCCTGTCTGGTTAGAAAGTTACATGTAGCGTTGGCTCCAGGCTTTCGATGGGATGGTCCCGACTTGTTATGATTGACGAACCAATGATGAATAATTAAACCGGGTCGATAGACTCAAGATTAAATTTTACAATGAAAAGAAATACACTATTTAAATCTGTTTTGATGGCAGCGATGGTTGGCAATGCTGTATTGTCGTATGCTCAGACAGATAAGAGTAATGAGAAAGGTTGGACAAACCTTTTTGATGGAAAAACGCTGAATGGCTGGAAGTCTGTCGGGGGAAAAGCACCTTATTCTATTGAAGGTGATGCTATCGTAGGCAGAATGACAAAAGGTACACCCAATTCTTTTTTGATCACTGAAAAAGAATATGGTGATTTCATATTAGAATTAGATGTCAAACTTGAAGGCAACGAAACGAATTCAGGTATACAGACGCGGAGCCACCTTGATCCAAAGGCTAATGATGGACGTGGACGTGTGTATGGAAGGCAAGTTGAAATAGACCCCTCTGCCCGTGCATGGACAGGTGGAATCTATGATGAGGCACGTCGTGGATGGATTTATCCACTCGATTTAAATGAAAATGCTAAAAAAGCCTATAAAGTAGAGGAATTCAATCATATTCGAATTGAAGCCATTGGTGATGAGCTGCGCACTTGGATCAATGATATTCCTGTCGCTTATGTCGTTGATACGATCGATAGAACAGGTTTTATCGGGTTGCAGGTGCATGGTATTCCACCTAAACTGGACGGAAAGAAAGTGTACTTTAAGAATATTAAAATAAAAACAACTGACCTTAAATCAAAAGGTTTTCCAAAAGATCTTTATATCGTGAACTTGAAGCCAAACGACTTGGCTGACGCTGAAAAGAAGAAAGGTGTTAAGCTTTTGTTTGACGGTAAAACCAATAAGGGCTGGCGGAGTATACATGGTGATAAATTTCCGGAACGAGGTTGGGAAGTTAAGGATGGACAAATGACTGTGCTAAAATCCGACGGTGGTGAATCAACCAATGGTGGTGATATCGTCACAAAAGATAAATACGCGGTGTTTGATCTTTCATTTGAATTTAAGCTTAGTCCTGGAGCCAATAGTGGTGTTAAGTATTTTGTGACTTTAAAAGAAAAATCAAAAGGATCGGCTATTGGTTTGGAATATCAAGTGCTGGATGATGCTTTACACCCTGACGCGAAGTTGGGACGTGACGGAAATCGTACCTTGGCATCGCTTTACGATCTCATTACATCCAATCGTGATGATCGCGCGCGTAGACCGATCGGCGAGTGGAATAGAGGTAGAGTTGTGGTCACAGCAGATAACAAAGTTGAACACTATTTAAATGGCATTAAGATGTTGTCTTATGAGCGGGGATCCAAAGCGTTTAAAGATTTAGTTCAGATCAGCAAATACAAAGATTGGGAAAACTTTGGCGAAGCGAAGGAAGGTTTTATTCTTCTCCAGGACCATGGTGATCGTGTTTCATTTCGCAGCATAAAAATTAATACACCGAATTAAGCTTATCTCTTATGAATCATTATTTATCGCGCAGAAGCTTTGTTAAACAGTCCGTTATCGCTGCAGGAGCGGTTATGCTGTCCAATAGTGTATTGGGGAATGTCAACTTGGCCAAACCAAATGAACGTGTCAACTTAGCCTGTGTAGGCCTTGGAAACAGGGCTGCCGACATCATTAAAGAACTCTATAAAACAGGACTCTGTAATATTGTTGCGCTATGTGATGTCGATCTTGGTGCGAAACATACGCAGGAAATTTTGGGTTTGTTTCCCGATGCACCGAAGTTTAAGGATTTTAGGGTAATGTTTGACAAAATGGGAAATCAGATTGATGCTGTAAGTGTCGGAACTCCTGATTTTTCGCATTTTGCCATAACGATGCTTGCACTGGATTTGGGTAAACATGTCTACGTGGAAAAACCAATGGCGAGAACATTCCTTGAAGTCGAACTGATGGCAAATAAAGCTCGGAAAAACCCTAAGCTTGCTACCCAAATGGGAAATCAAGGGCACTCCGAAGCAAATTATTTTCAGTTTAAAGCCTGGAAGGATGCCGGTATTATTAAGGATGTGACGCGCATCGATGCGCACATGAATATGCCGCGTAGATGGCATGGCTGGGATGTGAATATAAAGGGTTTTCCTGCTGCAGAAATGATTCCCGAAACATTAGATTGGGATCTTTGGCAAATGCAGACTATTGGCCATAATTATAACAAAGATTTTGTGAATGGTCAGTGGCGCTGTTGGTATGATTTTGGAATGGGAGCATTGGGCGATTGGGGGGCACATATATTAGATACAGCGCATGAATTTTTAGATTTGGGGCTGCCTACAGAAGTGTCCGCTGTGAAGCTTGATGGGCATAATTCCTATTTTTTCCCCATGTCTTCAACCTTGAAATTTCATTTCCCAAAAAGGAAAAAGATGCCGGCAGTCGATATCAATTGGTATGATGGACTGGATAATTTGCCGCCTATACCGGAAGGCTATGGTGTATCCGGACTGGATCCCAATATTCCTGCACCTAGTACAGGGAAATTGGAACCCGCTAAACTAAATCCTGGAAAAATTATCTATAGCAAGGATTTGATATTTAAAGGTGGCTCCCATGCCAGTACCTTGCAGATTATTCCAGAAGCCAAGGCTAAGGAAATGGAGTCTCGGTTACCGGAAGTGCCAAAATCACCGTCAAACCACTTTGCTAATTTCTTGAAAGGTTGTAAAGGTGAAGAAAAGACCCGCTCGGCTTTTGAAATTGCAGGCCCGTTGAGCCAGGTGTTTTGCTTAGGCGTGATTGCACAACGCTTAAACAGTAAGTTGATCTTGAATACACAGACAAAAGAAGTGACCAATGATAAGTTTGCCAACGCACTCCTAGCTGGACCGCCACCAGCAAGAGGTTGGGAGCAATATTATAAGATGTAAAGAACCATTAACTGGGTATCTAAAATAAAGGGCAATGTTCACATTGCCCTTTTTATGTTTGAAATGAAAAGCCTTTATAACCTATCCCTGCTTTTAATGGGAAGATGGATGTACTTTTTCTCGATTCGGTGATATGATAAAGGATGATTATAATTTTTACAGTCATTTATAAAAAAAAGGTTTTCAAACGGGGAGAATGAAAACCTTAAATAACCAATTATAAACCTAAATTATGATGATACAAA
>JBMAAL010000159.1:0-6700 GCA_050281725.1 Sphingobacterium sp. | reverse complement strand
GTAGAAATATACAATTCTACAATAGCCTCTCGCATGGTTACTGCAGACACTGCCCCAGTATCTGTTGCCAGTAGACAAAAATGGTTTGACGAACACAACGCTTCAAAAAGACCCCTCTGGATGATAGAAGATCTAAATAACCAGATACTTGGCTGGGTAAGTTTTCAATCTTTCTATGGTCGTCCAGCTTATGATGCAACAGTAGAAATTAGTATCTATTTGGATGCACAGCAGCGAGGCCGGGGCCTGGGTAAACAGATTCTCCAGCACTGCATTGATAAAGCCCCAGGTTTAGGCGTCCATACCTTATTGGGATTTATCTTTGCACACAATCTGCCTAGCATTGCATTATTTGAAAAAATGGGTTTCGAGGAATGGGCCAACTTACCCAATATAGCAACTTTAGATCAGGAAGAACGTAGTCTAAAGATATTAGGTATACGAATTAAATAACAGCGTGACAATCTAATTAGCTGTCATCAAAAATAAAATTGTTAAATTACAGTATTCATTAGATTAGATCTTTAATTCGGTAATATGAAACATTTAATCCAATTCTCCTTGATGCTGATTGCTTATGTATTCTTCTTTTCCAGCCCCCTGTTGGCACAAAATCCAGAGCGTACTAAAACTATCCCGATCGCAAGTGATTCGGCATACTGCAAGATAATTCAAGTGCTTCAGGATGGCGGTTATTTTATTGTGCAACTCGATCGGCCATCAGGATTTATTCAAACCAGCACGTATTTAGAAAACAATAATTTTCTAAGCAATAAAGAAGGAGAAAAGTTAATTTTCAACTTCCTGATCAGCCCTTTACAAGCTAAAAGATCAAAAATAGTTCTAAATATATTTTCAATAGAAAGGCGTAAAGGAGGGAGCTTTGACGCACCTAATTATTATGATGAAGATAAGGGAATCGTCCGGGACAATAAAGCCTACCAGCAAATTTGGGATAAGATGCTCCCCTTATTTCAATAAGTACAATCAAGATAAAGCCCAGCTGATCTTACCTCATCTGAGCTTTTATAATAAAAAAATTAGATCGAGATGGTCAGCAAAGGAACATCCAGACCCGAGGCCATCATACGAGTCTTGCTTCGGTGGGTCAATGAGCTCCAAAAACCGTACTTATAGGGGATCATGACCAGCAGATCTGTACTGCTTTCTTTTACTTCGTCCCGGATCGCTTTTACAACCTCATTGGAGGTTACATTTTTGTAGTAATAACTCACGATTCCCATCACATCGTTGATGGTTTCACGTGTTTCTTTTCCTTTCTCCTCATTCAGTTGCTCAACAGTTTTTCGAATATTGAGAACCTCCAGCACTGCACCAAATTCAGCGGCAAAATCTTTGACTTTTTCAAGAATTTCCTTTTGTACACCACGAACAATATCACAGGCAAAAAGAATATGCTCCAGACCCGTAAATTTTGCGCCCAGTGGAACGGAAAGGATAGGTATTTTTAACTTACTGATTGCTGCCGTGGTGGTATTACCCAGCATATCTTGATCAAAGGAACGTTTAGCCATTCCCATCACCAACAAATCCGCATTCGTCTCCTGGATGCATTTTGTCATCTGGTCATAAAACAAACCTGCCGCAAGATAAGGAATAGTCAAAACACCACTTTCGGCCGTAATCGCCTCGGCTTTACGTCGTAAAACCTTACTTTGATGTTCAAAAATCTTGAACATAGAATCGGGAGAAAGTCGAGCGTTCATTGCATGAATGGAAGGATTTTGAAGAGAAAATAAAACGAGCTCGTATTCTTTTCCTGCAAAAACTTCCATAATAAACTTTAAGGCATGTTCGGCCTCTTCAGCGTAGTCTGTGGCAACAATAATCCGTTTCATATGGTCTAATTTAATTCAATAAAAAATCCCTTTTTATTACATTCAAGTTAACGAAAAATAATAAATTTATCAAACGGAGAATTGTCTCAACTGGGTCAATTTTCTCCCGATTTTTCGGCTATTTTAAGTAGCTAGCCTTTACAAAAGATGCTTTTTTCAGATAATCGATACTTTGCTGTAAACCGGTATAAATATCGTTACGTGTTTCTTCCAGCTCAACAAAAATATATTGCAGGCCAGCAACTTTCGAATTGTTAAAAATTGCGTCAAAACCGACCATACCACTTTGGCCAATTTCGCGGTGGTCCTTAATGTGCAAAGCCTTGAATCTGCCCGCATATTTATTGAAGTAATCAACCGGACTAACTTGCCCCATGACCGCCCAATAGACGTCCATCTCGAAAAATACATTTTCAGGATTTGTATGCTCTAACATATAATCGTACATCACTTTATCTTCCACTTTTCTAAACTCATGCGAGTGGTTGTGGTATCCGTAAATGATTCCTTGTTGACGGCATTTCGCACCCACAGCATCCAGGTAGCGACATTGCGTTTCCAGATCCTTAAGTGTTTTAGGTACATCCATCCAAGGCGTAACGATGTATTTCATTCCCGCTGCTTTGTGAGTAGCAATACATTCATCCCACCATTTTAGTGATTCTGTAAAATCTCCAGAGCTTAGCTCTTTCTCTGATAGAGTTTTCGTTGCATGTGATGAAATCACTTTCATTCCAGCTTTTTCAACTTTTGCCTTAAACTCTTGCGGGCTCAAGTTATATAATTTACCATCCTTGTACCCAGCGGCTTCCACTCCTGTATAACCCAATGCTGAGATCTTTTGCAGAATTTGGTCGAAATTGGGATTTTTACCGATTTCCTCACGTACAGAATATAACTGTAGACCAATTTCCTTTTTTGCAGCTTTCTGTTGTGCAAATGTTGGACTAACAGCCAACATCATACATCCAGCTACCAATGTTCCGATAAGATTTCTTCTTTTCATTTAGTGCTCAATTATTTATTACAGACTTCGTTTAACGCAAAATTATTTTTAAACGCAGCGTTTACAGGTTGTTTAGGTTTGTCGCGTTAAATATAGCCGCAATGTATGCAAATACTCGAAAAAACACAATGCTTTACCGTTTTATTTATTCACGTCGCATGCTCAGCACTCCATAACATGCTTTTTTATAGGAATAAAAATATACCCAACTCAACGATTTACAGCTTGCAACTGTTCTATCTACAATAACAAATAAGTTGAGTGATGGAAAATAAATATGAAACCCCCGAACATAGCGATCAAAAACAGGAAGAGAAACTACCTGATGTTGCCGTTGAGGAAAAAGATGATGAACCTGCTGGTCGAAATCTCAAACGTACACTGATTATTGCAGTATGTGTATTGATCGTGTTTTATCTGATTTATTATTTTATGAGTGGACAATAACAGGCGAATAGCCGCAACTATGCAACTCACCACAGCTCCGGCGGAACTTGACGGATTCTTGGAAACCGAAGCTGGGCAAGTCGACTTGTGTCGTCATACACAATCTGGTAGAATCTGACCAAAATTTCGGTCATTGTGCTGACGTACTCGACAATTTACCACGGCTCCGGTGGAACTTGACGGATTCTTTGAAACCGAAGCCAGGTAAATTGACAATATCTGCTTAAATAATTTCGTTTTTCATGCGCCTGTGTTCTACTAGATAATAACTTACCATAATGGTGATTTTACACAGGACGGTGACGTAGAGTCTATTTATTAAACAAATCTCATTACCGATTAAAAACATCTGTTACAACAAATATAAAATAAAAAATAATAAATACAAATTTTTAAATAAAATAATGAGCTATATTTTGCGCAAATTGTCATTCAATTCGTTGTATGACGGATGAAGACAAAGTATTACTGGAAACAATTGGTTTACGCTTTCGCGCGAAACGAAATGATCTTTATTATTCACTACGGGATCTATCCCATCTAACAGGTATTTCAACAGGAACACTCAATGGCATAGAAAAGGGAAAAGACTTAACGCTCACAAACTTTTTAACTTTATGCCGTACCCTGGAAATTCAACCGACGGTATTTTTTCAGCATAATATTGTCTTTAATTCGCCCTATTCCCTACCTCCTGATGCCCAGGAAAGAATCACGCTAAGCAAAAAACTAGATGAGCTCGTCTATCATTCGGATTTTTTCCACTCAGCGCGCCGTGTTTCGGAAGTGTTGGTCCAATTGGGTATTGACAAGAGCCAAAGCAACAAATTCTCTGTTTACCTATCCAACTATTGTGAAGAGGGAGCCCTTGTCTATCAGCATCACGGTAACTATAAAACTTATCGTAAAAAGAGGTAAATAAAAAGGACTAAACTTCTTTGTTGGAAAGTTCACGAAAACGGTTTGCCCTTCTAAATGTTCCCAAATCATTAAAACGAACCCCATACTTGCGTAAAATTTCTTGCGCTTTCTTACGGCCAATATGACGTACGTAAAATGTTTCATTGACGACAAAATGATGGATGCTATGCGTCCAACCGAAAAAGAAACAAAACAATTGCATCGGAAAAGTCCACCAAACTGTCAATACTTGCGTCTGCTCAATAACATTTCCAGCCTCAACATCGCCAAAATAATGCATGTTTGATGTAATAAAATGTAAACAAAATTGACGTAATAAGTTTGGTAATAGAATAACATAAATGATCCCATGTAGACTTATCAACATGTTATTAACATAGTGTGGAAAACTCAAATTTAACTCAAAAACCTCACTTAGCCAACCAAATAACAGGTCTGCAAAGAAGAAATATAAAATCACATGTGCAAAAATCGTCACTGGAACAATGCTTAAAAACATAATCCGTTTTAGTTTTGAAGAAGTCTTCAACTTTAGATTTCCATTCTTCACCTCGCTGTCCATATCGTTAAACATGCGATGCAGTCGAAAAAGCCCACCCAACACAACATCGGGAGTTGTTAGCAGACGTTTGATCGACCACTGCTCACCATTCGTAACACTGCGTTCCTCAACATCATGTAATGTACCCGAAAACTTATGATGATGATGATGCAAGGTTCTGCGTATCCAAGGATTGACAGTCAATGGGCGTAATATCCATACACAAAAAAGCATAAAATGATGAACCGCTTTTTGCCTTTTAAAATAAAGCCAATGAATCAGATCATGCTCTATTTCATGTAACACCCCCATAAAAAAAGCATTACTGACTATCATAAGCCAGGTCGGAACAACAGCGCGGGACCATGCTATCGATACAATAACAATAGCCAGGATCGCTAGTGCAAATAGAGCCATTCCGATACTGTTCTGATTTCTTAAGATGGGGTACATTCCTTTAAGCTGCAGATAGGAAAGATTTATTTCCTTCCGAATCTGGCTCGACTTTTCCTGATGTGTCAATTTGATGTGATTTAGTGGGTAAAAATAAGGATTTTTTCGCAGACACCAATTTACCAACACCTCATCAATAGCTATTTCACCCCAAAAAAAACACTACACTAAAAGGGATTTGGCAGGGACTTTATAGGGACCTTATAGGGACCTCATTCGGATGAAGCCGTCTTAACTGCCTATTAGCTCCCTATTACGTAACACCTTATTTACAATTATTCCATAGATTAAACTAAACTTATCTGTTCGTTGTGTGTTAGTACCCCTACACATTTAATTTGATACTATGGCGAATGTAACACAGGGTGTAAATGGCCCTCCTTCGGGCAAAGTGGGGTCAGTTGTTTTTTGTAAATGGAAAGAGATCAATTATGTCAGGTCTCTTCCGAGGGTGAATAAAAAAAGAGCACTTTCTGAAAAGGAAGTGAACAACCGAAACAAATTTGGACTTATGCAACAATTCTTAAGTCCTTACACGAAAGTCATACGGCTCGGTTTTTATCTCTACGCCAAGAATATGACAGCATTTAATGCAGCGATGTCCTATAACCTTCACCATGCCATGCACAAGACGATGAAGGTTTTCATATCGATTATGAAAAGATTGCCATAAGCCGAGGTTTGGACGAAGAGATTACAAGGGCAACATTTCAATTGTTGAACGATACTATCCATATCACTTGGGAACTAAAAAACTCCGAAAAACTCTTGTACGAAGATCTGACAGATTTCCGAACCTTGGTACTCCTCATTCCTGAAAATCCAATAAACGCTTCACAAGGTGTTTTACTTCAAAATTACATTATGGATTTACGAGAATCTATTCAAATACCGAAACTAACCCAAAATGATACATATCATCTATATCTAGGTTTTGTTGCAACTGATGGGACTAATCGGTGCATGAATAGCAGCTATCTCGGAAATATAAGCCTAGAAAGATGATTAAGGTCCTTCCGGGAAATAAATTCATCAACAGGAGAAATAAAATAACTCAAAAATAAACACACAAAACACTTAATTACAATAAGATAATAACATTTTAACACCGAATTCATGTAAATATGCTTACTTCGTATAAGCGATGTGATTTACAATCGATGGTTTCAACAGCCACATCAATTTAGGCCATGAAGCCAATCGTCTTTATATCTAGTAGGCATTTGGTTACCCCCTCATCAATCCTCAACACATATCCATGTGCAAGTCCTACTACTTTCTCTATTCAGTTCGGCAAGCTCATACCTTGCCGAACATTCTATTACCCACAGATCCCCCCAATACGATTTAACTACCAAAAGGATCTGTCTTTTTTTCGGCTTTTACGATCTTAACTAGATGCTCCAACGCATTTTTCAGACGTTTGGCATCTTCTTCCGTTTGGATTGCCCATAAAATTTCATCCGTACTTGG
>JBMAAL010000158.1:4102-6704 GCA_050281725.1 Sphingobacterium sp. | reverse complement strand
ATTCGTAAGCATATGAAAACCGAACCCCAACGGTTCTATTATTGGGCAGATAAAATGGGACTGCTCGTGTGGCAAGATATGCCCTGCCTTTGGTATCCCGATGAAGATACTACGATTTATCGAAAAGCATTTCGTGATGAATACAAGGCCATCATTGACGACCACTACAACTCGCCATCCATTATCGCCTGGGTTCCTTTTAACGAAAATTGGGGCGCTTTCGATGTACGCAATATTACCGACTGGACCAAACAATATGACCCTTCACGTTTAGTGAACGGTAATTCGGGATTTAACAACAATCCATCTTACCAAAAAGCTTATGGTGATCCCGGAAATGGAGATTTTGTTGACACCCATATCTATGTTGGCCCCAAGGGTGCCTCAGAACCTGATTCGAAACGGGCAGCTTCCCTTGGAGAGTTTGGTGGCGTAGGCTTATTTGTCCGCGGTCACATGTGGCCTGTCGAAAACAATGCCTATGCCTACGAACCCACTATAGAGGCACTCACAGACCGTTATATCTTCCTAATGGATAATGTCGAACAATTGCTCCGATACAAAGGACTGAGTGTTGCTATTTATACGCAAACTACCGACGTGGAACACGAAGTCAATGGACTATTGACTTACGACCGTAAAATACAAAAAATGGTTCTTGAAAGAATAAAAGCCGTCAACCAAGCCGTGATTAAAGCTGGAAATGAATTGAATTAGCGGATACAGATCTTAGCTATTTCGCCTTCAAAGAATTTTCAAACGATTCAACTGAAACAGCTGTTCTTTTTGCAGAAGTGTTTAATAACAGATCAAGGTGTAACACTATTATGGCAAAATATTCAGAAAAAGCATCTGAGAAAGTTGAAAAGACGATGCACGAAATGAAAGAGGGAAAATTAAAATCTGGTAGCGGAAAAAAGGTAACATCAAGAAAACAGGCGATTGCCATTGGCCTCTCCGAAGCCAAAAAAGAAGGTGCCAAAGTACCAAAAAAAAAATCCTAGCAAGTAGACTTGCTAGGATTTTCTCTTCAGCCCAAATTATGCTTTTTCATGCGGCAATCTAAAGTAGGGATTTTTTCTTGTCTGTACCATCATAAGGATCTGACAAAACATTTTGACTATCCTCTACATCTATAAAATTTTGATTTACATCTACGGGTGTATAAATATGAACACTGCTTCCATTTCTCTTTTTGAGATAATATTGAATCTTTGTTGTATCAATATTGGTCACATCTGAAGCTGTCCATATCATTTTATGACCTGCACCATCAATCGTTATTACTGTATCATTGCCACGAGCGATGATACGCTGCAGTCCCAATTCTCCTTTTCGATCACCTTCTCTTGTCAACAAATGTGTGTTCCCATCTTTATCAATCATCCTGATCTGTTGATTATTGTTGCATCCAACTAAAAGGATGAAACTAAACAGAAGAAATGGAAGGGTCGTTCGTATTATTTTCATATCGTTCGTGGTATAACTCAATATAGTTTAACGACGAGATACAAAGATGCTGCCAAAATACAGCTGGCATCAAAGATACCTTCCAAAAGTTAGCGGATTTACCCTGAGTCGTTATTGCGCCTCCAGCAAACAACCTGCTGCTAATTCACAAACAAAAACTATCTGTCTTTATTTTATATCCGATTTTTTTATCAGACGGCTGGCACTTTCTGCTGCAATGATCAATGCTGCTGCAAGCATAATTACATCTTTCAGTACTAATCTACCGGCCGCAGATAAATAAGGAAAACCATAATTAGGTGACGGGAAATCCCCATCTAGCTTTGGCACAAACGCTTCTGGTGTTGTTATCAAGAAAGAAAGCGTAACCAATGACATAAGCACTGTAAATAATGCCCCCAAAATTCCGATTTTAGGATACCAGATACCTAAAAATATCATCAGACCAATTGAAACAATTACAAAGCCAAGTGTATAAGAAAAAATATAGGTTTCATTTTCTTGGTGCCATGCAATATTTTTCTTTACGACACGACCCTCCGGATTTTTAAACAACTGGTATTCTGGCTTTAGCTCTCCGTTTTTATCCAACACTCGTTTTTCCGTATTATGATAAAAAAAACGCATTGCCGGACTATTAATAACAAAAGGAACGATACCATCAGCTTCATATTGAAATGCTTTTAATCCTCCAATCCATGCCATCACTATAAAAATTGAAATTCTAGCAAAGTTAGTAAAGGTATATTGTGACTTTGCCAATAGCTTTATTATTTTCTCCATAACGTAGTTCGTTTAATACCATGCAAAACTAAACAACGGCTTAAATCCACAACATGGACAAATACATCTATAACATAGACTTTTCGGC
This sequence comes from Sphingobacterium sp., assembly GCA_050281725.1. GTDB lineage: Bacteria > Bacteroidota > Bacteroidia > Sphingobacteriales > Sphingobacteriaceae > Sphingobacterium. Next base: position 4,363 of record JBMAAL010000158.1, on the reverse strand, counting down.
AACAATTGATAAACCGACACGCTTTCGAAATACCTTAGGAGATACGCCTACCATCTTCTTAAAAAATCTACTGAAATAAAACTCGTCTTTGTACTGCAAATCGGCTGCTATTTCTTTAATACTTTTGGCCGTCAAATGGAGCTGTCTTTTACTTTCCAATACGAGGCGTTCCTGGATCAACTTTGAAGGGGATTTTCCCCATTTCAATTTTATTTTTTTCGTAAAAACGGCTGGACTTAAACCATAGTTCGCTGCATAAAA
>JBMAAL010000158.1:0-4002 GCA_050281725.1 Sphingobacterium sp. | reverse complement strand
GAAGGGGATTTTCCCCATTTCAATTTTATTTTTTTCGTAAAAACGGCTGGACTTAAACCATAGTTCGCTGCATAAAAAGTAACTTCTTTATGCGCTTTATAATTCTTTTCCAAAAACTGCTCAAAGTCATCAATAACATCTCTATGAGCCCAATACGGTTTTTGCACGTCGTTAAAAAGCAGCTTTTGTCTACTCGCCAACGCTAAAATCAGCTGTAGATAAGTTCTGCTCAATGACTGATCATAGGATTCCGACGACATTTTGAGCTGATCTATTTTTTCCATGATCGTTGATATCTCTTGATAAATAGCTGCTGAGAGCAACACATGAGGTTGCTGGTAGATGTTGTTGAATAGAATTCCATTACAGGCAACTTCATCTTTATGATATTCTATACAATAAAAATCGCCGTGAAATTTTAGCACACTGAAAGTACTTTTCAGCACGACATCCATCGTAAACAACTGATAGGGAGACAAAAACAAAATACTTTTAGGATCCGCATGGTATGTCACCAAATCAACCGAAAAACTCGCCGCTTTTTCAAATAAAAGAATGCAGTACAATGGTTCACTAATGTTGAATCTACCGGCAGATAATACTAATTTTTCAAACAGGATATGGGAATAGTTCATGTTATTAAGCTAAAATATGAATTTAATCGAACCTATTCATCCGGTCTTAAGCTTCGCTTCAAATGATAAAACTTAAGTAGAATATGGTCATACCATAAGGCAAACAAAAGCATAGTAGCGGGTAACAATAATGTTTTCAATTTAAAATATTGAAACATAAAACCACCAATAATTCCCCCGATAAAAAAACCACCAATAATCATCAACTTAAGAAAAATACTTTTGTGTAATTTCACTTTCTCAGCAATTTCTCTATAAAAAAGCAACTGTGAAAGTTCAATACCAAGATCAGTAAACAATCCGGTCAAATGCGTCGTTCTGACAACTGATTGTGACACCTTCGTTACCAGGGCATTTTGAAGTCCCATAGCAAAAAGAAGGGCAAATGAAATTATTGCTGGAAACGTTGGCCCTGCTTTAACGAAAGCTGGGAGCAGTCCTACGTTAATTAAGATAATAGACTCGATACAAATTGGAATGATATAGGCATTATGTGATTTCTTTTTTGAGGCTAATTCTACAATAAAACCTGAAACGGATGCTCCCATTAAAAAGAAAGCAATGTATAACAGAAAAATCAAAGCCATCTTGTAATTCATTAAAATCAACTGTTCTGAAAAAAATGCGAAGTGACCTGTGACATTTGTTGTTAAAGTGCCAACGGCAAGAACACCTGTAATATTAACCAGGCCTGCAACACAAGACAAAATAGAGGCTAACTTCAAATTATGAGTATAATTCCTTCCTCTCCCTTGATGCCTAAACATTTGAATTAATCTTTATAAATTAGAGAAAATAAGATTCATTTAAGGTTTCAGTAAATCATATACCCTGACATAATCCACTTCCATCTCTGCAGGAAATGCGCTGGCATCGACGCCTTGCACACCGCCCCAATCTCCACCAACGGCCAGATTCAATAGTAAATGAAATCTTTTATCAAATGGCCAAACTCCATTGCCTTTTCCTTCATTCGGAAAACTATAGATCTGTACATCATCCACGAAACCCCGGATATACTCGGGGGTCCAGTCTATCCGATAATCATGAAACTCCGATGTTGCCTGATCAATTCGCTTCATCACTCCTTTTTGAGTTCCAATGGAATGATTATAGTCCTTTGTATGAACGGTAATATGTATTGCATTCTCATCATAACCGACATGTTCCATGATATCTATTTCTCCCGAATGTGGCCATCCGCCGTAAACCCAATCTGTCGGCAACATCCAAGCGGCCGCCCACGTACCTTTCCCTTTCGGTACCTTGGCTCGGACTACAAATCGACCATACAGAAAATCTCCCTTGTTCTTACTGACCAGCCTAGCAGAAGTATAGTCCAACCCTTCATATTGTTCTTTTATTGCAGTAATACGTAAAACACCATTTGCCACACTTGCATTTTTCCTGTTTGCATCTGTATAGTATTGAAGTTCATGATTTCCCCAACCATTATGCAAGGAGCCTACATCATACCCCCATTTTTTTGCGTCTGGCAGACCATTGTAATCAAACTCATCACTCCAACTGGGCGTTTCAGCAAACTTATATTCTCCTGCATGCGTACTATCGGGACTTGCGGAAAGTATTGTGATCAAAGGAAGTATCCAAAGGCTCATTATGTTTATATTTTATACAACTATTTATAAAGCTAATGAAAAATACGAATACATTACTTCATATCGGAGAGGCTATTTAAATTTCAGTTAGCAAACATAAAATCACGGCTATTAACTTTAGTGCAATCATTTTCTACTTACTAAACCGTGTACAATCAACCAATGGATAGTAACAACAAGGAGGAGATTACCGACAATTAATATAAATTACGCTTAAAAAAAGTAGGAACTGTCAGATTACGATAAATTGCTTTCGTAAGATTTCTGGAAAATATACTTTTGAAAAAACTTTTAGGACTGTACGACACAAGTAAAAGATCAATAGCTTCGATTTCTACCATGTAGTCAATGCAACGCGGTATAGGCATATTGTAATCTAAGCGATTGACCGCATTTTTTTCCACATAATCAATTTTATTAAACGAAAATTGGACAGATAGCTTTTGTTTCCAGTCTTCAATATCTTCTTGTTTTGGAGAGATATACTTTTGTGTTACGTGCAACAGGCTGAGATTAAATTTCTCCGGTACACGTAAGATGAAACTGTCGAGTAGATCATATTCGGACGCTTTAAAATTGCTCAGTAATCCGATATTTTGTAACCTAAATTTTTGGAAAGTGATCGGTACTGCCAAGACACCAATTGGACTCTTTTTTATCAGGGCGAAGGTATTGCTTCCCAAGACCGCTTTTTGTATCATACCTTTACCCTTAGCTCCCATAACGATAAAGCGGTATTCCTTTTCGTGTAGTAAGTTTAGTACCGTTTTTTCCAAGTCGCCGGGCAAACTTACGGTTTTACAGCTGAGATCAGGAAATTCATCGTCGATACGTGTCTGCCAGTCCTTGAGCATGCCTTCAGCCTCTTCCTTCTGAGGCGTCAAGAACATATTCTCCATTTTAGCATGGACACTGTCTTTTATTGGGATAGTATAAGTATGCAGAAGCTCTACTGTCCAGTTAAATTTTTTAGCCAGATTCGCCGCATAGCGGATAGCGGTCCATGAGTTTTCAGAAAAATCGGTGAGTACGAGAATTGTTTTGTCCATAAATATTTTGCAGATAAATCAGCGCGGATTACTAGTATTACAACAGTAGAGAATGCAGAAGGTTTTTAATAACCAATCAAAAGAGAGACTTTCAAAAAAAAGGTTTTCAAACGGGGAGAATGAAAACCTTAAATAACCAATTATAAACCTAAATTATGATACATCAAATATACGCATCAAAAAGATAAAGACCAAAATAAACTACAAAAAAGATAGACTTTTTTTTCTAAGGAATCAATACAGCCCTTCCTTTGATCTTACCGTTGCGCATTCGATCATACACTTCGTTGGCCTGATCAAGCTTAAACTGCTCAATTTCAATATGAATCTTCCTTTGCCTAGCCAAGCCTACAACTTCCATAAGTTCAACCCGCGAGCCCCAATATGGGTTTGTCATACTCACGCCAAAAGGAAGCCCCGACATACTGTACTGGTAGTTTCCCCCGCCCAATCCAACAATTGTCAGATCACCATCCAGCCCCACAACCTTTGTTCCTAGATCTATAGTCGATGTTGCGCCTACAAAGTCAATCACTACTTTAGCTTTTTTAATGCCAGTAATCTTATTAATTTGTTCGGCTGCATTTGTATCCTTCGAATTGACCACATATGCTGCGCCCAATTCTTTAGCAAAGGCTAGTTTTTCTTCGGTGACATCACAGGCGATAATTGAACTCGCGCTTACTTCATTTAGTATTT
>JBMAAL010000157.1:0-6772 GCA_050281725.1 Sphingobacterium sp. | reverse complement strand
ATAAACCAAAATGATAGCTTCAAAATTGTACTAAATGAAAAACCGCCTCATAAGTAATTATGAGACGGCCTCTTTTTCATCAATTTGTCCAATATTTCTTTAACGCTTCCTTTAAACGCGGGTCGTACCCGTAGATATCCGGATAAGTAACGATTTTTCCTTCGTCATCCAACCAGGTTGTATAATAGGTGATATAAACTGGCATCTGCCGTTTTAGTGTTACCCAGCGAGACTTTGAAATTGAATCTGTCGTAATTTCCTTCGCTATTTTTTCGGCCTGCTTTTCGTTATTCACCAAATAAGATGCCAAATCCACAGGTTTTTCAACACGCACACAACCATGGCTGACGGCGCGATTGCTTTGTCCAAACATTTGTTTTGCCGGCGTATCATGTAGATAAATCGAATAGGGATTCTCAAACAGAAACTTCACATTCCCCAATGAATTATCCGAACCGGGATTCTGTTTAAAACGAAAATTTTCGACAGAATCCGAATTCCAATTGACTGTTGCAGGATCCACTTGTTTACCTTTGTAATAAGCCACCATATTACGCGATGCCAAATAGTTCGGATTGTTTCGAACGCTTGACAATAACTCTTTCTTCACAATACTGCTTGGAATATTCCATACTGGATTTACTTGCATGGCATCCAACACTCCCTGCATGACAGGAGTCTCATGGTTCTCTCCTTTCCGTGTATAAGCTGGATTATCTGTTTCACCGACACACACATTCATCAGTTGACTTGTCTTCCCCTCTTCCATGATATGTAAACGCTGTTCCGGTATGTTCACAAATACATATTTCTCCGGAAAAGCATCCCCCATCCAGCGCAATTTTTCCAATACCATTAACACCTGGCTTCGTTGTGCACTGTTTAGGTTCCCATTTTCCAACAAATCTTGAAATCTCGCATAATATTGATTTTTAGGCTGTATATCGGCCAGGACGTTTCCGATTTTCACGCTGTCCAACAAGTTGACAACTTTGCCATAGCTCATACGCTTTTGAGGAACGAAATACCTTCCATAAAGGCGTTTGGGATTGACCACACCATATTTTATACTGCTGATATAAGCCACTAGCCCATCAGTGCTCAATAAGTCAAGCTTCGCCAATAAAGGATAAACTTCGGCAACATCTTTGCCTTTCAGTTTTCGAAGCGAAAACAAGGTTTCCTTAATCGCAGCCGTATGGAAATAACTAGCTCGAATACCATGCGCATCGCTTCGTTCAAAGTACGTTAACATGGTGTCGATACTACCGTCAAAAAGGTGTTCGGCAATTAAAGTCATCCCTTCAGTAGAATCCGATAATTCCTTCATCCAGCTCGGATTAACCAATTGGGATTTTTCCTTGCCATACACTTCATGGAAGACTTTTACATAAGCTATTGTGTCAAAATCCTTATAAGACTTATTTTCAAACCCCTTCGCCAACACATCGCCATAAGTCGGAGGATTCTCCTTACAAGAAAAAAATACTACTGAAACAAATGAAATAAAAACTAAAAATCGTAACATATTACAAATTGTGAAAAAGAAATGGCTTCGCAATAATGAAGCCATTTTCTGAGGACAAAGATAAATAATTCTTATTGTCTAAAGAATCTTACCTGTCATTGAATCACTACAGAATCAATTACTATATTTTTTCAGAAAATCTTCCAGCAGTTCCACCATGTCGGTATTGCCCAAAAAAGCTGCTGATCGCTGGTGCAAAGTTTTGGGTTCAATAGTTAGTATACGCTGAGATCCATTTGAAGCTTTACCTCCGGCCTGCTCAATGATGAAAGCGATTGGATTGCATTCATACATCAACCTTAGTTTACCATTAGGGTGTGCAGAAGTCGTTGGATAAAGAAAGATGCCCCCTTTGAGAAGATTGCGGTGTATATCGGCGACCATTGAGCCGATATACCGTGACGCATAGGGGCGTTGCGTTGAACTATCTTCCATTTGGCAATATTTGATATATTGCTTGACGCCGTTTGGAAATTTGGAATAATTTCCCTCGTTAATCGAATAAATTTGGCCCGAAGCCGGAATTTTCATATCGGGGTGGGATAAACAGAACTCCCCAATCGAAGGATCCAATGTGAACCCGTTTACGCCCTTTCCTGTTGTATACACCAACATAGTTGAACTACCATAGATCACATAACCGGCCGCGACCTGTTTCGTTCCATGTTGCAAAATATCATTGCTGTTACAAGAGACACCTGTATCAGAAATTCGTCGATAAATGGAAAAAATTGTCCCCACAGATACGTTGACATCGATATTGCTTGAACCATCCAATGGGTCAATACACACAATATATTTGGCATTTTTGGAAACCCCTGACTGGATGTAAACCGGATTTTCATGTTCCTCAGAAGCCACTACACAGCATTCCCCCCCACTTTGAAGCGCTTTAATAAATTGTTCATCAGCGTAAACATCAAGTTTCTTTTGTCCCTCCCCTTGCACATTGACCTGTCCTGCATCGCCTAAAATATCAACCAATCCCGCTTTATTAACCTCTCTATTTACAATCTTTGCTGCAATTCCAATATCGCGCAAGAGTCTAGAAAGTTCCCCTTTAGCATACGGAAAATCGGCCTGTTTTTCAATGATAAATTGACCTAGTGTAGTTATACCACTCATAATATTGTTTTATTGGATACTTGTTGCACAAAGCTAAAAAAGTTAAACAAACTTTAGCAAACACATCCTTCTCATATTTAGCATTTTAGCAGATTAAATACGCAATCGATTGCGCTAAATTTTAAAAACTCTTCTTTGCTAAAACGATTATTAGCTATTAAAAAAATAATAAAAGCTTGAAAGTACTGGATAAATTTCAAATAGCAATGAGTAGAAAAAAAACAATAAATGCTAAGTATTTGGTAATTTTGGCTAAATATTCTGATACAATGCAACAACTCATACAACTCATCGAAAAGGAAAAATTGGGAAGCCAATTGGCAAAGCAGCACACATTGATCATAGACGATAAACAGGTTGTTCACGGAGCCCTATTCATCGTCAAAACTACAAAAAAAACATTTAAATTGATGATCCCAGCGCCTTTTCACGAAGCAGTGCTGAAAGAGCAGGTAACCATCAATACATTGATCAAACACCCCCAAGTAATGCTACTCGCTTAATCAACGAGATATCCCAATCCCATAGTTATCCCCAAAGCAAACAAAACATAGCTCCCTTGTGTTTATCATAGGGTGATTTCAGTGTTTTTTCACAACACATTCCGCCTCCCGAAAGCTATAAAACTGGTTCGATCTAGAAAATGGGCACAAACCTAAAGTACATCTTATCAACGGGAAATTTTACAAGAAAATCTGGTAAAAGTGTAAAAATCACCTCGATATAACTTTTAACTTTAGGCAACAAAGATAACGCTATGCAACACCGCTATACACTTTCAGGAATGTCCTGTGATGGATGTAGAACAACAATCGAAAAAGCATTGAATGAGCTTCCTGGGGTTCATGCTGAGGTAACTTTAAACCCACCAAGCATGACAATAACATCAGGGGAACATATTCCATTACAGCATTTACAAGAAATATTATTCAAATTGGGGCCATATCAAGTCAGCGAGGCACATAAGCATACTTCCGAGGTTCCGTCCGATCCATCGCATATCCATAGCGAACATCAACACAATCATTCCGCTCGACCAAATGCTACGATTCATCAGTCACAAACATTAGCTACACCCGACAAAGCACATCGTAGTACGTCTTCGGATAAATACGGCTGTCCTATGCATTGCGAAGGCGACAAGCTTTATGACGCCCCAGGAAACTGTCCCGTATGTGGCATGCATTTAGTGAAATACGATTCAGTCTCACACAGCGATCAGGGACATCAGCATACTCCACCCATTCAATCAAATACAGTAATTCCTACACCCCATAGTCACGTCCATAACCATCATAATACTACAAATCAATCAAAGACAGCATCTCTGGCCGACAAAGCACATGGTAATACGCCTACGGATAAATTCTATTGCCCTATGCACTGTGAGGGCGACAAACTCTATAACGAACCCGGAAACTGCCCTATATGTGGCATGAACCTGGAAAAGGTCCCCATGTTAAAGACAGACCTTCAATATACTTGCCCAATGCATCCTGAGATTGTACAAGATCATCCCGGAAATTGCCCCATATGCGGTATGGACCTTGTGCCCATAGCCAATGGAAATGATGAGGCCGACGATCATACCTATCGTAATCTCCGAATGAAATTATGGGTCTCTATCCTATTTACAGTCCCGATATTTATACTTTCCATGGGCGAAATGATTCCTGGCAACCCAATAGGTAAAATCATTCCACCCAGCTGGTCGGGATGGATACAACTGGTTTTATCTTTACCGGTCATTTTTTATACCTGTTGGTCTTTTTTTCAACGGGGTTGGGTATCTTTCAAAACATGGCGCCTTAATATGTTTAGCCTGATTGCACTAGGTGCTGGAGCAGCTTTCCTTTACAGTCTCGTAGGGTTGTTCTTTCCGCAGATTTTTCCAGCAGACCTCAAAAATCACCATGGTTACATCGCATTGTATTTTGAATCCGTAACTGTTATTTTAACACTGGTTCTGCTGGGCCAGGTCATGGAAGCCAAAGCGCATTCCAAAACCAATTCAGCAATCAAGGAGCTTATCAAACTCAGCCCTTCCGAAGCCACTCGGGTCGAAAATGGTATTGACGTCAAAATTGGCGTCGATCAGATTCAGATTGGCGACATCTTAAAAGTAAAACCCGGAGACAAGATCCCTGTAGATGGCCAGATTACAAGCGGCAATACCAACATCGATGAGTCCATGCTGACCGGCGAGCCCCTTCCTGTCGAAAAACAGGAAGGCGACAAAGTTAGTTCAGGCACGATCAATGGTGAGCGAAGTTTTCTCATGACAGCCGAACGTATCGGTTCTGACACTTTATTGTCTCAAATCATTCAAATGGTCAATGATGCGAGCAGAAGTAAGGCACCTATTCAACGTCTAACCGATAGGGTGTCCGAAATATTTGTCCCGATTGTGATTGTAATTGCCCTGTTAACATTCTTTGGCTGGTGGATCTGGGGACCAGCACCATCATTAGCCTATGGATTTGCCAATGCATTGGCCGTTCTTATTGTTGCTTGCCCCTGTGCTCTTGGTTTGGCGACACCGATGTCGGTCATGGTAGGTGTAGGCAAAGGTGCAAAAAACGGTATTCTTATCAAAGATGCCAGCGCATTGGAAAAAATGAACCAAGTTGACGTTGTGTTAACAGATAAGACTGGAACAATTACTGAAGGCAAACCAACCGTGGATGATATCCAACCTACAGCAATCAGTAGCATCGCCGAAATACTGTCATTGGCTGCCGCATTAAACAGTAATAGTACACATCCACTCGGACAGGCCATTATTGAGAGAGCTAAAAAGGAAGGAAACAAAGTCGATCAGCATGTTACAGACTTCGAGAATATGGCTGGACAAGGCATTAAAGGAGTCATAAATGGCCAGTTAACTGCTCTTGGCAATCAACTGTTGATGGAATCTACACAGGTTATTATTCCTGAAGAAATACGAAAAGCAGTGGAGCTTGCGCAATCCAATGGAAAAACCGTCTCCTATCTGTCGAAAGGAAATGATTTATTAGGCTTCTTCAGTATTTCCGACCAGATCAAAGCCTCCTCTAAGCAAGCTATACATTATCTACTTCAACATGATGTCGATGTAATTATGCTTACAGGTGACAATGCACATACAGCGAAATCCGTTGCCGAGCAGGTCGGAATCAAGCATTTTAAAGCAAACACCCTACCGAAAGACAAATTGCAGGAAATACACCGCTTACAAGAACAAGGACATATCGTTGCTATGGCTGGTGACGGAATAAATGATGCTCCTGCCCTCGCACAGGCTGATATTGGTATTGCCATGGGTACAGGAACTGACGTTGCTATACAGAGCGCTTCGTTGACACTACTGCAAGGAGACTTAACAGGAATCGCTAAGGCAAAAGTACTGAGCCAAAAACTACTCCGAAATATCAAAGAGAATTTAGGATTTGCCTTTATCTATAATATCCTAGGTATTCCCTTGGCTGCGGGCCTGCTCTATCCAAGTTTTGGCATTCTATTGTCTCCAATGATAGCTGCTGCTGCCATGAGCTTTAGTTCCGTTTCCGTGATCTTAAACTCGCTACGCTTAAATCGTGCAAAAATCGATATCGATTAAAAACAGATATTCCCTATATTCGCTGTTAGAATAACGACATATAGCTTACAGTAACATGCGGAATATCTTTTTAATCTTGATAACGGTTATCATCACAGTTGTTTGTGTCAAAAATCCGCAATCGGTCCAGCTCAACTTTCTCGGAGAGACACAGGTCGCATTATGGAAGCTGCTATTGGCCTTTTTTATTGCCGGAATTGTCTTTGTATCCCTATTGAAAATCGGGAAAAAGAAACAGCAGGTGTATGAAGAAGAAGATATGAACCAATCTGAAGAGGAAAACAGCGATAGAAAATCCCAATTATCCGATGAAGACCGGGAATTTTTGTCCTAAATAAAAAAATAAATCACTAAAAATGAAGCCCTAAACAGCCGTAGTGCATTTTTTACGCACAAATACTTGCGCAGAATAGGGATTAACCCTATCTTTGCATCACTTCAAATAAGGAACGGTAGTTCAAAAACAAAGAAGTAAGATTCCGTAGCTCAGCTGGTAGAGCAATACACTTTTAATGTATGGG
>JBMAAL010000156.1:0-6778 GCA_050281725.1 Sphingobacterium sp. | reverse complement strand
CGGGATGAACTAAATATCCACGATATACCGATTTCAAAGATTACAGATGATTTTTTATCGTATGTGAGCCAAATGCAAGCGCTCAATATGGAAATGGCAAGCGAGTTTATCTTTGTTGCTTCTACACTGATGCGTATTAAAGCTAAAATGCTATTACCTCGTCTAGATCTGGATGACAATGAAAATGAAATCGATCTTAGAGAAGATCTTGTTCAAAAACTTATTCTCTATAAGCAATTTAAAGAGACCTGTGAAGAATTGAGAGTCTTGGAAGAGAATCGTCTCAAACTATACAGCCGAGGCAACATACGCTATGATATCCAACAAAGACTAAAACTAGATTCTACCGGAGAAAATTTGGATAGCTTCGACCTCTATGGCCTAATGATGATTTACGAGCAAATGATGTATCAATTCCGTAATCGTCCTCCTGAAGTAACCCATACAGTTGTCAAATATCCATACACCATTGAACAACAGAAGAAAGCAATTGCCGAACTGATTGAAATCAATAAAAAACTAGATTTTCAAGAAATTCTTAAAAACTCAGAAAATAAAATACAGTTTGTCTATAACTTTTTAGCAATTCTCGAAATGCTCCAGCAGCGATTATTACAGATCGAAGTGGGCTTAGGCTATAACAATTTCAATGTAGGTGAAAGAGATCCAAATGAGACGGAGGAACTCCTGTTTGAGGAGGAAGAAGCATAAAAAAAGACCTGTTTTGAACAGGTCTTTTTCGTATTAATCTTTTTTCTTAAAAGCATTCCAACCTTGTGCTGTTATCGGATAAAGATTCCCAGATTTGGAAATCATCTCACAACCTTCAGATCTTGGCGTCATATAACCAATAATACTAATATCAGGTAAATTCTTAATTTTATCGTGGTCCGCTTGCGCTATTGTAAACAATAACTCATAGTCCTCACCACCATTAAGTGCAGCTACGGTTGGATCAATGCCAAATTCCCGCCCCGTATCATAAGTCATCTGATCCAATGGAATTTTTTCCTCATATAACCGGCATCCTTTATCCGATTGTCGGCAAATATGGAGAATTTCTGATGCAAGCCCGTCCGAAATATCCATCATCGCTGTGGGCTTGATCCCTAGCTTGGCAAATAATTCAACAATGTCTTTCCGGGCTTCAGGTTTCAATTGGCGTTCAACGATATAATCCTTTCCTTCCAAATCAGGTTGTACATTCGGATTTTCTAAATAAATCTCTTTTTCACGTTCCAAGAGTTGTAAGCCCATATAAGCTGCACCGAGGTCACCGGACACACACAATAGATCTCCTTCCTGTGCTCCACTGCGATAAACGATCTGATCAGCATCAGCATAGCCTATACTTGTCACAGAAATAACCAACCCTTGTGCTGAAGCCGAAGTGTCACCTCCAATTAAATCGACATTATACTTCTTACAGGCAATCAAAGCTCCTTGATAAATTTCCTCTACAGCTTCTAATGGAAATTTAGAGGACATACCGATTGAAAAGGTAATTTGAGAAGCTATTCCATTCATCGCATAAATATCGCTCAAATTGACTTGAACAGCTTTATAACCTAAATGTTTTAATGGTACATACCGAAGATCAAAATGAATCCCTTCCAACAGTAGATCAGTCGATACCAAAGTCTTCTTACCTTCGAAATCTAAAACAGCCGCATCATCACCAATCCCCTTCACAGTGGATTTCTCTGTCAATTCAACAGCCTTACTTATATAATCAATCAGTCCAAACTCCCCCATTTCCTCTAGATTGGTCCGTTCGGTATTATCAAAATCAAACATGCTAAAAAGTTTAAAAGTTTAATATAGGTAATGCCAGATAATCATCTTTGACCGATGCATTAAGATCGCATTACAAAACAAGTATAGCTATAAGTCCAATGAATTTATATGCTTATCCAGCTAAGCTTCTTGATTACAAGCTAGGACAAACATCCATAAAAATTGTTTGTATTACATTAAAAATCAATTATCTATTATAGCTAATCGTATCAAAAATACAACAAATCTATAGTCCTAAGCGCGCTGATATTTCCAACATACGTTCAATAGGACGTTGTGCACGCAAAATCACATCCTCAGGAAGAAGAATTTCAGGCGATTCATACTTTAGACAGTTGTATAGCTTTTCAAGCGTATTAAGCTTCATATGCGGACAATCATTACATGCACAGGCGTTATTAGGAGGAGCAGGAATAAAAGTCTTATGTGGACTTGCTTTTTGCATTTGGTAGAGAATACCTGATTCTGTAGCAACAATATAAGCCTGGGCTGTATCTGTCTGGGTAAATTTAAGCATTCCAGCAGTCGATCCCACATAATCAGCTATCGCGAGTATATGATCTTCACACTCCGGATGGGCAATAAACTTAGCCTCGGGATGTTCGCTTTTCAAACGATCAATTTTATCTTGAGAAAAAATTTCATGCACCATACAAGCTCCATTCCAAAGTACCAGGTCACGTCCTGTTTTCTTCTTAACATATGCACCAAGGTTGCGATCTGGACCGAAAATGATTTTCTGATCCTCCGGGAGACTCTCAACAATCTGAACAGCATTGCTTGATGTACATACAATATCTGAAAGAGCTTTCAATTCAGCCGTACAATTTACATAGGTAATCACCAAATGATCAGGATATTGCTCTTTAAATTTAGCAAAAAGATGTGGTGGGCATGAATCTGACAATGAACAACCGGCTTTAGCATCTGGCAAAAGAACCTTCTTCGTCGGTGAAAGTATTTTAGCTGTCTCAGCCATGAAATGTACTCCAGCAAAAACAATTACATCTGCATCAGTTTTCGCAGCTTCTTGAGATAAGCCAAGGCTATCTCCTATATAATCTGCTATATCTTGTATTTCAGACTCTTGATAATAGTGAGCCAAGATGACAGCATTCTTTTCTTTCTTTAACCGTTGGATCTCTTTAATCAAATCCAGTGAGGGATCAATCGGAGCATCGATATAACCTTTTGCTTGAAGCTCATAATTTACAATTTCCATGCGAGTAGTTTCAACTTTTATGAACAGCAAAAATAAGCATTGTTATATATATAAAAGTCAATTAAAAGCAAATTAATCAGGTCGAGTTAATATACCTTATGCTTGCATGTGATCCAGTAATAAACAATAACAGATAAAATACTGATATAAAACAAATTATTAATTAGTAACAGATTACAATGGATTCTCCAGGTCAAGCTTATTGGAATGTCAATTTGTAAATTTGATCGAACAATGGCAACTGTTGCCCAATTCCATGATCTTGCAGAACTGACAGCAAAATACGTATTTAATCATGCAAAATAAACATTTATAAGTATTAATAGTTAAATTAATTTATATAAAGTTTAATTTTAAAATATTATGCCCGTATAAACTCTTTGAGACTTGGATATTTGGGAAACTATTCAAACCCTTCTTTTATACCAAAAGCTGAAAGGGTTTATTTCACATTATTTCTAACTTCGAAAATCAGTTTCATCCACAGCTAAATTTTCACAGCCTAAGGAACGTTTTTCGGCATATTACAAAACAATGAAAAATATAGCACAAAAGGAAGCTTTATTTATTAACATTTCAGATTAGAAAACGTTTTTGAGGCCGTATACGTGAGATTATTGAATCTTGGATTGATGTATAATTTTATATCAAATTCTCAGCGGGTTCATTTTGGAAAATTTTGAGAAAATTGTGCATGCGTGTAGCATTAAAAGCTTAAATATAGCATCGAAAACGAAATAAACGCTTTTAGAATCGTCTATAGCATATTTTATTATTACCAAACCAAAATATGCCATTCTAATCGCAAGTAGTTGAGGTTCCTGCATTCTCTATTTACCAACTTATAAAAGCAACGATGACCAGAATGGGGACAAAATCAATTTTTCTAAATCAAAATATGCGCAAATAGCCCTTAGAAAACATTAATTTCCAAAATAGATGCTTTTAGAATTGCATATATAAGTATTAGCAGCCTGTAAAATAAATATAGGATATAACAGGGACAAATTTACGCGGATCAGGCTCAATAGGGTTGAATAGAATAATTCAGAATAAACACGATAAGAATTGGATATTTATAAAAAAAATCAAATGAATCGAGTAGAAGCGAATCTAAAAGCCACTAATTCTCGAAAATTGAAATCCGACTAAAATAATGCATACAGCATCCAAAATAAAGCGGATGAGAATTAAATATTGACCACTGTGATCTAGGGTAGTGCCTTTATTTAATTCTAAGAAGGTTAATAAAATTATTTGCGATCTAATTACAGAAAATTTTATAGCAATTACAAATTCAGTCGAAATAATATACAATAAAATTAATCGTACCTCGTATCTGGATAGAAATCCGGTAAATAGCTTATTCTAAAACTCAATATAACAGAATCGGAGCATATATCCCGGTAGAATAAACATCTGGCAATAACTATCGCATAAATTACAATAAATTAAAAATATATAACTTAAAAGATATTAATTCATGTAAAATAAACAATAAATTATTTAAAATTTAGTCATTTTTAAAATTTGCATTAAAATTACCGGATTATAACACTTGAGATTCAAATATATAGATAATATTTAAAAAAAACACTAACTATGCGACTGATGAAGCACTTTCAAAACAACCAAGTCGCTTAGAATTAAATATTCGAAACAAATAACGAATCAATAAAATATATTCAATCTACAAGAGCTTCATTTTAGAAAAATATGCCCTGAGAATGTTCTAAAAAAATACCACATAGCAATAATCCAGAATATTCTAATCTCACGGATCTAATTTGGGTATTTCTTCCATCTATCGGATCTTGGGCTGCAAATATAGTAAGATTGTTTGTTCTACAATAAATTATTTGAAGAAATTATCTGCAATCCAAAATTATTAACAAGCTAATCTTCGAACTTCACTTAGATCTTAAAAAATTTGCTATTTATAGTCATAGAATGTATTAAAAAGCCCTGAAAAATAATTTTTAAAAAATATCCAATTCTAAACGGGTATATGTTTAAACAATCGCCTTGAGATTCTGTTTAAAATTCAATCTCGCGAAAACCAAACAAATATCGTAGCCAAATCCGAATATATCCAGCAGATCCAGGAATAAAAAATTCCAATAACAAAATATGTTTCAATTTTCATTTTGAAAAATTTGCTGATAAAGTTATAAAAATTTTATACTCCAATTTTACCTCGTTTAGAAGGCAAAATTCACATATTTTTGAAAAAAATACGCAAATAAGCAAACCTAAAACAGCTTAAAATTCAAATGTCAAAATCAACTAAATTGCCTTTTTCACATAAATTTTAAAAGCAAAGATTAGCAACTATTAGAATTCAATAAAAGAATTTATCTGGTTGAAAGCCAGAAATATTAAAATCTCATAGCGTCCAAATTAGAATTAAAACTTTTCTTAGCCGATTTCTATCAGTTACAAACCGATAAAATTGAAATATGATCCCATTCGGGAAAATATCCAAGTGTAAAAAGGTTTAAACTGATATTTTCTTAAAAAAATTATAAATAACGTGCTGAAACTATATTAAATCCATATACAAAAAAAAATAAAATAAATATTCAATCCTAAAGCGCTTTAAAAGTCAATGGGAAATTAAAAAAATAAAATAAACTCAATTAGAATTAAATATTTCAATAGGGGCCTTTATAATTCCCGGATATCGAAATCTAACCGCTTCTAATCGAACTTGACAAAACTAAACAAAGATTTCCGAACGTATTCCACAATCTTTTTTTTCAATAAATACTAATTATTTAAAATAGAAAATCTCTTATTGTTTATTATGGTGTGGAAAAGTGGTATAAATTAGGTTATTTCGACTTTGATTTTAGGTTTTTATAGAGTTTTCAACAATTTTTCAACAGGATTTATTCATTAAAGAGCTGATTTTTAAAATTCTAAATTATCTTATTTTTTATTTTCCATATATTTTTGTTGAATAGTTTTTGTTTAGAAAATGTGGAAATCTATGGATTTTTGTGCGGAAAAATTTTAGAAATAAGGCTTGAAAATAGGGGATTTGTGAATTGTTAAATACTTTTCATTTTTATTTAACCTTTTATTTACACGTTTTCCACATTTTTCGTTAATTTGAATCGTCACTTTTGGGGATAGTTTGTGAATTTTAATTTATATGGCAGATAGAAAGGTAGATTTTTTGGTCATTGGATCAGGTATTGCTGGATTAAGCTTTGCTTTAAAGGCATCGAAATTCGGTAAAGTATTGATAGTCACTAAGTCCAATGAGGATGAGTCTAATACAAAATATGCGCAAGGGGGAGTGGCTGCCGTTGTGGATAAGTCAGATAGCTTTGAAAAGCATATCATTGATACTCAGATTGCTGGGGATGGTTTATGTGATGTTGAAATTGTGGAAAACGTAGTAAGAGAAGCACCGGAACGGATTGCAGAACTTATTTCATATGGAACATCATTTGACAAGGAGGAATCGGGGTTATATGACCTGGCAAAAGAGGGGGGACATTCCGCTCATCGTATTTTACATTATAAGGATATAACTGGCTATGAAATTGAGCGTGCATTATTGGCGCAAGCACATAGTGATCCCAATATTGAAATCGTAACGCATTACTTTGCCATTGATTTGATTACACAGCATCATTTGGGTGGATACGTGGATAAGAATAGGGAAGACATTACCTGTTATGGAATTTATGCTTTTAATACCTCATCACATTTAGTTGATCAGATTTTGAGTAAGGTCACCGTGATGGC
>JBMAAL010000155.1:0-6800 GCA_050281725.1 Sphingobacterium sp. | reverse complement strand
TAATGCTGCTGAATTTTTTGGCTACGTTGACCTATGGTTATATTGCCAGTGCTGTATTCGTCCTTTTTAAGATTTGGTATTTCATCCATTCTGGTTTTGTCATCAATGTAAAAAACGACAAACAAGAATTCATGAAGAAGTTTTGTATTGAGTTTCTTATCGTCAAACAAAGAAACTTCGAGTTTTCTGCTATCTATATGGTTCCAGCCCGTAAAATAAATAACAACATTCCTATTGAGGCTGTCCGCTTCCAGAAAAATTTCCGCTAACGTCATAATATTATACTTCCCCCTGAATAGTGCATCTTCAATATTGCGTGGCGAATCGTTTTTCTTTTCTTCCATCCCCAAATCTTTGCTTGTTTGCTGCTGTTTCGTTGCAAAACTTTTAAAAATTCCCCAGGCATCAAAATAAGTATAATCTTTCGAGGGATTGACCTTTAGGTAGTTATAAAAGTCTTCTACCTCGTTAGAATCTAGTGGAATTTGCAAGAGCAACTTGCTATCTGCTGCCCAATTTTTAAGGTCTACGTTTTTATTTTTAAGCGCTTTGGTTGCATCATGAGACCGTTTTAAGAAAGGAAACTCGTCTGAATTTTGAAATTCTATAATTTTGTCAAAGATATGCTGGTAAGTTACATTTTTTTTCTTGCCATAATCCATGAACGGTATAATTAAGGTCGCAAAAAGTGGGGGATCGCTGATTATTTCAAGTGCATTGCTGTCGAGACCGCATGCTTTTAACTGTGCAAAATCTTTAAAAATACGCTCAATTTTGCCACTATCTAAATCTTGCAAGCTTATTTTCTTTTTCAGAAGCTGTTGGCAATTTACCTGCGCATTTACAAAGTTGATGCTGGAGGTTGCTATCAGAATTACTAAGGTAATAATGTGGTGTATTTTTTTCATTTCTTAAAATAGAGGGCTCTATCAAATATAAGAATTCGGAAAGAAATTACATCCAAATAGTGCAACATCCAATATATCGGCTTCGCTGGCATAAATCGGTTTCGTGACTTTTTGGGCTACGCTCCAAACTGCTTTAAATGGTGGTTGCAATGTTTGTATATGAACTGACCTAATTGGGCTCTGGACATTCTACCAAAGAACCAATGTACAAATGTATCTTTTTCAAATGTTTCATATTTCTCGATTAATAATTTCCAATTTCGTTTCTCCATTTCTAGATCATGTATGTCTTCATTTACGATAAATACAGCGGATGTGGGTGCGTTTTTGCCAAAACTTGTTGTTTCGTCTTTCAATATCCCCTTTATCGCGTTTTGACCAAACATTCGCCCTAAAAATGAACGCTTAACCTTTATGGATCCTTGGTAATATTGTTCACATAATATACAATGCCTGACCATTTGCGTTACTGTCATTTTTCCCCAAAGAGCATCGCTGTCCTCGTGTAATAAATTAATTCTTTCGATGACCGCTTCTCTTATGTTTTTCTCAAATATTGATTTCATATTAGGAACATTTATCTATTCTATCTGGATTTTGATCATTTGCAGTCTTCCAAATCTAACAGATTTGTTCTTCGATCGACTTGGCATAGGATAAGAAATAGAACTGCATACCTAACGCATTGATGAGAAGATTTGTTTAAAACTCATCATATTTCCGGTAAGAGGAATGGATAAATAAGACACCTTTCTATTTCAATTTTTTAACGGATTTATTTTCTATGAGCGACTTCATTTGTGTCACCGCTACTTTATTCAGTTGCATAAGCCGTTCATTTTGTGGTACTCCTTGTTGAATTAATAACGCGTTTATACTTTCCATGTTGCTTAGCACGACCAACTGTTCTATAATCGCGTAGTCTCGAATATTGCCCTTTTTGTCGGGATTAGTATCTCTCCATTGTTTGGCTGTCATTCCAAATAGTGCGACATTCAGTATATCAGCTTCGCTGGCATAAACGGAATTCGCTTGCTGCTTGGTAATTTCTGCTGGAATTAGATTTTCCTTTATTGCATCAGTATGGATTTGGTAATTCACCTTGGCTAAAGTTCTATGTAAATCCCAATTTAATTTTAAACGATTGTTTTCATCGTCTTTTAAACGTTGAAACTCTTTTATTATATAAAGTTTAAACTCGATTGAAATCCAGGAAGCGAATTCTAGTGCTATGTCCTTATGAGCAAAAGTTCCCCCGTATCTTCCAGCTTTAGAAATTATACCAATTGCATTGGTATTTTCTATCCAACGTTTTGGGGTCATCACAAAACTATTGAGACCAGCTTGTTTTCTAAACCCCTCGAATTCGAGGGGTTTAAAATTAGGGTTGTAAATACTTTCCCAAAAACCTAAGAGTTCAATGGTATTGCGATTTCTCATCCAATTTTGGATAATGCTATCTATATGTGTCGAATCCTTGTGTCTTGCAATATCCGTAAGTGATATGTAATCATTTTGATGTTCTTGATATAGGAGAATATCTACTCCTTGTACATTAATTTTTTTATTCTTAGTCATACTTTTAGATTTGATAAGTTCTTCCCGTCAGCTCGAGAAAACTAGACGGCATATTGGCTATTACAATTTTATTTTACTTTTTATGAAGATAAATATACTAAAAAAAATAGCAATTTATAAACCGGCGTATATAAAGATTTAGAATAAAAACTTTAAGAAAACCTTAAAATCTCTGACTTTTCGGCTGTTTATTACAAGATGTTGAATACATCAAAACGGTCCATGCTTGTTTATTGGTTATCTGATATCGAATAATTGATGTTGAATAATGAACATTCCCTACCGTTATCAATCATACAGAAGTTGATTGGAAATAAATAATGAAGACCATGCATTTATGCGATATAACCATACTTTAAATTACTATATTGCATCAGTTAAATAATCATGATACAATACATCAAGAAAAAGAGAGTGCCATTTTTTATTGCATTGGCCTATGTCGGTATAGGTACTTTATCTGTATGTTCAATTTATCCTGACGACCCGCTTTATAGTGAATGGTCAAGTGTATTTTTAGTATTTACATTTCCAGTAACTATTGTAAGTTTTGGATACCGTTATGCTGAGGCTGATCTTCTTTACCCCGTATTTATTATTCAGGCAATTATGTTTGTGCTTACATTTTTTGTCCTGAGTCATTTATTAAAAACTACTAATAATAAATAACCGCGGAAAATGAAGATGAAAAAAAGTGCTATCTATGTCATCACAGAGATCAAAGCAGGATGAAGATCTTATGAAAAGAAGAATCACACAAATGGTAGGGGGTAAGTCCAGTTTTTATAAGTATTGCTTTTCTTGCATCCTTTATTGCCTGCTTGCCTTATTGCTTGTTAGCTTTATGGGAGGCTTAATTGCCATTTTAATAATTTGTTGATAGCGGTAAAGCAAATTCAGTATTAATAAATAATGAGGAAGAAAAATAATATTTTTTTGATTTCTATTTTAGGGATAACAATTTCATTTCTTCAAATAAGTTGTTCTATTCAGACTTTCGATTGCCATCATCTGAAATATCTTTCGTTATCTAAGATCGATCATAATAGACAACATGTGAATTTTTCTTATGGTTTATCTTCTGCTGATGAATCTTTTGAAGATGATAGAATTTTATTTAGAAAAAGTAATTTAAGCAAATCCGATAAAATAAAGGCTTTAGAAGAATATTTATGTTTTTATAAAAATGAGACAATAAGTGATAAGATGTATTCTCAAAAATATGGTAGAATACACAATAGAATTAAACTATCGAAAGAGAATACCAAATTTCCTGTTGAAATTGAAGCATTATATTCCTTAACTACGTTGCTTTTTGACGATAATGTCGCAATATCGCCTGAAATAATAGATAAGAAAACAGGTAAGATATGTAACTTTGAGAGAAGGGATGTAGATAGCGTTTACAAAATTTATAGGGTATGGTTAAAGAAAATGAAAAAAGATGGATTTACCAATATGGTATGGCCATTAAAAAACACAAAATATATGTGGTTGGGTGAAGATGTTGTTGACCATATTGAAACGCTAATGAGGAAAAGAGATATAGAATAGATTTAAAAAAATGGTATTAAGACTCCAATCGCATCAATGAATTTATTGATTTGTACCATCAATATGATTTAGCTTTTGAGGAAAAAGTGGCATTAATGTTTCTGATCATTGCATCTTACGATGATTTTCTAAATGAGAACAACGTAGAGATAGATTACAGATGGGATGCTATTAAGACGATGTTAGCAAAGGATAGAATACACTTTGAGCAGTTGATAAATTATTGGTCACTGAGTAATCAAACTGATATTTTCAGGATAACGCCTCTTATGAGGACCGTCTAATTCATCAGTAAGTTTTTCGACAATTGGTTCTAGACTTTCCAACTTTTCGGTATCTCCCTTTTACCGCTTACAAAACCCTTCTTTTCCTCAGATAGCGGCTTAAGCACGCCTACTTTTGCTATGTACTTTAAAAGAAAAAGAAAAATGGCAAATCAATTTTTAGTTAAGAACACGATGCAGGAGATGAAAGAACTCTCTGCAAATGAAATTGCAGCACTGAAGGGAACTGTTTCAATATATTCAGGCGTTAAGCTGTTGGGGTATTACGAAAAGGGGGATACTCCTGCGCCAATTGTTTACTCTTATGACCCAATAAGTACATCTGCCGATGATGGCGGTTCTGTAATCATTGTTGGTACGACGCGGTTAATCCACCACTTTAGTGATGGTTGTGTCGATGTTCGTTATTTTGGGGCGAAACAGGACAGTGGGCAAACCAATAATACACCCTTCATTCAACAGGCAGCCAATCTAAAATTGCCAATGATCATTACGAATGTAAACGATACATACTATTTAATAGATGGACATGTGAGAATCTATAATTCAGTAAAAGGAATAAATAATCCCATTCTAAAGGTTGCAGAAAATGTTAATGATTGTTTTGAACTACCTTTAATGCGCAAGGGTGTCTTTGTATTGCATAATTCCCAAGATGATAAGTTTAAAACAATTGAAGGAATCACTTTTGACGGTAGTTGGAATAGTACATCTGATCACTCAGAACAACAGCATAGTATATGGATATCGAGTTCAAATAATGTGATTGTTCGAGAAAATGTTTTTAAAAATTGTCTTGGTGATGGAATCAGCATGCAGTGGAGTAATTTAACATATGAAGCGGTCGGTCAAAAGTATTCACATCATGTCGTAATAGAAAACAATATTTTTGATAATCAATATCGAAATGCAATTACAGCTAATAGTGCCAAGAAGATAACGATTGCAAGAAATAAGATCATAAAATATAACGCTTACGTTGCCCCGATTGATTTAGAACCGGTGAAGGGAGCAACGGCTCCTATCTATAAATTAGAAGATCTCATTATTGAAAGTAATGTCATCACGGCAGAAAATTGTAATTATTGTATTAATTTTTACGGGGCCCCTTTTACGGAAGGCCGAAACTTGATGGTTAATAATAATATCTTGAAGTCCATAGAATCGGGTTTGAGATGTACTGCAAGTTTTGCTGACTTATTTGACATCACATTTAGTAATAATACCGTTCATGCGAAGTTGATGGTTGATCTAAGGGGAGCATTTAAATCCCATAATGAAAATTTATCATAACAAACCATTAGCTGGGAACAAAATAACGGCCATTATTTCAGGTGCTTATGCGGAGAATGTGGAGGTTTTTGGAAATTATAGTGATACCAGCGATTCCAACTACGAAAATATTTTGATCGGAGGTGTAGATGCAACGGATTTTAAAATTTATAACAATTATTTAATAAGTGATAAATCATGTGTAAAATTGAGCAAGCCTATCCAGAACGTGGATGTTTATAATAATTATATGGAGAGTTCTTCTAATGAATGTATCTTCTTTAGAAGTTTGAATTTTCAGGGAGATTATAAAAATATTGAGATCAGAAACAACTATCTAAACGCTGTAAGCAAGTCCGTTACCATTGATTCAGATTTTACGGCAGAAAATGTTGAGATCTCTGCAAATACGTATGTCGATAATAAAACTTTTTCACCGGGTAAATTCGTTGTTGATATCTCTAAAGCTACCCACGAACTGGAAACACATAATATTATTCAGAAGTATTCAAGAGCTGTACCTACGGATGGATCTGGTTTTAATTTAAATTTGATTCAAAAGGTAGATACTTATAAAGAGGATTATGTCAATAGGGATATTGTTGCAGATAAATATTATGCCATTCATAATGGGTACATGCTCGGGATTGGATTTAATGGTGAACATATTAGAAAAATTGGCGATCAGCTCATGCCCAATTCCAGTCAGAAGAAAGTAGGAGAGCGGCTTACAAATCCTAAAGGCGGTATAGGCAATACACTGTTTATTGTTGAAGATGCGACTAGTAAAAATTGGAATCCTGTTAAAACGATCCTATCAGGTAGCTTCTCACAACGTCCAGTTGTGAACATTGTCGGAATTGAGTTTTTCGATATCACCTTAGGAAAACCGATTTATTGGAACGGTACAGCTTGGGTTGATGCCAGTGGACAATTAGCCTCATAAATTGTAAAGATCAACATTTCAACATGTTGTATTTCAGTCCTCTTTTTTCAAAATACTGTCTCATTAAGTATGTAAGTTATAAAAATGCGGAGTTCGAAAGGGCTTCGCATTTTTTTTTCACTTTGGGGCACAGATCCTAAAATTCACGTAATACAGCAGATTTTAAGGAATATAATTGTAGTTGGGTATTTCGGAGTAATGATGCCAGTGATTTCGGTCAAACCGTGCCACTTAAAAGATCATACAATTATATAAAAA
>JBMAAL010000154.1:0-6946 GCA_050281725.1 Sphingobacterium sp. | reverse complement strand
ATAAACCAAAATGATAGCTTCAAAATTGTACTAAATGAAAAACCGCCTCATAAGTAATTATGAGACGGCCTCTTTTTGTTATTAACCCCAGATGGATTTAAACCAGGGAGCGACGGTTGCTCACCAATACAAATTATTCCGGAAGCAATATGACTTCCAAAAATTTCACCATTTCTGCTCCCGCTATAGTACGGGCACGTAATTCAATCACTTGCTTGCCCTTTGGCAATGCAACCGTACCCAATTCAAGCTGATATTCACGCAAACCAACTGAAGAAGATGCATCTATTGTAAAATCAATATTCTTCCCCCCTAAATTCAAACCCAGCTTCCCTCCTGTACCTACAACATCTTTCACATACCGTATAGCCACCTTGAAGCGTCCGCCATTTAACACATGGGTATCCCATCTTAACCCTTGACTTAACCTAGTCCAACCCGTCACATAATAGCGATTCTTTTTACCGTCCCCAAACTTCATCGGATTCCCTATCTGTTTTGCATAAAAGGTCAGTAGCCGGTTTTTATTGACATTATGATCCACATAGATTAAATTAGGATTTATTGGATTAGTTATGCTATCCTTCAATTGCACCACTACGACCAGGTCATCATCCTCAGAAGTAATTTGATCTATAGGAATATGCAGTCCATCTTTGTCGGATCTATATTTTCTGATCGTTTCTCCCGACAATAACGAAACCGAATTAACCTTAGCAATAAGTCCGCCGACAATAAGGTCATTCCGTAGAGGGCGTTCGAAAACGTGTAAATACAGGGTATTTTTACGCTGTGTAATGACTCCCCAGGACTGACGAGGTAAACGAGATGGTCCAACATCAATGACACTTTCACTATTCCCCCGCATCCAGTGACCTAATCCCTTTAAAATAGTGACATCAGGGCTGTCGATGCTTCCGTCACCCTTGGGACCAATATTCATTAGAATATTTCCACCCATGGCCCTAGCCTTCGCTAAGAGTTTGATAAAATGAGCTGTCGGTTTATGGCTCTTATCAGTCGACGAATAACCATAGGATTCATTTGTAGTCGGTATGGCTTCCCAATTAGCGCCAGAAGCAACTGGATAATACTCCTCAGGTCGATCTGCCGTATTCAGGTAATCGCCGTAATTCTTTTCTTCGGTACGCGCCAATCGACCATTGACAATGATATTCGGATCAGCTGTTCGAATAGCCTTTAAAATTCTCAGGTTTTCAGACAGCGGCAACTTATGAGGTGTATCAAACCATAACAAATCCGGATGATAGCGCTGAATAAGTTCATCAATCTGTGGAATCGCCTTTTGATCTACGTAATGCCGAGCCTTTGTCAACCATTCAGGATGTTTGTCAAACCAATTTGTGCCACCCAACAATTTATCCCCGCCGGGATTACTGTAATCCCAGTCATTACCGGGTGCATCCGGATGCTCCCAATCAAAAGCATGCGAATAATAGAAGCCAAACAACAGTCCATGTTTATGGCAGGCAGCTGCTAATTCCGCTAATGGGTCCCTTTTAAATGCAGTGCTTGACAATGAGTAGTCACTTGAAAATGCAGAAGGATACATCGCAAAGCCATCATGGTGCTTAGCCGTGATAATAAAATATTTCATCCCTGCATTTTTTGCCAACAATACCCATTCCTCCGCATTAAACTTTAGCGGATTAAATCGACGTGCTGAATCAAGATACTCATTACGTGGGATTTTCATGACACGCATCAGATGCTCCGCATAGCCCCCTCCCGGCCTCCCTTTCCAAATATTTCCATATTGGGAATAAACACCCCAATGAACAAACATACCAAATGAGGCTGCCTTCCATTTCTCCAGGCGTTGTTCACGAGTTAATGCTGCTTGTTTCCACCAACCAGTTTCTGCTTCAACAATCGCATTTTTATCACGTGTTGTCGCATCATTAAACATATTTGAAGCCTCATTGCCTTCATTTACATTTTTAGTCTGTGCGCTCGAAAAAAAAACGCCCAAAGAAAACATAAAAAGAAAAAAACACTTGATTTTAAACATAACGTTGGTTTTATGGAAGACGGCATATACAACCTGAAAGATTTCAGACGGATGCCCTTTCTAAATTTATTGGATTATCGTTCCTTGCGACCTAATTGAAGGAATGCAAGATCGATTTTAACTATAGTCAAAAATACGCTAAAACTACATTTTATAAGTGTACAATTCGTTCGTTTTAGGGGAAATATTGATCCGAGTCCCCAAAAAGAAAACCTATTCTTCAATAAGGTGTTTATATAGTCTATACATCTTAAAATAAATAAACAGTGACTTGGACAATAGATTGGTCCATGGTCAAGAAAAGATCTTTTTCAATATTTTTAACGTAATCAGATACAAGCTATCTGTATTTATTGAATATTTGTCTAAAACTTTAAATTAATATGGAAAAACTAACCGCCAAAGCCAGTATCCAAATTCAGAAACCAATCAACGAAGTTTTTGAGGCTATTGTAGATCCCAATAAAATGAATCACTATTTTATAAAATCTTCGACTGGACGTCTAGAGACAGATAAAACGGTAGAATGGACATTTCCAGAATTTCCCGACAGTTTTCCCGTTACAGGAAAAACCATCAGGCCCAATTCGTATATCTCTTTTGACTGGAGTGGGGGACTTCCCAATCAACTGGTAGAAATCGCACTATCCACATTCGGAGAAAACGCGACTGTCATAAAGATTACAGAACACGAGATGAACAACGATGCAGATGGAATTTTAACGATGATGCGACAAACAGAAGGTTGGGCCAACTTTTTAGCTTGCATGAAAGCGTATCTAGAATATGATATCAATCTGAGAACTGGGGCTTTCGATTTTATGTTCCAAAAATAGTTCTCTCTAAAAATAGCTACTCATCGAATTACTTCAAATACAATATATTCAATTAAGGTTATCCGAATATCCGTCAAAGACATCAACTATACATGGCAAAAAATAAAACGGCATATACCGAAGCATCTGTCAAAGACTTTATAAAAACAGTTGACGACCCACAAAAACAAATCGATAGTGCAACACTGATACAATTAATGGAAACCACAACGGGTGAGCCGGCTAAAATGTACGGACCAACTATCATCGGATTTGGAAACTATAATTATACCTATGCAAGTGGGCACGAAGGCTATGCTCCTTTGATCGGATTTAGCCCCCGAAAATCAGCAATCTCCCTTTATGTATTTACTGGTGCCGATGAGCACCGACATTTAGTCGATCAGCTCGGGAAATTTAAAATAGGCAAAGCCTGCATATACATCAAGAAATTAAGCGACATCAATATAGAAATACTCCATCAGCTTATGTCCGAAACGATACAGTTTATTGAAAATAAGTATACAAGAATCAAAGAATAGCACAAATTATGACAACGAGCATCGCAACAATAGACGAGTATATCGATCAATTTGACGGGGAGAAAAAAGAATATCTGAACAAGGTGAGACAGCTTATCGCTGGCCTAGTCCCTCCCGCTGCAGATGAAACGATCTCCTATCAAATGCCTACCTTCAGATACAAGGGTAATATCATCCATTTTGCGATGAACAAAAACCATTTGGGCCTATATCCAGGGCCTGCTGCTATCGAGCACTTCATTACAGAACTCAAAAATTTTAAAACCACAAAAGGTGCAATACAAATTCCCTTGGATCAACCGATTCCAACACAAATAATTGCCGATATTGTCAATTTTAATATTGATAAACTTAAAGACAAACAAGGCCCTAATTGGTACCAAAGCCGAGGGAACTGGCAGGAGGCTGAAGAACTCATGCAGCAAATCATCCAGCAAACTTCCTTGAAAAAGGAATTCAAATGGGGGAGCTATATCTATACGCATAAAGGGAAAAATGTTATCGGTTGGGGCGGCTTTAAAAATTTCTTCTCCCTCTGGTTTTATAATGGTGTATTCTTAGCCGATCGGGATAAACATCTCATCAGTGCCTCCGAAGGAAAAACGAAAGCATTACGGCAATGGCGCTTTGAAGACGTTAAGGATATGAATGCCGAAAAAATAGCCGCATATATCCAAGAATCCATCCAAACCATTGACGAAGGAAAAGAGCTCAAGCCAACTAAATCTCCAATGAGGGCCCCTGCTGGTCTATTATTCGAAGCTCTGCAGACGAATCCGACCTTCGCAGAAAGTTTCCAGGCTTTAACACCAGGAAAACAGAAAGAATACATCGAGTACATCGATGAGGCCAAGCAAGAAAAAACGAAACAATCCCGTATTGAAAAAATTAAGCCGTTGGTCCTCGCTAAAAAGGGCCTGAACGACAAATACAAATAGGTAAACGCTAAAACAAAAAAAAGATGAATAATTCAATTATCCCATCCATTTGGTTCGATCAAAACGCGAAGGAAGCCTTTGATCTTTACGCTGGTACCTTCCCTGGAAGCCGTATTAGCAACAGCTCTCCCATCGTTGTTGAAGCTGTCCTAAGCGGTGTGAAATTTATTGGAATAAACGGAGGCCCTATATTCAAACCCAACCCATCCATATCATTTATGGTCATTTGCGAAAGCAAAGAGGAAATTGATCGTATCTGGAATTCACTTGCTGTGGACGGCAACACCTTAATGCCTTTAAACTCCTACCCTTGGAGCCCTTACTACGGCTGGCTGGCCGACAAGTTTGGCGTAAATTGGCAATTATACCTCGGTAAACTGAGCGATACCAACCAACAGGCAATTGTACCGACTCTAATGTATTGCGGAGAGCAACAAGGGAATTGCGAACAAGCGCTAGCATTTTATGCAGAATTATTTCATGATTTTCGAAGCAATGGGATCATGAAATACACAGAAGGTGAATATACCGGATCAATCCAACATACCCAATTTTTAGTGCGGGATTTTACACTCATGGCAATGGATAGCGGAGTTTCACAAAATTTCACTTTTAACGAAGGCATTTCACTCACTATTTTATGTAAAGATCAGCAGGAAATTGATTATTTCTGGAATACGATCACGAAGAAAGGCAAAGAGAGCATGTGTGGCTGGTGCAAAGACGAATTCGGTGTAAGCTGGCAGATCGTACCCGAACAAATTGCAACATTACTACAGCGACCGGGGGCAAATGAAGCGCTCATGAGAATGAAAAAGATCATTATCCAGGAGCTCATTGGATAATTTCAAAATAAATCTCAAGCTGAGGGGAACAGTCATTTAAAAATAGTAGTAAGAAAAAAGGGGATGAATAATCCCCTTTTTATGCTTTCACTTGCAACGCCAGAGCGTATAATTTCATTTGCTTAATCATGGATAACAAGCCATTTGCCCGAGTGGGTGACAAATGTTCTTTTAGCCCTATTTTATCCACAAAATATAGATCGGCATCAACGATTTCCTTGGCGGTATGTCCAGATAGTACTTTGACCATTAAACTCACCAAGCCTTTTGTGATAATCGCATCACTATCTGCCGTAAAATACACTTTTCCATCCTTTATTTCCGGGAAAAGCCATACTTTGGACTGACATCCTTTGATGATATATTCATCTGTTTTGTATTGTTCATCAATTAGAGGCACTTCTTTTCCCAGCTGGATGATGTACTCATATTTTTCCATCCAATCCGTAAAGAAAGCAAAATCCTCAATTAATTCATCCTGTATTTCATTAATGGTCATACCTATTTTTTATTAAACCAACATATTGACCGCGCGTTGGATACCGGCGACCAAAACATCTATTTCCTCTTTTGTATTATATACGGCTAAAGAAGCACGAATAGTTCCCGGGATGCCGAACCTATCCATGACAGGTTGGGCACAATGGTGGCCTGTACGTACAGCGATCCCCAATTTATCCAAGATCACACCTACGTCGTAAGGATGCGTGCCATCAATTACAAATGAAATAACGGAACATTTCTGCTCGGCCGTTCCAATAAACCGCATGCCCGGAATTTCAGCCAACTTCTCCGTAGCGTACTGCAACAAATCATGTTCGTAGGCCTCGATATTTTCCAGACCTATTGAATTGATATAATCGATGGCCTCATTCAAACAGATACCGGCTTCAATATTAGGCGTGCCCGCCTCAAATTTAAAAGGCAATTCATTATAGGTCGTTTTTTCAAAAGTAACCTCTTTAATCATATCTCCACCACCTTGATAAGGTGGCATCGCGTTCAATAACTCCTCTTTACCATATAAGACGCCTACACCTGTAGGACCGTACATTTTATGTCCGGAAAACACCAGAAAATCTACATCAAGTTTCTGAACATCAATCTGTATATGTTGAACAGCCTGCGCTGCATCGACTAAAACAACGGCACCATGTTGGTGAGCAATTGAAATCATCTCACGCACAGGATTGATTGTCCCAAGGGAGTTTGAGACATAGGTTACAGCAACTAATTTGGTTTTCTCATTAAACAAATTGCTGTAGGCATCCATATCAAGCTCACCTTTATCATTCATCGGAATGACCCGAATTTTGCAGCCCTTTTCATCACAGAGCATCTGCCAAGGCACAATATTGGAATGGTGTTCCATCGCTGAGATAATAATCTCATCACCTTCGTGAATAAAAGCTCCGCCATAACAAGTTGCAATCAGATTAATTCCATCTGTTGTTCCTTTGGTGATAATGATTTCCTTATCTTCAGCAGCATGGATGAAAGCCTGAACTTTTTTTCGAGTCACCTCAAAAGCGTCCGTCGATATCTGACTAAGATAGTGTACGCCCCGATGCACATTACTATTCATATCTGTATAATAATGTACAATCGAATTTATAACAGAACTCGGTTTTTGTGTTGTTGCGCCGTTATCCAAATAAACCAGTGGTTTACCATTCACCTCTCTCTTCAGAATCGGGAAATCGGCACGTATTTTATCTATATTAAATTTTTCCAACGTCGTCTAAATAATTTATACAAAGTTAATAGTATTTTA
>JBMAAL010000153.1:0-6967 GCA_050281725.1 Sphingobacterium sp. | reverse complement strand
TATATACACATAGAAATTTAGAGCTAAAGACTGGAGAAGAAATTGAAGAAAGAAGCAACTTTGGTATTTTCATGAGAAATGAGATTGAGGTTGAAGGTCAGAACGGCTTTGATTTTATTTTGAAAAAAACAGGAATCGAAAAGAAGAGACTAACTGACATATATTACAACGGTGGTTCACCAGAGCCTTATGAACTTATCCTAATTGAAAAAGCTACAGGGAGAAAAACAGGAGAATTGATTAAAAAATTTGTAACTGCGTATCCAATTAAAAAGAAGGGGGAAGATTGATTTGGAAAACATGAATAAAAGAGGAATAACCGTAACCAACTATCTAGCTACTGGAAATCCCGAGGGGATAATTTTTTCATACATGTCCAATTGGACTGGCCAAGCTATCAAAATACCAAGAAACCTATTTTTGGAAGCCAAAGAACTACCAGAGCTAAAGAAACCAGGAATCTATTTTCTATTCGGCCAAAACGATGAGAATCCTGATGATAAACTGGTCTACGTCGGAGAAGCAAATTCTTTAGCAGATAGAATTGGGCAACATTTTAGGAATACCGATCAATCATTTGAATTGATAGTGTGCTTCTGTTCAAAAGATGAAAACCTCACAGTATCACATACTAAGTATTTGGAGCAAAAGACCATCTCAAGGATTAGCAAATCAAGTGAATACCGCTTAACAAATAAGACCGTCGGCACAACCGTAAATCTTCCTATAATGGTGAGAGACGAAATGGATACTTATTTCGACAATATGCAGATCGTATTACCAACCTTAGGTTATTCTGTATTAACTCACGATGATCGCCTTGATAAAAAATCTCATTTACCATCGGTAGAATATTCCCTATCAATGAGCGGAGTTACTGCCAAAGCGGTATTAACATCAAATGGTATTGAAGTGTTAAAAGGAAGTGAAATGAGTAAAAAGCAATATAAAGCGCTTTCTGGTACTTATGGAAACCTGAGAAACACCCTTCTAGAGAAAGAAATTGTAATTCTAAAGGATGGAAAAAATATATTCAATGAGAATTACGAATTTTCAAGTCCTTCAACCGCCGGTGCTGTTATACTTGGATACTCCGTTAATGGTCGCACAGCCTGGAAAGATAAAAATGGAATTACGATTAAGGAGAATGAGGAGTTGAAAATTGGGGGAAACCAATAAACTAATTTTTGGCCGTACATCGATTTAAATTGTAATTTAAAAAAGTATGAGCCATAGGAACGTGAATTTTCAAGAAATAAAGAAATACTCTAAATTAAAACTCAGAACATATGGGATATGAATTATGGTATTCTAAATCAAACAAATCGAGAAGAAAGAATACAAGTATAGTAGACATCGAAAGAAACATCCTAAACAAATTTACTGTTAATCTCATTTATGAAAATTTGCTATCTACCCATAAGAGTGTTGATCCAGAGATGGCAATTAGACTTATGAAAGAAAGGGATTATGATTATATTGGGATTACTGACGACTCAGAGGAAAATGTCGGTTTTATACATACAGAGGAAATATTACACCGTTCTTCGATTCCTATAAACGGCTTTTCTGAAAATATGTTAGTATCTCCCGATCAAACTTTAGGAGAGATCTTTATATTATTTAAAACTGAACCTGTGCTATTTGTCAAAGATCAATACGTCATTGGCATTATCACAAAAGCAGACTTTAACAAGCCTATTAGTCGGATTTATATATTTAGTATAATTTCGATGTTTGAGTTACACTTAAATTATTGGATTACAAACAATTTCCAGGAAAACAAGTGGGAAGATATCTTAGGTGAAAAACGGCTTGAAACTGCAAAAGAAATTTTCAGAAAAAGACAGGGCGATAATGATGCATTAACTCTATTGGAGTGTTTGCAATTATGTGATAAAAAGATGATTCTTATGAATTGTCAATCATTTCTCGAAACATTTGCTCTGTCAAAGAAAAATTTAAAAAATCTGATGGAAACGCTAGAAGTTATTCGAAACGAAATAGCCCATAGTCAAACTTCTATAATTAGCAATAAAGATGTAATTAAACTTTGTAATATGGTCACTACATTATTAGTAATAATTCGCAAATCAGATAGCATTATTGAAGAAAAGTAAGATGTTTAATGATGGAGCAAATTGCAATTCTTTAATGTTAATGTTCGTATCTTCGTGTTATGAATAACAACAGTACTGAAGTTATTCAAGACTTATCGAAACGCAATAATTGAAGCGATTTCAAACGATCTAAGTATATAAATGAGGCATCAATAAAAAAATGCCTCACTTAAGATATTTAATGATATAGATACAATTAATTGTAATCGGTTCTTAAATTCAAGGGGAAGATATAGCGAATAGTCGTCTGTCAAATTTCCAATAATCCAGAAGACAGAACAACATGCTTCTTAACTCAACACTCGCATATCCATGATGTGTAAATTCACGACTCATTGCTATATGTTCAAATTCTCTACCGACGGAAAATAAACTTTTGGCAACTTCGTTTTTAGAAAAATATTCTCCCAAAATAGCTGTATTGAGTTCCGACAGTTGTTTCTCTACATTAGTTCTAACTTTACGACCTATTGCAGCCCCATCATTAATATTTTCTTCCACAAGACCTATCGCAACATCAAGAATCTTTTTTATACCTAATGTACCTCGAGATCCATACGTAAATCCTTCTTTTATCATTTTACTCCGCTCTGCCGTTTCCAAAAATGAAATCTCTTTCATACAATAATCTATAGCTATCGCAATAAATGAACATACTAGATATAAACAACGTAAAGCTAACTGCCGTTGAATTTCTTTTGTAATGGATTGCTCCGCAAAAAACTTTGCGTGAGCTAACCATTCATTACAACTATCAAATGAAAGTGTATTTGATAGTAGACTTTTGCAATGTTTAATGCGACCTTTCCAATCTCCATCCAATTTGTTTAGCGAATATTCATTTATCTTGTTAAAAAATTCTTCATCCGAAATCCTCTCATTTATGGTAATGTCCGAGGTAGATGTTAATCTTTGCAAAAAATTCCCATCAAGCACAACTATACCTAATTCTCTACCAAAATCCTTGACCTCTGGCCTTCTATCAGTAGTAGCAACAATAGCATTTGTAGCTTTAGTAGCAGTTTTTAACCCCTGTACCCAAAAAATTCGTTCTATTGCTTGAGGGGTTTTTTTATTTTTAGAGTCAACTAGCGTTATTTCGCGTGATACTGAAGACGTTCTGCTATAAAGCCATACATCTATATCTGTAACATCAAATCCTTCATAAATAAAAGGAACGCCCCTTATAACATAATACCCTGATTTAAGGAAATATCTCCTTAAAAGCTCTTCCATTTTATACCCTTTAGGCATCGGTTCTCCTGTTTTACTCATATTTTTCCTCCTGTCCGAAGAATTGAAAGCATATCATTTGTAGTTTTAGGGCTTACTGTAGTTTGCTTTCGACGTATCTTCTCTCTATTTAATTCTGGACCTTCAAATTTTGTTACCGTAGCAGTAGGCAATGCTGTCAAAGAGTGTTCACTCACATCACCTTGCATAATCGCCTGCAAAGCCAGTTCTCCCACTTCTTTTTTCAGCAATTTTAACATTGGTCCTGAGCGTCCATTTTTAGTTCCATGTTGAACCTTTACTACACCTTTAAATTCTAAAATTTTGTAGTCTTCTGCAATTGCTTGAACTGGTCCCACCCATTCTCCTCGTACCAAGGTTTTAAGTAATAATTCTACAAAACTTATTTGACCTCTAATATGCGAACTTTTAGTCATTCCATAAGTAATTGAGCTTAAAAAAGCCTTAGCCAAATCGAAAGCATCATCTACCATTGAATCACTGTACTTGGAAAATGCAGATGGTAATGTTAGAAAACCTGCATTTTCTCTAGAATTACTTACGACACTTATATCAAATAAACCGATTGCTGTTACTCTTTCGAATAGACTTTTTCCAAGCAGCTTTTCCACCTCCTCAACTACTACGCACGCTTTTCTTTTCAACATTTCAGTCAATTCGTTGAGCTTTTCCTGTTCATCTGACTTAAGCGTGTCCAAAACTTTCTTTACTTTCGCTGTAGTATCTCGTCTGAACAAATTTCCATTAAAAAGAAGTGTATCAGTTTCTGTAATTTTTTCTGAGTCGACAAAACCTATTGACTGAGAGTCATAAAATATCTGTTTCAATTCTTCCCTAGTAAGCTCATATGTATCCGCTAATTCTTCAGATACTTCTTTCATTAGAACAGGGGCAATTGATGCTCTTTCAGCCAAATTGAGAACGGCAAGCTCATTGGGTTTCGGTTTAGAGTTGTCAAATATATCGGAAGTATGCTGTAAAGTACTACTTGTGGTAACACCTAAAATAGCAATCCCTCCCTTTGAGACATCTATTAACTCTTGCTTCTCTAATAATGTTACAAGCGTGGGTAGCTCAAAAGTCGTATTAATATTAGCGGCTTGTGCTAGGACTTCCAATCTATCATTATTGATAGTCAACTCTTCGTTTGCAGATATGGCTGACAGCAAAATTCCAGCTTTTCCTGCAAGAAATGTTTTCTCGAAACCAACTTGATTTGTTACAGATTGTAGTTTATTAGTATGATGAATTAACCATGCTCCTTTTGTTTTTTTTTCCATAATTTGGTTGTTGTTTAGTTTTCACAATCCCCCTTTTAGGTGTAGATTGAATTAATATGACGTTACAATTTACCTTTTTTCCATGTATTAACATATAGCAATAAGAAATAAAATTTTATTTCTTATTGCTATATGGACGTCCAGGATTTTAAAAAGTGTACAAAAATACTTCAATCAAGTTGGTATTAAGTACAATAATTATTTCTCATCAACAGAGAATTATGAAGAAATGTCAAAACGCATACAACAAGAAGGTATTAGCACATTTTCACATGATTTTAACTTAAATCTTTTAATGGGAAGAGAAGAAGACCGAAAGGAAAATTTGGATCTTATTAGTAAAGGGCTAATTTATGGGGACAAACGAGTAACTTTAATTACATATGATAATCTAACAGATAAACATCATTACCTTCATCAAAGGGTCACTAGATTTGGAATAAATTAGATTAAGGTCTGATAATCCAAATAAATATTAAATAAAAAATCGAAGACAGAAAGACCTGGCGTAATAAATCATTGTACAGAGATCTTTTTTAAATTTTTCAGATTAAACATAGGCTTCTAAAATAAAAAACTACTATTTTAGTGAATTCTTAAGGATTCCATATCCTCAATCAATAACGCTATTTTAAATGTCTGAAGATCAAAAGAAAATATTAGAGCAGCAGCTCTGGAATATTGCCAATACTTTGCGCGGAAAAATGAACGCAGATGAGTTTCGTGATTATATCCTAGGATTTATCTTCTATAAGTACCTAGCGGAAAAAATGGAAATTTACGCAAATTCTATTTTGGAGCAGGACAATATCCAATTCAGAGATATAAAGGAAAATACTCAAAAGGGTCAAGAATATATAGAAGCCATTAAAGAAGAAGCTCTCGAAACGCTAGGATATTTTCTTAAACCTTCTGAACTATTTAGCGAAATAGCGAAACGAGGAAGCAGTGGATCCAATACGTTTATTTTGGAGGATCTACAAAAGATCTTAACAAATGTCCAACTAAGTACGATGGGTACACAAAGCGAAGAAGACTTTGATAACCTTTTTGAAGACATGGATCTCAATAGTACAAAGTTGGGCAAAACAGCTGAGGCAAGAAATGCAATTATTGCTAAGGTATTGGTACATTTAGACGAAATTGATTTCAAGTTAGAACATACAGAATTAGATGTTTTAGGTGATGCCTACGAATACTTAATTGGTCAATTTGCTAGTGGGGCGGGTAAAAAAGCTGGTGAGTTTTATACACCCCAAGAAGTTTCTAAAATTCTTGCGAAAATCGTTACTACAGGTAAGAACAGGCTAAAATCTGTTTATGACCCAACATGTGGTTCCGGCTCCCTCCTTTTGCGTGTTGCTCGTGAAGTAAAAGACGTTAATAATTTCTATGGGCAAGAGATGAATCGCACTACGTACAATCTTGCTCGGATGAATATGATACTCCACGGTGTACATTATCTTAAGTTCGACATCAAACAAGAGGATACACTGGAACATCCACAACATTTAAATGATATGCCTTTTGAGGCAATAGTGGCAAATCCACCGTTCTCTGCAAACTGGAGTGCCAATCCATTGTTCCTCAATGATGACCGATTTAGTCAATATGGGAAATTAGCACCTTCAAGCAAGGCGGACTTTGCCTTTGTCCAACACATGATCTATCATCTTGCCGAGAATGGTACTATGGCAATTGTACTGCCACATGGTGTTTTATTCCGTGGTGCAGCGGAATTACACATTCGGAAATACCTAATCGAACAGAAAAATTATTTAGATGCTGTAATAGGTCTACCAGCTAATATTTTCTATGGTACAAGTATTCCTACTTGTATTTTGGTATTCAAAAAGTGTAGAGAAACCCCAGACGATATTCTTTTTATAGATGCTAGTAAGGAATTCGAAAAAGTAAAGAATCAAAATATGCTCAGAGAAGAGCATATTAATAAAATCGTAGATACATACCGTAACAGAGTCGCAATTGATAAGTATAGTCATCTTGCAAGTTTAAAAGAAGTAGCTGAAAACGATTACAACCTCAATATCCCACGCTATGTAGATACATTCGAATCCGAAGAAGAAATCGATATTCAGGTCGTAATGCAGGAAATCAAATCCTTAGAAGCCAAACGTGCCCAATTGGATCAGGAAATTGATGTTTATCTCAAGGAACTAGGCCTTGTCTTTTAATTTTTTTAATCCTTAATGTTTATACTAACAAAAATTAAAGTATCAAGATGACAACTAAAACATTAAAAGTAGGTAACGTTCCCAATTTGAGATTTCCGGGGTTTGAAGGTGAGTGGGA
>JBMAAL010000152.1:0-7031 GCA_050281725.1 Sphingobacterium sp. | reverse complement strand
AATAATGTTACAATAATTTATCAATTTCATATGAGTAAAGGAATAACAAGTCGTGCTGAAGATTATTCGCAATGGTATAACGAGCTTGTGATCAAAGCTGATCTAGCTGAAAATTCAGCTGTACGAGGCTGTATGGTAATTAAACCCTACGGATATGCTATCTGGGAAAGAATGCAAGCAATCTTAGATAAAAGATTTAAAGAAACTGGTCATAGCAACGCTTATTTCCCTTTATTCATTCCCAAATCGTTTTTTTCTAAAGAAGCAGCGCATGTGGAAGGCTTCGCTACCGAATGTGCGGTAGTAACTCATTATAGATTAAAAAACGATGGTACAGGTAAGATCGTCGTGGATGAAGAGGCGAAATTGGAGGAAGAGCTAATCGTACGTCCGACTTCTGAGACGATTATATGGAATACCTACCGTGGTTGGATTGAATCTTATCGTGATCTTCCAATTTTGGTCAACCAATGGGCCAACGTCGTACGATGGGAAATGCGTACACGTCTTTTCTTGCGTACTGCAGAGTTTTTATGGCAGGAGGGCCATACAGCTCACGCAACAAGAGAAGAGGCTATTGAGGAAACAGAACGTATGCTTGATGTGTATGCCGAATTTGCTGAGAATATTTTAGCGGTACCTGTTGTACGTGGTAGAAAAACAGAGAACGAACGTTTTGCCGGTGCCTTGGATACGTATTGTATTGAAGCGTTGATGCAAGATGGAAAAGCATTGCAAGCAGGAACCTCTCATTTTCTTGGCCAAAACTTTGCAAAGGCGTTTGACGTGAAATTTACGTCTAAAGAAGGAAAATTGGAGCATGTTTGGGCTACTTCCTGGGGTGTTTCTACACGTTTGATGGGTGCATTGATTATGGCGCACTCAGATGATCAAGGATTGGTATTGCCACCGAAATTGGCACCAATTCAAGTTGTCATCGTTCCGATTTTTAAAACTGATGCAGAAAAAGCGCAGATCGATGAATTCGTGAGTCAGTTGACAAAAGAATTAAGGGTGAACGATATATCGGTAAAATACGACGATCGGGACACGCAACGTCCGGGCTTTAAATTTGCAGAATGGGAGTTAAAAGGTGTTCCTGTACGTGTCGCAGTCGGGGCAAGAGATATGCAAAATGGTACGGTAGAATTAGCGCGTCGCGATACCCAAACGAAGGAAACGGTTGCCCAGGAGGGCTTGGCTGGTACTATTGTACAATTGCTAGATATTATACAAGAAAATATATACCAAAAAGCATTAAATTTCAGAACATCGCATTTTACTGAAGTGAATTCTTACGATGAGTTTAAAGAAGTACTGGAAGGTAAGGGTGGTTTTATCTCTTGTCATTGGGATGGAACAACAGAAACGGAAAAACGCGTAAAAGAAGAAACTAAGGCAACAATTCGTTGTATTCCTTTGGATGCAAAGGAAGAGGAAGGTGTTTGTATCTTTACTGGGAAGCCTTCAACTCGTCGTGTACTCTTTGCAAAAGCCTATTAATAGTCTTATCGTACTATGAGGATACTCATTTTGGGATGTGGTTGGCTTGCAGAATCTTTTGCGCTATATATGAAGCATCAAGGCCATGAGGTTTGGGCTAGTACGACAACATCTGAAAAATACCATCGGCTTAATGCCGATGGTATTTTTTCATTTATTCTAGACTTTGATTATGAAAACTTTCCAGCAAGGATAGATTTACCTACTCAATTTGACTTCGTATTAAATAGTATACCGGCAAGTCAGAAAAATAGCGTGGCGATTATTGAAAATAGATTTTCGAATATTAAATCATTTTACAGGCACATTACTTGGAAGAAACAAGTCTTTCTGAGCTCTATTGGAATTTATCCGGACAAAGATGCTGTATTTGATGAATCCTATGCAGATACAACCGAGCTCTCATCAAAACTGTTGTTTGCTGAAGCATGCATGTTGGGATTGGCTGATACCATAATTTATCGATTAGGAGGTTTGTTTGGTAAAAATCGTGTTTTTGCCAAATATTTTTCCGAACGTATTTGTGCGACGGGTGAACAGCCGGCCAATTTTGTTCATATCGATGATGTCATCAGACTGTTAGAGGCGGCATCTTGCAATGTGCTTAAACATACTGTATACAATGTTGTTGCTCCCTTACATCCTAAAAAAAAGGATGTTATTCTAGCGTCGGCAAAAAAACATGGCTATATTTTACCACTTTCATTCGAAGCAACGAATACGATTCAAAAAATAGTTAGGGGCGAATTACTCCAAGAGGAGCTGGGATATCAATTCCTACTACCTGATCCTTTACAATTTTAATTCATTTTTTATTTTAAAAAGAAAAATGAATTTATGACTGCCAAGGTGAAAAAATTAAATAATTTCATTATTTTAACATCAATTCTACTATGGGAAATTTAAGTAGAGGGTCATATTTGTGGGAATTTACCGATATCGGGGAATATTTGCCAGATATTGGCATTTTCCTTTAAAAAAACCGATAATAGATTTAGTATTTTAACAGCATATTATAATAGAGCCATGACAAATGTAGAGAGACATCAATATATCTTAAAACAATTAAAGGAAGTCGGCGTAGTTCAGGTAATTGATCTATGTGAGGAATTGGGCGTTTCCTCTGTAACCATTCGGAAGGATTTGACCTTGTTGGAAGATAGTGGATTGCTGTTTAGAACGCATGGCGGGGCAACACAATATAATCCTTATACGACTGATCGTACAGTATTTGAAAAAGAGAAACTTCGTTCGGATGATAAAAGTAGGATCGGGAAAAAAGCGGCTGAAATGATTGAGGAAAATGATTCCATTATTATAGCTTCAGGAACGACCATGCAGTCGTTAGCTAAGCAGATCGTTCCTAAAGGAAATATCACTGTAGTGACTTCGGCATTGAATGTTGCAATGGAATTGATCAAATATCCTTCGGTTGAAATCATGCAGATGGGCGGAACGCTTCGCAAGACTTCAACATCCGTAACGGGAAAGTATGCAGAAAATTTATTACAGGATTTTTATTGTAGTAAATTGTTTTTAGGTGTGGACGGGATTGACCTGGAATACGGAGTATCAACGTCAAGTGCGCAGGAAGCCCAATTAAATCGCATTATGATCGATACGGCTCAAAAAGTTGTTGTACTTGCAGATTCTTCCAAATTTGGAAGAAGAAGTTTCGGACGAATTTGTGGTTTTGATAAAATTGATATATTAATTACCGATGACAAAGTAAATACAAGCTTTGTGGAATCGTTAGAAAAAGCCGGGGTAAACGTCATTGTTGTTTAACAAAGCTTAACAAGAACTCAAAACTGTGCTCGTATTTTTATCATAAAAAATGTTCCTAAAAGAGTGTTTAACTTTTTGGGAACATTTCTTCTATGGCTAGTTTTTTTAACTCAGTGCCGGCTCTTGCTGGCTTAAACAGTGGAAACTTCCCAGCCCCCAAATAATGTCCACGGAATTTATTCCGATGACTTTACGTGTAGGGAAACAGCCTTGGATAATATCCAGTGCTCTTTGGTCATTTTTATCGTTGAAGATCGGTACAACAACGACATCGTTTGCAATGTAGAAATTAGCATAAGAAGCAGGCAATCTTGTTTCGTCATAGATGACCGGTGCTGGCATTGGGAGCTCAATGATATGTAGAGGTTCTCCATTTAAGAGTCTAAATGAACGAAGTGTTTCTAGATTTTCTTGAAGTATCTCGTAGTTTTCATCCGTTGGATCTTCCTCGACAACGGTTAAGACGGTGTTTTCGTTGATAAAACGCGTGATATCGTCAATGTGTCCATCTGTATCGTCTCCCACGATACCATCGCCAAGCCATAAAACTTGCTCCTGACCGTAAAATTCTTTTAAATAAGTTTCTATCTGTTCTTTTGTCAGGTGCGGATTTCGGTTTTTATTCAATAGACAAGCAGTTGTTGTCATGATTGTTCCTGCGCCATTAAACTCAACTGAACCGCCTTCCATGACGATATCAGGGACAAATAAAGGAAGGTTGAATGCTGTGGCAATACGTGTGGGAACAATGTCGTCCAGGTCGAAAGGAGGGTATTTTCCACCCCAGGCATTATAGCGCCAGTCGACTACTGCTTTTTGATTTGTTGCCTGATTAATAATAAAAGCGGGTCCGTGGTCTCTACACCAAGCATCGTTAGTCGGATTAAGGTAGAATTCGATATTGCTAAAATCTGTTGTCACTTCTTTGAGCGAAGTAATAGCAAAATTTTGCATTTCCTCATTAGCGACGTTAATCCTTACTTTTTGCCCTGCTGCTACGGCTTTAATAAATTCGCAATAGGGTTTGTATATTGTTTCGATCTTCCCGGGCCAAGATTCCTCTTTATGTGGCCAGCTCAGCCATAAGGCTTCTTGCTTTGCCCATTCTGCGGGAAATGAGAAGCCCTGTTGTTTTGGGGAATTGTCAAAATAGTCCAGTGTGAATGTTTTTTCTTGTTCCATACTTATTTTAGCGGGATTAAAAAAAGCCATTTCAGTTTGTTTCAGCACAGTGGTGTGCATTCGAAACTGAAATGGCTAGCATATCCAATATTAGTCTTCGTCAATAAAACGTTTGGTGATCGGTGCGTATGTTTCGATTCTTCGATCTCTCAAAAATGGCCAATGTTTTCTGAAATAGTCCGATTCATTTAAATCCAGTTCGACGACCTCAATTTCTTCTTTGTCATGTGAAGCAAGGTACAATAATTTGCCCTGTCCATTCGTTACGAAGCTTCCACCCCAGAATTTCATTGTACCATTTTGTTCAAATCCCACACGGTTAACGGATACAACTGGAACGCCATTTGCAACGGCGTGGGAGCGTTGTATTGTTTGCCATGCATTATATTGATCTTTGTTGGTTTCCTCATCTTGATCTGTTGCCCATCCGATAGCAGTGGGGTAGAATAAGATTTCGGCACCCATCAATGCGGTAATTCGAGATGCTTCAGGATACCATTGATCCCAGCAAATTAAAATGCCTATTCTTCCAAATTTTGTTTTGAATACTTTGTAGCCTAAATCGCCTGGTGTAAAATAGAATTTTTCGTAAAACGCAGGGTCATCTGGAATATGCATTTTGCGATATTTTCCTAAATAGGAACCGTCAGCATCTAATACAGCGGTTGTATTATGGTACAGTCCTTCTGCTCTTTTTTCAAATAATGAAGCGATAATTACGACACCTGCTTCTTTAGCAACAGCCGATAGTGCGTCCGTCGATGGACCCGGAATGGCTTCAGCCAGTGCGAAATTGTCATAATCTTCCACATCGCAGAAATATAAAGAGGTAAATAGTTCTTGCAGACACACAATTTGCGCACCTTTTGCAGCGGCTTCTTTTACTTTAGCGATAGCTTTTTCGAGATTCTCTTGTTTGCTTGCGGTACAGCTCATCTGTACAACTCCAACTTTTACTTTGCTCATTCTTTAATGCTTATTTTAATACAGCACAAAGATACTATTCTTAATTTGGATTTGGTCTGTGGGGAAAACAAAAAGAGCTCTTAGAGCTCTTTTCGCAATCTTGCTACAGGAATATTCAATGCTTCCCGATATTTTGCAACCGTTCGCCGCGCAATATTATAGCCTTTTTCTTTTAGAATCTCAGTTAGTTTCTCGTCAGCCAAGGGCTTCCGTTTGTTTTCTTTTGCG
This sequence comes from Sphingobacterium sp., assembly GCA_050281725.1. Lineage (GTDB taxonomy): Bacteria > Bacteroidota > Bacteroidia > Sphingobacteriales > Sphingobacteriaceae > Sphingobacterium. The sequence goes on along the minus strand of JBMAAL010000152.1, from coordinate 1,364 downwards.
ATGCACTCCTCTAATATTTTCTTAACCTCTTTATTGGATACTTCTTCACCAGAATCCGTTTGGATAGCTTCAGAGAAAAATGATTTTAAGAGGAATGTTCCAAATTCTGTTTGTACGTATTTTGAATTTGCTACCCGCGACACAGTTGATATGTCCATATCGATTTTGTCGGCGATGTCTTTTAATATCATGGGTTTTAACTTACGATCATCACCAGTGAGGAAATAATCATATTGGTATTCCATGATTGCATTCATTGTTTTTAGTAAGGTTTGTTGACGCTGTTTTATTGCATCAATAAACCATTTGGCTGAGTCAAGTTTTTGTTTGACGAATTGCACAGCCTCTTTCATTTTTTTATCCTTTTGATCTGATTTCTCGTAGTGTTCAAACATGTGTTGGTAATCACGACTTATGCGGAGCTCAGGTGCATTTCGGCCATTTAAAGTCAAATGCAGTGTTCCATCATTATTGCTGATATGGAAATCCGGGATAATATGTAATTGTTTGCCTGCGACTGCGCCAGAATCTCCTGGTTTTGGATTAAGTTTTAGGATTTCGTTGACTACATTTTTTAAATCCTCTGATGAAACGCCTAAAGATTTTTCTAATTTATCATAATGCTTTTTAGTGAATTCTTCCAGGTAATTCGCTACGACTTTAATAGCGAGTTTGATTGTGGGATTTTGTGTGTCTTTTTTTTGTAATTGGATCAATAGGCACTCTTGCAGATCTCGTGCTCCAATCCCTGCAGGCTCAAAATCTTGAATTACCTTTAGCATATCCAATACTTCCTGTTCATCGGTCATTACATTTTGGCCAAAAGCGAGGTCGTCGACAAGATTGATGATGGGCCGGCGTAAATAGCCGTCGTCGTCTAGACTGCCAATAATTTGTTGGCCAATTAAAAAGTGCTTGTCATCTAAAGCTAAAAGGTCTAATTGTTGTTGTAACTGCTCATAAAAGGAGTGCTGAATTGCAACAGGCATTTCTTTTCTGTCGTCATCGTCATCTCCGTAGTCATATCCATTGCCATAATCTTTGAAATCATCTTCCTGGATATAGTCTTCTAAACTAAAGTCTTCTGAGTCGAATCCGTCTTCATTGTCAAAATTGTCGTCAGGATCTTTATCGGGGTATTCTTCTATAGGATCGGTCATATTAGTCAAGCTACCATCTTCTAACGCAGGGTTTTCTTCTAATTCTTCCTTGATTCTCGCATCTAATGAAACAGTCGGAACCTGCAACAATTTTATAAATTGTATTTGCTGCGGGGACAATTTCTGTAATAGCTTTTGTTGTAATGTTTGTTTTAACATGCTAATAGTTGACTTTTTTACATCTAAATTTAAACAAATATCATT
>JBMAAL010000151.1:0-7330 GCA_050281725.1 Sphingobacterium sp. | reverse complement strand
TCACTCTCTTTGGTTGATACCGCAGGTAACGGACTGCAGTTTTGGGCACAACCTGAAAATGGTGATGGCCATTTACGAATCTTCGATTTGAAAGGAAACCTTATTCATGCTTTTGAAAGCGATTGTGGAAATGGCGAAATGTTTAGTTTCCATGCTAAACGTGGATTGGAAACCGGTGCAAGCTCAACGCAATATGCCTTCTCGCTTTATCCAAGGTCGGTTGTGGATAAGACTCAACTAAGCGTAGTGTCCAATAAACCGAGTGAGATGACTGTGCTTTTTATGGTTGATGGCGTTTTGTGGCAAAAACACGAATACAAATCCATTCAACAGGCTGTCCTGAATTATGATGTGAGTCATCTACCTTCAGGAAGAATAATCGTAGAAGTTTTGATGGATGGTATTAGCCGGTTTAAAGGACGGATAAATAAAAGATAACCGGATAAAGAAAAGCGTGAAGATATTTTGTGCTTAGATTTTGAAGAATTTGATAAAAAAGCTCCATTATGGAGCTTTTTTATCTGTTTAATCAATTGTCGTCGTAAGCTAGGCCTTTCCAGTCTTCTCTCTGTAAGTACTTCAGCATTAAAAAGAAAATGAACCATGCAAGTCCAGCTAAGATCCAAATTAGCGTTTCATAGTGGAAAATGGTTTTATGTAAGTATCCCAAAATACCCAATAGACCTAATATCAGTAGATTAGTTATTGCTTTTGAATTGGATTGACTAGCCTTCGAAAACGGATAGTTTTTGACGATAAAAAGCATAATCAGAATACTTTCGATACCGCCAATAGCGGAAGATAATAGTAGATCATTAATAGAACTGAGACCAAATAGTGGTACACAAATGGAAAGAAACAGAATGTTGAACGGTAAAACATATTTAATAAGACATGCTTTAAGAACTCCAGTCATCAGTTGTCCCGGTTTTTGTATGGGAGTCACATGGTAGATCCAGGCCGCTTTGTATTTATTACTTTGCGTAATAAGCTGGAAAACGGTTAGTATGGTTAATAACGAAAGATAAAACATAATGATATACAAGCCTGAATCACGAAGCTTCGCTATTTTTCCAGCTATTGGGAGATCATCTCCCGTACGTAGAAATAAAAAAACAAAATAAATAGGTAAATAAGCCAACGAAGGGTATAGCTGTTGCTTAAATTCTCTTGTTTTGGAACTTATCAGCCATACAATGCCAAATCCAGCCTCTTCAACCGGGGATGAGCAAACGTTGGAAGAGATCCTTTTATATAGAGGTAATTTGGATGGCTTATCTCGAGTTAATTGCGAAGTTTCACTTGGAAGGCTATCGGCACTTGCAAGTGCAGCTATTTTCGCATTAAATCCACGTGAAAATAGCTTAGTACAAGCGTAAATACCAGCAAGGGGAGTTAGTATTCCCAATGTTGATAAGATGACCATATGTACACTGTGGTTGCCAAAGAGTAATGGTTGAAATGATGCAATCCAGGTACTTGGGAATATCCAAAGAAATCTGAGTTGTTCCATCGTTAAATGAGATTCTACAATAGATTGAATCAAATTAGGGCCAACATAGTAGGATAGGAAAAGAACCAGTGAGAGGCAGATCTGTATATAAGTAATTACATCTTTAAACTTTTGTATGGGGAGATATTTGATGCTAATCAGATAAAATCCGTTGACAAATATCAGCGCGATTAATGTGCTTAGTATAAGCTGCAGACATAGAAGAAGGACGGAGACGATATCCCAATTGAATAATACATAAATAAGCACAGGTAAGCTTAACGCAATTACTTGATTAAAAAGCTTGATTGCAATAAAAGTTATTCGGGAAATAGCTAAAGTCTTATCATTAACTGGTCTGGGCATAATGATATACTGATCCCGAGTATCTAATAATATGGGCGAAAAATCGGACACCAGTGTAATACTTAACATGCTAATGAAACTGAGTAACATGATCGAAATGGCTAAGTACCTATCTGGAATCGACAAAATAATTACCATGAATATCAGGCCAAAGATGAGATACAATAAGAATTGTAAAATCGATGACGAAGAAGATGATTTTCCCGAGCTACGTTTCCGAAAGCTAATAGGCTTTCGGTTATCTAAGATTATTTTGGTTTCTAAGATGATCTTAAACTGTTCATAATTGATGCCTAAGCCTTTCCAAACCCCATGAAAAAGAAGGATAAATTTTAAGATAAATTTTTCCATGTTATTGAATTGCTGTAATAATATTAGAAGCGTCCAATGCGCTGCTGCCCGTATTGGTTAATTTAGCAAATATATGCTCCAATGATTCGTTAGGATCTGTTTTTAGTTCCTCAATCGTACCATCCGCAATGATACTCCCCTGGTTTATCAGTAAGATCCGATCAGACACTTTTTCAACAACGTCCATCATATGTGAACAATAGAAAATTGTTTTCCCTTCTTTTGCAAGTAATGAGATAAGTTCTTTAACAAAGATAACAGCGTTGGCATCAAGTCCAGATAATGGTTCATCCAGCACGATAATTTGTGGGTTATGAATAATTCCTGAAATCAAAAGTACTTTTTGACGCATTCCTTTGGAGAATGTATCCATCCTATTATTTGCATTAGATTCAAGGCCAAACGCCGCTAACAGTTTTAAGGAACGTTCTTGAATGACTTTATCTTCCATTCCATAGAGTTTACCTACAAAATCCAAGTATTCCATGGGAGTCAGTACATCATATAACTCTGCGTTTTCGGGAACATATCCCAATAGTGCTTTTACTGCAAGTGGATCTTCTTGAATATTGATGCCATTAATTTCTACATTGCCTGTGAAGTCCTCGATAAGTCCTGTTAATATTTTAACGGTAGTGGATTTGCCAGCACCATTTGGGCCAATATATCCAATAACTTGACCAGGGAATATGTCGAGGTTGATTCCTTTCAATATTTCTTTTTCTCCGTATGATTTTTTTAGGTCAACAATCCGGATGAGGGGTAATATACTTTCCATATGATTATAATCTTCAAAGTAAACTTACATAAAAAATTGGAGTTATAGTTTCCAATTGAAAAGTATATGCTTAGTAATTTTGAGAAGAAAGTCTTTATTTTAATCAATGGAAAAGGGACCTTTTGGTCCCTTCAAAAACTATGTTATTTTCGGAAAAACTACCTGTCGTTTTTAGGATATCCCTCTTCATCGAGATCATCTCTCAAATCTTCTTCATTCTCGGCTAATTTCTTGTCCAAAGGGGATAAACGTTCATGATCAAAAGTCTCGATTCGCATGTTAGCATTATCTAGATCTTCCTCTTTGAGTTCATCTTGTGTTGCATACTCATCTCCGACAAAAGGATTAGAGTCATCGTATGTTGAATCATCATCAATTGCACCCTCAGCTACTGTATCGTAGTCAGCTGGGTGATCGTAGTCTGGATCGTTGTCATCAACATCCATTTCATAACTGTCAAGTTCTTCATTAAAAGCAAGGTCCTGCTCTTTATCTGGATAGTCTTCTTCGACTTTCCCATTTTTACTTTCTTTTTTCGACATAATCCTGCTAATTTTTATTTATCTGTAAAACAGTTCCGGTAAAAAAAAGTTTTTGATTTATCTGTGAAAGCAATTGTTCTAGTGCCACTAGGAGATCAGGAATTTGAAGATTCCTTTGGAAGGATAAAATCAAAAAAATGGTTAAAGCAGTAAAACAATATAATTATATGTTTGTTCTATCAAAAAACAGGAATTATGATCTTCAAGCGTTTAAATTATCAGACTTTACAGAGTTTACGCCTACAAGGCTATAATATTTTATTGACCATTGGTCGAGCTGAAGATGAGAATCCAATTTATTTTCCAATGAAATTGGATTCTTTTAATTCCGGTAGCTCAAATTTTGAAAGTGATGATGCAGCGACCTTTGAAGGAAAGAAAATTCTTATTTTGGATGAAGCCATTCAACGCTCTTTAAATCACGATCTTAATGGTGTAATCCAACTCGACAATTAAGCACTATTTTTAGCTCTTTTATAAGAGCTGGGTGTAATATTTCTTTTCTTCTTATAGAAATTGGTTAGGTGACTTTCATCATTAAATCCGAGTTCTCCTACAATTTGTTTCATCGTGTATCTATTGGATGCTAATCGCTCCTCAATCAACTTAATACGAATATCGTCTATATACACTTTGTAGCTTTTTGAATATCTTTTTTTAAAAAAAGCCCCAAAATAATTTGCTGAAATTTGGAACTGATCTGCAATCGACTTAATTTGTAATTTATCCGGGAAATAGATATTTTGCTGTATGTATTGCTCGATCTCTTGAGACATTTCATAAGACTCGTTAATAGGTAGCTCCAAATCCTTCAATATATTTTCTACTAAAGCGAAAAGGGACATTGTCTGGTGGAATATAAAAATTGATGCCGCTTCATCTTCTTTCTCATGTTGTTGAATTAGCAAAATTACCCGCTCGATCAGTTTTTTATTTTCCTTTTTAAGTGATAGGCTCTTATTTAACAAAGTCTTCGAGTTGAAGATATCAACCGGATTGTGAGAAAGTCTAAAATTTTGTTGTATAAAGTGCAGATCTTTAAAATAAGAGTTGGAGAAATAGAGTACAAATGCGGTTGTATCTTTTTTTGTCTCAAGTGTTTCGAAATCTTTATTCAAAAAAAGTAAATTCTCTTTGGAAAATTTTAGATTATTCGCTTTCGATACGAGTGTGCCTTCGGATATATAAACTAACGCAAAATCAAAACCCGTTTTGTTGAGTTCTAATTTTTCTTTGTGCTTGATTTTTTGAGATTCGAAAGATAAATTCATCATATGTACAGAGTCTATTGGAAAACAATCGCTACAAACCTAATAAAAATGGATTAAAGACCGTGCTATTTCCTCTTTTAAATCTGCTTGTAATACAGTTGCGTATTCACCATAAAATATAAATCATTCATTATTTTAAACGATTATCAAGTGCTTTTTGCATTTCTGGTCATCTTTTCAATAGTATCCCATTGATCTTCAGGAATAATATCCAATCCATTGAATTCACCTGCTCCCTTAAGCCACTCGCCGCCATCTATCGTGATAACATCACCATTGATATAACTGGCGTAATCGGATACCAGATAGGCCGCGAGGTTCGCTAGTTCCTCCAGTTTGCCCAAGCGGCCCAATGGGATACGTTTGGTAGGCGAGAGAAGTTCGCCTAGTTCGCCCGGGAGCAACCGCTCCATGGCACCTGAAGTTTGGAATGGCCCCGGAGCTATGGCGTTGAGCCTTATTCCTTTTTTGCCCCATTCTACAGCTAGCGATCTGGTTAGCGCAAGAACTCCGGCTTTAGCTGTTGCAGAAGGAACAACATAGCCCGACCCCGTCCAAGCATAAGTTGTGACGATACTGAGTATAGCTTTATTAAGTTCATTTGCCTCAATCCATCGCTTTCCAAGTGCTAGGGTATAGTTTATACTCCCTTGGAGGACAATACCAATGACAGATTCGAAGGCGCGGTGGCTTAAACGTTCGGTAGGGGAGATAAAATTTCCGGCGGCATTGTTTATGAGAATATCTATCCCGCCAAAATGTTCATATCCAAAGGAAACGACGCGCTCGACATCCTCATAATTGCGGACATCTCCAGCTACTGCAAGACATTTCGCCTGATGTTTTTCCGACAATTCGTTTGCTGTATGTTGTATAACATCATCTTTACGGCTCGTGATCAGGCAAGAAGCACCAAGCTCGAGAAAGTAATCTGTCATGGCTTTCCCGAGGCCTGTACCACCACCCGTAATCAAAATTCGTTTTCCTTTTAACGCGTTTTCCTTTAACATACCCATATGCTGTCCAGTTTTTATGTATCCTTAAGTTACACAAATTTGGGGAAAAATAAAAGCCAAGGCCAGGGGTGAAAAATAGTTCGGGAATAAATGGAGGTAGAGATATAAACAAAAACAGGAGCCACTCGAAGAATAGCTCCTGTTTTAAAAATTTCCAATTCTAGTAATAGAATGGATTATGCTTATGCGCCTAGTTGTACGCGTTTGAAAGCAGTTACAGTTAATCCTTTGGAAACTGAATCCAAGAATTGAGCGATGTTTTTAGAAGAATCTTTTACGAATTCTTGGTTTAACAAAGTTGTATCTTTGAAGAATTTATTCAATTTACCTTGAGCGATTTTCTCAGCCATTTCAGCAGGTTTACCTTCAGCAATGATTTGTTCTTTAGCAATAGCGATTTCACGCTCGATTGTGTTTTGATCAACACCATCTTTGTCAATTGCGATAGGGTTCATTGCGGCAATTTGCATTGCTACATCTTTACCTGCTTCTTCAGCACCAGCAGCATCAGCAGAAAGACCTACTAATACACCTAAACGGTAGTTACCGTGAATATAAGCGATAACTTTTTCAGCAGTGATAGTTTCGTATTTAGAAACGTCAATTTTCTCGCCAATTACACCAGTTTGCTCGATTAATAAATCAGCGATGTTTTTGCCATCAAGTTCCAAACCTTTTAATTCTTCCAAAGAAGCAGGTTTACTGTTTAATGCAACGTCTGCAATTTTTTCAGCGAAAGCAACGAAGTCTGCGTTTTTAGCTACGAAGTCAGTTTCACAGTTAACTTCAACTACGATACCTGATTTACCATCAGCAGTAGCTTTAGCGATGATAACACCTTCGTTAGAGTCGCGATCTTGACGGCTAGCAGCTACTTTAGCGCCTTTTTTACGCAAGTAATCTACAGCAGCTTCAAAGTCACCATTAGACTCAACTAAAGCTTTTTTACAATCCATCATACCAGCGCCAGTTTGTTGACGCAATTTGTTTACATCTGATGCAGAAATTTGTACTGACATGTTTATTTCTTTTTATTATTATTTACGACTGAAATTTGTACAATATTAACTTAAAACATGTTAAGCTAATATGAAGTTTAACATTTCTTGATAAACGAGTATTGTTAAACCAAAAAACCGGACAGAGAGGCTAGTTCAAGAAAAGTAAACTTTTCCAGAAACTAACGCTACGCCATCCGGTTTGGAATAAAAATATTATTCTCCGTCTTTCGCTTTGCGAGGACGTTTAGCTTCTGAAGCATCACTATTATCAACTTTTGCTTTAGCAGCAGCAGCATCTTTTTCAGCTTCTTCTTCTTTGTCGCGTTTGCGCTCGTCCAAACCTTCTTGGATTGCTTGACCAATGATACCGGCGATTAAGCTAATAGATTTGCTAGCGTCATCATTTGCTGGGATTGGGAAATCAATGTTTGAAGGATCAGAGTTTGTATCTACCATTGCAAAAGTAGGGATGTTCAATTTCATTGCTTCAGAAACAGCGATGTGTTCTTTTTT
>JBMAAL010000150.1:0-7485 GCA_050281725.1 Sphingobacterium sp. | reverse complement strand
AACTTACACAAAGAAGTGAAAGTTCAAGTTCCTTTCGAAGTAATTGCTGAATAATTCAGTTTATTTAGTCAATAATATAAAGCGGCTATCCTTTCGGATAGCCGCTTTTGTTTTACCCCTACTTTTACATCCAAAAAAAAACTCGCGTTACGGAGAGCAACGCGAGGCATAATCTAGGGTATTTGAAAGGGAAAATCTTTATCAATCTCTATTTTTTTTCAAAAAAACAACTCACAAACTATTAAGTTAAAAAAAATAATATCGAAATCAAGTAAATCGGAACAAATTATTTTCTAAACTCAATTTCAATACTCAAAAGAAGCAAAAAATATTCATTTTCACAAATTAAAATGAATATTTTATTTAAAAAATCATAAATAATTTAAAAAAAGCAATAAAACACTTTATAAAAACACAAAACAACATATAAAATATGTAAATTACACCATAAACATAAAATAAACACAAGAAATAGCATTAAAAAAAACAAAAAACAAGATGAAATCAAATAAAAACAGAATAAAATCTAAAAAAAAGAAGTTAAACAATAAAAAAAGCCTGAAATATCATATTTCAGGCTTTTCCTTATTATTTAGCTAAGTTATGCTAATTGTTTTTCTAATTTCTCGTTCAATACTGATTTTGGAACAGCCCCAATTTGTTTATCAACGATTTCTCCATTTTTAAAGAACAATAAAGCTGGAATATTACGAATTCCATAACGAACAGAAATTTCTGGATTTTCATCTACATTCACTTTTCCTACAACAGCTTTACCTTCATAATCCTTAGCCAATTCTTCGACCACAGGACCTACCATACGGCAAGGACCACACCACTCTGCCCAAAAATCGATTAATACTGGTTTGTCTGCTTTTAAGACAACTTCTTCAAAGTTGCTATCTGTAATTTCTAATGCCATAATCTTTTAATTTTATAAACCGAAGTTATATCTATAATACTATTTAATTGCTAAAATCAATAAACAAAGATAGTAACAACTACCAATGTATTTGTAATCTTAATTACACAAATTCCAATCCAAACTAATTCAATCGGTAATTTATCCCTTCAAACTTATCTATACAGTCCAAAAATTCATTTGTTAGGTTTATTTTCAGACTTTTAGCTGGCATTTCGACAGATATTTCATCTTGGGGATCCCAAATTTTAAACTTTAATTGACAATTTGGCACAACTCCCTCAATTTCATTTTGCGCCAGTATATCTTTGATTCCGTCTAGAAATGCTTCGTTCAACTTCGGTAAAGGAACATTAATGGTAAAACTCTTCGCCATCTTCTCACGAAGATCCGAAAGCAACTGCACACTGCGCAGCTCAAAGCCCCAATTTCCAACTTGTCTGAAACGCTCCTGTACCAAACCCCGCAATTGTACAAAATAGCCCTCTTGCAAATACCCCTTCAACTTGACGTATTCTTCACCGAAAACTGCCATATCATAAGAATCACTATAATCTTCAATGATAAATGACGCGAAAGGCTTACCCGTCTTCGTCAATCGATGGTTTGCCGATGCGATAATACCACCAATCACCAATTCTTTATTTTTGATCCGATTAAACTCAAGCAAAGTCTCTTCATCGACCTCTGCCGCCTTAACCTTATTGATCAAGGCCAAATCTGAAACCGAATTCTGACAAAAATGCTCAATCTCAAACCGGTATGTATCTAAGGGGTGACTGGTCAGATAAATACCAATAACATCTTTTTCATATTTAAGCTTTTCAATCAATCCCCACTGCGGACATGGTGCCAAAACTGGTTCCGGCAATTCTGCAGCCCCACCTACACCAAACAAGCTTGCCTGGGCCGAACTTTCATTTTCTTTAAAGCGCTGGCCAAATCGGATCGCCTTTTCCATTCCTGTTGAATTTTCATCCGAATGGAAATACTGGGCACGATGCGTATTTTCAAAACTATCAAAACCACCAGCATATGCCAGACTCTCAAAAGCTTTCTTGTTGACCGCACGAAGATCGATTCGTTTGGCCATATCAAAAACAGATTTATACAATCCTGATTGCCGCGTTTGCACGATAGCGTCTACCGCTCCTGCCCCAACACCTTTCACCGCACCTATTCCAAAACGAATAGCGCCAGATTCATTTACCGTAAACTTATAATAGGATTCATTCACATCTGGCCCCAATACCTGCAAGCCCATTCGTTTACACTCTTCCATAAAGAACGTCACTTGCTTGATATCATTCATGTTATTGGAAAGTACCGCAGCCATGTATTCCGCAGGAAAATGCGCTTTTAAATAAGCGGTCTGATAAGCAACCCAAGCATAACAGGTCGAGTGGGATTTATTAAATGCATAACTCGCAAAAGCTTCCCAGTCGGTCCAAATCTTCTCCAGAACTTTTGCATTATGCCCTTTCTCCTCTGCCTGCGAAACAAACTTAGGCTTCATCTTATCGAGTACAGCCTTTTGCTTCTTACCCATAGCCTTACGCAAGACATCGGCATCACCTTTTGAAAATCCGGCCAGCTTCTGAGACAAGAGCATAACCTGCTCCTGATAGACTGTAATACCGTAGGTTTCCTTGAGGTATTCCTCACAAGCATCCAAATCGTAAACAATGGGATCTATACCGTGCTTACGCTTAATAAAACTTGGGATGTACTCTATTGGGCCTGGGCGATAGAGTGCATTCATCGCAATCAAATCAGCAAATACCGTCGGCTTAAGGTCGCGCATGTATTTCTGCATTCCAGGAGATTCATACTGGAACACGCCTATGGTTTCTCCACGCTGAAAGAGCTCATAAGTAAGCTCATCGTCGATCGGAAATTGATCCGGATCCAGCACAATACCATGGCTTAACTTGACATTTTCAACCGTATCTTTAATCAGTGTCAGTGTCTTTAAACCCAAAAAGTCCATTTTCAGCAAACCGGCACTTTCAACAACGTGGTTATCGAACTGCGTCACATAAAGATCAGAGTCTTTTGCCAAAGAAACAGGAACGAAATTAGTAATATCGTCTGGTGTAATAATAACACCACAGGCATGGATACCTGTATTTCGTACAGAACCCTCCAAAACCCGGGCCTGTCTGATCGTTTCCGCTTCCAATCCAGCACCATCAGCAATAGATTTCAATCTATTAACAGCCTCAATTTCCTCTGTTCTTAGCTTTTCCTTTAAGCCGGCATCATCTAAAGTAAAAATCTTGGATAATTTAAGGTTTGGAATTAGCTTGGCAATTTCATTGGCATCACCCAAAGGTAAGTCCAATACACGTGCCGTATCTTTGATGGATGACTTCGCTGCCATTGTACCATAGGTAATAATCTGGGCAACTTGACTAGCACCATATTTATTGATCACATATTGCATGACACGTCCACGGCCCTCATCATCAAAATCGATATCGATATCGGGCATGGACACACGATCGGGATTTAAGAAACGCTCGAAAAGCAAGTCATATTTAATCGGATCGATATTGGTAATTCCCAAACAATAGGCTACCGCCGAACCAGCAGCAGACCCCCGTCCCGGCCCCACGGAAACGCCCATATCCCGGGCTGCCGCAATAAAATCCTGAACAATCAAAAAGTAACCTGGATACCCCGTTTTCTCGATGGTAGCCAACTCAAAATCAAGACGTTCGCGAATATCAGTCGTTATTTCTTCATAGCGTTTCTCAGCCCCCACATAACAAAGATGTGCTAGGTATTTATTTTCACCGCGTTTTCCACCATCCTCCAGATCGGCTTCGACTTGAAATTCCTCAGGAATATCAAATTTAGGCAAAAGGACATCGCGGTTTAACTTAAATATCTCTACCTTATCGACAATCTCCTGAATATTTAGAATCGCTTCGGGCAAATCTTTAAAAAGCGCCTTCATTTCATCCGAAGACTTGAAATAATATTCTTGATTCGGTAAACCAAAACGGAACCCTCGTCCTCTACCTTTTGGAGTAGAAAGTTTTTCACCATCTTTCACACAAAGCAGAATATCATGCGCATGCGCATCGCCTTTCTTCTCGTAATACGTATTATTGGTCGCAACAACTTTGACCTGATATTTACGGGAAAATTTAAGCAAGGTTTGATTCACACGATCCTCATCTTCCTGACCATGACGCATCAATTCCAGGTAAAAATCATCCCCAAATTGCTCTTTCCACCACAGCAAGGCTTCTTCGGCCTGGCTTTCACCAATATTCAATATTTTATTCGGAACCTCTCCTTGTAAGTTACCTGACAAAGCGATAACATCTTCCTTGTATTGAAGAATAAGATCTTTATCAATCCGCGGCACATAATAGAAACCCGAGGTATAAGCAAAAGAAGCCAGTTTAGCCAGATTATGGTACCCTCGTTTATTTTTTGCCAATAACACAATCTGGTAACCATTATCCTTCCTGGACTTATCTTTATGATTTTCACAAACAAAAAATTCACAACCGACAATAGGTTTTAAGAGCTGACCAGTAGGCTCCTGTCCATTCTCAACAGCTTCCGCATTTTGTGCTTCAACTTCCTTGTTGTGCCCTATAACACGAGAAACGAACTCAAAAGCCCCCATCATATTTCCGTGGTCCGTTAATGCAACAGCAGGCATATTATCCTTTATCGCCGCTGCAACCAACCTATCGTATGACATCGTCGACTGCAGGATCGAAAACTGAGAGTGATTATGTAAATGGGCAAATTTGGCATCCTTTAAAGCTGCTAACGCGTCCGCATCAACAACAACCTTAACTTCATCTGGCTGAGACCGTTTTCTAATTTCATCAGAGGCTGCTTTTAGGTTGATATGTTTCAGTCCAACAGTGGGTATAGGCCCCGGATTGTTGGTTTTAAAATCGACAAAGTAGCCCGTATCCACCTGAAGTTCCTCAGCAGTGAATACCTCTCTTCTTACAAGCTCCAGAAAACAGCGTGTTGTCGCCTCAACGTCGGCTGTTGCATTATGTGCCTCAGCAAATGGCACTCCAAATAAATAGGAATGCAGCTCTGTCAAATTGGGTAGTTTAAAGCGTCCACCACGACCGCCTGGAATTTTCAGGAGTTCAGCTGTTACTTCCGTACAGGTATCCAATACAGGCATATTAGCCATATTGGACGTAACACCATAACGATAAAATTCACAGCCCATGATATTCAAATCAAAACCAATATTTTGCCCTACAACAAACTTGGCTTTATTCAATGCCACATTGAATTTCGCTAAGACCTCCTGGAGCGGCAATCCTTGCTCTTCTGCCAACGCAGTCGATATGCCGTGTATTTTTTCAGAGTCATAGGGTATATCAAATCCATCTGGCTTAATCAAGAAATCGTGATGTTCGACCAAATTTCCCATCTCATCATGAATTTGCCAAGCCAACTGAATACAGCGAGGCCAATTGTCCGTATCGGTAATTGGTGCGTCCCAACGCTTAGGCAAACCCGTCGTTTCCGTATCGAAAATAATATACATAAAATTCTAACCCTCTTTAATACAACACATTAAATGCAAGACAATTTACATTTTTTAGAACTTGAAATTTACGAAATTATTAGAGAAGATTGTGTCAGATTTTTGCGAAAATCCACTAAAGAAAATCTGGCGTTACACGATACCGCCTACTGGTTCCGCTTTGGCAAGAAACAGCATCATAAACGCCTCGATCTTCCTTTTTATATCGGCATCGAAGAAGTCAATATCAGGCTAAATCATAAAGACCTTGTCCTCCTTTGTTGCTTTGTATATCGAAGGAGCCAAGCTTATAACAGTTTCGAATTAACAATATCTTTAACACGTATCTAATAGGGACTTTATAGGGACCTCATAGGGACCTCATTCGGATGAAGCCCTATAATCTACCTATTAAGTCCCTTTTATTTCAGGTTTTATTTCCTCTTAATCATAACGGTGACATTCACCTTTCTTCCACCAGTGTGGTAAAAATTCTCATGGTCTGTAGGAGATAAAACAACTCAGAATTAATATTGTAATAGTTACACTATCCCAAGTATTTAGTATATTTGATTTTGACCCAAAAATCCATGATTAAAGCAATCTTTTTTGACATCGATGGAACTTTGCTAAGTTTCAAAACACATCAAGTTCCCGAATCTACTCAACAGGCATTTCAATTATTAAAAGAAAAAAACATCAAGGTATTTGTTTCAACAGGACGATCCTACAATCAGCTCGGGCATATTCGTTACCTCGATTTTGATGGATATATCACCTTCAATGGCGGGTATTGCGTCACAAAGGAACAGGAAGTCATTTATAAAAACAACATTCCTCAAAAAGACATTCGCTCCTTATTGGATTATGCTAAAAAGCGTGAGGACCTGACTTTTTCCTTTATGTCCGAAAAGGAAATCTCCTTGAATCAAGTTACACCGGAAGTACAACGGATGTACGAACAGCTCAATGTGCCGACACCACCAATTCGGGATTACGAGCAGGATTTTGATCTGGACTCCGTTATGCAGATCAATGTTTTCATCAATCCTGAAGAAGAACCTGAATTCATGGAAAATGTGATGCCAAATTCCGTTGCTTCGAGATGGACGCCAATTTTTGCTGATGTCAACCCGATGGGCCAAAGCAAAAAAATCGGAATAGATGTTTTTTTAGACCATTTTAACTTCACCTTGGAAGAAACCATGTCATTTGGCGATGGCGGAAATGATATTACCATGCTAGCCCACACTCATATTGGAATTGCTATGGGTAATGCAAACCCCGAGGTAAAAGAAATTGCAGATTACATAACAGACAGCGTAGATGAAAATGGCATCTGGAATGCATTAAAGCACTTCAATATCATCTAAAGATGGATTGTTAAGGTTATTCGAGAGGTATTACTGTTACTATTCATCAGTAAATTATGTTTTTCGGGAAAAAGATAGTCCAATCGCTGTCGAAAATCACCTATCAGTGTACTGCTAAACTGACTTTCCAGATAATGGTTCACGCGATAGCTAACTTCGAGCATAATCAACTTCGATGAGCCCGATAATCGGATCCGGACAGGATGGGAAGACATCGTATTATAACCATTCTCAACAGCATGCTGTACCACAGGAAAAAGAATGAGCGGTGGCAACATCATCTCCTCCTGAGACTGAAGCTTATTTTCCCATTTGACTGTAAAACCTGCTGGAAGAAAACGTTCAGCCAACTGCAAATATTGGCTCAACAAGCTAAGTTCCACCTGCATCGACTCCAATCGGTCAACATGAAGCTTAAGCAACTGCTCTTGGAAAGTAAAAAAATCCGATGGATTGATTTGGTTACTTTGTATAAAGTGATCGATCAAAAAACTGTCCAGCTGACTGTTCCTAAAAGACAACCTATCTGCCAGTGCCAAAAGCGCTTCATTTCTTACACTCTTTTTACCCAAAAAACGATTGATTATACTTGACATTTCTTAAATTGCTGTAGATTAGAAACACAAAAATAAGGAAACATTATGTCAAATATTGCAATAGTTATTGAA
>JBMAAL010000149.1:0-7600 GCA_050281725.1 Sphingobacterium sp. | reverse complement strand
ATGGGTTCTCAAAGAAATGAATCATTATAAATGTTTGTTTTGAACGTTCTTCAAATTAAAGCACAAAGTTACATATTATTTTTATGGAAATGATTGGATTTTGATTAAAAACTGCTTCCAGTTTTAATCTAATCAAACGCTATTTCAAAATATCGAAGAATAGCTTTATAGAAGAATAGCTTTATAATTGTCCTGAGCTGCAAGACAGGTGTCTAGCAGATATTCTCTAATATGAGTCCATTCCTGTAAACCTCTGTAATAAAATAGTTTTAAATCCTCATCAATGATGAATGGTACAATATTGTTGGCAAGACATTCTTTCAACATAATTAGTCTACCAACACGACCATTCCCGTCCTGAAAGGGATGAATGATTTCAAACTGATAGTGAAAGTCTATAATATTTTCAAATGTTTTTATTTCGATGCTGTGATACTCAGAAAGTAAATCTTTCATTTTTGCCGCAACCTCTTTAGGTGGACAAGTTTCGTTACCACCAACTTCGTTAGGAAGCTTTTTGTATTCGCCAACATGAAACCAATCTTTTCGGCTACCAGATGTTCCTGATTTCAGTAGGAAATGCAATTCCTTTATAAATGATTCTGATAATTTGGATTTTGCTTTATCAATAATTAAATCAATGCATCGAAAGTGATTGGTTGTTTCTATAATGTCATCTACATTAACGCTTTCTTTTGAAGCTCCAATAGTATTCGTTTCAAAAATATAGCGCGTTTGATCGTGGGTTAGTTTGCTTCCCTCAATACGATTCGAATTATAAGTCAGATCAATTTGCGTACGGTGATAAATACCGCCTTTGAGCTTCATCTCTTTTTGCTCTTTGAGATGATTGAGTAATGGATTATCACTGAATTTTTTCTTATTTTTTTTCTCAGGCAATACAGCATCCTCGGGAATATTCCAAGTTTTGCCAGTTAAGAAAGCTCCCTTAATCTTGTGTGTAGCACAATAATTTCTGACCGTTCTTTCGGGGATATTCCATTTTTTTGCAAATTCACTGACTGAAATATAGTTCATTGTTATTGATGATAAATGCCGTTATCGGCAAATATATGATAAATATTGATTGAAAGTGCTTTTTTTTGCCGATAACGGCAATGAACCCTTCAAGTTTCCTAAACTTCCCAAAAGTCCTACAGCATGCGGCAATGGGTCGGGATTGCTTCGGGAACGGCTCGGGACAGCTTCGAGACAGCTTCGGCTGGGCTTCGGGTCCGCTTCGACTGGGTTTCGGCAAGGAGCCGAACAACGGCCGAACAGCAGGCGAAGCAATCCCGACCATGTTCAGGCCATGTCCCGAAGCTGCCCCGAACCAAGACCAACGATGTGCCGACCAAAGCCCAAAGCACCATGTCCATGCGGAAAACCTGAAAAAGCATAAGCAATAGCGCAAGAAAAACGCCCTGTGGAAAGTCGGTTTGTTCGCCGAAGTCCAACAACCCCTTAGATCATAAGGTGATCTGTCATGCAGCCGGTGAGGCTAGGGGCTGCCAGCTATCTTCAAATTCAGGACTTCCGGCGATGATCGGCAAATTGACGTTGGATATAAACTCAAATTTATCTAAGTTTGTGCATCAAATCAAATTCGAGATGAATATTTCATATAATTGGTTAAAACAACACGTTAATATAGATTCGACACCGGAGGAACTATCGCTGATCTTGACAAATACAGGATTGGAAGTAGAAGCTTTGGACGTCGTGCAGAGTATCCCAGGTGGATTGGATGGTTTGGTTGTTGGTGAAGTGAAAACTTGTGAACAGCATCCTAATGCCGATAAATTAAGAGTAACCACTGTTGATGTCGGTGGACCGGAGCTATTGCACATTGTATGTGGCGCACCAAACTGTCGCACAGGATTGAAAGTCATTGTTGCTACAGTAGGTACTACATGCCATCCGCTTACAGGAGAGCCTTTTAAAATTACCAAATCTAAAATTCGTGGTGAAGTTTCCGAAGGTATGTTATGTGGCGAAGATGAAATCGGCTTAGGAACATCCCATGCCGGTATTGTTGAATTACCAGCTGACGTTGCCGTGGGGACCTTAGTGAAAGATCATTTCAATATTCAGGATGATTACCGTTATGAAATTGGCTTAACACCAAACCGTGCGGATGCAGCTTCGCATTTAGGCGTTGCAAGAGATATTGCGGCACATTTCCGTACACAAGTGTTAAAAGCAGATGTTTCTGCGTTTAAGGCTGCTGAGGCGGAGGGAACGACAGTGGTCGTTGCAGACGCACAGGCAAGCCCACGTTATAGTGGTATCAATATTACAGGTGTTCGCGTTGGCGAATCTCCTGATTGGTTAAAAGAGAAATTAAATGTTATCGGTGTTCGTCCGATCAATAATATTGTCGACGTCACCAACTATATATTACACGATTTAGGTCAGCCTCTGCATGCTTTTGATGCGGATAAGATTGCGGGAAATAAGGTCCTTGTTCGCCTGGCAACTGAGGGTGAGAAATTTGTTACCTTGGATGGTGTGGAGCGTACCTTGTCTGCGGAGGACTTGGTGATTGCCGATGCTGAAAAACCGATGTGTATTGCGGGTGTTTTTGGCGGAGCACATTCGGGTGTATCAGCCGAGACGACCAGTGTATTTTTGGAATCGGCATATTTCAATGCTGTTTCTGTACGGAAGACCTCCAAAAGACATGGCTTAAAAACAGATGCATCTTTCCGTTTCGAACGTGGTACCGATCCTAATATTACTGTTGAAGCCTTGAAGCGCGCCGCTTTATTGATTCAAGAAATTGCAGGTGGAACGATTTCATCTACGCTAAAAGATGAGTATCCCGTGGTGATTAACCCGTTTTCATTTCACGTGAGTTATGCGAATGTGGTTCGTTTAATCGGTCAGGCGATCCCAAATGAAGAAATTAAATCCATTATTGTCGCTCTTGGCATTGAAGTCGCTGCAGAAACTGA
This sequence comes from Sphingobacterium sp., assembly GCA_050281725.1. GTDB lineage: Bacteria > Bacteroidota > Bacteroidia > Sphingobacteriales > Sphingobacteriaceae > Sphingobacterium. The sequence goes on along the minus strand of JBMAAL010000149.1, from coordinate 4,643 downwards.
AACAGGGCTTGATGTGTTGGTGCCGGCATACCGCGTTGATGTCACACGCGAGGTCGATGTTGTGGAGGAGGTGTTGCGGATTTATGGATATAACAATATTGAGTTGAAGTCACAAATTAAGGCCTCTTTAAATACGGTTGAAAAGCCAGATAAGGAAGTTGTCTTAAATCAATTGGCTGATCTGCTCATCGCCAATGGATTTCGTGAGATTCTGTCTAACTCCCTGACGAAGCTGGATTATGCCGATGATAGCGAAACGGCGGTCAAATTGTATAATCCATTGAGCTCGGATTTGGATACAATGCGTCAAAATATGGTTTTTTCGGTTTTGAGTGCGATTGAATATAACCAAAAACGAAGAAACTTTGATCTGAAGTTCTTTGAATTCGGCAAGACTTATGCGCTGGATGGTGAAGGCTATAAAGAAACGCAGCACCTGGCTTTTGCCATGGCGGGTAAAAATGAAGCTGAGCAATGGAATAGCAAAAAAGACGCCGTTAATTTCTATAACCTTAAAGCAGCAGTTGATACGCTTGTTAAACGCTTGAAAATTGAAGGAATTCAAATACAGGATGCTTCAAGTACACATTTTGCCTATGGTTTGAACTATATGAAAGGGCAGAAATGTTTAGTTTCTTTTGGTGCAATTGCAAACGCAGATTTGAAAAAAGCAGATGTTGAAGGTCAGGTTTTCTTTGCTGATTTTGACTGGGATGTTTTGATGAAAATTATTCGTAAGAATAGCATTCAATACAAAGAAGTTTCCAAATTCCCGGCTGTGCGCAGAGATTTGTCGCTCTTGATCGATGAAAATGTGAGCTTCGATAAGCTACAATTTGTTGCTCAAAAGACCGAACGCAAGCTTTTAAAGGAGGTAAATGTGTTTGATGTGTATAAAGGTGATAAAATTCCGGAAGGGAAAAAGTCTTATGCTCTGAGCTTTATCTTGCAGGATGAAGAAAAAACACTTACTGATAAGCAAATTGATGCGATAGTTCAAAAATTAATTGTTAATTTTGAGAAGGAACTAGGCGCGGAAGTGCGTGGTTAATTAGAGATACAACATTAATTGGTAATATTCAATTTTTATTATGGCAACATTGTCTTCACAAATGAATCTGATCGTTGAGAAAACGAAAAATTTAATTCAATTGTGCGAAGTCTTGCAAGAAGAAAATGATTTGCTTAAATTAGAGGTACAATCCTTAAAAGTGGCTTTCGATGCGAGCAACGATAAGAGCAAGCAATTGGAAGAGAGGGTCAAAGCGCTGGCAGTTGCCCGTACGTTAGATTCTGAAACGGATAAGGAAGCAATTAATGAAAAAATACTTGACACAAAACAAAAAATTAACGATTTTGTGCGGGAAATAGACAAATGTATTAGTTTGTTGAAATAGTTGGGAGAAGTGTTATCGGATTCGAACTAATACAACGTTAAAAAGCTCAAAGAAATGGGAGAGATTTCCATAAAAATAAATATCGCAGATCGTGTTTATCCCCTTCGGGTGGAGAGCGCGGAAGAAGAAGTAATTCGACATGCTGCGAAATTGATAAATGAAAAAGTAAAGGAATTGCAGGAAAACTATACTGTGAGAGATAAGCAGGATTTGTTGTCCATGTGTGTATTGCAATTTGCGACGCGTATGCTCAATGCAGAGCGGCAGTCCCAAAACCACGAAGTGGGGTTGGAAAATTCAGTACAGGAACTTGATCAGTTGTTGACGGATTTCTTTAAAAAATAAATTTACGTTCTTTATATTTAGAGCTTAAACGACGAATTTGCCGCAATTAAATTCGGGTTGTCACTATTTTAAACTTAACGCTTCAATATTACAGGCGCAAAAAGATATAGGCCATTTTGCGAAAGCCATCTGGGTCATAATCTAAGCCTAATTATGTAATCACGAAGTTTAATAATACATGAGACCTGTTTAAATTTAATTGCGGTTTTTTTTTGTCATGAAGCCTTGATGCGCTTATCGGGATCGCTACAGAGTTGGCGCATACCAAAGGTAAGGGAGTGGGCTGATTGATGATTTTACTGGAATTTGAACATAATTAATAAAAACAAACATAAATAATACAATTATACATACATGGACATCGCAATTTATAGCATAATTTCTCTGATTGTTGGTGTTGTTATAGGTCGTTATCTATTGGTTCTGTTATTTAAAAAACAAGAGCAGGAAGCCAAGGATAAGGTAAATAGCATACTGAAAGATGCAGAGCAGGAAGGGGAACACATTAAAAAGAAACGCCTGTTAGAGGCCAAAGAAAAGTTCCTTCAATTAAAATCTGAACATGAAAAGGAAGTCAATCAACGTAACAATACCATCAACCAAAAGGAAAATACGTTAAGACAAAAAGAGCAGTCAATTAACCAAAAATTGGAAAACATCAACCGCGACAAGCAGGAGGTGGATACCAAGAAAAAGCAATTGGATAAATTGGTTGAACTGAATGAAAAGAAATCCGAGGAAGTAGAAACGTTAAAACTGCAACAGATTAAGCAATTGGAAAGCATCGCTGGCGTAACTGCCGACGAAGCTAAAAATCAATTGGTAGATTCGTTGCGTGAAGAAGCCCGCTCACAAGCCATGATCCAAATCAAAGATATTGTGGATGAGGCTAAGTTGACGGCGACTAAAGAGGCGAAAAAGGTTGTTATACAGACGATCCAACGCACCGCTACGGAATCTGCGATCGAGAATACCGTTTCAATTTTCAATATTGAAAATGATGAAATTAAAGGTCGTATTATTGGTCGTGAAGGCCGTAATATTCGTGCTTTGGAAGCAGCAACAGGCGTAGAGATCATCGTAGATGATACACCTGAAGCAATTATCCTATCTGGTTTCGATCCTGTGCGTCGGGAAATAGCACGTTTGGCTTTACACCGTTTGGTAACAGATGGACGTATCCACCCGGCACGTATTGAGGAGGTTGTTGCAAAGACGCGGACGCAAATTGAGGATGAAATTGTTGAAATTGGTGAACGTACCGCGATAGATTTGGGAATCCATGGTCTGCACCCCGAGTTGATTCGTATGGTAGGGCGTATGCGTTACCGTTCGTCTTACGGACAGAATCTTTTACAGCACTCGCGTGAGGTTGCTAATTTTGCAGCGACAATGGCTGCAGAACTGGGCCTGAATGTTAAACATGCAAAACGTGCTGGATTACTACACGATATTGGTAAAGTGCCTGATGATAATCCAGAGTTGCCACACGCTATTTTAGGTATGCAACTTGCAGAGAAATACAAGGAACACCCTGATGTATGTAATGCAATTGGTGCCCACCATGATGAGATCGAAATGACGGCCTTAATATCTCCGGTTGTTCAGGCTTGTGACGCGATTTCTGGTGCACGCCCTGGCGCACGCCGTGAGGTTGTGGAAAGTTACATCAAACGCTTAAAAGAGCTGGAAGACTTGGCTTTATCGTATCCTGGGGTTGAGAAGACCTTCGCGATACAAGCTGGTCGTGAACTACGTGTCATCGTGGAGAGTGAGAAGGTCTCTGATGCGCAGTCGGAAATACTCGCGGCTGATATCTCTAACCGTATCCAAACGGAAATGACCTATCCAGGGCAAATTAAAGTAACTGTGATCCGTGAGACAAGATCTGTGTCTTACGCAAAATAGATCCCAAGGATCCATCTTAAAAAAGCTCCAATCATTTCGATTGGAGCTTTTTTTATGCAATCCGACAGCTTTCCCCCAACAGGATGATTTCAGCTATTCAAGGTGTCCCGGGATTGACTTGAACTGTTTGAATAGACTTGGCCTGAGTAGAATTAGCCTGAATTGATTTGTGTCTTGCCTGGTGAATTGACTTGAATTGGTGTCAATAGACCGTATTGGAATTGATCTGAATAGACTGGACTTGAATCGACTAGACTTGAATCGAATTGACCTAAATGAACTTAACCTGAATTGTCTTTCATTTTGGGGCCCTATTTTTTAATTGAAAAATTCAATGAGATCGGGCACGGTCTGGATGAGGTAGGTCGGCGACTCCTGTTCGAGTTCGGCTTGGCTACCATAGCCATACAGTACGCCAACAGCATCCATGCCTGTTTCTCTTGCGCCAATCAGATCATGTTTGCGATCGCCGATCATGAGGCAGTCCTGTGGATTTGTTAGTTTGGCCTTTTCCATGACATATTGGATGACGCTGGTTTTGGTCGGTCTGGAATCGTCCAAAGCACTTCCACCCGCAAAATCAAAATAGGTATTTATTTCAAAGTGTTGTAATATTTTGTGGGCGAATATTTCGGGTTTGGAGGTTGCAAGATAGATGTTGTACCCTTTTGTTTTCAGAAGTGTTAAAAGCTCAGGTATGCGATCAAACAGGATGTTCTCATACAGTCCAATGGTTGAAAAGCGCTCCCGATATTTTTCTACACAGGCAATTGCTTCGCTTTCCTCAAATCCAAAGTTATGTATGAAAGAATCTTTAAGGGGCGGACCGATCAAGGGTTTGAGGCTGTTCAGATCTGCTGTATGGATGCCTTTGGACTCCAAGGCATAGCCAATACATTTTGTAATCCCTTCTGCAGGGTCGGTCAGGGTTCCGTCCAGATCGAATAAGATATGTTTGTAAGACTTCATGCTGCAATATTACGGAATAGAATA
>JBMAAL010000148.1:4246-7606 GCA_050281725.1 Sphingobacterium sp. | reverse complement strand
CAGAAAGGGAAAAGTGTTTATCTTTTTGTGCGTAGTCCTTCAACGGCCACGATCGACATCCCGGAGCTTGCAAAAAGCAGCCTCTACATCAAAAGTTTAACGCTTCTCGGCAGTTCCTCAAAGGTGAAATGGATTCAAGATATAGATACCCTGCGGCTGTATTTACCTACTGCCAAGGATCAAGAAATCCCGATTTACGTATACAAGATCGAAGCGAAATAGCCCACGCCTATTTCACAAACTGTCTTACTCCCTTTAGCAAAGAGCTCCCTGATCATTGATTGATCAGGGAGCTCTTACGATTCACAAAGAACCCCAAACCATTATTCATCCAGGTGCAACGAATCGTAAGCCAAAGCGATCGGATATAAATCCACAGAAAAGACTAGTCTTAAAATGTGCATCTTTGCTTCAACGACAAAAGACAAAGCACACACATGAAAAAATATATTATCGTATTCAGTCTATCCTTACTTACGTTAAGCGTCTCGGCGCAAAAGAAAAAGAAAAAACAGGGTCCACCACCAGTGGTGAAGCCCATCCCCGAGCCACCAAAGGTGATCGAACAGGCAGGTACTTCGGAAAGCATGCCTGTTATGATATCCATGCCTACGCGGGCGGCAGATCAGGTGCGTATCAAAAAGACAGATGGGCAAGAACTCAATCTGGAGAAACTGGAGGAATTAGTAAACACAGATCTGTCCCAGGTACAAACCATGTCCCTAAACTCTTCCATACCCGGAAAGAAGCTCAGCAGCGAGATACTACAAAAGATTATGAACGAGGGCAGTCAAATAGAATCACTGGAAATCAGCAGCCTGGACATCGACACATTTCCTGAAATCACAGCAGCCCATCCTAAACTTAAAAAGATCACGTTAAGCCGAAATAATCTCAGTGCACTTCCCGCAAGTATTTCCAATCTGACAGCGCTGGAAGAATTCGACTGCAATAATCCCTTGACGAGTCTGCCTGCATCCTTTGCACAACTCAAAAACTTAAAACAGCTTGGGCTTAACGGGAATCTGTTCAGCACTTTTCCCAAAGAAATTTTTAGTTTGAACAAGCTGTCTTTCCTATACCTTTCGGGCAATTACAAAGGTGAGACCAAGCTGACAGATCTGCCCGATCTATTTGAGCAGTTGCCCGAACTAAAAGAACTCGGCATAGAACATGCGGGGCTATCGACACTGCCAAAATCTATTGCTGCATTAAAAAAACTAGAAAAGGCCAATTTTTCTTTCAATCAATTTACAAGCTTCCCCGCTGCATTGTACAATAATCCCAAACTGGTGTTTGTACCATTTACAAATAATCCCCTGCAATGGGAAGCATTTTTGGCTTCCGTAAAAAAAATAAAATGGAGCGGTCTCTTTTTTTTGAACGATACAGGGCTTAGCAAAAAACAGTACGCGCAGGTACAGCAGATCCTCAGCAAGACAGACGTCTATTATGATGAGATGAATGATTAAACATTTTTAAAGTTAGCCCAAAAGATAATTTTTGGGCTAACATTCGAAATTATTCATTCTAAATTACACGCGATACAATTATTGTTCATGAAATTTATCTTTAATTGCTTTTGCTAAATTTGGAATATCAACAATAGCTTGATCAATCATTTTTCGATATAAATTTCCTCCATATTTTGCTATTAAATGCTCATTTAAATCACCGCTCGCTGGCCTTCCCTCACTATAAACATAAGTAGGCAAAATTAAATAATTTGGCACATCATCAAAGGTTATCATTTCCCATGACAACAGCCCTTTAAAATCTTTTACAGCATCCCTGATTTTGCTATATATAACATCATTTTTATCTTTTTCCTTAAATCTGAAACGTAGAAATGGGTATCCCGCATACCGATCATCTATTGACATCATTGATATTCTACTTGTCGCAATCGGGCAGATATCATTTAATGTAAAAAACAAAACTCTATTTACTTCTTCGAAATCCATATTACAGTCGTTTAATTTAATAGCAATGTTAGTCTGACAGTTTATTCGCCTTGAATTTTAAAAATCAAAAGTCATCAGACATTATTAATTCGGAGAAAGTGCGTTTTGAAAGATTAATTTCTAATTTCCCATAGGTACCTTCATATGTGGGCGAATCAAAAGAAATTATAGGATAGTACCTAAAAAAATCCTTAAGAGATTTATTATTCTTTAAGAAGATATTTACGTCAACAAGTACACTATCCGAATTACTATAAACTTTCAATTGTTTGTAAAATGCATTATTACCCTCTTTATTTTTCAAAATTGACGTTAGAACAGAATCAATAAAAATTAAATCTCTTTGATTCAGATTATAACTATTATCAAAAGCAGAATCATTTGGAGCATTGAAAATTGCATAATCATGAAACCTCTTTTGATCGAAATTATTTATACTATACGAGTTCCCTTTTTGTAACCGTAGTCTCCTGAAGAAACTATCCCCAATATATAAATCCATAAAGCCATTTTTCAGTAAAGCCTTATCAACCTGTTTAAAACCAGGAGTAAAGAAGAAAGTATTTCCATCTATTCTAGTTTTACCCGTTATAGTATTCTCTGCCAACAATAGCGGATTTTCTGTGGGATCGATTAATTCCAACGTAGCAGAATCAAGACCTAGGGAATAATCAATTACCCGATATGAGGAGTCTTCTCGTATTTCAATAGCGTAATCCGAAGCACCAAACATATCACTATTGACTGTTACGGCCTCAACCAAAACATGATCTTTAGGGGTACTATTACAAGAAACTGTAAAAATTACGACGACCATGCAAATAAATGCGCTTCCTCTCATAAATCTCATTATTTTCCCAATTTTAATTGAACCGACATAACCCTCGGCTGATTTATTCGAGCCCAACTTCATACCCTCCTTCCTTCAGATACCATTATCTTCTCAAGCTTTTCATGATCAGACAAATCCCAATACCACCATTTGTGAGGATTGTCTTTTTCATCAATAAATCTTCTCTCATAAGCTACTTTAAATAAATTTAAAAGCAGCACAAATGCTTTTGTTAACTCATATTCCGGCAGATTTATAATTTTTTTCAAATTATGGTTTGCAACTCCTCTTTTAAGCAGCACGCAGGGGGTAAAAGTGGACTTTAAATCACTTTTTATAATCGCGGGTTCAACATCTCCTTCCTCCGGTTTTGACTGCATAATTAGAAAAAGAAGTTCGTTTAGAAATTTCTTTTTCGTCATCAATTCAAGTAATCTAAAACCTGGTGTTAATTGATCAATTGCAATCAAACCTTGTCCAAACCGATTAACTAAAATTTGGTCTTCTAATTTCATATTTACATAAGTACGGATAAATAGTCACATGAACTTGGTTCTCTTTTTA
>JBMAAL010000148.1:0-4146 GCA_050281725.1 Sphingobacterium sp. | reverse complement strand
TCTTTTACAATAAGCATATCTGTAGACCAAAAATAAATTTCACGATTTTTCTCCATCAGTTTATCGATATTAGTCAACGTAAACAATGTTCCAAAATAAACCTCATCATTCTCTAAAATAATGTTGACATCAAGGTTATCATCATATACATTGATAACTTGATAAGGAGCTGGAAATAGAACTTTAAATTTCATAACCTTCTTACTTTTTATAAACTGTCAACCAAACTACATCTGTCTCGGCACTGAATCATAAAACCTAGCCCCATAATCATAGCGATATATTATCCTATAATTCGGAACCAAAGCAAAAACATCAAAATACTAAAAGTGAGCATTAGAATTAGGATTAGCTTATATACATTTAACTTTGCATTTAGATCGTTAAATCTAGGGATCAATAAAGTAAAAATCAAGGCTATTAAAGAAACGCATAAGATTTCTTTAAAAAGAGCTGGATATGAATATCGATGCAGATAAAGATCATATCCAATAATTACCATATATATTGTCGTAAACGCAATTGAGGTATGATAAAAAAAACTCTTCTTCTTAATGATTAAGATCAGCATATTTATAGTAAATAATGTGATTAGACAGCATATTGACACTATACTGTGATATGGAACGGGGTAGCCGTAGGAACCTTTTGGAAGTCCTAAATATCCATCATAGTTTATCAAATCATTGCCTTTTTCGACCAAAAGTACGAGCTGGAGGATGATGACTAGGCAAGCTATAATTTTAAATAGATTTTTCATAATTAGTTTTCTCGTCCTAATATTCATTGTGGTGTTTTTGGGTTATTTAGTAAGTTTGCACGCAAAACACTGCAGCACCTACTTTATTTAATGAGCAATCGAAAGAGAAACAATACATATAAGAAACAGAAATTGACAGAAAAATTTGCTCTTCACTTTCTATTGCCTTTTGTATATCTGATGGTCCTGTATTTTAGTGAAGCTCCGGTCATTATTTTTACGGGAATCCTGTCCCCGCTCCTCTATATATTTATTTTTGACCGCAAAATTTTCAGTAAAAGATTTGTTATATTTTCTTTTCCTGTATTTTTGACCGGAGCATTGATCTACAGCTGCTTACCCAATTTTCAATATCAGAGCTTTCGTTTTTTTCACCCCAACTGGACAGAAACAGAGGGTAGAATTATCGATTATAAAATCGAATGGCTACCGACTGCCAAACGCACTGATAAAGCTTCTACAGCCAACATTCATTATGCATATAACGTCGACCTTCGCGAAGAACAGGGCTATGCACCAAAAGCAGTCATCCGATATTCGGGAGACGTCTGGAATACCGAAAACGATATTGCTACTTATAATCTAGCACTGCAAAAACAAGTGCAGGAATATATCGGTGGCAAAAATTACAAGATACTGCTCAATGAACGAGCTGAACCAAAATTATTTATGCCCCTGGATATTTTTAACTTCAGAGGGTCAGTCTTACTTCAGTCCTTAGTCATCATTTTAAAAGTCTCCGTCGTACTGGCTATTTTTGTAACCTGGCCCTATCTGCCAGCGATCCGATCGAAATTTTTAAAGAAAAGTTAGTCAAAAAAAACGACTATTTTAATCCCTTCTTTTTGAACCCCATCTTTTGATAGAAAATCTGGCTCTCTTCCCGCGCTAATTTCGACAGTTTGTGATCGACATTAACTTTTTCTGCCTTATATTTCTTTAAATTACTATTCATAACTATGTAAGCCCACAAAAGCTCATCAGGGCCCGTATTTTGATGATCTATTACACGTTTGATTACTGTACCGTTTCTAATAAATGATATGGAATAGTGTAAAGATGGGCCTGTGCCTCCGCCAATATATTCAGACTTTAAAGAGCCGACATCCAAACGATCATATGCATGAAATATGCGATCAACCATTTTCTGATTAAATCGATAAGCTGAAAGTTCATCCTCACTATTTTGATAATAGTAATTGCCTCGTCTGTCAAAGTAAAATGATTCATCAACACATGTGTACCCAACACCTACAAATACTTTAGAAAAAAATATTCCATCAAAACTATTATTTTTTGAACTCGAAGGTCTGCAATATGCGACATCATAGTTCATATTTTGATCAAATAATATCAGGCTGTCTTTTGTCAAATTTTTTATCAGGTAGATATGCCAGCTCTTTCGTTCCACATCCCAAATCCGTAAAGAATCTTTTTTAATATCAAAATTGGTACGGAATCCTGTCGTCATACCATCGCAAACATTCGACTCGCTTTTTCGATAAAATGGACAGCTCATATTACACGAATCCATACGAAATTCAAAACCACAATTATCACGGATTTTTGAAATCACTCTTCCCGAACCAATATCGGGCAGGGTTGCCGTATCGAAAACCCAGTTTCCCTGTATATTTTCTATTGATTGCTTTTCATTATTCCCGGTACAGGATAGGATCAACGTACCCATAAATACACTAAAAACAAGTAAAAAACGATTCATTATACTATACATGCTAAAATCAAATTTCAATTCGTTATGGAAGTCTACTGTATATGATGTTTATAGTCCTAAATCTCCATAATTATGTTAGGCCGTATTTGTTTCTCGCCTACGAGAGCTCTCATCTGTTCACTAGAAACATTAGAGAAAATGTATTCATGTTAAAATCTATTAGCGTACCAATACAGTATTCTTATATATACCATCAGTATCCATGCATCTAATTTTTTGGTATTGATTCGATAGCGCTTTTTATATGCGCTCAGTATATGGAAAAAGCTTATCACTTATCATAAATATATAATTGGAGTTCAAAAGCCAATCAGCTTCACCAATCACCTGTTTTACAACTTGCTCTGCTTCTATCAGCGATTCCATATTTTCGATTTTGTCAATAAACAAAACCGTCATTCCCTTTTCATTCAACCCTTTTTCAATGATGTCAGGCACTTGATTTATCCTTTCGCAATTAACCAAGACATTTCCCCAAGCACCTATATACTGCTCTTCGAGTTCTTCTTCATGATCAAGGAGATCATGAAATATTTAACCGTCTTTTGCTTCGATTTCAACTAAAGCAAGCCAAATATTTTTGTACATTTTTATATCTCTTGTTGATCAATCATCAGATCGTATATTATTCCTTTGGGTCTATTTTTACCAACTTTAAACAAATGTCCCTAATATAATAATAACATGCTTTACAGTAGGTTATTCTAAAAAATCAGATTGAATTCATAAATTCACATCCTTAAGGATAACCTTTTCATTTAATTATTTTTGTTCAACGGAACAAAAAAACTATTCGGCTCATAATCATCTTCGTCAAGTGAAAAACCATTTAAATAAAATAGATAAGCAATAGAATATTTTGTATCAAGTGGACTTTGAAACTCATCTTTTAAACGCAAGATAACCGATCCACGGACATGGTACGTAAATCGTTCAATAGCTTCTGAAATAGGTTGGTCAACGTATTTTAATACTGCTAAATCTTGATTAAAAATCCCATATTTATCAACTATTTCGGCTATAAAAGCATCATCTTGTGGATTCGTTAAAAGATCATTAAGAAATTGCGGAAAACTTATCTCGGTATCCATACTTTCCTCAAAATAGTTTCTAAACCACAGTAAGCGCCCCATAAAAAGTCTATTCCCCTTTGTTTTTCCGTATACAAAAAGTAGATCATTTCGATCGTAAAAAAATTCACTACTATCGCTTAAAACAAACGTCCTAATGCTTGCGGATTTGTCCAATGTTTCTGCGTTTTCTCTAGAAAAGCTAACATCATTAGGACGAGGATCTATTGAAGCCGCTTTCCTGTCGTCAGGATGACAACTACAAAAAAAAGCTGATACACAAACTAGAAGTAACAATCGCAATCCCATACGTTCCTATTTATATTTTATATCGACTTCATAATAAGTTTTTGGTGGACCTGATGAATTTTTTATGGCCTTATATTTATGTTTATCCAAAAATGCTGAATTTCCAGATAAATAGATCAGGTCGACCTTCTCAAAATAATTGTAATAGTCAATCAGCGATCTGATTTTATCTCCAAAATCCTTATCCCGAAACGTGACGATGCCGTTTTTGCTCTTATAAAAAATATCGTTATCATTATTAATCAATAAGATATCGTCTTTAGAAGTAATCA
>JBMAAL010000147.1:0-7820 GCA_050281725.1 Sphingobacterium sp. | reverse complement strand
TTGTACAATAACAGTTTGATTAATAAACAGAAAAGAGTGACCATTAAAGCAAATCACAAAAACTTTAAAGAGGTCCTCCAAGAGTTTCTGTCGGAAAGAAATCTGACCTACGAATTGAATCTGAACACGGTATTGATTATGGCCAAAGTGGGTTCTCCGCAAGTTGCTTCCAGCACCGCGGTGTTCTTGCAGCGGCGTAGAATAACAGGGGTTGTGTCGGATGCGAAGGGAGCACCATTGGAAAGTGTCACGGTTTCGGTTAAGGGGACAACTATTGGAACGAAGACCGATGCGCAGGGGCAATTCGCCTTGGAAATTGAAGATCAGCATAAGGTGCTGCAGTTTTCGCTCGTAGGATTTCAGTCGTTTGAACGGAATATTAGTACGTCAAATCAGCTGAAGATCACTTTGGAGCCTGCGGTAAGCGATTTGGAGGAGGCCGTTGTTGTTGCTTATGGAAAGCAACGCAAAATCAGCGTAGTGGGTGCCATTAGTAGCGTTTCTCCACAACAGTTAAAAACTCCTGTTGCTAAGATCAGCAGCGCTTTGGCGGGACAGATGGCAGGCGTTGTCACGGTTCAAGGTTCGGGAGAACCCGGCTCTGCAACGTCATTTTGGATACGTGGGGTGAGCAGTTTTGCGGGTGGGACCGGTCCACTGGTATTGGTAGACGGGATCGAACGTCCCATGGACCTCGTAGACCCCGAGGATGTTGAGTCATTCTCTGTCTTGAAAGATGCAACTGCCACAGCCGTGTATGGCGTAAGAGGAGCAAATGGTATTGTGATCATTACAACAAAAAGAGGAAAGAAAAGTGTTAAACCGAGTATAAATGCACGTGTTGAGCGCGGTATGTTGGAGCCTGTTGTCCTACCGAAATTGGCAAATGCTGCTCAATGGCTAGATTATTATAACGATATCAATTTTGAAGCTTCTGGAAAAGCCCCATTGACACAAGAGGAGATAAATAAATATGTGAATAAAGTGGACCCGGACGTGTATCCAAATGTGGATTGGATGCAAGAGATCTTTAAAAAGAGGACATCAAATGAACGTTTGAATGTAAATGTGACCGGAGGAGGAGATTTTATTAAATATTACGTCTCGGGTTCTTACATGAAAGAGAACGGTATCTTTCAGCCTCGAAAGACATCGAATTATGATCCATCTGTGAATTTCGACCGGATTAATTTTAGATCGAATGTTGATATTAGACTGTCTCGATCGACTGAAGTAAACCTGAACCTCTCGAATCAATATGAAACTAAAAACCGATTAGGTGTAAATTTGGGTGATATGTATGATATTGTACTCCACACCACACCAGTGGCAACACCTACCCAATTTTCAAATGGAGCCTATGCACAGCCACAAGGAGGACAAAATCCCTATTATTCGCTCAATACCACTGGATTCTCGAAAGATTTCTGGAATAATGCGCAGTCGTTGATTGGTATCACGCAAGATTTTTCGGAGTTGATAACTCCCGGTTTAAAAGCGAATGTCAAATTTTCCTGGGATGCAAAGAACTCTTCGACATTAGACAAAAGAAAGGCACCAACCACCTATTATGTTGACAAAACAAAACCGCGGGACAGCGAAGGGAATCTTATATTAAAAGATAACGGTAATGGCAGCGATTATCTTGCTTTAGCCGACTATCATTCGGGAGAACGTGCGACTAATTTTGAAAGTTCCCTGATGTATGACCGGTTGTTTGGTGACAAGCATCGCGTCGGAGGACTATTTTTATTCTCCATGCGCGAGCGGACAAATAACTTTCCAGAACGGGATTATATCGCAGCATTCCCCTATCGCAATACGGGAATTGCTTCACGTTTGACCTATTCCTACCAGGACCGCTATTTTATCGAAGGTAACTTTGGCTATAATGGATCTGAGAACTTTGCGCCAAAGAAACGTTTTGGTTTCTTTCCTTCCCTGGCTATGGGCTATGTTATTAGTAATGAAGCGTTCTTTAAGTCGCTATTGCCTGTCGTTAACTTTCTGAAAATTCGGGGGTCAATTGGTCGGATTGGTAGCGATAAAATCGGTGGTTCACGTCGATTTGCTTACAATTCTGAAATGAAGCTCGATGGTGGCTATTCTTTCGGCATTGGTGGCAAAAATTATCTTCAAGGTATAGCAACCGGTTATCCGGGTAATCCACTGGTTGCCTGGGAAAGTGCATTAAAGCGTAATATCGGGCTTGAGTTAAGCCTTTTCAACAAATTGACCATACAGGCCGATTATTTTGCGGAGAAGCGTGATGGAATTTACATTCTTCAGGAAAGTGTGCCTTCCATCGTGGGAATTAATGTAAAACCCTATGTTAATATTGGACAGATGCAAAATAAAGGAGCCGAAGGATCCTTGGAATTTAATCATCGCCAGGGGGAAGTCGGCATACAGGTCCGGGGTAATCTAACTTACAATCGAAATAAAAAATTATTTGATGACAAGCCAATTCCAAGATGGGCATATCAGTCTGAAATAGGACAACGTTGGGGACAGCAGCGCGGGTTAATTGCTTTGGGGCTGTTTCAGTCAGAGGAGGAAATTCTGCATAGCCCGATTCAACGCTATGGCGATGTGATACGTCCTGGTGATGTAAAATATCGGGATATCAATGGTGACGGCGAGATTACAGAAGAAGATAAAGTAGCGATAGGTGATACAGAAATGCCGCAATGGAATTATGGATTTGGTGCCAGTGTATCTTGGAAAGGATTTGATCTATCGGCTTTTTTCCATGGCGTTGGACAAATATCCCGGATTATAGCGGGAGGACCTCTATATGGTCAGACGGGCAACATCTGGGGCTATGGACAAATTTATTCGGATGTCGCTGATCACCGCTGGAGTGCAGACAACCCTAATCCAAATGCAACTTATCCACGGCTCTCATTTAATATTGCCAATAACTCTCAAGCTTCCACTTTATGGCAACGCGATATGAGCTTTATCCGTTTGAAGAATCTAGAATTGGGATATACGTTGCCAAAGCAGCTCACGGAAAAATGGAAAATGTCAATCGTGCGTATTTATGCACAGGGCGTAAATGTGTTCACGTTCAGTAAGTTCAAGCTGTGGGATCCTGAATTGGAAACAGTGTCAGGAAGCAGCTATCCCCAAATGCGTGTATTTAATGTTGGTTTAAGTGTAACACTTTAATCTGAAAGATAATGATGAAAAAGTATATATACTCGATTACCTGCCTATTACTGGTATTTTCCCTCGGGGCATGTAGCAAATATCTCGATGTGGATCTAGAAAATCAAATGACTTTAGAAGAGGTTTTTAATAAACGGAAAACCACGGAACAGTATCTGGCTCAGGTGTATGGCTATTTGCCTATAGAACATGATATGTTCAATGGTGAAGGCGGAAATGTTCCGCTGAGTGATGAAGCCTTATTTTCTTGGGTGGCCTGGGTTCCGTGGCTTAATTTTACGAATGGGGCATGGGGAGTGACAACACAGGATTATACAACTTGGGAGCAGAATTATAAAGGGATTAATCAGGCAACCATTTTCATTGAAAATATTGATAGAAATGTAGAATTGAGTGCTGCTACTAAAGATATTATGAAAGCCGAAGCCCGTTTTTTAAGAGCCTATTTTTATTATCTGCTTTTAAAAAGATATGGGCCTGTATTTGTATGGGGCGATCGTGCCCCCGATAGTAAAATTGATCCAACAACAGTAGATCGTATGCCTTTGCAGACAAATGTGGATTTCATACTTTCTGAATTTGATAAAGCAAGTGCCGTATTGCCACAGGAAATAACTGATCAAGCCTGGTATGGTCGATTGACAAAAGGGGCTGTGATGGCCGCAAAATCTGAACTACTGCTGTATATGGCTAGGCCACTATTTAACGGAGCGAAACTTTATATAGGGATAAGGAATAAAAGCGGTGAATTCTTATTCCCACAAACAGCAGATCCCAATAAATGGGAGCTTGCGGCCAAATCTGCCAAAGCGTTGATTGATCTGAATGTGTATGCACTTTACCAAGATAACAAAGAGACGAACTCTTTTCGACGTGCAATTAAATCCTATATGGGTATTTATTTTGATAAGTGGAATTCGGAAATTATTTGGGGAAGATGGTCTGATGACGGCTTTAATTATAACGTCCGTACGGCACCACCACGAGTTGTGACGATGGGCTGGGGCGGTTATGCTCCTTCGCTAAAACTGGTCGACACCTATCCGATGGCAAGTTCAGGACGCTACCCGATTACAGGTTACAGTAGCAATGGACAGCCTATAATCGATGAAAAATCTGGATACCAAGAAACGGGGTTTACAGATAACTATGTACATCCGTTGGACAATTTTGCCTCCTTTAAGGCGCACAACAGTTGTGTCGGAAGGGATGCCCGTTTCTACGCATCCATTTTGGCAAATGGAATGTATTGGACCAATCCAAAACCTCAACCCAGACAGGTGACATTCTTTGATGGCGGAACATCTTCGTATACGAAAACAGGGGACTGCGTAAAATCAGGCTATTTGTGGCGGAGGATGAGTGATCCAACAAATGATATAGAAGCAGGTAACTGGGGGCAGTTTGCATGGCCATATTATCGTCTGGCTGAGATCTATCTAAACTACGCGGAGGCTTGCAATGAAAAACCTGCTCGTGATGAAGAGGAGGCCTTAAAATATATCAACCTTGTGCGTAAACGGAGCGGCTTGAACGACTTGGAAGTTGCTTATCCAGAGGTTCGGGGAAATAAAGAACTCCTGCGGGTATTGCTGCGAAAAGAAAGAATGGTTGAATTGGCATTTGAAGGCCATCGTTACCCCGATCTGAGAACCTGGATGATTGCAGAGGAAGAAATGAATGAGCCCTATTATACCCGTAATGTTGCCGCAACTTCTTATGAATCCTCTTGGGAACGGACCAAAGATGTTTTTCCTGGAAAGCGAAGTTTTCAAGCCAAGCATTATTTCTTCCCGATACAGCAAAAGCAATTGAGTGAGATGATCAACATTACACAGAACTATGGATGGTAGTACTTATTAAATAATACTGAAAATGATGAGAAATTATATATCCTATTGTGTTCTCCTGTTGACACTTTTCGTGATGAATGGATGTCAAAAGGATGATCGAATGAACAACATGGTCGACGACACCATTTATTTCAGAGATTTCAAAGAGAATAAAATAACGGTATTTGACTGGGGAAAGTTTGATTATAATGTAACTGTTGTTAAGGCTGGAATTGGACAACAGGAAGCAAAGATAAACTTCAAGATTGACGAGGCCTACCTAGCAGCCTATAACGCTCAGCAAGGGACAAATTATAAGCTGCTTCCTGCTGACTGCTATAAAATTGCAAATACAACATTAGCATTTGAAAAAAAGGATTATCTACAGGATATTGCAGTTGCTTTTGATACTGAGCGCATAAAAGTGTTGCAGGGAAAATATAAGGAATTATATGTGCTTCCGTGCCGCATTGAAGCTGAGGGGGGGATATTGCATGCGCTGAAACCTGAAATGGCGACTACATTGCTGATTCCTAACGTTAAAGATCCATTTTTGGAATTTACTTCACCGGGCCTGCAGCTTGATCAGATCAAACTGAGCCCCACAGGAGCTGAACAGGTCGTAGGAAAAGCGACATTGGTCACCAATTATCCCAATCAATGGAATCTTGACTATGAAATTGAAGTGGATCCCCTGATTTTGGATGATTACAACGGAACGGTATCAGACGATAAGAAGTTGAAACTACTACCGAAGGCGGCTTATCAGCTTTTACCCGCGCCCTATAAAATTGCTGAAAAGGAGAATAAAACGAGTTTTTCATACACTATTCTGAAAAAAGGACTTATTGACGGAACAACCAATTTATTCGGAGAATATGCTTTGCCTTTACGGATTAAGTCTGTTTCAAAAAATGGTATTAACCCTGTTGCTTCAACAATATTGGTTCCAGTGTCCTTTCAACCGCCAGATATCCCACGTAGTGGCTGGAAAGTAATTGCAGCTTCTTCCGAATGGATTGGCGGTGGTGAAAAGGAAAATATATTGGACGGTAACCCCGATACCTTCTGGCATAACATCTGGATGGGAGGAGAGCCGCCATTACCGCATTATGTCATTATAGATTTTGGAAAGGAATATAGTGTGATGATGATTGAATTAACAAGAAGGCTATGGAATAATGACTTAAAAGTCGTTGAGTTTTCGACTAGTAATGACAATAAAACATATGTTCCAGTAGGAAAGATTGATTTTGGAACAAATAGTCCCAAATCAACGTTGGCCGTGAATGTTCCGACGACAAAAGCCCGTTATTTAAAATGTACCGTAACAGCAAGTAATCGTCCACCTTCATCCGCTATAGCAGAAGTATATGTCAAAGGATTATAAAATACATCCGAGATTAGATATGATACAACTTCAAGTATAGTCTAATATACAATTTGGTAGAGCTGAAAGTCACTCCATTTTCCGGAGTGACTTTTTTTGTTCTTTTAATATCTATTCCTAAAATAAAAAAAGCGACTCTTTTGAAGTCGCTTTTTGTAGCCCGTAGGGGAATCGAACCCCTGTTTCAAGAATGAAAATCTTGCGTCCTAACCCCTAGACGAACGGGCCATATCGTTTTCGATGATGCAAATATAGAAGCTTTTTCAAAAAGCACAAAAAAAAAGTGCTGTCTGTGTGCTAATTCGTTGAAATTGAGAAAAATTATTTTTTTAAAGGATCTATTCTACAGCGTAGGCGAGCATATATTCATTGAACTTCTCGTAATGTACATCATACAGATGTTTATGTTGATCGCTGTGGAGTTCGAGTTTTAATATGCCCTGTACCTGATAGTCGAATGGTTGTATGGTCATGTTATTCAAGAAGGAGACACCTGCATTTCCCTGAAGTTTATAAATCGCTTCTTTAGCGCACCAGCAAGCATAAAGCTGCTCATATCGGTTCTCATCCTGTGCGATGAATGCAAGCTCCGCAGGTTTTAGAAACTTATGTTGGATGCGCTCTACTTTTGTTTTGATGATTTCCATGTCGATACCAACCTCTCCTTTTGTACTGATCATAGCTGCAGCATAATCAAAGGAGTGTGAAAGTGATATTTTTTGGGGGAAATTGGCGAGATAAGGCTTGCCATTTGCATCAGAAGGACATTCTATATAACGGGATGTGTTTAATAAGGTGCGCAACAGCACACGGGTGGCAAGCCAATGTAACCGCCTTTTCCCTTTATTGAAAGACCCTAATTTCGCTTTTTCACGTTCATCCAACTGAAGTTTCGACAGTAAATCGTCGTCCGATTCCTCAATTCGCCAAATAGCAAATTTGGTTTGATTATCAATTTCACGTAGATACACTAGACTCATACCCAAATTTAAAAAACAAATCGCAGTTTTTGTTTTGAAAAATGAAGTAAAATTAGTGGGAGAACTGTATTTTTGAATTTGTATAGCATTGCCTGACGCTTTTGCTATTTTGATACACATGATTTTATCTGATAAAAGAATTCTCGAAGAGATAGAAAATGGCAGTATTGTCATTCAACCATTTGATCGTAAATGTTTGGGAACAAATTCCTACGATGTGCATTTGGGAAAATATTTGGCAACGTATGCAGATCGTGTACTTGATGCCAAGAAGCACAATGAAATTCAGCATTTTGAAATCCCGGAAGAAGGTTTCGTCTTGGAACCCAACACCCTTTATTTAGGTGTTACGCAAGAGTACACCGAAACGCATAAGCATGTTCCTTTTTTAGAGGGCAAATCGAGTACTGGTCGCTTAGGGATAGATATCCATGCAACTGCAGG
>JBMAAL010000146.1:0-7915 GCA_050281725.1 Sphingobacterium sp. | reverse complement strand
AATGAAGGTACACTAAATCTTATTGGTAATGGCGTCGTTATCGATCCGATTATCTTAAAAAGAGAGTTAGACAACCTAAAGACAGCTGGTTTTGATCCGGTGGGTAAAGGCAATTTAGTTTTAGCGCGAAAAGCACACCTTATTCTGCCTACACACCAATTATTGGATGCTGCCTCAGAATCAAAAATGGGTGCGGGAAAAATTGGATCCACTTTGAAAGGTATCGGTCCAACTTACATGGATAAAACCGGTAGAAATGGTTTACGTGTAGGTGATACGACACTTCCGGATTTTCAAGAACGTTACCAAAAGTTGAAAGAAAAACACTTAAGTATTCTTTCGCACTATGGTGAAATACCTGATTTCAGTGAAAAAGAGAAGGCATTTTTGGATGCTATCGAATTCATTAAATCTATCCCACATGTGGATTCAGAGCATTTGGTGAATCAATATCTGAAAGAAGGCAAACGTGTGTTAGCTGAGGGTGCTCAAGGTACGCTTTTGGATGTTGATTTTGGTTCTTATCCATTTGTTACTTCATCTAATACCACAACGGCCGGAGCTTGTACAGGCTTAGGTATCGCACCAAATAAAATCGGCAAGGTATATGGTATCTTTAAAGCATATGCGACTCGCGTAGGTGGCGGTCCCTTCCCTACTGAACTTCACGATGAAACTGGCGAAAAATTACGTCAATTAGGTCATGAATTTGGAGCGACTACTGGTCGTGCTCGCCGTACAGGTTGGATTGATATTCCTGCCTTGAAATATGCTATTATGCTTAATGGCGTGACAGACTTGATTATGATGAAGGCTGACGTTTTGGATACCTTCGACAAAATCTATGCATGTACACATTATAAGTATAATGGTGAAGTGATTGATTATATGCCTTATGAAATCATCACACATCAAGCCGAACCTATCTTGGAAGAAATTGATGGGTGGAAACAAGATTTGACTGGTATAACATCTGAAGCAGAAATACCAGTAGCATTGAAAAACTATATTTCCTATTTAGAGAAAGCTCTTGAGGTACCTATCACAATCCTATCGGTAGGTCCTGATCGTAAACAAACATTAGCTTTATCAAAATAAACTATGCGGATCGAAAGTTTTGATCTTCTCGATTCTAAAGATAAATTTCATCAAAAAGCCCTGTATTGGTCGGGGCAATTTGATGAAATTTCTTTCTTTAATAGTAATGGGATGTCCGATCAATGGGGCAAATTTGAGCAGATATTGGCTGTCAAGGCATTATTCTCTTTCCGTGAAAATGAAAATGTATTTGACCAGCTCGACACTTTTCTGAAATTACATCGATCGCAGTTTATCCCAGGATTTCTATCCTACGACCTTAAGAATGAGATAGAAGAATTACAGACAACGGGAAAGGATCAGCTCGAATTTCCGGAAGCTTATTTCTTCGTGCCAGCAATTACACTTCGATGGACGGCAAATCAAGTGCATATAGAGGCTGAAGATCCAGCTAAAATCTATCAAGCTATTTCCGCTACGAAGATTCCTTTAGCAGCTCCAATCGCAGTGCAAATACAATCGCGTTGGACAAAAAGTGAATACGTCAAAGCATTTGAAAATGTGCAAGCGCATATTCAGCGTGGAGACATTTATGAAGTTAACCTTTGTCAGGAATTTTTTGCTGAGAACGCTGATATCTCGCCGCTCGAAGTTTATCATCAATTGAATAGCCTATCACCTACCCCATTTAGTTCGTTCTTCAGAGTAGGACATCATTTTATCATGAGTGCTTCTCCGGAGCGATTTTTAGCGAAAAGGCAGGGAAAGCTGATTTCTCAACCGATTAAAGGGACAGCTAGAAGAGGAACAAGTCCGGAAGAGGACCAACAGATTGTTGCTGATATGCTAAGGTCAAAAAAAGAGATTGCTGAAAATGTGATGATAGTTGATTTGGTGCGTAACGACTTGACGAGGAGTGCTTTGCCTGGAACGGTTGAGGCTACCCGCCTTTTTGAGATTCAATCCTTCGAACAAGTGCATCAAATGATTTCGACTATTACCTGCATGCAAGACCCAGAAGTCGCCAATGTGGATGTATTTAGAAATACCTTTCCTGCAGGTTCGATGACAGGTGCTCCCAAAATTGCAGCTATGCAAATTTGCGATCAGCTTGAAGCTCGAAAGAGAGGTATCTATGCTGGATCTATCGGTTACTTTGACACTATGCACGATGAATTCGATTTTAACGTCGTGATCCGTTCATTGCTTTACAATAAACAAAAACGGTACCTTTCCTTTCATACTGGTGGAGCAGTTACCAATCAGGCTGCTGCAGATCAGGAGTATCAAGAATGCCTTTTGAAAGCTTCCGCCATCCTTGAAGCTTTAGATGCAAAGTTGGAAGAATAAAACTATACTAAATTTGTAGAGAATATTTTTTGCTTCAAGTATTTTTTCGACCTTTGTCCCATTGGTATCACAAGTTCCTTATATCGATCTACATACTCATCGGAATTATCCGATCAAAGAGCGCGCTGTTCTTTCGGTGAAGAATATTGCATTGAATCATGCTGAAGAAATCACTGCAACAGATTGCTCTATAGGGTTACATCCATGGTATATAGACGGGAATTCTGAACTTGCTTTAGCCTTAATGAAAGGAGGATTAAATCAGGATCAAGTTTTGGCGATAGGCGAATGCGGTTTGGATAAAAATATTGCCGTTCCCCTCATCCAGCAGCAGCAGGTCTTTGATCGACAGGTTCAACTGGCTCAAGCTTATCGAAAACCGTTGATTATTCATTGTGTTCGAGCTTTTCAGGAGATTGTCGGTTGTTTAAAAAAAGTGAATTTTAACGAAGCTGTTGTTTTCCATGGCTATCGGAAAAATTGGACACTAGCTCGACAATTAATTGATCAGGGGTACTATCTTTCAATAGGGGGACATTGTTTAAATGGAAGTCAAGACGAGCTTTTGGAAAATATTTCACTTAGTCAATTGTTTCTAGAAACGGATACAGATACGACCGTAGAAATTACTACGCTTTATCAATACGTAGCTCGGATCAGATCGATTGAGTTGGAGGAGTTAAAGCGGGCTTTATACCAAAATTATAAGAATGTATTTAATAAGTGAGGCCATCATAGTCTGTTTATTCACGTTGTCGGATAGCGATAAGGTTTCATGAAAATATAAAAAAACAAATTTAGATAGATGAAAGATTTAAGTTGGCTGTCACGTACCGAAGCATTGATAGGTCGATCAGCGGTTGAAAAATTGGCAAATTCGCATGTGATGGTTTTGGGATTAGGTGGTGTTGGATCATTTGCTGCGGAATTTATATGCCGAGCAGGAGTTGGGAAAATGACCATTATTGATGGAGACACGGTGGATCCGTCCAACCGTAATAGACAATTGCCTGCCTTGGCAACCAATCATGGTGAAGCAAAAGCTGAAATTATGCGGGAAAGATTGTTGGCTATTAATCCTGAGTTAGATTTAACCGTGATACAAGATTTTATCATTCCAGAAAAAATACCTGCTTTATTAGATTTGGCCCCGGATTATTGTGTGGAAGCCATTGATAGTATTACACCTAAACTATTTTTCATTCGGAGGGCATTGGAAGCCAATATACCATTTGTGAGTTCAATGGGTGCCGGTGGCAAAGTGGATCCGACCAAAATAAAAATTGCTGATATCGGTAAATCTTATAATTGTAAGTTGGCCCAACATATCCGTAAGAAACTGCGCAAACATGGTATACGTGATGGAGTGAAAGTGGCATTTTCAACCGAACTTCCAAACAAGGATTCACTATTGTATACCGATGGGAGTAATTTTAAAAAGTCCGCTTATGGCACCATGTCCTATCTACCTGCGGCTTTTGGTGGGGCAATAGCCTCTGTTGCTATACGAGATTTAATAGAAAATGCTTAACTTAGGTATTAAATAAACATATGAACAAATGAAAGAAGCTACCTGCCAATTGACGGGGTAGCTTCTTTTTTTGCTGAGGCTATCGGCTGGTGACCCCTTTTATATCAATACCTTTGGGTTTGATATGTTCCAATCGTTTCTTGAGTATATCTATTTTTGATTTTTCAAGATTACCCGTTGCAATTATAATCCCTTCTTTAACTTGTGCTGTAATGGTCGGAAAATCTTCCAGAACAAGGTTAACATCTCGTGTTAAGGTAGAATCTATCGCGCCGCCCAAAATTTCATGATATTTTTCACGGGCATCTTCTGGTTCAGGAAGATTTACGACAATATTGTTGTGAATGGATTTGATATCCTCTCCCCCGGCTAGCTTTGTTTTGTTTTCTATGTCCTGCTTGAGAGAGTCTGAACCTATTTGTCCATCCAAGGTTACATTACCCTCTTCGACATCGACTCCGATGCCTGCAGTAGTTTCCAATGCTGCCTCGATTTTTGATCTTAGTTTTTCGTCCGACTCGGGCGATCTACAAGAGTGAATAAATAGTGAGGCACCAAGCAAGAAGATTAAAAGTAAACTATTGAATTTCATGTCATTCTTTGTTTCTGTACTAAATAAGAACAGATGCATCGGCATATTGTTTAATTTTTTGGGATTTTCATCACCTAGTAAATTGCAATAACTTTTTGATTAACGTTGTTAAACACAAAAGTATCGCCTATTTTTTTTCCGATAAGTAGTTGTCCAATTGGAGATGCAGGCGAGATGACGAAGATATTATTAGCCCCTATTTTTACAGCTCCGATACTTGTGGCGATTAAATATAGTCCAACGTTGGTTTGAACAAGCGTTCCTAATCTGACGACATCAATTACATCATTTGATAATGATTCTATACTGATCAGTTGCTGTAGATCTTTATTGGCTTCAAGGAGTTGTTTTTGGTAGCGATTGATGTCCTGTTGAATCATTTCACGTGACGTCTCATATTTGTCTCCAGCACTACTTTTTGTATCGTCATTACTTGAATCCCGCGCGGTTTCCAAAGCAGATTCTATCATTGTAATACGTTCCCGAGTGCGTTTTAGCGCTATGTCAAGGATCTCCCCTTTTATGTCGAAATAATTATTTGTCATTCCGAAAAATAAGGAATAAGTTTTATTCATTAAAAAATAAAAACAAAAGGCTTAGGCTCAATAGAATAAAATAAATTGAATGGTAAATAATGCGAATAAGGTTGCAATAAATTAAAAAATTACTACATTTGTGCACTGAAACACGGAAAGGTGTCAGAGTGGTCGAATGAGCAGTCCTGGAAAGACTGTATACGGGATGACTGTATCGAGGGTTCGAATCCCTCCCTTTCCGCCAAATGGTACAAATGCCACGAATAATCGCTATTCGTGGCATTTTTGTTTTTACTACTATAAAATACGCTCTGGGAGCGGTTTTAACCCACAAGGTTCGAATCCCTTCCTCTCTGCAAAAAGCGATATTTTATACAAAATATCGCTTTTTTTATTTTAAGTCGATAAGGATATAAACATAAAATGCCCGTAAATACAGTATTTGCAGGGCATTTTTTTATTTATATATCACAAAAAGTGCAGAAATACTCAAAAATAAAAAGCGTAAATCGTGGCAGTCCAAAATTTCAAATAAAACTGCCACGATTAAGATGATAAAGGAATGTATATCAACTAGTTAAATAGATTTACATCTTGTCTTGAAGAAGCATCCATCCGAACTTTGTATAACCATTTAAAATTTTTAGTATGTTAGAAAAAAGCTTTGGATTGCTGTTCTTTTTAAAGAAAACTGACAGCAGTGATGGATTAAAACGAAAATTGTATGGTAGAATTACCGTAAACGGTATTTCGAAGGAATTTTCAACAAAAAGGACCTGGTTTAAAGATAGGTGGGATCAGGGATCAAATAGAGCGTCTGGAAATAAAGAAGATGCAAAAACACTCAATCTATTTATTGATGCTCTGGTTGTAAAAGTATACGCTGTAAAAAAAGAACTAATAGCGTCTGGAGAGGATATTACTACTGATAATTTATTCCGGGAACTTTTTGGATCAACAAATGACCGCAAGATGGTCCTAGAAGTTTTTCTTGAATACAACCAGAAAATGAGTTTATTAGAAGATAAGGATTATGCTGAAGGAACGATTAAGAGATATGAAACCGCGTTAAGCCATACCAGGGAGTTTATAAAGTGGAAATATAAAAAAGACGACCTGGAATTAAGAAAGTTGGACTATGATTTCGTAAAAGATTTTGATTTTTGGCTCAAAACTCACCGTGATTGCAACCAAAATACCACTTCAAAATATATTGCCAATTTTAAAACTGTTGTTCTTCATTGTGTAAAACTTGGATGGTTAAAGAAAGATCCATTTTATGGTTTTAAATTAAAACATAAAGAAGTTGAAAAAGAGTTCTTGTCACCTAGTGAACTAGAGCGATTATTAAATCAAAAATTTGAAACAGAAAGACTAGGTTTAGTAAGGGATATCTTTTCCTTTTCGTGTTTTACAGGAATGGCCTACATTGATGTGTACAGATTACGGAAAGACCAGATTTATATAGGTGTGGATAATCTTAAATGGATCTCATACAAAAGAAAGAAAACAGATAGTTTAGCAAGAATTCCAATTTTACCTCCAGCAATGACATTATTGAATAAATATAAAAATTCAACAATTTCAGAAGTTAATCCTAAGGTATTCCCTTGCATTTCAAATCAAAAAATGAATGCGTATCTAAAAGAGATCGCAGACATCTGTAGAATTAGAAAAGAGCTAACTTTTCATATGGCCCGCCATACTTTTGCAACTACAGTCACATTAACAAATGGGATCCCTTTGGAAACAGTTTCACGTATGCTAGGACACAAATCTATAAAGCAAACGCAGCATTATGCAAAAATTGTGGATACCAAGATCAGTAATGATATGCATATTCTAAAAAAGAAATATTCTAAAACTGGATCGCCACAAATAGTGTCAAATATTTAAAGATTACCGAGATAATTAAAGCCCAGTTTTTGCTGGGCTTTAATTATCTTATTACAAAAATAAATTTCGAGGAGAATGGAAAATGAACCAAAAGTATTTGTTATGGGAGACATTCATGGTGCATACACTGCCCTTATTCAATGCCTTAAAAAATCTCAATTCGATTATGAAAAGGATACTCTTATTCAATTGGGCGATGTGGTTGACGGAAACCCGCAAGTTTTTGAGTGCATAGAGGAACTGCTGAAGATTAAAAATCTCATAGCCATTAGGGGAAATCATGATGCTTGGTTCCAGGAATTCTTAGAGACGGATCACCATCCTTATTCATGGAATCATGGTGGCATAAACACTTTGAATTCTTATTTAAGTCATTGTAAACCTGATGGAAAAATAATAAAAACATCGAAAGGTTATAAAACTTCAATAAATGCAAGTGATATTCCTGAAAGTCATAAAAATTTTTTCAAAAATCAAAAATTGTATTACATAGATGAACAAAACCGATGTTTTGTTCATGCAGGATTTGACCGTAAAAAATCTTTTTTTGATCAAGAGGAATATAAATACTATATGGATCGAGGTTTTTGGATAAATGCTATGAGACTAAATTGCAAAAATTCAAGA
The DNA here is from genome assembly GCA_050281725.1 of Sphingobacterium sp. Taxonomy (GTDB): domain Bacteria; phylum Bacteroidota; class Bacteroidia; order Sphingobacteriales; family Sphingobacteriaceae; genus Sphingobacterium. Next base: position 345 of record JBMAAL010000146.1, on the reverse strand, counting down.
AATAGAAATCCTACAGATTTCCGCCATATATTTATTGGCCATACCCCCACGACAAGATGGGATATAACTATTCCGATTACAACATTTGAAATAACAAATTTAGATACTGGGGCTAGTCAGCAAGGAAAATTAACTATTTTAGAACTTCAATCTTTTCAAACTTGGCAATCAGATTTTATAATGTAAAAACAAATTGTTGGAATTTAATTGGAAATTTAAAGAAATATTTATACATGGCAAATAACCGACATAACTTCAGTGCAAGAACTGGAGGTTTCGCCGATATTGACCACCTGATTTCGGAATAAAGTGACCACCTGTTCCGGTGGAAATTGACCATGGCAT
>JBMAAL010000145.1:0-7991 GCA_050281725.1 Sphingobacterium sp. | reverse complement strand
AGTGACTGATTCAGTTGCCAGTTACTTTCCATAGAATTACGTACGCCATTACTTAAATCCTTTGATTCTCCATAGGTATAGCTCAGTGTAGCATTCAATTTTTCTTTGATCGTTTTTCCAATGGTCCCTGTTATACTGTAGCGGTAGCCTTGATTGGTATTACTCAGAAGATATACATTTGAGAAACGATTATCCACAGTACCGCTATAAACAGGTTGTTGTTTATTGACATCATATCCATACCATAATGGGTTATCCTTGTTGTTTAGTTGCTGAAATAGAACATCTTTAATATTCTTTGTATAAATACCTTCAACCGTAAATTTCCAGCTTTCAACCTTGTAATCTATACCCAAGCTGGACCGCAGCACCTGTGGCAGTACAAAATTGTTATCGACCAGATCAACCTGCGTTTTTCCGGTACTTGGATCGTTAATGACAGCGCCATTCTGCGCTATAAACTCACCAATTCCATTGGGACTTGGTTTTATAGGGTCAGACCCAGGTGCAAATGGTTTCTGATCCGCTTTTTGATCGAAAGCACCGTAACTGTTACCCGTATTATAGTATGCATAAGCCAACCAAGCAAATGGTATACGCCCTGTAAACAAACCGGCACCTCCACGAACAGTCAGTTGTTTATTGTCCATTGCCTCCCATCGAAAGCCAATTCTCGGAGACAACTGTATCCTATTTAGGAACTCATTTCTTAACCGATTCGGTGGTGTATAGGTGTAGGTTGTGCCAAAAGTTGGGTCAGACCACATATCATTTACTTTATCACTTCGTGCCGGCATTGTTGGCAAAGCTGCCAAATCCGCACGGAGTCCAGGTATAATTTGGAAACGATCATTTATACGGATTTCATCCTGAATGTAGAGACTATACATATCAACAGAGAAGTTTGCTGCGGGATGATCCAAAATGTAAGAACGTGAATTATCCTTATAGTTGTAACTTCCTCTTACGCGATATGGAACATTCGCGACGAAATCTGCAATACTATTATAATCAACCCGGCCATTCCAACTGTTAACAAACCCATACCGAATGCGATAAAGCTCATTATGTGTTCCAAATAACAATTTATGCCTACCTTTTGTCCAATTTAGATTGGCCGTAATCTCCCAGGTACCTTGTCGCATGTTAAATATACTAGCTTCACGATCAGTTCCAAGATAAATTGTTGTGCCCGGTGTACGTCCTTGTATCTGTACCTGAGGTAAGGAAGGATCACTTAAGGGGTCACGTCGATCATTTACCTGTGTATATCCCAACACAATATTGGAAGAAAGATTATTACTAAATCTACTTTTCAATTCTGCAACGGTACTTGTTTGGTTGTTCTCTTGTTCAAAGGCCATACTACTGAACCGAAAATCCTGTTGATCCCGATCCATATGAGTTGCCTTACTAAAGATTGTATTGTTACGGATTGCCAACTGATGTTTGGCATTTATATTCCAGTCTAAACGATTGAAAAACTTGGTTGACCGGGACCAATTTGTATAATTACCTGCGGTTCCAATATTAAAAATATCACCATAACGAGAACGAGCGGCTTCGGCTATTGCTTCTACATCTCGCTGTTCTAGGATATGAGCTGTTTCGATAGTTCCAACACGCAACTGTGTAGGATCTTGGCGCCTGGTAAACTCCTCATTACTGAAAAAGAATAATTTATCTTTTATTAAAGGAAATCCTATTCGGAAACCTGTTTGATAATCATAAAAATCTTTATTCATTTTCCCCAAAGTTCCCACACGGTCCTTACCCGTTAACGCGGCATTCCGTCCATAGGCGTAAACCGAACCTTCAACTTGGTTTGTGCCACTTCGAGTGACAGCATTGACCGAACCGCCTGTAAAATTTCCGATCTTGACATCGTAGGGAGCCAAATATACTTGCATATCCTGGATGGCGTCTATTGATATGGGGTTTGTTCTTGTGCTGCTCCCCGCCATTCCTGAGGTCCCCGTTTGCCCGCCAAGAGAGGGGCTAAAACCTATTGCATCATTATTGATGGCACCGTCTATCGTAACATTATTATACCTAAAGTTTGTACCACCGAAACTATTATCGCGACTTCCTTGAGGTGTAAGCCGAGTTACATCCGTAATCGAACGGTTGACTGTAGGCATATTTCTTACTTGCTCGCCACTGAAATGATTTCCGGCCCCTACTGTCCCTGCCCTTGTATCAGCTTTCCGGCCAGTCACAATGACCTCACGAAGTGTTTCATTACGCTGTTGCATGATAAAATCAGTCTGCAAGGCTTCTCCCAAACGTACAAATATATTTTCTTTACGTTCTGTTTGTAATCCAATGCTGCTTACATCAACTGTATATGGACCTCCAATACGAATATTATTTAAAGTAAAACGTCCATCTTTATCGGTCGATTGCACATAACGGGTCCCCGTTGGTGTGTGTATCACAGTAACGGTCGCCTTCTCCACAAGAGTTCCACTGCTACTTTGCACCTTTCCGTTAATTGTACCCGAAGTTTCCTGCGCAAAAGAATTGAGCGCTTGCAAAAGAAACAAAAAGAGTAAAATTAGCTTTAGTATTGACATTATAGGATAGAAAGTCATGGTTGATCTTCCTATGCATATACTGTCATATTGATATCTATTCATTGCTATGTTTCATTAATTCGTTAGATAAATCTTCTTATTACTGTGTTAGCCGTAGACCCTGATCAACAATATGTAGTACCCCATCTCCGGTAAGGATATCCTGTTTCTGTAATAAGACATCATTTGTATTTCCCAAACCCCGAAGCGTTATGCCGCTAAAAGAGCCTGGAGAGCTGGTATTTGGAACCAACTTAATGTCTACACTGTTACCATCTAGCATAGTTTGCTTAGACATATTTGTGGTACCCGTACTCAAGATATAATCATACACAAAACGACGGTCATGGAGAATATGATAGCGGACTAATTTTTTCAGATCGTCCAAATTGGCCAGCTCCACATCCTGCACGGATTGAAATCCCAGCAGAGTCATTGCAGCATTATTCGGTGCAAAAACAGTATAGGCTCCCTGATTTGTTTTTTCGGATAAAATGCCGGTCCTTTTTATAGCCCGGGCAAATATGCTGATACTCGCATCTGCGTTAATAGCATCGACAATCTTATCATGTACATAAGGAGTCATAACGCGGTCGAGCACTTGAATCAGTCCATTAGAGGCAGGCAAATTTTGTGTCAATATACGTGCTCCATTCAGTGTCAGTACTGTATCAGCTCCTTTTACCCAATGTGTGGCATAGACCTTACCGCGACGTGTTTTCAATTCTTGATTAAACAGAAAAGGAAGCTTATTGAGCTCATATTTTCCATCCAGTATGTGATAATTAGCGATATTAGAAACTATTGCTGCGCGTTCAGACAACATGCTCACCACTGTTGGATAACCCGCCTTTCCAAAGGCATTGTCGGATGGAGCCAGCAAAGTATAGGGACCTTCGCCCTTTTGCAACTCTTTATCCATATTACTGACGCGCAATGCAGCATTAAATACCGATAAATTAAAATTATCAGCGACGACCAAGTTGACCTTATTATTATCAAAATTCGTCGCGTTTTCTTCCTTCTTACAAGCAAATAATAGATTGATCGTCAGCAAAAATAGGCTACACTTGCTATAACTAAAATTATATCGTCTCATCTTTTATTTAAGTTTAAATCCTTTTGGAAGCAGTAGGTTATCAACAACGTGGATCGGTCCATTGACCGTATTGATATCTGTCTCAATAATATTGATTGGTGCTTGCTCCGCGTCTTTGATCTTCATTTGGATTTTGTTCGCATTTTTTGAAAAAGAAAGCGGCATTTTATAAGCGTATTGAACCTGACTATTTCCCCCTATATTAACATAGTAATCATTTAACAAGTTCGGATCCAGATCATTACTATAAAAGACTGTATTATTAGACAGCGCCATGCCATATGCAGGATCCTTAGGTGCAAACACTCTGCCCCAATTGCGATGAAAACTGAATAAAGTATCTGTCGGATATGCTCCACGTGGTTCAAAATAAATGTCGTCGTATCTTACATCTCCTCGTTTAGCATTAAAAGCCAGAATATCGGCCACGCTATTAAACCCTGCTTTTCGAAAGGCATCATCTGTTGGTGCAAAGGTGGCTGTCAGGGTAAGATTAGGTGACTCATTGTAAGATGGGCCATTACCTACATCCCAGCCTCGTTGATAGGGAGCTCTGGCCTCTGGATAATAGCTCAAAAACTCCTCTTTAGTCATACGATATCCCCATAGAGGCTCAATATCATCCAACATTTTTTCATAAAACATTTCTTCGGACAAACGTTCGGATTCCACAAAAAAAGTAAACCTTCCGTCGGCTATTAGCGCCTCCAATATGGTCATAGTCGGTTTTTCGATCACTTTTTCTAACATATAGACTCCGCCATTTGTCGCAGGCTCATAGGTTAATTTTCCTTTAGACTTACCATTGACTAGCAAATCACCATCTTTCACAGCGAGATAATGACGATAAGCATAGATATCGTAACGTCTGCCTACAGGCTCGGTATTATCATAAAAAGGTACTCGATAATTTTGATTTTTTAACATCGAGCGAACCATGAGACTATATTTACCAAGTTTAATTTGATTAAGATCTCCTAAAAAACTGTAAAATTGAATGAAATCGGCAGCTTCCTCAGTAGTCATTTTTTGAATAGTCTCTAATGTTATTCCTGCTTGCTTCAACGCATTATCGGTTGGAACCAATACGGTCACTTTTGTGTTGACTCCAGCAGCCTTGATCAGTGTTACAATGTTACTTTTCTGCCAAGCCGCTAAAAAAACTTTTGCTTCATTATGCTTTGTCAATAGTTGCGTAACATCTTGTGAAGCTTCATTTTTATAAGGAACTTCCTCACCCACAAGCTCTGGCATGAACTCAGTTTTTTGGCAAGAAAGCAGTACAAATAAAGTAGCAGCATATAACAACAGCATATGCCAAACGGCATTTATTGATTTATTTTTCATCTTTTCCTTTTTTTATCGCTTGATCTGGGCTTACCAATCCTTGATCTAAATCATGAACCAAACCATTACTACACAAATAGTCCATTTTAGCGCCGACAGCATAAGTTACATCAGCGAGTATAATCGAATAGAAAGTATCATTATCCCTGAGCCTCATATTATAACTTAGTTTCCAGGTCGGATAGGCTTCATTGGCAAAATATTCCATATAATGTACTTTGTCTTTCAAGTGGTATTTGTAATTACCATTCGAATTAATGACAGTAAAAACTTGCGAATCCGATATAAAAAAATGTTTATCGTACATGATGTAAGCACCAAATAATACCTCAGCGATATAATTCTGTGAAACGGCACTATTCAAAAATTCCATCGTAATACCTCTCTTTTCTAGGGCCTCATTTGTTGGTGCAAATACCGTAAAAGGGCCTTTTTCAGCTAACTGATCCCATAGCCCAAATTTCTTCAGTCCAGCTACAAAAACAGTATAGTCCTTCTTATCACTGAGCCAATCCTGAATATTTTTTTCAAATTGTGGTTTCATGACCTTATCCAGCACATGCAACACCCCGTTGGATAAAACCACGTCTTTGCGGACCGCTTTCGCTCCGCTAAAAAACAGCATATTTGTTGGAGTAATAGCACCGGGTGATACAGAACCGATTGAGGCGTACAATTCGGAACCTTCCAGTGTTGCATACCTAAAATCCACCGAATTGCTCGGAATATCGCTAACATAAAGACGCCTTGGGAGAATATGATAGGAAATCAGTCTCCGTAAGCTATCCTTATTCATTCGATCAAAGTCAGCTGGACGAAACACACCGATCTCATTAAAAGCGAGATCGGTTGGCACAAGAACGGTAAATGGCCCATTACCATTTAGTTCGACATTCAGACCTGTTTTCTCCAGCGCCGCATCAAAGAGGCGCATTTCGTAATTGTTGTGAATAAAGTCGGCGGCCGGTCGTATATTTTCATTAGGTTGGGGCACCGTGAGATTATCATGTTTGCAGCCTTGTAGCAACAAAATAAATAAGCACACAGAAAACCAGCCCATAGCACGAAGCAGTGAAACCTTCTGTTCTATTTTGCTATTATATTGAATCATTTCTGCTAATTTTAGTAAATAGGTGGAGCATATTTTCGTTGTATGGTAGTTAGGTATACGCGACCATTGACAATTTCGATCGTATTGACCGTTGCGAAAGTGCGTGGATTATCCTTTCCCGAATGTACATTGACCAACAAATTTGGAAGTAGTGTTCCGTTTTCATTACTGGTCAATCCTACTTTTCCGTTTAAGATACAATTAAGTACAGCCCAGTTGCTTCCTGTATTTGTCTCACTATCATAAAATGGATTCGCGACGGGATCCATTCCAAGTGTAAAAAAATCGAATCGTTGCCAAATAGCTGTGCGGATACCATTGGATTTACTACTCGCCCATAACGGAAAACTTGCATATGCGTTCACTTCATTTGAACTTGTATTACGTTTAACGGTCGTCAAAAAACGCCCTTGGTAACCATTTACTTTCGCAGCATAATGGCTGAGCTCTTCCTGACTTTCATAAAGTGACAAAAACACATTCATTTCATCTTTGACGCCATTTTTGAAGCTTTTCAACCTATAATCATCATCTTTTAAGCTTGCATCAGCTTCCCAGAACCCTTTTGCACTCATATTGTAAAAGTTTACGTACACCAATGAATCTGATAAAGGGAGTTTATAGAAATTTTCATGTCTCAATAAGATTCCATGATCCTTCTTGATAAAATCCGTTTGCAAAAGATGGAGTGTATAAACTTCTTTGCTTTGAAGATTGATAACCGTGTCAATCAGAATGTCATTTTTCAAACGATCTTCCAATTCAAAGAAGGGTACCGTATTTTTTGGACGATACGCAAATACGACCCTTACCTCGCCTGAGGGTACCTGAGCCCAGCTACTTAAGTCAAATCCGTTTAAAATAGGACCGACTAGGACATTTTCCTTTCCTGGATATTCGGGATTGCTTGGGTCTGTACTGTTCCCGATGTGAGAAGGATATGGGGGAGCATAAGGATCTCTTTTATCCAAGAAATCACCTATAATTTCCGCTCCTGTAAATTTTCCATCAGATCCTATTTTCGGATTGATAAGCATGCAGAAATAGGGTACTTTATCATCCTTGCTACCCATAGTCTGTACGTAATTGACATTATTAAAAACACGTAGATAAGCCGGCTCGGCAATCTGTGTATATTCAATTTTCGTACAGGAAGCAAGCAATAGTATAAAAATGGCCAATAGCCAAATACGATTTGATATATTTTGCTTTTTCATTATTTATTATGTTTGATAATGATCATTCGCGCTTTTTCTTTATCGGACGATCCCGAACCACTTTTTCCAATCAACGCTACAGTATAAATTCCTGGTTCAAATGCTGGCAGAGGCCTTCCAATGGTTGTATACAGCGATTTATTTGCTATAAACTCCGTCGATTGCAATACGTCAATATCGTCGGCCCAGACACCCGGTATTACCTCTGGTTTAGAACGATAAGCCATTATTGCGTAGGGATTCGTCATAATATTTACATTGGTATAAGGCATATTAATCGAAGGGATCCCAGGTTGCAGATTTACATTGCCGCTGTTCCCAAAAGGCTGTCCGTTAGGCAGTGTAAAGGTGATATAAGGATTGCTTGTCGATAGATTTAAAAAGCGATTAAAAAAGAAGAATTTAAAAGCTAGCCGACTGTATGTCCCATCGTCTTCAGCCGGTAAAGGGAGTGTACCACTCAGATCATTGGAAATGAGCAGCAACTGAGCCTTTCCATTTAGGTCAGGATAGAGCCATAACGTATAATTTTGATTGCTCCGCAATTCCTGTTTTATTGTCGCCAGTACGTTTCCAGTTGCATCTATAGCCTCTATATCATATTGCTTTTGGGTAAACACACTATAATTGCTTCCTTTTCC
>JBMAAL010000144.1:0-8087 GCA_050281725.1 Sphingobacterium sp. | reverse complement strand
AGAAGAAAAAGGAAGACAAGACTACATCGCTGCCATTTACAGATTCGGTAATACATGTGGTAGATCATAAATTGGTCTTCTTATAGATTGGTTATTTGTTTATAGTACAGCGGCTAGTAATCTATACTATTCTATACTACTATACAATAGTAGAAACAATTTCCGACATCCACAAATATTTTTTCAAATAATAGGTTCTTATGGTGTGTTTTAGCTGTCCTGTAGGCTACTGTTCACTTCACGGAACTAGGGGAAAAATAAAGCGGGATGTATTTATCATGACTGATAATACATCCCGCTTCGTCAATAATTTGGAAAATTCTGATCACAAAAAAAGGTAGGCCTAGCCTACCCTTTTGTCAATGAGTGATGATATTTTAAGGTATGATTGAGTGAATGTGCGGTCTGCCGGGCATCGTCCTGATAGGACGATAAATCTTGACAGGCGCTGATATCTGTTACATCCACCTTGTTTCTTACTTTACTGATGACCTGATTTAATTCCGATTTCCAGTTTCCTGGATCGCCAAAATCGTCCACCCAATTTTTGTTGATAAACCTTTTATAGTTCAAAAGCAAAATATACAATTCCTCACCACTACCGGCGCGATTGATTGACGTGCGCCAGTTCTCTAATTTTTCTTTAAAACTCATAACCAGCAATATATAAAAAAAATATTACTCTACCAAATAACAAGACTTAATTTACTGATCATTGACCTCTATATGACAGGCCAGGTGTTTTTTCCTTCAGTAGCTCTTGCATTGCTAAGAGAGGGCCTTACTTTCCCTGTAAAGCAATATCCAGAAAAACTATTATATTTACGAAGCAAGGGCATAGTACCTATGCATTTCCTACAGGGTTAAAGACATTATTATGCGTTATTTTGATTTTGACGACAGCAAATACGGCTTTCCCTTAGCGATGGATGCCCATCGGTTCGAGGACAATACCGATCTAATTTTTGAGGCCGGTCCGCACACCATCAACTTTTTTGAAATCATGTTTTTTGAACAAGGAAAGGGTGTGGCATATACCAATGAAAAGCACATCGAGTTAACTCCAGGAACCATCTTATTTGCTTCTCCCAATCAGATTAAGCAGTACGACTTTGATAAAAATGGTGTCAAAGGATTCCATTTAATCTTTAAGCCTGAATTTCTGGAATCTTTCTTTCAGGACAAAACGCTGGTTTACAAACTACCCTATTTTTACAACTATTCGTTTGCACCTTATATTGTTGCGACGGGCTGCGATTTTGAGCTATTCAAAGCCATGCTCTCCGAAATTGTTTTTGAAGTAGGAGCTTTCCGATCCGACAGCCCCAATATGATTCGTGCATTACTTGCTAGTATTTTGCTCCGACTGGATCGACTATTTCGCGCATTTCATCATATAGCCAACGAAAGCTCAAATAACAATTTGCTCACTCGATTTAAAATGCTCATGGAAGAGCATATTAATGATAACCTCAATTGTAATCAATATGCCAGTTTACTAAAAATACACCGCAATGAGCTGAATCATAAAATTAAAGCCTACACCGGACATAGTCCAATTACCCTCCTCCAACACCGAAAAATACAAGAAATCAAGCAACGTCTTTTATTGAATGAGCAATCTATAGCCCAAATTGCCTTTGAACTTCATTTCAGTGACCCCAATAATCTTTCCCGCTTTTTTAAAAAACTGACCGGCTTATCTCCTTCCGCTTACAAGCAGAAAATGCAAAATGATAGTTTTTCATAAGCTTGTGATATTTATTCAATGATACAGCGGGTTACCTTTGCATAGATCGTCATTCCAATCGTGAGGCGACGATCGCTGTTTTAAGATTCATCAGCTAGATACCTGTATGTTATCGAGCTACACACTTGGAAAAATATGCTAAAACTACTGCTACTCTCTTTTTCACTGTATGGGCTATTCACTACTCCACCTTACCGTCTTACCGGTCGGTTGGTTGACCATCAGTATAATCCCGTTGGGTATTTTATTATTGAAACCTATGCGTCCAACAAGGAGAGGGAACCCTTGGCTTTATTAGGTCGCGATACTGTTAGAAATAGCAATGGCGAATTTAAAATACAGGTGATAAAAAAGGGCAGCTATCTCCTGAGGATAGCCGTTCCGGATTACACCGATTATTCCTTGTTTACCACGATCCAGGATTCCAGTTACTCCTTTCCCGAAATACACCTACAACCGACTAAATAAATGCCCTCTATTCGACCTTGTTTTCAGCCTTTTGCTGCTAGAACGGTTAGCTTCCAATAGAGGCCGTATTTGTGATCGAATTAGCCTTCTGTGGGGTGATTGGTCGTATTTGCGAAAGGTATACTAGGGGCTTACGAGCCCCCTTGCTTACTTATTCTTTGCCGATCGGTTACTATTTAATTACCGTTTTAGCAGAGAAACACCGAAAAAACACCAATCAAACAGCAGAGAAACACCAATCAAACAGCAGAGAAACGGTAAAGAAACAGCAAAGAATAAGCAGAGAAAGAGCAAAGAAAGAGCAAACCAATACCAAGCTAATCTCCTAGCAGGAGCGAAGAAGTACCAAAGAATAGGCAAAGAGACACCAAAGACCTGTAAAAGAAATACCAAAGAATGTAGAAAAAAAACACAGCATATTATCTGCAAAAAATCAATCGGCAACTAAACTTTTACCTTATATTGCGGTCTCATTAACACGTACACAAACAAGAATTCTTCTATTTTAGTCCAAACGCGATATGATACTAGCTATTTCCTTCAAAACCATGCTCGCCCTTCTTCTGCTTGGCTCTGCCAGCGATGTCTATGTTGATAATAGCAAATACGAAAATAGCAGTGCTTATATCCATCAAGACCAGTTGGGAGACGGCTATGCCAAAATTGGCGGTCGTATTTACTATCGTGGTAAAGAAATTGCCAACGCCAATGCCAGTTCTTTTCAATTTTTAGGTGATGGCTATGCAAAAGACAACTGGAAAGTCTATTTTCGGGGTGCGACTGTAGCCGATGCAAGTCCTTCTACTTTCCGGTCACTGGGTGACGGTTATGCTAGTGATGCCTGGAAGGTCTATTTTTATGGCAGATCATTATCGAATGTGACAGCATCTTCCTTTAAAACACTGGGAAATGGTTACAGCAAAGACGCATGGAAAGTCTACTATTTGGGCAAAGAAATTGCAGGAGCCAACTCCTCAAGCTTTGAAAACCTCGGGCGGGGTTATGCAAAAGATACTTGGTCAAGCTATTATCGGGGCGAAAAGAATGATAAGCCTACAGCGACTTCCTTGCAGTCGCTAGGTGGGCAGTATGCGAAGGACGATTGGTCTGTTTTTTACCGAAATCAGAAAGTGGAAGAGGCTTCTGTATCAACCTTTGAATACCTCAACGATGGCTATGCCAGGGATGCCTGGAATGTTTACTATCGAGGAGTAAAAGTTAAGGATGCCTCGCCATCTACATTTAAAGCGCTTGCGGGAGGTTATGCAAAAGACTCCTGGACCGTTTTCTATCGCGGTCAGGAGTTAAAAGGGGCAAGTGCTTCTACTTTTGAATACGTAGACAACGGCTATGCACGCGATGCTTGGAGTAAGTTTTATCGTGGAGAAAAGATGGATTAATTTTATTCAATAATGATATTAATACCAACCATTTTGGCCTTGTATTTAATTTTTTCAATAAGGCCATAGTAGCTCCAGTTGCGCAACAGGAATTCATCACCTTTTGCAATTTCTTCCTTATTGGATTGGTTGACCAACAAGAGTGTACCCGCTTGTGCTTTGACGCAAAGTTCTATTAAACGGCGGCTATAGAGGTGGAGCTTGGTGTCTACGTAGTTTTTCTCCTTTTCGTTGTAGTGTTCCAAGCTTTTCATTTTCCGCTTACGTCCACGCCCACCTTTATCAAATGCGGCGGCCTTCTGCAAGCGATGCCGTGCTGCTTGAATGGCCATACGGCGGTAAGTAAATTCTTCCTTATTGCCGATCTGAAAGGATTCCTTACCGATGGTCACTGCTATAGGGTGTTCGATAGAAAGTGACGCTTCGGCGATAATGTTATCTTTCAACTCTTGGATCTTTTTGGGAAGTTCCAGGGCCAAGAGCAGAAAGATTTTACCTTTAACAATTTTGATTGCGCTACTGCAGACTTTGATCTGTCCAACCAGTGCCCGTTGGAGCAACACTCTTTTATCCGATCGGTCTTTGCCGAGGTAAGTCCGAAAAGGTATTTTGAATAGTGTGAATTTAAAATCTCTATTATTCTCATCTTTACTCAAGTTAATTCGTCTACCAGGAAAGGGAATGGGCATATCCTTTTTGTAATTGCGGAGTGATTTTTCACCTTTCCAGTACGAGAGACGATCTGCCTGAAAATATTTGATTAAGGCCGTGTTTATCTGTGATAGAATATCCGTAGGAATTCGTCCCTTAAAATAACTGGACAGCAGACGGTAGGTTGTATTCATCCGTGAAGTATTCAATACACCTTCGGGATCTTTTGCCTGATCGGCCAGTTTGATTTTAACATCTTCTTGCAGATAAATTAGATCTTTGAGATTTTCCTGTACATATTGGTGGGTGATAACCATATTAGCACCACGGAAAACAAGATCCTGCCATTCAAAAAGTTGTTTAAAGTATTCGGATCGTTTTTCTTTATCATCACAATCCACAAAAACCTGTATTTTGCGGGTCAAAACCATTGTATCAGCTGCCATATCTTTTTATATTTTTTATGCTGTTTTCTTTGCAGATTTAATTTTTGCGTGCGCATTGACAAATAGAGTACGCACCTGTCCGCCGTCGAGTTGCAATGCTTCTGAAATCTTGTCGAAGGAATACTGTAGTTCATAGCGCATGCGGAAGACTTCAGCTTCTTCTTCGGTCATTTCACCATTCAATTTAAATTCAACAGGTTTGGCCATCAGCTGCATTTTCTCTTCACTATGAATGATGGAACGCAGGTATTCGATTGTTTTCTCCATTTGTAGGCTAACTTCATAATCGGAGATGTTCCCCATGTAGTAAGCGATACGTTCATAGTTAAAACTATATTTGAGGCAAAGGCGAATAAAGAGCTGTTGATCGCTGTTGAGGTTAGGCATAATGGCATTGAGCTGATCCATTTTCTTTTTCTTCTCCAATTCCAGTTGCTCGATATAGAGCACATCTTCTTCGCTCTCCTCTTCCAGCTCATAGCCCAGCATAAATTCCTGATAGTCTTCGATGCTGTCGAGGCGGAGTAAGCTTCGGTGAAATCTATTGCGCGATTTTTGATAAAAAGCCTGAATGGCAGACTTTACCTGGACTTTCAGAAAGTCGAAGATCTCGGTTTCGGAATGTATATTTTCTCGGAACAGCCAAAGACGGAGAAAAGCCTCTTGGGCGATACTTTCGCCTGCACATTCATCATCGGTTGCACGGCGGGCGCGAAAAAGGAAGTGTTCATAGAATCTTTGGTAGAAAAATTTAAGACCCTTTTCATGACCATTGTGCAGGTGTTCAATGGCAGTTTTAATGTCCTTGTTTAGTAAAATTGGTTTCATAATTCGTTTTTATGGTTAGCACACGAAAATCACTTACCGCAGCTTCGGCGGAACTTGACGGATTTTATGGAAACCGAAGCCGAGTAAGTGTAAATTGTTATAGGGTTATAAAAACTCATTGGTATTGAGTGGGGAGGATTGGCGTTACGCGGTCCAGTTGTGTATACCCTTTATTTTAGATCATTAAACATCTGAATTCGATATTGTGCAATATGAATTCAAGTTGTGTATACCCCCAAATTTGAGATCATGAACAGCGAACAGCAACTGTCACAAATTAAGAATTAAATTGTGCATACCTTACATTTTGAGATCGTTAACATCGATCGGGAAAACCTAGTCTAAGGGCCGTTCGTTGTGTATACCCTACATTTTGAGATCGTTAACATCCTACCTCCTAGTATCGTAATAATAATCAATAACATAGTGTATGATGTGACACAAAATTTTCTTAAAAAGGGTATTCAGTGAGTCGTCATTGCGCCCACCCTACGGCATAACAAGATGCCTCAATATATAATTTTGAAAATTCTAATATGTCACAAAGAAACAGTAGTAGCCCACGAGCTAGTTACGTATGTCTCCTACATTCTGAGAGCATCAGCAACCGTGATATCGCAAAACAAATATAATTGTCAATACCCTACTTTTTGAGATAATTAACATCACCGCCCTACCGTATTTCAGTGAAAGAGAAGTTGTGTATACCCTTCATTTCAATATCATTAACATCACTGATGCCCTAGTTCCACAAAGACTTACAGTTGCGTATTCCCTTCATTTGTAAAACATTAACATCCATACCATCTAGTATCCGAATAATAATCAAGAACATATCGCAGGATGTAACCCAACATTTTCTTAAAAAGGGCATTCAGTGAGTCGCCATTGCGCTCACCCTACGGCATAACAAGATGCCTCAATATATTTTTGAAAATTTTCTTACTTTTCACATACTACGCAAGGAAATTAATTGAGGTAGCAGCCCATACGCTAATTTCTCACGTTTCACAAACAAGACTCAGTTGTGTATACCCTTCATTTTAAGATCATCAACATCAAGATCCTATATACATTAGACGAACTCTGATTGTTTATACCCTAAATTTGCAGATCATCAACATCTGTTTTGGTGGTTATTTCGACAACCGACGTTGCATATACCCTACTTTTTGAGATCATCAGCAACTATGCGACTGGAATAAATATGGGAGGTTAGTTGTTTATACCCTACTATTCTGATTACTAGCACTAAAGCAGGCAATATAAATTATTATTTGCATATATACCCTTCATTTTGAGATCATCAACATCTATAATTGCGACAGCTATCCATATCGTAGGTTGTGTATACCACAATTTAAAATCATTAACATCCTACCTCCTAGTATCGTAATAATAACCAATAACATAGCGTATGATGTAACACAAATTCTCTTAAAAAGGGTATTCAGTGAGTCACCATTGCGCTCACCCTACGGCATAACAAGATGCCTCAATATATAATTTTGAAAATTCTAATTTCACAAAAAAATAGTAGTAACCCATGAGCTAGTTGCCTATACCCTACATTTTGATATTACTAACATCATAACCATATCAAGGAGAACAAGGTGAGCAGTTGTATATACCCTACATTTTGAGATCATCAACATCAAGGATTAAGAAAAGTCCGAAAAGCGCCCGTTACATATACCCTACATTCTAAATCATCAACGTCCATTTGTAATAATTAATTCATTCTGGGAGCGTTGTGTATACCCACAATTAAGATCATTAACATCGCATATCAAAAGGGAAATTAAACTGAACGTTGTGTATACCCCACAATTTATGATCATTAACATCCCTTGCTCTTAATATCCGAATAATAATTAACAACATAGCGTAGAGTGAAAACCAACATTTTTATTAAAGGGTATTTAGTGAGTCACTTTTGCGCTCACCCTACGGCATAACAAGATGCCTCTATATAATTTTGAAAATCCTAATATCACCTAAAGAAACAGTAGTAGCCCATGCGCTAGTTGCATATATCCCCTAAATTTTAAGATCATCAACATTTTATACTCGCTTTGGATCTATATTTTCAATGTTGTATATACCTCACAATTTGAGGTCATTAATACCAGCATCTGCTCTCTTCCTATACAAAGATAAGTTGTGTATACCTCACAATTTAATATCATTAGCATCCTACCTCCCAGCATCTCAATAATAATCAAGGATATAGCTTAGGATGTAACCCAATACTTTCTTAAAAAAGAGTATTTAGTGAGTCGCCATTGCGCTCACCCTACGGCATCACAAGATGCCTCTTATCCGAATCGAACCGATCAGTAAAACATCCGATCAGCCTAAATTTTCACATTATCCCTTTCAATACCAATAAGTCAAAGAACATCCTCAACGCAAAATAATTCCTTTATTTTTGCGCAAAAACAGCTTTTAAATAAACTCTATACCGAGTCTATTTCAACGATTCAAATAATTTTATTTTTTATTAGTCCTATGCTTTGAATGGCAGTCACAAGTCAATAATAG
>JBMAAL010000143.1:0-8262 GCA_050281725.1 Sphingobacterium sp. | reverse complement strand
AAATTCTCTTTAGAGGAATCTATGGAGTATATCCAAGCTGACGAATACATTGAGGTTACACCACAGTCTATCCGTTTACGTAAAATCTATTTGACTGAAAATGAGCGTAAAGTAAACGCGAAGAAATTTCAATAGTTAATAGCAAAAAGCGATATTAAAAAAGCCTTCGAACATTGTTCGAAGGCTTTTTTATTGAACTGCTATTGGGTTTCTGCACCAAATAGCGCTTGCAATTTTACTTTTTTGTTCTTACCTCTGCTGCACGGTATGTGTCGCCGTCCGTTGTATAGATTTTGAATTGCACATCATAAGCTTCCGGTACATAAATCACAATCGGCATTCTGCCATTGTAACGTACAGTCTCCGGTTGTGCCGAAACAAAAAGGTTTCTTTTTTCTTTGTCTGGGCAAGCCATCATGGTGCTGGCAACATGACCATTTGTTTTGAATACATAATAGTCATAACCCCAGCCTTGAAGATCCTTTTTCTCCAACGTGCCCGATAGGTTAAAGGAGTTGCATCCATCTACTTCCATCCATTTCCCTACCGAAAATTCTATTTTTTTGTTTTTATCACTTTCTGAATAGGGAACTTCAATCACCATTTTTTTATACCCTTTTTCGGGGCTCGGAAAAATGCCTAGGTCTATTTTGTCGATAACCATTTGCGCCTTACTTATAGTTGTTGAGGATACTAATGCAATTACTAATAGCATCATTACTTGAAATACATTTTTTTTCATATCACTGTTATTTGATTTTTAACGACATATTTGCTATTCATCTGTTTTGTATTTTTTAATCAACACGATCAAATATGCCTTAATTAATTTGTTATTTAAACGCTGTGCCTACAAAAAATGCTACATTTTTATAGAAGATTAATACGTATAAGACTATATTGTTTTCGGAAGGATTAATTGTAAATCGAAAAATATCAAAAAATAATTGTTTGGGAAACTAAATAGAAGATTATGTTTTACGTTATTGCAGATTTTAAAATTAGTGATTTGCCATTATGAACCATTTTGTTAAACTTTAGCCAAGTTTAGAACAGCAGCTCTTTTTTTGAAATTCAGGTGATAGAAAACCGAATTGCTTTTTAATTCGCAGGAATATAATCAGCCAAGAATACGTAACTTTGTGTGAGATAAGGATTATTATGAGTAAACAGGTGGAGCACACTCCAAAAGAATATATTCAGATAAAAGGAGCAAGAGTTAATAACTTAAAGAATATTGACGTTGATATCCCTAAAAATAAATTAGTTGTTATCACTGGAATGTCGGGCTCAGGAAAATCATCCTTAGCTTTTGATACACTCTATGCCGAAGGACAACGACGTTATGTCGAAAGTCTTTCATCGTACGCAAGACAATTTATGGGACGGATGAATAAACCGGAGGTGGATTACATCAAAGGTATTGCTCCAGCGATTGCCATAGAACAACGCGTCATTACTTCCAACCCTCGTTCGACGGTGGGAACATCCACTGAAATCTACGATTATCTGAAATTGTTGTATGCCCGGATCGGCAAGACAATTTCTCCTGTATCAGGCCGCGAAGTGACCAAAGACAGTGTGAGTTCAGTGGTGGATTTTGCGTTGAATTTAGAAGAGGGGACAACCGTAACACTTCTCGCACCGCTTATTCCTTCCCATGGACGTAAACTCAAGGAAGAGCTGTCGCTCTTGTTGCAGAAAGGTTTTGTGCGTGTCTTCTATGAGGATAATATGCAGAAAATCGAAACCATTATCGATGATAAGGCTGTCGCCAATAAAGACCTTCAGGATGGCGAAGTGCTTATTGTTGTCGACCGGGTGCGCATTGAACAGGATGATGATACCGTCAATCGACTTTCTGACTCTGTCCAAACAGGATTTTTCGAGGGAAAAGGCGAGCTCTATTTGGAAGAAAATGATCAGCGACATCATTTCTCCCATAAATTTGAGCTTGATGGAATAACCTTTGAAGAACCTACACCAAATTTCTTCAGTTTTAATAATCCGTATGGTGCCTGTCGCCGATGTGAAGGTTATGGAAAAATCATCGGTATTGATCCCGATCTTGTTATTCCAGACAAGAGCCGGTCGGTTTACGACGGCGCAATTGCACCCTGGCGCGGTGAGAAAATGGGCGAGTGGCTACAGAAACTTGTTAAAAGTTCATTGAAGTTTGATTTCCCGATACATCGTGCATACATGGACCTGACTACCGCGCAGAAAGAGCTGCTGTGGACAGGAAATCAATATTTTGAAGGCCTTACCCAGTTCTTCGAAGAACTTGAAGCCCAAACCTATAAAATTCAATACCGTGTGATGTTATCACGCTACCGTGGGAAGACAGATTGCCCGGATTGCCGCGGTACCCGATTGCGAAAAGATGCTACCTACGTGAAAGTAGGGGGCAAGTCTATCACCGATATCGTATTGATGCCGCTTGAGGAGGCCTTGGAGTTTTTTAAAACTTTACCGCTGGTCGGTAACGAGCTGGTCATTGCCAAAAGACTTCTTGCTGAAATTAATAACAGGTTGCAATTTTTGTGCGATGTTGGATTAAGTTATCTGACTTTGAACAGGCTATCGAATACCCTTTCAGGCGGTGAGTCGCAGCGGATCAACCTGGCCACTTCATTGGGAAGTTCGCTCGTAGGTTCTATCTATGTGTTGGACGAACCCAGTATTGGGCTCCATCCACGTGATACACAGCGCCTGATTTCTGTGCTGAAATCCCTCCGCGATGTCGGCAATACGGTTGTAGTGGTCGAGCATGAGCAGGAAATGATGGAAGCTGCCGATTACCTGATCGATATCGGACCGGAAGCCGGAATCAATGGCGGCGAGATGGTCTTCGCGGGTACATATCAGCAGATTCTGAAAGATACAAAAAGTCTTACGGGGCAATACCTCAGTGGAAAAAGCCAGATTGAAGTACCCAAAAAACGCCGTCCATGGTCCAATAGTGTGACTATTAAAGGAGCACATGAGAATAACCTCAAAGGGATTGATGTACAATTTCCATTGAATACCTTTACTGTAGTAACGGGTGTTTCGGGATCGGGTAAGACCTCGTTGGTTAAACGTATCCTTTACCCAGCACTGCAGAAGTCGATAGGCAATTACTCCGGTGAGCAAACGGGCGTATATGATGCGATTGAAGGGGATATTACCCAGATAGAACAAGTTGAAATGGTCGATCAAAACCCGATCGGTCGTTCTTCGCGATCCAACCCCGTAACTTACGTGAAAGCCTGGGATGAAATCAGGGCCTTATATGCCAACCAGACGCCAGCCAAAGCTGCTGGATTGAAACCAGCTGCATTTTCATTTAATGTGGAAGGTGGACGTTGTGATGTTTGTCAGGGCGAAGGTGAAGTTAAAATTGAAATGCAATTTATGGCCGATATCGTTTTACCATGTGAGGCCTGTGGAGGGAAACGATTTAAACAATTTGTGCTTGATGTACATTATAAGAACAAGTCAGTAGCAGATGTTCTCGAACTGAGTGTTGATGAAGCGATCGTATTCTTTGCAGACCAGCCTAAAATATTGGCTAAATTGCAGCCTTTACAGGACGTTGGACTAGGCTACGTTAAGCTCGGGCAATCGTCAAGCACATTGTCTGGCGGTGAAGCACAGCGGATTAAACTGGCCTCTTTTCTCATTAAGGGAAATAACAGTAAGAAGACACTTTTTATCTTTGATGAGCCAACAACAGGCTTACACTTTCAGGATATTAAAAAGCTATTGAAATCATTTGATGCACTGATTGCCCTTGGAAACAGTATATTGGTGATCGAGCATAATATGGACATGATCAAATCGGCAGATTGGGTGATCGATATTGGTCCAGAGGGTGGAAATAAAGGCGGAAAGCTAGTCTTTGCGGGCCTTCCGGAAGAACTGATCCATTGTAAAGATTCTTATACAGGTCAATTTTTAAAAGCACATTTAAAAGATTAAATCCTACTTTAGCGAAGTGAAGTAATCGATATCAGGAGACCTGGGCTGCCAATAAGTTGTGATTTATTGTTCCTTTTGTTAAGGCTTGATGGGATACTTTGCAATAAATAAAAAACTAATATTTCAATACTTAATACGATTATGATTAAAAGATTTTTTTTAAGTGTCGTCCTTGGAATAGCAGCGCTTTCGTCCATGGCGCAGCAACCGGAAAGACCAAAATTGGTTGTCGGCCTGATGGTGGACCAAATGCGTTGGGATTATCTATATCGTTTTGCGGATCGATATGGAAATGATGGTTTCAAACGACTTTTGAAAGAAGGATTCTCCTGTGAAAATACTTTGATTAATTATATTCCGACATACACAGCCATTGGGCACAGTTCGGTGTATACAGGCTCTGTTCCCTCCATACATGGTATTGCAGGTAATGACTGGATCGAAGAACAGACGGGTAAAAATATGTACTGTACGCAGGACGATAATGTTGTCGGTGTAGGGACTACCGCCAAGGAAGGGCAGCAGTCTCCACGTAATTTGCTTGCGTCGACTGTAACGGATCAATTGAAACTCGCCTCTAACTTTAAATCCAAAGTGATCGGTATCGCCATCAAAGACCGTGGTGGTATTCTGCCGGCGGGACATTTTGCTGATGCGGCGTATTGGTTCGAAGCAAAATCAGGTGATTGGATCACTTCTAATTTCTACATGGATAAACTGCCAAAATGGGTCGTAGACTTCAACAAGAAAAAATTGGCTGAGAAATACCTGAAAGGCGACTGGAAACCCATGTATGATATTAGTACCTATGCTGCCAACAGTATTGCAGATGATAATATCTACGAAGGAAAATACCCTGGCGAAGAAAAACCGACTTTGCCACGCGCGACTTCTAAATTGATGAAAGATGAAGGCTATGAGCTGATCAAAACCACACCAATGGGAAATCAGTTTACCTTAGATCTAGCCATGGAGGCAATCAAAAATGAGCAGATGGGAAATAACCCGACTAAAAATACCGACTTTCTTTGTGTCAGTCTTTCTGCGACAGATTACGTTGGACACCGTTATTCACTGACAGCTGTAGAGATTGAAGATATTTATCTGCAGCTTGATAAACAGCTTGCCGATTTCTTCAACTACCTGGATAAGACCGTGGGTAAGGGAAATTATACCTTCTTCCTGACTGCAGATCATGGAGCTTCTTATAACTCTCGGTTCTTTATGGACATGAAAGGAAATGGCGGTTATTTCTACTCACGCCAGATTCTTTCCGATTTGAATAAGAAATTAAAGGAGAAATTTGGGCAGGAGAAGCTTGTGACAAGCTTGATGAACTATCAGGTGCATCTTGCCAATCAAAAGATTGATTCTTTGCAACTGGATCGTGAGAAAATAAAAGAGACTATCATTCGTGAGCTTCGCCATACAGAAGGTGTCGCATATGTGGCTGATATGGAAAAAGGGGAAAGTCTGATGATTCCGGCGCCTATTCGCGAAAAAATGATCAATGGTTACAACTTTAAACGTAGTGGTGCAATTCAGATTGTTTGTGAACCGCAATGGTATGACGGTACGCCTCGCTCGACTGGTACAACACATGGTACCTGGTCCGGCTATGATTCCCATATTCCGTTGGTATTTATGGGCTGGGGAATTAAACCGGGTGTATCTAATACGGAGGTACATATTGTGGATATCGCACCGACAATTTCTTCGCTATTGCACATTGCCGAGCCCAATGGTAGTATCGGAAAACCGATCACGGCGGCGCTGGGTCAATAACAATTAATTTCTTAATACGATTCGCCCTTAGCATAATGTTATCTGATTGGATGGAATTGTGCTAAGGGCTCTTTTTTATCAGCGGACTTTCCGTGTTTTATTCTATTGAATAAAAAACGTAAATTTGCAATTCAACAGGGGGTTAACAAACTATGCTTTCCAAAAAAACAAAATATGCAATAAAGGCACTGATGGTGCTTGGTCGTAATTACGGTAATGAGCCCATGCAAATCGTGAAGATTGCGCAGGAGGAGAATATTCCAAAAAAATTCTTGGAACAAATTCTGCTTGAAATGCGAAATGCCGGAATTCTCTATAGCAAAAAAGGAGCTGGTGGCGGTTACAGCCTCAATAAGGCTCCTGAAGATGTTTTCTTATCCCAGGTGATGCGCCTGATCGATGGCCCCATAGCCTTGCTGCCCTGCGTGAGCTTGAACTTCTACCGCTCGTGCGAAGAGTGTACACAAGAGCATGCCTGTGGCATACGCGATACGTTTGTAGAGGTGAGAAATGCCATGTTGCAGATTTTAAACGATACAAGTATTGCCCATTTAATCAATAAGGAAAAAGAATTGAACCTGAATGTAGATTAAAGGAAATAAAATATATTTTTCTATTTATACTGGAGGCGTAACAAATAAGTTGCGCCTCTTTTTGTGTGCGGTAAAATAATTGGTATAGAGTGAATTAACGTGCCCTATTTGAAGGAGTCAAGTTTATTTTATTAATTGCATAATTATTTAACATTATTTTACGAATTTTCCGTAGCAACATTTATATATTTACGCCGACAATATATAAACGAAAATTTATGAAACTAACCTATTCCCTAGTTTTGTTTCTTTTATTTTCTGTCCTGGGTTCCAAGTCCTATGCACAACATAAACTTGTGGGATCGGTGGCAGATATCAAAGATCTTGCAAAACTACATCAAGCTTCAGTCGCGCTGCTCAGTCCCAAAGATTCGATTTTGGTTAAATTTGGCCGGACGAAGGAAAATGGAACATTCCAAATTGCTAATCTAGACACAGGTACCTATAAAATGGTGGTTTCCTATCCACAGTATGCTGACTTGGTAAAGGATATCCATGTGGCTGCCGAAGACTTAGATATCGGTATTGTAAAGCTATCCAAAGCAGCTCTACTGCTGGAAGAGGTTCAGGTAAATGGTAAAATTCCGGTGGTGATCAAAGGCGATACGATAGAATATGATGCGGGTAGTTTTAAAGTAGAGAAGGATGCTAAAGTGGAAGACTTGCTGAAGGTATTACCGGGTATTACAATGGATGGATCAGGCAAGATCATCGCGCAGGGGAAGGAAGTGAAAAAGGTGTTGCTTGATGGTGAAGAGTTTTTTGGCGATGACCCAACCCTGATTACCAAAAACATCCGGTCAGATATGGTCAGCAAAGTACAGGTCTATGAAAAGAAATCAGATCTTGCCGTACGTACCGGCGTGGATGATGGAGAACGTACACAGACAATTGATATCAAGCTCAAAGAAGATAAGAAAAAGGGGATGTTTGGCCAGGCTGTTGCGGGAGTTGGAACAGATAAATATTATGGCGGAAAAGTCATGCTCAATAAGTTTAAGGGCTCGCAGAAAATTGCTGCTTATGGTATTCTGGCCAATGATGGAATGGTCGGATTGGGGTTTGAAGACAGCCAAAAATATGGTGTGGGCGGAAGTAGCAATGTGCAGATGATGGACGGCGGCGGCATTATGATTTCCTCTGGCGGTGATGGTTCTGATGGGGGATGGGACGGTAAATTCTATGGTGGTGGTGTGCCTAAGGCTGTCAACATGGGGGCAAGCTATTCGGATAAGTCCAAAGATGATAAGCATAAGATCAATGTCAACTTCAAGCGGAATCAGATTAATGTCAATAACACCAGCACCTATAACGCACAGAACAACCTACCTGAGCGTGCGCAGGTCGATAATAATGTGACCACATCTGAAACAGAAACACAGGCAAATATTGCGAATCTACGGTATGACTATAAGCTTGATTCGCTTGCTGACCTTACTGTCACCATGGGCTTTACCAAATCTAGCCGTGACAATTTATCCAATTCCGAAGCAGATCAACGTAAATTGGATGGCACATTGATTACACGGACTTCGTCCAAGACAGATTTAAATAACGATCAGGATAAGTTCAATGTGAATGCAATGCTTACTCGTCGTTTCAAAAAGGACCGTCGCTCTGTTACCTTTAATATCAATGCAAATACTGATCAAAATAGGTCAAAAACCCAATATTTCTCCCAGAACTATTTCCAAAGTTCGGGCGATACGACACTGATCGATCAATATAAAAATGATAAGCTAGGCAACAATACCTACGGGGCATCGGTAACTTATTCTGAGCCTTTGTCAAAACGACTGACTGCTGCTATTGGCTACGCATTCAATAGCAATAAATCGGAGACCCTTAATCAGTCATTCGATAAAGATCCTGCTACAGGTAAATACACTGTCCTGGATCAAAATCTATTAAATGATTTCGA
>JBMAAL010000142.1:0-8279 GCA_050281725.1 Sphingobacterium sp. | reverse complement strand
ATCCTCTATCTGGTCCTGCTCGCCTTATTGGCGCTCAATGTACCGGATTCCATCTTGGATGCATTCAAAAATATCAACAACAGTCTCGAAACATCCAAGTCGAATGTCAGCACAGCCGTTCAGCAGCTGTTCACCGCATTCGAAAACACCAAATTAAAGGAAGAGCCCGCACGTGCCAAGCCCATTTATGACAAGGCTAAAAAAGCACAGGCTATTATTGGGGAACTCAATCAATATATCGCTTCCTTAAAAGAAGAGTTGGTTAAACAAGGCGGTGGCTACGATGAAGAAAAGGGCGATCTTGCTCAACGTGAAAACGAAGACATCTCCCCAAATTTGATGATCAACGAGAAAAAGGGTACCCTCTTAAAAGACAAAATCAATTCGACACGCACAAAATTGCTGGCCCTGCTCACACCTGAAGAACAAAAAATGGTTTCATTCTCTTTGGAAGCGAAAGATCCGGAGAAGGCTGTAAACGGCAAGAAATCCTGGGAGGAAATTAATTTTGGTAGTGGCACCCCTTTGACCGCAGCAATGACGATTTTGACCAAAATACAGACCGACGCACAAAATGCAGAGTCTGATGTGGTTAAGCTTATTTTAGGTAAGATGGATCAAGCCGTCGTGAACCTCGATAAATTTGCAGCAGTTGCTGTAGCTCCGACTTCTTACTTGGTACAAGGTCAACCCTACAAAGCCGAGGTATTTCTGACGGCATCCGATTCCAAATCTGAACCGGCCATTTCGGTTAATGGTTCATCGCTTCAGGTGGTGGATGGAAAAGGTGTCTATTCTGTCAATACCAGTCGTGAAGGTATCTACACTTGGACCGGTGTGATCAAAGTAAAACAAACCGACGGATCGTATAAAGAATATCGGACACCGCAACAGACCTATCAGGTTGCGCGTCCTTCGGCGGTCGTATCGCCTGATAAGATGAACGTGCTCTATATCGGTGTAAACAACCCGATATCAGTATCAGCTCCGGGTACATCGACAGACAAAATCCGTGTCAGCATGAGTGGCGGTAGTATTTCCAGCGCCGGGGGTGGTAAATATAATGTGAAAGTAAGTTCTCCGGGTACAGCACATATCTCGGTTTCGGCTGAGGTGGCGCCAGGAAAAACGCAGACCTTGAGTTCGACAGAATTCCGTGTGAAACGCATTCCTGATCCGATTGCCAAGTTTGCTGGCAAAACAGGTGGATCAATGGCTACCGTAGCCCTTAAAGCACAAAATGCACTGTTTGCCAAACTGGATAACTTTGACTTTGATGCAACATTTAGAGTGACCAAATTTACGATGATCATTGCCAAGCCACGTGCGGATGCCATCGTGCTATCGACTTCTGGAGGCCAGCTGAGTTCAAGCATGTCTTCAGCCCTTAACGGCATTGTCCCAGGCACACGCGTGATCTTTGACAATATTGTCGCAGTAGGACCTGATGGAACATCCAGACAACTGAATGCAGTTGCATTAACAGCAAATTAATAAAATCCTATATCTACCCTATATAAGTAAGCCCCTGCAGAGACAGGGGCTTTTGTTTTCTGGCGAACATGAGCACAATTCTACCAATAAAATTCTACCTCTTTAAAAACAATCATTATATTTAATAAAATAAACCATAGTTAAAAACCAATAAAAGAAATACGATTTGACACCTACTGTTGAGAAGACTATACAAGATGCTTTTTCACAAGTCCAGGAATTTTATAAGCATTACGGGCGTACCCCTGTTCGCCGGGAAATGGAAAATATCAATACGCTTGCCCGGCGCCATTTTGGTACCTGGAACAATTTTATCCTTGCAGCTGGCCTTCAGCCCAATGTAACCAAGACACCCGAACAAATCAAACGCGAACTATTTGTATTACTAAACGATTTCTACAATGAGCATGCCCGTATACCTATGCGCAGGGAGTTTTCAACGAAATCCACGAGCATCCGTAAATATTTTGGTTCATGGAACAAATTTATTGCAGCAGGAGGTTATGATCCCAATGACCGTCGGATACCATCTATCGGAAAACTTAAAAATTCACTGGTTAAATTTTATATCAAACACCACCGCTCTCCAACTATCGCAGATTGTCTCCATAAAAATGGGTTATATAACGATCGATCATACTTTACCCATTTTAAAGTCACTACATGGGCAGACGTGCTTGAATATGCAGGTCTAAGTTCCTATTTTCGAATAACCACCATGACAGAGTCGGAAGCCAAGGAAAATGTGATCAGGTTGATCAAAAAACACAAAATTAAATATTGCAAAGATTACCAACGTCTCAAACCGGATAATTACCCATCAGCTTGGTATCTTAAAGAAAATTTCGGGTGGAATAATTTATGTTATATGGCAGGAACCAAAATTCCTGTAACCAAATTCAGCATACAAGACCATTATCTGAGTCTGGTGAAAGAATTAAAGCGTACACCGACGACCAAAGAGCTTGAGTCCAAAATGCGGGTCAGCGTAGGAGCTATGACCTGGAAAACTGGTCTTCCGCTAAACAAATTTTTACATTCCATCGGTCTGGAACCGGCACACCATGCACCCCATCCATGCAAACTAAGCAAACAGGAACTCGCCGATCTCTATAAACGTAAGAGCATCGAACATGGTTTTGCCAATGGCATGCCCCGCTCAAAACTACTTGAACTAACAGGTTATTCCAGAGAGGTTTACGAAAGACGTTTTTTTAACATCAATGGACTACGGCTGGTTTGCGGGTTTGAGCTAATTCCAGCAAATTGCAAAGCATATTCCGAAGAGGAACTACGCAATTTGCTCAAAAAACCACGATACGCTAAAAAGCGGTAAGGGCACCTGATTTAACCGTATAGGCACCTGCTGATGCAGATGCCTAACTTCTATTGCTTCCTGAACATACGATTTAACCATCGGCTCAATAGAAAGCTGGCCAGTGTACCAATGAGCGCTGTTAAAGCGCTGTACAGTAGTCCTCCCACTGAAAAGGAAGCCCAGAGCCCGCAAATGGTTCCGCCAATGGTAGAAAGTTTAACGTCACTCCAGCGCATCCGTCCCTCCTTTCTTAAGAATTCCGGCAACTGTTTTCTTATCCTTATCCCGATCATCATTTTGTCGGCTATCATCCAGTACGTCCGCAGAAACAGCCTTGTTCCCAGTCACTGATTCGTCCTTATCTTTTTCTAGGACGGATTCCACAATACCAAGCCCGAGCGCAATATATTTGGCGATATTCAAAGCTCTATTTGGCAATTTAACAGGCGCCAGCAGGACCACCTGCAGGACCGCAGCAATTTTATCTATAATTTTTTTCATATCTCGTTTGTATTTAACTAGCGTTAGGCTGTAAATTTGTTCTCTATCGTTAAGGTGGCCTGCCCATCTTGTACCATTTCAATTATGGTCTGATACAACTGCTTATAGGCTTCGGCCGACTGATAGACACCCCAGTCGTCATTACTTTTATGAAAATAGCTTCCAACCAGCAGGCAGCCTTCCGTATCTTCATGCGTATTGCCGATATGGATGTAGACGAGACTAAAATTGGGGATAGTCCTAATTTCGATCATCCCCTCGTGCATATCCGGAAAGCGCTTTTTGTAAGCGGTATTCATACCGCCTTTCCCGTTGATCCCTAGTTTGTAGGTTCCTGCGGGAATTGCTGTCCGGCCTTTTATCTTTACATCGCGCACGGTGTCTTCGAGACCATAACACTGAAAGGTTCCGTTGATGTAGAGTTCGGACAGGGTACTATTATTCCCCTGCCGAACACGTTTAAGTGTCAGTTTCATACGTTACGAATTGCCATAAACTAACTCATAGGTATAATCATGCCCGGGCGTATCCGTTAGGGTTATCCGGTACTTCGCGTTTTCGAAATTCGAATTATCGGCCTGCACCTGGTACATCCAAGATATCCCTTGTCCGTCCATGTCCTGCGCCATCCCTACTTCCAGTTCAAAGTCATTTGCATCGAAAATCCCAACCTCCACTTTCACCACCTTCATCACATCCTTTACCATAAATAAGATCTGATCCATGGCATTGCCTTGGTAACCACTATCGTCCCAACGACGAATGACCGGTGCCGTAAAGTAATCTTTAAAGGCAACATTGAAGGCCGTCTGGTTGATATTAGCCTTGGCCTGATAGGCCGCCTTTAGGTCAGGATCCTGTATCGCCGTACGGGCGTATAACGAAGCATCCATAAAGCGATTTTGTACATCAAGCTGTTTAACTGTGGGTGCTTTTTTATTTTGAAAAGTCGGTCTACGGGCGATGATTGTCTGATCTCCACGTTGCCGAAATACGAGCATCTTGCCTACTGTCCCTGATGCTCCCTCCATGACGACATTACCTTTTGATTTTGCCATTACTTGTGTTTTTAAATGTTAAATAATCTGTTGACTGTCACAACAAAGGGCGCCCATCATTGCGTTGACGATACAAATATGCACTCGAAAGCAAGCGATGTCAATAGCTACAGGTAACTGCGGTGAAATACGGCGGAATACGATGGAAAACGGTTAAAGACGACACCTGCACATGGGTTATCCTTGAGCTTAAAAGGGCTAAGGTAGGGTGATCGTTTAGTCGAGGTAGTGTGTTTCTTGTGCCAAGCTAGAGTGAAGCGTAAAATTGCCCAGATCCGGTACTTATAAAATCCGGGCAATTGTCTCTTCCACGCTACTTGTACTTTTTGGGGTTTGCCTTAATATAGGCAATGATTTCATTTTTAAAGTAATAATCCTTACCGTCCAGATTGTAGCCCGGGAGCTGGGGTTTGATCTGCCCCAATTTGGTATCCCTGATATGCAGTAATTCTTTTATATCGGTATTATCCAATAGTTCGGACGTTGTATTGATCAGGTTTTGGCTTACCTGGCGCGCTTCCTTGGCGATCACCTGCACCGCCTGTACGAGCGCGCGTAGTTCGGATCTTACTTCTTCAAAAAATTTTTCCATAATCTTAGTTTATTTTGACTATCATTCGGTTTATTAATTCAGTTTAATTCATCCCCACTATCCGTCTGCTCATTCAAACACGTGCAGCTTCTGCCGGAGTTCCTTGATATAGCTGCGGGTCACGGCGAACGAGCGCTGAGGGCCCTCGCTCATCACAATTTTACTCTTCAAAAAGGATACAATAAAGTTCATATTGACTAGGGTCGATTGATCCACCTGAACAAATTCGGTTGCCGGTAGAAAATCGACAATTTCTTTTATGGTCTTTTTTGCCTTTCGCGGCACTGGTTTACCAAACCCATCCAATTCCATATTTCTTTCAAAAAAAGCTAGTTCATTGTCCCCTTTCACTTTCTGCACGAAGTAAATATCACTAAACTGTACTCTTTGACACATTTTATCGGTCATTTCGATAAAGGCGAATTCAGGCTGTGGCATAAATTTGAGATTGATCGGAACCGCCAAACGGCGAAAAGCATTTTCTAGCGCTCTGCAGACCATCGGAAACGTAGCCGGTTTGGGCATAAAGTCGGCCGCATCCAAATGATAAGAGCGCAGCGAAAACGCTTCATGCTCCGTCACAAATACGACCTCAGGTCTTTTCTTCGCATCAATAGACTGATAAAGATCCATTCCATTGAGCGAGGTATCGTCGGCCCTTTGATCCAGCACAATATCCATAAAAAGCACATCATACTTGCCGGAGTTGATTTTCTGTAAGGCATCTTTTTTATTATCCGCCACATCGATAAGGAGATCCAAATCTGTTTCTTCTAAAAGAGTTTTTAGTTTTTCAGCATCAGGTCGAAAATCTTCAACGATAAGAATAGGGATTATTGGCATACGATATTATTTTGTAAAATACTTAGTTAAATCGCTTTCCGGTAGTTTTGGAGCAGTGTAAGCTGGACGCTGAAAATGGAATTTTGTTCATGGTATTCAATCCGATATGTTCCTGGCAATACCGCATCGAATAGTTCCTGCAACAACTTATTACCCGCCCCTGTATGCCCCTCTGAACGCTTTCCACTGACGTAATTGATCATCTGGAAATGCAACTGACCATCCACCCGGGTCCATTCCATGATAATATGGCCCTGTGCTCCCCGAGGACTATAGTTCAGGACATTTTCAAACCACGAGAGCAGGGATGCTGCAATGATAGAGCGGCTCCAATCGGTCGCAAAGAGGACTTCTTCCCCCTTAAATAGCACCGCACTATCGGGAAAACAAGATGCCATCACCTTGAGCTGCTTCCATTCTTCGGCAATAGATACTTTGACCTTTCGATTGGCGGTCACTGAGTTTATGTATCGAAATAGTTCTAGCGTATCGCTACGGTGCAACAATTTATTATGCTGTACGATTTTGAGCCACTCTTTCACGAAATGCATAGATAGACGCCCCGCCAGTCTGTCTGTATTTAACCTCATTTTGAGCAATTGAAACCTCAACCAAAAGGAACAATATTTATAAACGATGTGTACCAGAAGGGCTGTCCCCATTACCAATAAATTACCTACCATGATCCGATTGTGGAATTGCAACAACCGATAGTCGGTCAACTTCCCGACAAATGAAATGCCGTGAAGAGGAAGCCACGAGTAGGTATAATCCACCCAGAAATCTATACTGAGGTATTGCCAACTGCCCACTAGTAGCACAAGGACCAGTTTACCAAATTCCGCGCTGATCAGAAACACCCTTATGGCCAGCCAATACATAGCGAATGAAAACAGGTATGGTCCGGTTAAGGCCAACAGATGTCGCATGGTCAATCGATGCCATACCTGAATATTCATTTTGAGCAGCAGCAGTAACAGGAATCCTATTCCAATAAAAAATAAGATGTATCTCCGCGTGAAAAACTGGGTTATTTTGGTCCGTCTATCTTCCATTAAATCCTATTTAAATCGTTGGCGAAATTGTTATTCTCTATAATTGGTGTACTTTGAACACTTAAATTACAAAAAACAAAGCGAAAGGAATAAATTAATTAACAATAATATTTCGTCAAAAGGAAACATCATCCTTATCAAGAAATTATACATCAACTCACTTACTTGATTTCATAATTTTTACCCTTTTAGCAAATTATCCGTTTTTAGTTCGAAAAATTGACGGTTTTTCACGTCGAAAAAAAAGGCACGTTCTTGTACATATATAGGCGTTACCCACGTGAGCGCATCTTGTGAAACGACCTTTTTCTCTTCAAGATCCGGACGATAAAAATGAATCAAGGGCCAGTTTTCCCATGCTGTCCATTCCTTCATGAGGATGCGGTTTATCGCCCTGTTTAATTTTCTCTTAAACCTTTTCATATATCCATCAAGTTGCTCCGCTCTTTTACAGCTCAGCCTTTTTGATAAAGCCAGATTCCATAGTCCATTGTTCTCATTTTTTTCCATCAGTAGAAAAGAGAGGGGAATATGAAACCGGAAGGCAAGCTGTGCGATACTCGCGTGGAAATACAGTCTACTAGCTGCGACGGGGACCTTAAGCAAAGATCGGGTCCCTTTAGCAGCTAGGCGATTCACCCCTTCGTCCGCATCGAGGTATACAAGGATCAAACGCTTCTCATTCAAATCGGATACGACATTTTTGAGCACTGTACTTCTTGAGGCGTCGATATAACGTAAGCAATCTGTTTCGAGACTGTTAAACTGTAGGAGGTGTTCAGTCTCTTTTTGTTCCTTTTGTATAATACTGGGCGAAGCTAGTACAGAAATTTTATAGCCTGCTGCAAGCAGATAGCGCGGTATCAGACGGTATGGGCCATAATGGAAAGAGATGACAATCCCGGTCAGATCAGTTGGAAGCATTTCAAGACAAGAGGTGTCCAGCATTTGATCCAGTTGGACGGGTTGCAGCATCTTGGCAAAAGACTGTCGGTAAGCGCTCCATCTCAGGTAATTTATTTCAAGATCTTCTACCGTAAACTCGGGAAAAAAATTCCATATGTTGGCAAACCAAAACGGTTTGGTCAATTGATTATTGTTCATTTAAATTGCGGTCTAAAAAAAATTGGGTTATTATTCGATCAGTGAACAGCATCGCCTCCAGGCAGAAAGCGATGCTGAATTAGCGTTAAGGTATTTCTACCCAGCATTTTTCATCGTCAACGACATCTCCCATTTCCGGAAATAGCTGCATCATCTGAGACAAAGTCAACCCCAGATCGACGATCTGATCACTTGTCTGTATGTTCTCGTTCATGTTGAATTGAATTAAACACCGGCCTGCAACGATACGGGTCAGGCCACTCCCGCTGGCTGTACACGCACTAAAATTGTATTAGCTAACGATCAAATGTGGC
>JBMAAL010000141.1:0-8486 GCA_050281725.1 Sphingobacterium sp. | reverse complement strand
TGATAAAAGTTCTTTTGTGCATTCATCATCACGCCGTTTGCATCCTTATAATTGTCGTTATAACGTCTGCCATTAGCAAGATAATTCGACAATTTTGAGGTATATCCTTGGTTGTGCCACTGTGGTGCACCTGTTACCATAAAGTTCAGGTTGTGCTTTTCATTCGCTTTATATCCAACAGACAAGAAATAACTTTGTCCGGCACCTTCCGTATGGTCCATATAACCGTTACCTGACCATTGCGTAAACATCGCCGAAACAGCAAAACCGTTTTTCATCAGACCGGTATTGTAACCGACTGTTGCCTTCATAAACATATCGTTACCAACAGTGGTGCGGACAAAACCACCTTCTTTCATTGCGGTGGATTGTGTCACGTAATTTACGGTACCGCCGACAGATGAAATCGCTAATTTAGATGATCCCAAACCACGTTGAATCTGCACTAAAGAGGCAATATCTGTAAGTCCCGACCAATTTGACCAATATACACTTCCATTGTCCATACCATTGATAGGCTGACCGTTCAACAAAAATGCTGTATTGGATTGATCAAAGCCACGTGTTGTCATAGAAGACTCACCAAAACCTTTTGCCTGACCAGTGATATAAACCGAAGGGGTATTAGCTAATGCTGAAGTAATATCCTGTGCTCCTACCCTTTCCTCTAAATCCTGCTTACGGATCGTCGAAACGGCAATCGGTGTCTTTCTTCCTGCCGCAATATCGATAACCCCATGACCGACAACAACAACCTCATCCAAATTTGTTGAAGATCCAGCCGTAAAAATTGGATTGATATTCAACGATTCCCCCGATTTCAGCATGATGTTTTCGAAAACAACAGGCGTTTCGCCAATGTAAGTTACCTCTACTTTGTAGGGACCTCCTTCTTGAAGATTTGAAATTTGAAATTTTCCTTGGGCATCGGCTGAGCCACTTACAACTTGTCCACTTGGGATGTGGGTAATTTTAATGGTTGCTCCTTTAACCGTTTGTCCAGTAGCTTCTTTGACAACTCCTGAAACCGAACCAGTATTTGCTGTTTGACCTTGAACGGCACTATAACTAGCAAAAACAAGGGCAAAAAAAAGTAAAGACTTTTTCATGTTAGATGTGATTGTTTTGTTTTTGTGCCGCAAAATTAGGAATTGATTGTCTTTTTAACTAATTTTAACAATACGATTATCAGACCCCAGCACTATACAAAACAAATCAGTTTTAAGCTTCCACAGAAAAACAGCTTTTTCTAAAACAAAGAGGCAATAAAAAAACAGAATAAATAAAATAAACACAACACATTCATCATATTCTTGAAAAAACACTAAAAATATTCAGAATAATATTTTGTCTGTTTTGAATAAATCAAAATTTATCAATTTCACGATTTTATATATTAGCTGCTGGATACGCCGCACACCCGACAAAAAAACCGGTCTTTCTATCCATAATTTCCACCAACATTCTTTTCCACCCGCAGCGGATAAAATAAGCAGGTAAATAATTAACTTTAATTAAATTAAAACATATGTTGTCAATCCAACAAGCTTATACAGGCATTCTTGAGCAGGAATTAATTACAGCAATAGCAGAAAATGCACACATCAAGACATTTCATGAGGGGGATCTCATCATTGATACCAATCAATATATCAAGGCGATGCCCCTCCTCTTAGATGGGGCAATAAAAATTGTCCGGGAGGATGAAGATAAAGGTGAACTACTGCTCTACTATCTGGAAAAAGGTCAAACCTGCACCATGTCAATAGCCTGTTGTCTCGGAAATAAAAAAAGTGAAATTCGTGCCCTCGCAGAAAAAACAACAACGGTCGCCATGATTCCAAATGAGCTTGTCAACTTGTGGATGGGAAAATATCCTTCCTGGCGAAATTTCATTATATCAAGCTATTCAAGCCGCATGGACGAAATGTTACAAGCTATTGATAGTCTAGCTTTTTCCAATATGGAAGAACGAATCATCTATTATCTGAAAACCAAAGTAAAGCTGATCGACGACCGGATACTCACCCTTACGCATCAGGATATTGCTTCTGATCTAAACACATCCCGGGTAGTTGTCTCCCGAATTTTAAAAAAACTAGAACAAGAAGATAAAATAGTGCTGCTTCGTAACGAAATTAGGGTATTAGTGGAATGACCAAAACATTTGTATCTTTAATAGACGTAAATTTCAAGAGCTATTAATGTAATTTTAGATGAAGATAGAAAAATTAGGATTTATAGGATTAGGAAACATGGGGCACCCCATGGCTAAAAACCTGGAAAAAGCAGGATTCCCCCTTTCTGTTTATAATAGAAACCGTGCAAAAGCAGCGGGCTTTGAAGAGCAATCAATTATCAGAGAAGATACAGCCGAATTGGTCGAACATGCTGATATTATATTCTCCATGCTCACCAATGATGAAGCTGTCAGTGAAGTATATGAAAAAATCCTTCAAGGAGATATCAAGGGGAAATTATTTGTCGATATGAGTACCATATCCCGTGAACTCACGCTGTCTATCGCATCTAAACTCAAAGAAAAAGGGGCAGCATTTATAGATGCACCTGTGGCCGGCAGCACCAAGCCCGCAGCAGAAGGTACCCTGATTATTATGGTCGGTGGTGAACAGGAGGACCTTCATCGCGCCCGACCATACCTCGAGCAGATGGGCAAGTCGATCAAACATCTTGGGGAAAATGGTCAGGGAATTGCCGCCAAACTTGCGATCAACTATTTTCTTTCAACGATCTATCAAGGTCTCGCGGAAACGATCTTATTTTCAGATAAACTGGGAATTCGACGAAGTGATATGCTCGAAATCATCAATGATAGTGCCAGTGGCAGTGGCGCAACAAAAGTGAAAACGCCTTTATTGGTGGAAGAAAACTACAGTCCTGCTTTCGCGCTAGATCTTATGCTGAAAGATATTCGACTGGCTCAACAAGCCGGTGCCGAATATCCCCTCCTCAATACCTTACTCGATTCCTACGGGAAAGCACACGACCAAGGTCTCGGACAACTCGATGTTATTGGTATCATTGAATCCATCAAGTCGTAGCTTCAGGTTGGCGACAGTGGAAAAAAACACGCATATTGAAAATTATATTTAGTTGAGATGGACTCTAAGTTAGGTTCATTTCTGATCACACAAAATAATGAGCGGAACAAATTCTTTACAGATGAAAACAGTTATGACACTATTGATGCTTACTATGGTCACCATGACTACACAGGCCCAACAATTAAAACAGGTTTCTTACCAGGATGGTGAACAAAAACTCAACGGCATGATAACCGGCAATAGGGAAAAAAAAGGCCCTGCTGTCTTAATTCTTCCTGCATGGAAAGGAATTGACAACGAAGCGAAACAAGCTGCATTGCTTCTTGAAAAGCAAGGTTATATCGCTTTCATTGCCGACATCTACGGTGAGGGAAATATTCCTGCGGACAACACCGCAGCTTCGAAAATTGCAGGCCACTACAAGACAGACTATAAAGCTTATCAGCATCGCATCAAGCTCGCATTAGAACAACTGAAAAAAGAAGGCGCAGATCCGACTAGAATTGCGATCATTGGCTATTGCTTTGGAGGTTCAGGAGCATTAGAAGCGGCTAGAGCCGGCTTCCCCGTCAATGCCGTAATTAGTATCCACGGAGGCCTATCCAAAGCTGCCGACAGACCCAATGGTTCCATTAAAACAAAAGTACTCGTTGAGCACCCTGCAGCCGATAAGAGTGTATCAAAAGAAGATTACGATGGGTTGGTCAAGGAATTAAATGAAGGAAAAGCAGACTGGCAAATAATTACCTACGCAAATTCCGGACATACATTTACGAATCCCGAGTCAGCAGAATATAATCCCCTGATGGCCAAACGTGCATGGGAGCACACCTTATTATTTTTGAAAGAAGTATTAAATTAGGCAACAAATTCAACAACAGCAATATCGACATAAATGAATTGTAACGCGAAACTGCAAATTTATCCGATTATCATTCAGTTGTTGATATTGTTGTTATACAGTCCCATCGCTGCATCGCAAACAGTAAAATCGCTAACAATAGCTAGCCCAACGCATGCCGTTCTGTTTGTAACCAATGATTCCGATAAATCAACTGATTTTATCATGCGTCTGCACGAAAAAAATGCTGCTGAGATTTTCAAACAAGTGCCTTTTAGCACAACGAAGGTATTGGTCACAAAAACCGATGCAAAAAAACTTACATTCATCGTTAAAAATCAAAAATGGACGATCGACGTACTATCATTGAAGCAACGTCATGCTATGATCTTGTTTGATGGATTAGGCAAACCCAACGTGATTTACGATAGTAACACCTATCTGGCAGCTGCCAAACCGATATTAAATGACAACACACAAATTGAGGCAAAGAAACCTTTGGCACAATATAATGCTCAACATTTCTTTGACTCAATTGCACAACTTCAATTTATTCCATCGGAACAATATGCAGCGGCTATTATCGCCAATACAGCTCTTCCTCTTTACTATAGTCAGCGTAAAAATCAATGTGACGGCACATATGTCATGCAGCAGCTTTCCGATGAAGATGAGGCGAAATCCGACGCAATTGTGACGACTGTTTACGAAAAAGGCAAAGAGATCACATCCAACAATCTTTCCGGAGGAAATAATTATTACAGCAGAAGATTCTATAATCAATTCGGACTTATCGACTCCATACAGTACCTTCAAAACAGCAAATGGAGCAATAGTACCATTTACCGTTATCTGCCAAACGCCATTGTTTCCTATGACCCAACATTGCAATCAGCGACAATAGACCACTTGAACAGTAAACTCCAGGTTATAAAAAGTGAATCCATTCATTTTTTATATCAACGGAAAGACTGGACCATTTACAGTTATGATAAACAGAATCGCATTAATGAAGAGATTTCGGGCAGAAATGATCAAAGGGAAAATCGGGTCCGTTATGCTTATGGCGATTCGGAAACAAGTGAATATGTACTGCGTCAAACCTTCGATCAAAACGACCAACTTACAGCAGAAATCAAGCGATCATACGGGACCAATGAAACAGTTGATGAATTCTACGTCAAGGGGGTATTGCAACAAAAATCAATTGTAAAAGATTTAGGAAACTGTATGTATGAAAATCTGAACTATAACGGACATGGGAAGCTCACGGGCAAATACGTACAAACAAGAAAACCCCTGTAGACATAGACCGAAAAACCAGTATACACTCGATGGAACAAATGTTCTCCCCCCTATACAGCAAAAACACAGGACAAAATCAAAAAAAGCGGCAAAAGATAGATTTCTGCACTAATTTTGATAGCGATAAATAAACATCGTATTGAAAAAAAGAAAACTGATCAGTCAACAGCACCCAATACTCTATTTTTTTGCAGTATGGGTAAGAAGAATGCAGCGAAAAGCCGTCTGGCTATTTGACGACAAAAAATACAGCACAGTGAAATCAGCTGAAAAACTTCCCTTTCGTATTAAGAAGCATCAGTCTGTATTATTAAAAAAGCTGGGCGAAAATAATATGCAATTGCAGATCAACAAAATTACCAATCTGAAGATTGCTGCTGCACAGATTAATAGCATACTGATCAGACCGAAGGAAACCTTTTCATTTTGTAAACTCGTGGGCCTCCCCACCGTAAAGAAAGGGTATCTGCCCGGCATGGAGTTATCCTTCGGTGAAGCAAGGGCGGGTATTGGCGGTGGAATCTGTCAAATATCCAACCTCATCCATTGGCTTGTTATCCATAGTCCACTCACCGTCAGTGAACGTTATCACCACTCCTTTGATCCTTTTCCTGACGATGGTCGTGTTTTGCCATTCGGCAGTGGGGCTACCGTCTTTTATAACTACCGTGATTATCAATTTATCAACAACACGCCTTACACTTTCCAAATCAATCTCTGGTTCACGGAGAAATGTTTAGAGGGCGAATTGAGAATCGATCAAGAGCTGGATTTTGCATACCATGTCTTTGAAAAAGAACATCAATTTCTTAAAATAGACAATCAGTTCTTTCGTAAAAATGAGATTTGGCGCGAGAAGTTTTTAAAGTTTCAGGGTGGAAAAGTTTTAGAGACAGAGCTCTTGACCAAAAATTTTGCCCGCGTCACCTATGTTCCTACTGCGTATATTGAAATTAGTGCCGATCAAAATACGGCCGATTAATTCAACAAGCTAAGTGATCGAAAAATGACGGATATGAAAAGTCCTCTTTTTTGTTTAAGTTTGGTCTGGCTTTGGGGGTATTCTGTATAGAATTGAGATAGTCCCTTTGAACCTGATTCGGTTTATACCGGCGTAGGGAAAAGCAAAATCCACTGTACAGCATACTCCTTTACTGCACAGGCTATCGCTCTTCTTCCCACCAAGGCCACACCGTACATCTTAGCATATGTAAAAGAATGGAAGATTCAATTATCAATTTATTAGCGCAGCTGAGGGTTGAAAAGCCCCTTGTACACAACATCACAAACCTTGTCGTGATGAACAATACTGCCAACGCACTTTTAGCCCTAGGAGCATCCCCTGTGATGGTACACAGTCCATTAGAAGTACGCGAAGTTGTCGATATTGCGCAAGCCCTTGTCATTAATATCGGCACCTTGAGTGAAGATACAGCCGAAGCTATGCTGGTTGCTACCGAACATGCCAATACCATTGGACGGCCATGGGTGCTTGATCCCGTGGGTGCTGGAATATCAGCATTCCGCAATGATTTATTGTCCAATCTCCTGGAGCTTAAACCAACAGTTATTCGTGGAAATGCATCAGAAATTATGACGCTGTACAATTTCAACGAACCGAAGACAAAAGGAGTCGACAGTACGACAGCTAGTAAGGATGCACTCCAATTTGGCCAATTATTGCAAGAGCAAACCGGCTCCATTATCTGTATTTCCGGAGAAGTAGACTATATTCTTTCCGAACAATACAGGGTTGAAGTCTTTAATGGTACCCCTTTAATGACACAAGTAACAGGCCTTGGCTGTAGCGCTACTGCACTTATCGGTGCATTTCTAGGTGTTACAGACCAATATTTTGAAGCAGCTGTTGCCGGCGTGTCCATTTTGAGCTTAGCGGGAGAACTCGCTGCCCAAACAGCAGCTGGCCCGGGTACCCTGCAATTGAATCTCTATGATGAACTCTATCAGCTCAATGCAGAGCGTCTAAAATCAAAGCTCAAGATCAAACGCTATGCGCATTAATCTGCTTTTTCCCTACCCTTTATATTTGGTAATTTCTGAGGGGGACTGCTATCCTCAAAATTGGCTCAATGTTGCCGAAGAAGCCATTATTGGTGGAGTCGATCTTATACAATTGCGCGAAAAAGCTGACGATCCCGTTACATTTTTGGATAAAGCCATGCGTTTGAAAAAACTGACCGATCATTATGGTATCCCACTCGTGATCAATGATGCTGTAGCAATCGCTGCCCGAATCGAGGCATGGGGAGTACATGTGGGTCAAAATGATTTGCAGCCGCTCCCTATTCGAGAAAAATATGGCGATAAATTAACCATAGGCTGGTCCATAGAAGATATGCAGCAGCTGGAAAGTCAACAAATGTACGCCGTCGACCACCTTGGTGTAAGCCCCATTTTTTCCACGAGAACAAAAATGGATACGATTACTGAATGGGGAATTGCAGGTTTAAAACAACTTCGGAATAAGACGGAGAAACCATTAATTGCGATTGGAAGGATGAACTTACAAACTGCAGAAGAGACCTGGAATGCAGGTGCAGACTCCATTGCAGTCGTTTCGGCTATATGCAAAAGTCAAGATCCCAGAGCTGCCAGCGCACAACTAAAAGAATTATTAAAATGACAAAAGATAAAAAATACCGCGTTCCTACTGTACTCAGCATTGCGGGGTTCGATGGTAGTGGTGGAGCGGGCATACAAGCAGACACCAAAACCATATCTGCATTAGGCTGTTATGCCATGAATGTGTTAACCGCCTTACCCGTCCAGAACACGCAGGGTGTAAGACGTATTTATGAAATACCTGTAACCGCCGTCAAGGACCAGCTGGATGCGATTTTTGACGATATCTATCCCGATGCAATCAAAATCGGAATGGTACACAATATTGAACTTGTGGAGCTTATTAGCTGCTATTTAAAAGAATATAAAGGGCCTATCGTATTTGATCCAGTCATGGTATCGACCAGTGGACACAAGCTCATTCACGATGATACGATTCAGGCTTGCATAGAACTTCTTTTTCCTTTGGCCACGTTAATTACGCCCAATTTAGATGAGGTGAGTGTCTTAGTAGACGAAGTTATTGACACTGTTCAGAAAATGGAAAAAGCGGGAAAGGCCTTGTTGGCCAAGGGTTGCCAATCCGTACTGATTAAAGGCGGGCATCTCCAAAGTCAAGAGTTAACATCCCTGTTGTTCCAGCACAAGAATCCACCAATTGAATTCAAATCACAAAAAATTAACAGCAAAAA
>JBMAAL010000140.1:0-8653 GCA_050281725.1 Sphingobacterium sp. | reverse complement strand
CCCGACAGTATATTCCCCAATAATATTGTCTCCTTTCATCAGGATGGAAAAATAATTTTCTATCCTATGTTTGCTCCGAATCGTCGAAAAGAACATTTATTGGATTTCGAAGGCCCCTTGAAGCAAAACGGTTATTATGTAAAACTAACTAAGGATCTCAGCGAAGCCGAAAACAACAAACAATACCTGGAGGGCACTGGCGCACTCGTTTTGGACCGAGCTCACCGTATAGCCTACTGTGCCTTATCCGAAAGGGCAGACAGAAGTATGCTCGATGAATATTGCAGAA
The DNA here is from genome assembly GCA_050281725.1 of Sphingobacterium sp. Classification (GTDB taxonomy): domain Bacteria; phylum Bacteroidota; class Bacteroidia; order Sphingobacteriales; family Sphingobacteriaceae; genus Sphingobacterium. The sequence goes on along the minus strand of JBMAAL010000140.1, from coordinate 8,364 downwards.
CTGAAAACTATACACCGGTTGTATTTCACGCCTTCCAAACTGTCAATGGAGAGCGGAGACCTATCTATCACACCAATGTGGTGCTAGCCGTGGGCGAAGACTTTGCCATCTTATGTCCGCAGGCAATTGACGACCCCGCCGAGCTCAAAACACTACTGAAGAGTTTGAAAGATACGGGCAAGGAGATCATTGAAATCAACGAAAACCAACTCGAATCTTTTGCGGCAAACTGCCTACAGGTAAGAAATAAATATGGGAATCGTTTTATTGTCCTGAGCAATCAGGCTTTATCCTCATTGACTTTATACCAAACAGCGCAATTAGAAAAGCATGGCAAAATCATTCATCAGGATCTCCATGTCATTGAGACCTGTGGTGGCGGAAGTGTGCGTCACATGATGGCCGAGGTTTTTCTTCCGAAAGAAAAAATACTAAGCTAGTCCCAAGCATAATGATGCAGTTAGGCTGCTCTTTTTAAAATAAGCCTATTTTGCCTAATCAGGCTTATTCAATAAACAAATAAAATGCCCCTTGAAACCATTGCTCCAAGGGGCATTACCTTTTCTAAAACAATCTAATTTCTCCAGTCAATTTAGAACGAATACCTCAATCCTAATTGGAATTGGTACGGATTCCCTGAAGGTGACACAATACCAGAGTTATTCAATCTATAATTGAATTGCTGCTTAACAGGATCGAATGCGGGGATTTCGGGATTACCATTTGCTGCCGCGGTTTTTGATACAGCGTACAACGATTGGTTACCTAAAGATTCATTGACTCCCCAGGTTTTCTTAAAGAGATTCGCGACATTGAATACGTCTGCAGAAAGCTCCAAAGCATGCGTTTTGTAGAGGTTGAATTTTTTAGCTATCCTTAAATCAATCAAACCGTAAAAACCATTAATACCACCATTTCTTTCCGCCATCTTACCTTCATACTTTTTAATATAATCTTTCAGACTTTGACTGGCTTCACCATTCGCCAACAACGCATTCATGGCATCTGCTAAAGCTTTTGGTGTATTTGTACTATTGGGATCAAAAATAAATGCCAAATCATTAGAATTGGACACAAAATCGCCATTAATATTACCCCCAGCGAGCAAGCTGTAGCGTGTTCCACCAATTCCCGAATAACGAACTCCTACACTGACACCATAAAATGTAGGTAGTGTACCATAAATAACAATTTTATTTCGGAATTGATTATTCGAATAACTCATCTTACTCAAATCTCTTGGATCATCTTTTACCGCCAGCGATAAGGTCGCTGTATTGGCAACATTTCCATTGTAGGACGTGTTATCTTTCGCATCGTTCCACGTGTAGCTTACAGAAATCGATCCATCTTTGTAGTACTGATAACTTGCATCCAATACAAGGGCAAACTGATTTACTTTTCCCTCAGAGTTTAGTTCTAACACGCGTCCAAACTTATTGGAAATCCTTCCTTGTTTCCAATCTGGAACACCATTGACAATAGCCGTCGCCGGTACGAATACCCCACGATTATCTTCATTCGCCAATCTAAAGAACGGATCTTGAACCATATTACGATCAACATACATGTAGTTGTTGCGTCCTAGATTCATATATCCTGAAAGACTCGCTTTTAACTTTTCCGTAAAGAAATGTGTGTAAGATACATTGGCCTTGTACACCACTGGTATTTTCGCATCAGCTCCATAGGTGTTGATCGTTGGCACCTGAAATTGTGCCAGGGTTGGCGTTGTTGACGGATCATTTCTGTACCCCACAAAATTAGGTGTAGGCACATCGTTACCACGAACATCCACTGTCGCAAAATGCTTCCCATCAAAAGTTAAATTATTGATGGTCATATAATTATTAATATCAGATGCAAAGATACCTGCCCCTACACGGAAAAAATCTTTTCGTTCTTCATTCACATCCCAAGTCATCTGGAAACGAGGCTGTACAACAAAAGATTTCAACTTGTGATCTGTACGTACCCCCACTTCTTTCAGCAATTCTTCATTCAGTGGAGAGGTTGGATAATGACCATAATCCAATCGTAGTCCCGCAACCAAATCCAATCCTTTCGCCAATTTGGTCTGCAACTGTCCATACGCACCAGCATTAAATATCTTACCGATCACAGTTGGATCGGCCACCAAAGGGACCTCCCGGTAAAATGCATAAGGTTTTAGGTTTGCAAAATTTTGCAATGCCGTATTGTTCGCATCGTCCCTAAAATGAAAACGTCCGTTGACTTCACTTCCGTAAATCGAATTTGCATGTGTATACATCAAATCCACACCAAAAGTATAATTGATATTGTCGGTGCTATAATACAAGTTATTGACCAACTGTACGACATTATTCTTAAAGGACTCCTGAGCAAACCGGTGACCGCCTAATTGGATATTGGTCGACAGATTACTTCCATCAATGGTAGACACCACATTCTCCACAATGGCACGGGGAATATTTTGACTAGGCAACATATCTCCAGGACTACTTTTTTGAAAAGTATACAGGTGTTGCAATTTCAGTTCATTGGTAAGCTTGGGGGAAATGGAAGTACGTAAAGTTGCTAAAAAACTGTTATCAATATTCTTGTCATTTCCGTATGATTCATATAGATTGATGGCAGTATTATCCTCCAGACCAAGCTTATTGAGGTCGCTTGTGAAGTTATTCCGTATTGTCAATAAGTTCTTTTCATTGATCTGCCAGTCTATACGACCAAATACGGCGTCAGAATTTCGTCTCTTATCGAAAGAACCATACTGCCTATCATTACTCAATCCATATTTTTCACGTCCTATCCGAATATACTCATCTAGGGTAGATTGTGTAACATTGAAACGCTTTTCATCTGCGGGCGAATTGATATCCGCAATAATCAACGGGCGGGCATCGCGTTGATGATCCCAGGCTACAAAATAATGTAATTTGTCCTTAATGATCGGACCGCCTAATGTAAATCCATATTGATAAGTTGAGAAATCATTGCTGCGTTTATTGCCTCTAATATCGTATGGACTGGATAACCAATCAGCCCTCGAATAAAGCCAAGCGCTTCCGTGCGTTTGATTTGTTCCCTGTTTGGTCACCGCACTAACCGTTCCTCCACCCGCTCTTCCATAGGTCACGTCATATTGATTGGTAACTACCTTAAATTCCCGGACTGCTTCTATCGAAATGGAGAAAGGTGCGCCGCTACGGCTGGTTGTTGAACCGGCAGAAGTCGGATTTTTGGCATTCATACCATCGATGGTAAAATTAGTAGAAGAGCCTAACTGGCCACCGATATTATCTCCCTTACTCAAAGGAGACAGATCCATTAGCGACGTAAAATTCCGGCCGTTGACAGGCAACTTCGCGATATCCTTGGCTGTAACCGCTGTAGCGGCTCCTAGATTCTCTATTTTATTCTTTAGCGTACTTATTCCTGTTAATTCAACAGTCTCCAATACATTCGACGTATTTTGAATAGGAATGGTCAAGCGTACGATATCACCCTGATTTAAGTTAAATCCCGAACGAACTTGTTCGCCATAACCTATATAAGTTACTTTGACGGTATAGGGACCACCTAAAGGCAACTCCTTAAAGTTGAAATCACCATTTGCATTGGTTGAGGTCTTCGTTGTGAAACCGGTCGATTCATTACGCACTTCGATTGAAGCTCCATGAACCCCTTTGTTGTTCTCGTCCGTAATCTTCCCGGAAAACCCGGCTTGGGTCGTTTGGGCGTACAAACCTGTTCCCAGCGCAATGGCGCATGTGGTGAGTAAAAATTCTTTCATTTAGTTGTTGGTTGTGATAATGAAAGCAAAACTACATCGGAATTGTTAACAGGAGCTAAACGAAATATTATGAAATTATAAACAAAGCATTTCAACGTATATATAAACAAAATGAAACTTCTTTAGGAAAAAAGAGGCAATATCGGAACAGGCAACAAAAGCATTTTAACATATGGATAGAAATATGCCGATATCTGTAAATATCACGATTTAGCAGAAAGTAACAGAAAGAACGCGAACTGAAAATTCTTTCTGGCGAATAAAATCACAAAAAAAGTCAGCCGAAGCTGACTTTTTAATATAAAATCGTAAACTTAAAATCCAATGGATTAAAGTACTTGTAAAGATCCCTAAAGAGGCTATCACCGTATTTGACATAAAGTAAAGCGAAATTTTCAGAGCGCTCCTGCAGTCCTCCGCCAGGAAAAAGCTTTTCTTTCACATTATCAATATCCGTTAAAGCATGCTGATGATTTCGCTTCTCAGCTTTCATCAGCTTTTTCTCCAAATTATTGATCGCTTTCTTTAACCGTGCTTTTACGGCTTCAGTACTAGGACCCAAACTTGGATCTATTTTATGAGTTCTTAACCTTATCTTCCCAAAAATGGCGTTCAGCTCCATCCATTCATCATTTAGATTCAATCGTTCTTTGGTATGACGTCGAACATACTCTTTTTTCAGCACTTCTGCCGGCCGGAAAATACTCTTAAATGTAAGATCCACACGGAACAACTTAGCCGCAACGTTGTCCTCGGTTATCATTGCTGAATTACGAGGGATCAAAATTGGAAAATCTACCTGATATTGGTCAAAGTTGGATTTTAACTGCATCCAATAGACCATTTCGGCGCCACCACCAATATAGGCAAGATTGGGAAGTATAATTTCTTGATACATCGGCCGCATGACCACATTTGGACTGAAACGCTCTGGATAACGCTCGATCTCCTGCTCCAGCTCCGCTTTGGTAAAATAAATATGCTGATGTAATACTTCGTATCGACCATAGGCATTCAGCACCAAGCGCTCCCTAAATTCATCCGTCAAATAAAAGAAATTAATCTCACGGGCATGCACTTGGGTAGAGAAACCATTTGATTCCAACTCTTCCGATCGCGCTGTTATTGCCTTAAAGCTTTTTTCAGATAAGATATCTTCCTTAATAATTGGCTTGAACAGTTCCTTCAATTCCCGGTCATCCGCATCGACGATCAAAAGACCGTAAGACTTAAACAACTCATTAACCATATACCGTGTTGCATCTGCTAATCGATCATGGTTTAAATAGGCTTCTTCCACAATGCGTGTCAGTCTGGTAGAGTTTTCAGAAAGCCCTAAAATATTGGTATACTGCTTCACAGCATCAACGATTGTTGCGGTATCCATTCGCCCCGTAGCAGAAACAGCAGGAGTATCCCAAGCAATTTTCTTACCGAAGACTTTGGTGTGGTTGATCTCTTCAAAATCATGATCTTCAGTTGCCATCCAATATACTGGAATAAAATTTTTATCAGGGTGTTTGGCATGTAAATCTTCAGACAAACGTATTGCCGTCATGATTTTAAAAATAAAATATAAAGGCCCCGTAAAAATATTGAGCTGATGCCCAGTCGTAATGGTATAGGAATTTTGGTCTAGCAACAGTTCTATATTGGCCGCTACAGCAGGAGAACCCTTTAACAGTTCGCCATATTGCTTTTTAAGACGCTCAACAAGAATCTCCCTGTGTCCAAATTTCTTCTTTTCGGTCAATTGCTTTTCAAAACCAGCCCAGGTAGGCCAATTCCCAACAAAAGGTTTTAAGGCTTCATCATGTGCCAAATAGGCTAATAAAGTCTTGGAGAAGCTATTTGTTTCACTATATTCAATATAAGTTGCCTTCATCTGCAAGTTTTATTAATTATTCTCTATTCTTAATTGATAACGAAAATCCCCCAAAGCAACCTGACATGGCAGTGAATCTTTTTCGTTAATAGAACCTATTTTCAATTTTAATCAGAAGGCTGATTCATCCTGAAACTACAGACTTTCTTGAATCTGATTTTAAACGGCTATAGATTGTTTAAAATGGGGATTGTACGTTTACAAATGTATCTAGTTTGCCCCGACAAAATAGTGAATTTTCACAAAAAGCTAGTCCCGCTTTTAAATTATATCATTTTACTGACAATTGCCTATAAACAAACGGGCCTCCTTTATTCAAAGGAGGCCCGTTTGTTTATATTATCATCTATAAGCTTTTAAGCTTATTTCCTTACAATCTCACCATATAGATCAAAATCTTCAGCTCGGTCGATTTTTACCTGAACAAAATCACCGATACGTGCATAAGAATCCACAGCCGGAATCAAGACCTCATTGTCGACCTCCGGAGAATCGTATTCTGTCCGGCCAATAAAGTAATCGCCGTCTACCCGATCAACCAGTACTTTATAGGTATTACCGACTTTAGACTGATTGATATCGTACGAAATACCTTGCTGTATTTCCATGATGGCTTCCACCCGTTCTTCTTTTACTTCCTGTGGCACATTGTCCTCCAGAGAATGTGCGTGCGTCTTTTCTTCATGAGAATAGGTAAAACACCCTAACCTGTCAAAACGGGTCTCTTCAACCCAATCCAACATCTCCTGAAAATCCTGTTCAGTTTCGCCTGGATAACCACAAATTAATGTTGTACGCAAGGCGATATCTGGAACTTTGTCACGTATTGCGTTGACAAGATCGATCTGTTTCTGTTTTGTTGTACCTCTTCGCATAGACTTCAACATCGGATCAGATATATGTTGCAGTGGCATATCCAAGTAATTACAGATATTTGAACGTTCATTCATTGCGTCCAAAATATCCATTGGGAAGCCCGAAGGATAGGCATACTGCAATCTGATCCATTCGATACCATCAACATCTGACAAATGGCGCATTAAATCCGAAAGATTGCGCTTTCCATAAATATCTAAGCCATAATAGGTCAGGTCTTGTGCAATCAGAATCAATTCTTTCGTGCCGTTCGACGCAAGAAATTTTGCTTCTTTCACAAGATCGTCAATGGATTTGGAAACGTGTTTACCACGCATCAGGGGAATTGCACAAAAAGAGCAGGGACGGTTACATCCTTCAGCAATCTTAAAGTAAGAAAAATGCGAAGGTGTTGTCAATAAGCGTTCACCCAATAACTCGTGTCGATAATCAGCTCCAATGGATGACAATAGCTCCGGTAAATCATTTGTACCGAAAAAGGCATCAACATTGGGGATTTCAGCCTGTAACTCTGGCTTATATCGCTCAGAAAGACAACCTGTAACGATCACTTTGTTGATTTTACCCTGATCTTTTAGATCCGAATATTGTAAGATCGCATCAATTGACTCCTGTTTGGCATTATCAATAAAACCGCAGGTATTGATTACGACAATATCATTCTCCTGTATATTGGATGCTTCATGCACGACTTCCATCTGATTGCCTTTTAACTGGCCCATCAGGACTTCACTATCGTGAATATTTTTCGAACAACCCAATGTTACCACATTGACACGTGGTTTATTTATCAAAGGGGCTGGTTTCGCGTATTTTGTCTTCATATGATTAGACGGTAGACTCTATTTGAAAAGGGAGTCGACAAATTCCTTTTTGTTAAACAACTGAAGATCACCAATTTTCTCCCCTACACCAATATATTTCACCGGGATCTTAAATTGATCAGATATACCAATAACCACCCCGCCCTTAGCCGTTCCATCGAGTTTAGTCAATGCTAAAGCGTTCACATCGGTTGCCTGTGTAAATTGCGTACATTGCTCAATGGCGTTTTGCCCTGTCGATGCGTCCAAGACCAACAAGATTTCATGTGGTGCACCAGGAACAACCTTTTGCATAACATTCTTGATCTTCGTGAGCTCATTCATTAGGCCAACCTTATTGTGCAAACGGCCTGCGGTATCAATGATACACACATCTTCGCCATTTGCTACTGCCGATTTCACGGTATCGTAAGCCACTGAAGCAGGATCCGAACCCATGGCCTGAGCGACGACACGCACGCCAACACGCTCTCCCCATAATTTAAGTTGATCAACAGCAGCCGCCCGAAAGGTATCCGCTGCCCCCAATACAACTTTGCTTCCAGCTTGTTTCAGCTGATGAGCCAGTTTGCCAATGGTCGTTGTCTTGCCAACCCCATTGACACCTACAACCATAATGACGTATGGCTTATGATCGCCATAATTGAAATTCTCGAAATCAGCACTATTGTTCTCTGCCAGTAGTGTTTGAATTTCTTCTTTCAGGAGATTGTTGAGCTCAGAAGTAGAAACATACTTATCTCGGGCAACACGGGCCTGTATGCGATCAATGATTTTTAAGGTAGTCGTAACCCCAACATCAGAAGTAACCAAAACCTCTTCCAGATTATCCAGCACATCGTCATCTACTGTTGATTTACCAACGACAGCTTTTGTAATCTTGGAAAGAAAGCCTTCTTTTGTTTTTTCCAAACCTTTATCTAGGGCCTGTTCTTCTTCTTGTGTTTGTGGTTTTTTCTTAAAAAAATCAAATAATCCCATGGAGTGTAGTAGTGAAAATT
>JBMAAL010000139.1:0-8659 GCA_050281725.1 Sphingobacterium sp. | reverse complement strand
CTCGAACACATGTCAAAGAATTGGGCGATATATTCTTCTTTAATATGGTTGGATTCCGACAATTTAAGGTTAGTCTGATTAATTTCGTTATTCAATGAGCGAAGTTGTTGGTTTGTAGCCGATAATTCCGACCGTATCCTTCTCAAATGTTGCACCTGTCTATAGATAATGACAAGTCCAATGATTACACCAATCAATAAAATACTAACGATAATGACCAATCCAACCAGTTGCCGATTTTGGCTACTGATTTTCTGCTGATAGGCGGCATTGATTATAGGATAAGAAGAGGTGCCCTCGATAATGCGATACCGTACTTTACATAACATCGCATCGTCTATGGCTTTTTCAATAAACTGAAAAGCGCGATCAAAATCCTGTTGATCGTAAAACGTTAGCGCCAGATCATGAAAAGATGCGTTATCACGATTCGCCATTTCAATATCTGCACTGGCCGATATTGAAAGATAGTAAATTTGACTTTTCGTATCCTTTTCATATTTATAAATGAGCCCCATAAAATAGGCGATCAGCGCACGCTGCTCAATATCCTTTTTGTTCTCATTCCAAAGGACCAACAATTGCTTTTTAGCGTCCTCACGATTACCATTAAAAAGTGTTTTTATAGCAATGGTAGTACGATACTCCAAGGAAGACTTTGGTAGTACCGTTAACAGAGAATCACGATACTTTTCACTTGCCTGGTAATATTCTGATCGATTATTGCTCTGACCGTAATGACTATAAAAGGAGCTGTAGGTATCGTAATATTTTGCTAGGAGATCCCGGCCAAGATGAGCGGGCTCAACTTGCTTTAACAATTGTGAAGCTTCTATATACCGTCCGACGGTGGAATACACCCAGGCCAAATCGAGGTGAATCACTGCCTGCAAGGAGTCATTATGCGGTGGAGCCAGCTTTTGACACAGTAAAATATAAGTAAGCGCTGCGTCAGAATCAAACTTCTTATAATTTTCAAAGATTTCGTAGTTCTTCTTCAAAAATTGAACGGGATTGCCTTCTAATGCTTTTGCCTCCTGTTTTAATTTCTCCAATTTATCTTCACGGTTCTTGATGTAAATTTTCTGATTTTCCATCAGATATTCCAATCGTTGCAAAACCCGGGTGCTATCGGAAGCCACTTGTGCAGATAGGTAAAGACTAAAATGTGCGAAAAGAATAAAAAGAAAAATGCGCTGCAACATAATAAAATCGGTTCAAGATAGTGTAGACTAAACTACATAAAAATAACAACAAAAAAGAGGACGTCTCACGACGGCCTCTTCCCCTGACCCAGTTAAGGGTCCAAGAATTAACAAGTTAATTCTTTATCGCATGAAAAATAGTTTTCTTTTTAATGTATAGCAACCTATTGCCAACCTCCTCCCAATGCTTTGTAAAGTAGAATCTGATTTAACGTGTTTTCTTTCTCCAATTCTACTTTTCCGATTTGGGCTTCCAGGGACTCCTTCTGTGCTGTAACGACATCCAAAGAGGTCACCCGTCCAGCAATAAATAGTTCCTGTGCGGCCTCGATAGAGAGCTTTAATGCTTGAACATGCTCATCGACAAAACCACGTCGTCTGCCTATTGCCTCTTGCGTCATAATCACATTAGAAACCTCATTATAAGCATTCAGAACCATTTTTTCATAATCCAAAAAAGCAATCCCATAGTCCGCTTTTGCAATCTCGTACTGTGTTTTTAGTTGCCTTTGGTTAAATATTGGAAGCGTAATACCGCCAAATAAGTTATAAGCAATAGATTTATCCAAATTAAATAACTTGTTAAAGCTAAAGCTCTGCAATCCGATAAATGGACTTATTGCCACAGAAGGCAGAAAAGCCAAACGTGATGCTTCCTGATTATTCGAAGACGCAATCACTTTCAAATAAGCGGCCTTGATATCGGGACGTTGGTTGACAAGGTCATCCGGTGTACCGAAATGCATTGCATGATATAAATCCGCATTTTCAGCATATGTACTTCTTACAATAGGTTGATAAAAACGTCCTAATAAACCGTTAATATGGTGTTCCCAAAGTGCTATCTCTTGGATCAATTGTTCTTTAGCAGCTTTAGAATTGGCCAAAAGCCCTTTAAACTGTTGTACAGAAAGTTCAGTCGCATAACCAGCATCTTTTTTTACTTCAACAACTTCCAGTGCATTTTTATGCAATTCAATATTCCGGTTATATACTTTTATCTTTTGATCCAAAGCAATTAGTTCATAATAAGCTGTCGCAATATTGGATACCAATTCTGTTTCCAACAAGCGCTTCCCCTCCTGCTCTGCTAAGAAGCTAAAATAAGCGGCTTGTTTTTGGCTCTTTAGCTTTCCCCAAAGATCAATCTCCCAAGATGAACGAAGTCCGATAAAATAATCCGGGATAAATGGTTCAGGTAATTTTTCATCATTTTTCAAATTCTCCGAGAAATTTGAATCGTAATTACCAATCCCCGACTCAGTATAGTGGCCATACTTCCGTATTCCTCCTTCTACTGCGGCCTCGACCCTAGGACCTAAAGCGGCTTTTCGTTGCTTAAAATAAGCTTGCGCAGATTCCAAACGTAAAATGGATTGACGAATATCCAAATTGTTCTGCAAAGCCGAATCAATCAAGGAAACCAACTGCGGATCTTTAAAAATTTCCTTCCAAGGTCGACTTCCCACATTTAAGCTATCTGGCGAAAGATGTTTAGAGAAGGAATTCGGCACGTTTACTTTCTCCGGTTGGAGAGCTTTTTTGGGAACCGAACAACTTCCAAATAAAATAAGTGCAGCAATAACTAAAGAGGCTTGTTTCACAACTTGTTTCTTATTATCTTTTTTTGAAAATAAGATTACTAAGCCTGGGATGACAATTACCCCCAGTACGGTTCCAATGAGCATTCCACCCACAGCGGCAGTACCGATACTTCGATTACCCAATGCTCCCGCTCCACTGGCCATCATCAATGGTATCAAACCTGCAATAAAAGCAAAGGAAGTCATTAATATCGGACGTAAGCGGGCAACTGCTCCTTCTATTGACGCTGTCACGATATCCATTCCTTGCTTATATTTCAAATTGGCATATTCCACAATCAGAATCGCATTTTTGCCCAGCAAACCAATCAGCATGACCAACGCGACCTGCGCATAGATATTGTTTTCCAATCCAAAGACCTTCAAGAAAATGAAAGCACCAAAGATCCCCGCTGGAAGACAGAGCAGAACTGGTAACGGCAATAAGAAGCTTTCGTACTGTGCACATAACAACAGATAAACAAACAGAAGACAAAGCGCGAAAATATACAAAGCCTGATTTCCCGAGATTTTCTGTTCCCGCGTCATACCAGACCATTCGATACTATAACCTTGCGGCAAAGAAGAAGCAATTTTCTCGACTTCTTCGATAGCTTGCCCGGAGCTGAAACCAGCTGAAGACTGTCCAGTAATCATTGCTGAACTAAACATATTGTAACGGGTAATTTGTTCAGGACCATATATTCTTTCCATCGAAATAAAGGCATTGTATGGTACCATCTCACCCGTCTCATTCTTCACATATAAGCGTAATACATCTTCTGGTCTTTGGCGATATTCGGGACCAGCCTGTACCATGACCTTATACATCTGTCCGTAACGGATGAAATTTGTCGCGTAAAGACTTCCCATTAAGGTCTGCAGTGTATTCATGGCATTCTCCACCGATATTCCTTTTTTTGCAGCCATATCGTAGTCCACCTTCAGCATATATTGCGGGAAGTTTACATCAAAACTGGAACCGATATCCTGAAGGACTTCGCTTTTCTCCATATCGTCCATAAACTTCTGCAATACCTCAGCCGTCTTATTGAGATCTTCGTTACCACTGCGATCCAAAAGCCGCAACTCAAAACCTGAAGAGTTACCGAAGCCTGGCACCGTTGGCGGTGGAAAAAAATCAATCTCTGCATCCGCAAAATCCTTAGTCTTATCACGTAATTCTTTAATGACATCCGCTACGGTCTGATCACGTTCTTTCCAAGGCTTAAGGTTAATCATCCCCATCCCATAGGAAGCACCGGATACTTCTGTAATGATACTATAACCGGACAACGTAGAGACTGTTTCAACAACATCGAGTTTCCGTGATACGGAGTCAATTTTATCCAAAACGCGTTCTGTACGGTCTACGGTTGCTCCCGGTGGGGTTGTTACAGCGACATAGATCATTCCTTGATCCTCGGTTGGAATAAAACCTGAGGGTAAGATGGCACTACTTCCCCAGGTCGCTAGAAAGAATCCTCCAAGTAGAAGGAGAGTCAGTCCACGTCGCGCACTGGTTTTTACCAAAATTCCCTTATAGCCGAAGGCAGTCTTGTCATAAATGGCATTGAATTTTTTAAAGAAACGATCGAGCCAATTATTCGATGGTTTGCGATCGTGAGGCGATTTCAAGAAAAGCGCACATAAGGCGGGGGTCAATGTCAACGCGTTGATACCTGAAATAACAATGGCAGCCGCGAGCGTCAATGAAAATTGACGATAAAATATCCCCACCGGCCCTGAAAGAAAGGCAACTGGAACAAACACGGCAGACATCACCAACGTAATGGCCACAACAGCGCCACCGACTTCTTTCATTGCCTCCAATGTCGCCTCCATTGGTTGAAGATGTTCTTCTTCCATCTTTGCATATACAGCCTCGACGACGACAATTCCATTGTCTACCACAATACCTATGGCCAGTACCAAGGCAAACAAGGTCAGCAGGTTGATTGAGAAACCTAACATCTGCATAAAAAATAATGCTCCAATCAAACACACTGGCACAGCCAAAATTGGTATAATAGTCGCCCTAAAATCCTGTAAGAAGATAAATACAACAATAAAAACCAAAAGAAACGCCTCCAGTAAGGTTTTGATGACAGAAGAAATTGAAGCATCCAAAAAGCGCGATACATCATAACCCATGGTATAGGTCATGCCAGTCGGGAATTGAGTTTGTTTCAATTCTGCCATGCGGTCTTTTACACGCTGAATAACCTCTTGTGCATTTGATCCCGGCAATTGCTTTAGCATGATGGATGCGGATGGACGTCCATCAGTTTTGGATACCATTTCATAATCCAATGAACCAAATTCAACATCTGCTACGTCTTTTATACGGATAATAGAACCATTTGAAGTAGCTCGAATAGGTATATTGGCATATTCCTCAATTTCAGTGAATTTACCTGGATAACGCAATACATATTGTTGCATGTTACGCATTTTATCGGAACTGATACCGGTTTGTCCAGGCGCAGCCTCGATATTCTGTTTTCGTAATGCGGCCACCACATCCTCCGTAGAGATATTATAAGCTGCCATACGGTCAGGTTTAACCCATACACGCATCGCATAATCACGCATTCCCATAATCTGAGCGAGACCGACACCTTCAATCCGTTTCAGTTCCTTTAGAATGTTGATATCTGCGAAATTGTAAATGAATCTTTCATCCGCGGTTTCATCATCGGTAAAAACATTCAGATACATCAGCATGGAGTTGACCTCTTTTTCGGTGGTTACCCCTGCTTTGATGACCTCTTCAGGGAGTTCATCCAATACAGTAGTTACCCTATTCTGTACGTTTACAGCTGCAATATCTGGATCTGTACCAACTTCAAAAAAGATTTGAATAACCGTGCTGCCGTTATTGGTAGACACAGAATTCATGTAAGTCATCCCAGCTACACCGTTGATTGCTTTTTCCAAAGGAATAGCGACGGCATTTGTACTCACCTCAGCATTGGCACCTGTATAATTGGCATTGACGACTACCGAAGGTGGTACAATGTCCGGAAATTGTGTGATGGGCAATGTAAATAAGGCCAACAACCCTAAAAGTGTAATAAACACCGAAATAACCAACGACAATATGGGTCGTTTTATAAATGTTTCAAACATAATTTATCCTCTCCTACAATTTCCTCATTTTTGGATTAATCTTCATTCCACTCCGCAGTCCCTGTACTCCCTCATAGACAATCTTGGCGTTGGGATCTAAACCTCCATCCACAATGTAATAATGGCCCACACGCGGGCCCGCTGTAAAAGGTGTCATTTTTACGGTACTATCTGCCTGTACAGTATAAACGTATGTCTTGTCCTGAATTTCAAATACTGATTTTTGGTGTACAAAGGTATGTTCCCCTGTCTGCATTGGCACCGCAATCTTACCCGTTGCACCATGCTTTAGGATATGCTCGGCATTGGGAAATTGAACTCGAAGGGCAATGGATCCAGTATTGGCTTCAAATTCACTTTCTACCAAATGGGCAATTCCCTCGTGTGGATACAGCTCACCATTGGCCAAAATTAACTTGACCGATTTTTGCGTTTCCTTACCGTCCAACTTATCACGCATAAGTGTCAGATACTCTCTTTCAGAAATATCAAAATAAACGTTCACTTTGCTTAAATCGGAGATCGTCGTAATTAAGCTGCCCTCGGTCAATAAAGAGCCTTCTCTCAATAAGATACGGTCTATACGGCCGTCAAAAGGAGCTTGTATAACAGTATAGTCCAATCTTGTCTGTGCCTGATTAACCAAAGCTCGGGCTTCTTCTATCTTAGAATTGGCCGCTTTTAGTTGAATTTTCAATAAATTATATTCGGAAGAGCTCACAATATTCTTGTCAACCAATTTTTGAGTTCGCTCCATCTCCAGCTTAATCTTTTGTGCTTCGGCTATGGAGTTGTCATATTGTGCCTTCGCTTTTGCCAGTTCCGAACGATACTCTTCATTATTGTATTTAAACAGTACTTGGCCCTTTCTGACCCAGTCACCTTCGTCTACATATATTTTATCCAAAAAGCCATTCAATTTGGAACGAATTTCGACATTTTTCAAGGCCTGGATATCTGCAATATACTCTTGATAAACAGTCGTATCCATTACCATTAAAGGCACTACAGGAATATTTTTAAGTTCTTCTTTCGGATCAGCGTTAGCGTTGGATGATTGGCATGAAGCCAGCGTCCCAACCATACCCACGAAAAGGCACAGTATAAGTAATTTGTTCATATGGAAATAATCTTCTTTTTAAAGCCATATGGAATACCCAGTTGGTTTTCATCCATGTAAGTGTTTGTCGAACATGGGTATTTCATAAACGATAAAAAATGTAAAATGTTAAACCCTCCTACGGTATTTTAAAACCAGTCGTTAGGAGAATGTGTTCGATGGGAGCTACAGCAATTCTATAGCGTAAAGAGCGACCAAAAGCCTTCCATACCATATATAGAAATAAAATTAAACTTTTGTAGCCTCCGCTAAAAAATTATAGGAGCGTAACTAGAATGGCCTAAAGCGGGATAAGAAGCGATAATACCCTGGTAAGCATAGGGTTTTAGATCGATAAAAAGGATGTTCATCATCTTTTGCAAAACATAATGCCGTAAAGACGATTCCAAAAACAAAAATAAAAATTGGTAGTACTTGGCTATTGAGCGAAAATATACGATAATCATCTTGCAATAGTACTTTTTCTTCGTGGGAAGAATGAATGGGTTCCAAATCCAATACATCATCCAGAAAATACTCCACAATGGTCTCACCTGCATGCAGAACCTGTCCGGTTGCCGAAGAGAAAGACTCATAGGTCAACAGATTAAGGTATGCAAATAGTGTTAAAAAATGAAATATTTTGCCTAACATATCGAAATTTCGAATCACAAAGGTATAACTTTAAATAGCTAAGATTATTTTATTCGTGTAAAAAAACCATGACAGCCTCAAAATTAGCAGTCATGGTTTTCAAAAAACAAGTAATTTTCATGGTTTATGTTATAAACCTTAAAAGATCAATTAAACAGTCGACACAATTACTTACAACTAAAGTATAATCATTGAATTCATTATTATGTATCAGAATTCGATCTTTATTTTCCTTTTATTTTTTCGTTACTAAAGGAATATGGCGCATCCTCTTTTTTTGTTCCTCTATTTCTATTCGGTGCGTCGCTCATTTTGAAATCAAGTTTGGCACCCTGCAATAAATCTTTATAACGGATATAATTATGACTATAAGGCTTTCCATTCCAAGTTAGTTGATCTACGTAGACCTGATTTGCTCCCTGCTGTTTAGCTTGGATATTCACTTTTTTCCCATTTTCGAGATTTAGTGTCACCTTATCGAATTGTGGTGAACCAATCACGTATTCGCCCGAGGCTGGAGAAACAGGATAAAATCCTAGCGAAGAGAAGACATACCAGGCTGAAGTCTGTCCATTGTCTTCATCCCCACAATAGCCATCTGGTGTAGGCAAATAAAGTTTATCCATTATTTTGCGTAACCAATATTGTGCTTTCCAGGGCTCTGCAGCATAATTATACAGATAGGGCATATGTTGGATAGGTTGATTTCCATGCGCATACTGCCCCATATTCATCACTTGCATTTCACGCATTTCATGGATCATTCCGCGACTTTTCATACCCTCATAACTCGGAATAACAAACACGGTATCCAACATGGATACAAAAGATTTATTACCACCCATCAAATTAATTAAACCCTGAGGGTCATGGAACACACAAAAACTCCAATGCCAAGCATTTCCTTCCGTGTATTCGCGCGACCAGGCACTTGGATCAAAATCTGAGACGAACGATCCGTCTGCTTTTTTTCCACGCATAAGTTT
>JBMAAL010000138.1:0-8769 GCA_050281725.1 Sphingobacterium sp. | reverse complement strand
CCTAAAACCCACCGTATTAAAGCTTATCGTAAATATGCTAAACATGTCTCTGAAGATCTTTATCGAGTCTTTAGATATCCATGCACGGACAGTGAGGAAAATAGATTGTTTAAAATATTAAACGATGCTTATATCGATGCCCGTTATAAGGACGATTATTTTATTGCACCCAATGATCTAAAAAAATTGATTAGTAAAGTTGATAAATTAGAAGAAATAGTCATTAGGCTCTGTGAACAGCGTATTGTACAACTTTAAGGTTTAAGCCTTTCGATCCCTTCTTAGTGGTAAATGTTTGGGAATTTTGATCTCGAAATCAAATACCTCCCTTGGTTGAATTTCTAACGCTTTACATACTGCAATAAAGCCACTTACTGACATATTGTTACTTCCGCGTACGATTCGATAAACTTGGCTATAACTAAATCCAGTGCGATCTTGGATATCCTCAAGGGTAATTTCTTTTTTATTTGAAATAGCCCAAAGTCTTTCTCTGATAATTTCTAAATTTTCCTTGTCTATGTACTGCTCAGCCATAAACAAATAGACCTTTAAAATAATAAATTTATTATACCAAATTTGGAATAATTATATTGTTTTTCTTATATTTGTATGGTCATTCATTGGTAACGGCGTGAGAAACTGAAAACCAAGACGAATGAACATTATAAGCTTAAAAGAATACAGAAAATATTTAGATAGGGCCTCCCTTATTTATTTAAGGATATGGTCGCGTAGTTTCTCACGCTCAGCCATTGAGCAAGGGAGGTTCCTTTTCTATTTCTCATATACCAAGAGGATATTTTTTAAGGATCTATTGATTCTAAAAAAATGCCCTCCAGAATAGCTTTTATAGGTTGAGAATTACTTTGGGAATATGCTATATATCAGTCCCAAAGACTCATCCATATATCGGCTTCCGATTTTTACTAGTGCGCGTAGCGACCATTATGTTATTGACCTTGTTATAGAAATTTTTCACCGCACTAGAGGTACAGATAATCTTATTTTTTATTCGGTGGTTCGAGTTTGTCTCGGGCTTGGATATTGTCTAGTAAACAATTCAACAGAGTAATAGAAGCTGCTTGAACCACCATTAATACCTTAAAAAATGATAAATTTTTATAGGGGTGGAAGGGTACTTTCTATTCTATCAAATCTAAATTACTTTAAATATGTGCAGGTAACGAAACGTCTGATGCTCTTATTTGCAACTTTAGTTTTTCAATATTTATATTTTTCTTTCAAGGCATTGAAGAATACAACAATGCTTCTGACATGCATTGCTGTATTTCATATGTTTAGTTTATCAGCTCAGACGCCCCGCAAGGACAGCGGGGCTGATGGGCAAACAACAGCAAAAGATATCACTGAAACTGGCCTGCGTATCGGTGACGATGTTCCTGATCTGCCAATTACGCCAATCCACAATTATAAAGCTAAATCCGCAAAGCTTTCGGATTTTAAAGGAAAGCTGCTGATCCTTGATTTTTGGGCAACATGGTGTAGCCCCTGTGTGGCCATGATGCCCAAGATGGAAGAGCTTCAGAAAGAGTTTAGAGATAGGATTCAATTTCTATCGATTACCGATCAAAATGAAAAAAATGTTCTTTCTTTTATCTCAAAGCTAGACGCCCAATACAACGGTGATATTCCTGTGGTTACTGACGACAAACTGTTTTCGAGCTATTTCCCGCATGTTTATCTACCTCATTATGTTTGGATAGACGAACATGGTAAAGTGATCGCCTTCACAGGTGCGGAGGAGATTTCTAGAGAGAATATTATCCAAGTGCTGGAAAAGAATAGCGATACTACGCTCAAACGAAAGCGCGATTATAAGATCGAGTATGATTATACCGAACCTCTTTTTATTGGAGCCAATGGCGGTATCCCCACCAGCCTCAGTTTCTATTCGGTACTGACCGGATATCAAAGTGGGCTGAGTTCTATTTTCACCAGCAAACCCCTTAAAGATAGCACGCTAATACGCTTGACATTCACCAATGACATTATTCCACATCTTTATGGTGGTGCATTTGGGGGCAATCGAGGAGAATTTAGCAAAAAAAACATGCGTTTTTTGGTAAATGATACGACAAAACTTTTGCCTACAGGTGATATGGTGGAATGGGCCAAAAACAATACTTATTGTTATGAACTGATTTTACCAAAATCACGTAACGCAGAGAAATATGCGATCATGAAGGATGAGCTTAACCGATTTTTCCCACAGTACAATGTGTACGTCCAAAAAGAACTTGCGGAGGTATTGGCACTGATCAGATTGGATACCATAGATCGGATTGGAAGTGCCGGAGGAGAGCAAATAGCCGCATTCTCAGGGGTAGGATTTGAATTGAGAAATGCTTCGATCAAATGGATCTCTCAACAGCTTGGGATGATTTACCTACAAAATTATCCCTTACCAATCGTAGACGATACCGGATATGCAAAAGCAGTGGATATCAAAGTGGAAGCAAAGATGTCTGATGTCGGCAGTCTCAATCGGGCTTTGGCTAAATATGGACTTTCGCTCCAAAAAAAGCGTAAAGAAATAGAAGTATTGGTATTTAAAGACAGATAGGCTAAAAAATGGGAAATACTATAAAATACTATAGCCACGTGCTCATAGCTGTATTGATAATGTGCATTTGCCCTGTTAAAGCGCAAGAGAGTTTAAATATTCGTGGCCGAATTATTTCAGAAACGAATAGACAGCCCTTATCTGGTGCAACGATAACATTAAACTCCACAAAACTAGTAACCAAAACAGGCAAGGACGGATATTTTAATTTTGTGGGTAAATGGGGGGATAATATTACAGTGAGCTATACGGGTTTCAAGAGCAAAACTATTACTCTTATAAAGACGGATAAAGATCTTATTGTCGAATTGCTTCCCTCAGAAAATAGAATCGATGAGGTACAGGTGCTGTCTACAGGCTACCAAAAGTTGCCGAAAGAAAGAGCTACTGGCTCTTTTTCGGCGATCAATAATGAGGAATTAAACCGCAGGCCGGGCGAAAATATCCTTAGCAGATTGGAAGATATGAGCGCCGGCTTATCGGTTAATAGGAAGTCGACTACCAAAAGCCAGTTTAACATCAGAGGGCAAAATACGTTATTTGGTGGTAGTACACCGTTGGTCATTGTAGATAATTTTCCATATGATGGTGACCTAAATGCGATCAATCCGAACGATGTCGAGAGTGTTACTCTTTTAAAAGATGCGTCAGCGGCTTCTATTTGGGGGGCAAGGGCCGGAAATGGTGTATTGGTCATAACTACTAAAAGAGGAAGTAATGACCGATCCGTACAAATTAATATAAATAGTAATTTGACCGTTGGTGGTAAGCGCGATCTATATTATAGACCACGTATCAGCGTAGATGATTACATCGATCTAGAACAAGAGCTTTTTAAGAAGGGCTTTTTCAAAAACACAGAAAACAATAAAAATAAACTGGCACTTAGTCCTGTAGTAGAAATGTTAATACTCGTTCGAGATGGTAAGCTTTCCGAAGACGATGCTATCTCGGCCATAGCGCAATACCGGCAACAGGATATCCGTGATGATCAATTAAAATATTTTGAACGCAACAGTCTCGCTAGTCAGGTTGCTTTCGATATCTCCGGTGGAACAAAAGGGTATTCTTATCGGGCCTCTGCTGGGTACGACCGTGCGCTCGAAAATCAGCGTGGACAAGAACATGATCGCTATACGGTAGGCCTTAACAATGTTTATCAGTTAAATTCGCGGTTGGAGCTGGGACTAGGTGTCAACTTTGTTAAAACTCTAACTGAAAATAATAATGTTAATTTTGTTCCTTTTTATCCGTATGGTAGATTAAAGGATGAGAGTGGAAATAATATGTCTTCCAGTAAACTGCGACAGCCCTATATATTGGAACAGCCAACAAAGGGTTTGCTGGACTGGCAATATAGACCATTGGACGAACTTGCTTTGAATGATGATAATACTAATGTGTCTGATTATCGGATCAATACCTCCCTGAAATATAAAATTTGGAACGGATTGTCAACCCAATTTCTATATAACTATACAGGTAGCAGAAGTAATCGAATCAATAATCAGCATGAGGAATCTTACTTTACGCGGGATTTGATCAACCGCTATACAACAATCAACAAAGATGGAAGTCTGAGTCGGGCGGTTCCCATAGGTTCGGTTGTAGATGGCTATTTATCCAAAATGGATGCCCATAATTTCAGGTGGCAGCTTGATTTTCAACATAAGTTTGGTACCGTACATGATCTAAATGCAATCGGAGGGATAGAGGTAAGGGCAATTAATTTGGAGAATTGGATCAATAGATCGTATGGATATCAAGAAGATACAGGTAAGGGGATTTTAGTAGATTATCTAACGCGTTTTCCGCAATACATTAATCCGGCAAGCTCCTCCCAGATACCTAATATTGATGACCATAAAGGGAATGCTGATCGATTTTTATCTTATTATATGAATGCTGGCTATTCTTACCGAAATAGATACAGCCTTTCTGCCAGTACACGCTTCGATCAAAGTAATCTGTATGGAGTAAAGACCAATGAGAAAGGTGTTCCATTGTTTTCCGTTGGTGCTGCTTGGACTTTGAGTTCTGAACGATTCTATTCACTTGATTTTCTCCCTTACCTTAAGTTGAGGGCGACCTATGGAAGGAGTGGTAATACGTCCAACTTCTATTCGGCTAATATCATAACGTCTCTCGCTAACGCTTCATCTTCACCGATAGGTGAACCGTATGCCGTTGTTGAAAACCCGCCAAATCCGAGCTTACGTTGGGAGAAAATGGCCATATTTAATATCGGAATGGATTTTGCAATGAAGGCTAATCGCATAACTGGAAGTATTGAATACTATACAAAACGTAACCACGATCTCTATGGATCGGTACCTTATCCGTACTCTACGGGTGTAATGTTTTTTAAAGGAAATGTAGCCAGTACAAAGGGAAGCGGTTTGGATCTGACTATAAATGCTAAAATATTAGAGAGAAATATTAAATGGTCGGCGACAGGCCTATTATCTTGGACAAAGGATATTGTAGTGGATGTTCCGGAACAGACCATTTCCTCGGGTTTTCTTGACGGCAATTTGGTGCCGATCAAAGGTAAACCCCTCTATGGTATCTCTAGCTATCGCTGGGGAGGTCTCGATCCTATTAATGGTGATCCTATTGGTTATCTAAACGGAGAGGAAAGCAAAAGTTATAGTAAGATCATCAGTACGGCGACATTGGAAAATATTGTCTATCACGGATCCGCAATACCGCTTTATTATGGTTCGCTGAGAAACTCGTTTGCTTATAAGAATTTCTCACTTTCATTTTTGATCAGCTATCGCTTGGGCTATTTCTATCATCGCGAATCTGTTGTTTATGGAAACAACTTTGGACTAGGTTCGACTACGGGTGGTACTCCAACACATGGCGACTATGGTAAACGTTGGAAAAGAACAGGTGATGAAAATTACACACAGGTTCCTTCTGCACCATTGAGCAATGTCAATGGAAGAGATGATTTCTACAAGTATTCGGAGATATTGGTGGAGAAAGGGGATCATATTCGATTTCAGGATATCCGATTGGATTATATGTTTTCCAATAAACAGAATCAGCTATTTCGTACAATAGGGTTGTATGCTTATGCCAATAATATTGGGTTGATCTGGAAAGCCAACAAGCAACATATAGATCCGGATTATCGGAATATGCCATTGCCCTTGACACTGTCCTTGGGCATTAAAATAGGTTTGTAAATGATAAAATAGATCACATGAAAAATTATATAATAACCTTTAGCATTATATCTAGCTTCTTTTTTTGTGGCTGCAAAAAAGAATTTTTGGATAAGAAACCGAGTTTATCGGTTATCGTTCCGACAAAAATTTCAGACTTTAGGGCCTTAATGGATGATCCCTATATTTTCATCTATTATGGTGTTCCCATGTTGGGGACGATATCATCCGATGATTTTGTTGCATCCGATGATATTATTGGGATATTGTCAACAGCAGAACGGGGTGCATATCTCTGGGAAAAAGCTATGGATGGAAATGATAATGACTGGTACTATGGCTATCAGCAGGTTTTTAATTCAAATTTAGTTTTGGACGGATTAGCAAGATTAAAAGGAGAGGACACTAGGAATGTAGCCTATCGTAATCTGCAAGGCACAGCGCTTTTTTGGAGATCATTTGCTTTTTTAAATCTGCTGGAAGGATTTGCAAAACCTTTCAATAGCAGTACAGCCAATCATGATCTTGGTATTCCTTTGCGGACAACTTCGGATGTCAATGCAAAATTTGATCGTGAAACTGTGCAGAAAGGATTCGAAAAAATTGTTACCGATCTGAAGCAGGCCGTAGATCTTTTGCCTAACGTAGAGAAACATAAGAGCCGACCAACGCGGAATAGCACATTAGCATTATTGGCACGTGTATACTTGCTAATGGGTGACTATGTGAATGCAGGAGAGTACGCCGATCTAAGCTTAAAGGAAAATCATGCATTATTGAATTATCGTACTTTGAATCCCCTTGCGACAAGACCTTTTCCGCTAGGTTTGAGTGATGATAATCCCGAAATCTTACTGTATACATGTATGACGCGTAGTATTTTTCTTCAATCAACCTTAACTGGAGTAGACCCTAAATTATTTGGGGAATATCGCGATGGGGATCTCAGGAAGGATTTATATTTTGAAGATAGCGGATTGGGATTTTACAATTTTAAAGGGAGCTATACCGGGGATTCGGAATATTTTGCGGGTTTGACTACGAGAGAACAATTTTTAATTCGAGCTGAATGCTATGCGAGGTCAGGAAATGTGGATTTGGCGATGGCCGATTTGAATGCATTGTTGGTAACGAGGTGGGATGATCGTTTTGTCAATCTAAAGGCTAGATCCAAAGAGGAAGCTTTGTCAATGATTCTTCAAGAAAGGCGGAAAGAGCTGATAGGACAAGGTTTAAGATTTTCGGATCTTAGACGTCTGAATTTGGACCCGGAAAGGGCGGTGACCTTGACAAGGAAAGTCAATGGTCTAGACTATAGCTTACCTCCCAATGATGATAGG
Source organism: Sphingobacterium sp. (assembly GCA_050281725.1). Lineage (GTDB taxonomy): Bacteria > Bacteroidota > Bacteroidia > Sphingobacteriales > Sphingobacteriaceae > Sphingobacterium. The sequence goes on along the minus strand of JBMAAL010000138.1, from coordinate 1,666 downwards.
TATGTTTTTCTGATCCCATTTCAAGAAGTCCAGATGACCGGAATTACACAAAATATCAGATAAAAAAAGAAGGCGTATTGTAAACGCCTTCTTCTGTTTTACTACGTTGTGGTTTAACTATTGATAGTTTCCACGTACGATGAGTGTTGCGCCTGGATTGGCGGAAACATCGTTTGAAGTGGTTTCTGGCATCGATTCAAACTCACCCGAACAGATTTTGTTGAGGTTTGTTTGACATTGTGCGCTTCCAGGAGCGGGTGGTGTGTCATGCCATTCGCTATCGTAAAAATAATAGCGTTGCGATTGTTTCAAGGGATTGTTAGTTGCGAATACAAAACCTGTACCTAAAAGTACTGCGATCAATGCAAGGTTTAATTTTTTTGTTTTCATGATGATTGGTGCCTTTTTGCTAAAAAACACAAAACTTTAAATTTATAATTTGTTTGTCTGCCGAATTGTTGATGGGGATCGACTAGCTGCTCTACGCTTCCCCTTTCCGATAATGATCTTCTTACGTAAAGTGATCGGGGGCTTAATCATACTGTTTGCTCGACCTCCTTTCTTTAATTAGATATACAAATCCCAAAATCGCTATTCCGAGAAAACATAGATTAAATACAAAATGGGCTTTCCAGCTGATGGTCGTAATTACGCCGCCACAAATACAAGGAATGTGATCAAAATAATCCCGTACGATCAATAGAATGTAAAAAGTGAAAATACTGAGTAGACCGAAGGAATAAATAAATCCAATCTTTCTATACCGTTCGATATAAAGAAGTATTATCGCCACGATCTGCGAAAGTGGTAAAAGATAAAATAGTACCGCCGAAACCTCCGGGCGAAAAACCTGATTATCCAATTGATAACGAAAGAAATTAAGGTCAGCAAGTTTTGATAATACAGTATAGACAAACAATAGAATGAGCATAGCCGCTGATACATTTGAAACTGACAAGTTAAATTTGACCCATTGCATAAATCTGTTATTTTTATTTACAGATTTTATACCTGTATTTATTATCGATTTAGAATCTTTCATATCATCATCCTTTATCTGAAGCTAAGTTACACTGTTGTAAAGAGCATGCGTTAGGCCAACTTTGATCGAGCGATATGCCAAGTTTGATCGGCTCTTAGTAGCCTTCATAGTCTGAAAGCAGATAGGGGTAGCCTTTTGGAAAATCATCATAAACATGGAGGTAGGCCAATACAAAAGGGCATACCCAACGCCGGTTGAGTAGGTCGACAATTGACGATAGGTTAAGCGGATCAATGTAGGAGCTGTCATAACGCTCGAGGATTTCGCTGATATCGGATTTGATCTGCTGGCACCGACTATCTTTTTCTTCGTAGTCTAGATCCCCATACAAAATCGCCCAATACATATCTTGCAACTCTACAATGTAGAGTAATTCACCGTGCCAATAATCCAGCTTAAAGCCATGTTTTTTTAGAATTGTGAACAAAAGTTCCAGACAGTGATGTACGTCCATCTCATCGAGATAGGGTGGCGGAATGGCAGTGAAAGCGATATTAGCCCATTCTTTGTCGACCTGATTATTGACATAAGCCAACTGGATCATGATGCCTTCACATTGCACTTCGTCAAAATAGTAAGCATCGAACTCATGGTCTCGGTAGAGAGCAGAAGTAAAGGTAATTT
>JBMAAL010000137.1:0-9024 GCA_050281725.1 Sphingobacterium sp. | reverse complement strand
TCGCAGCAATAATTATCTCATACATATTTTTCAAATAACATACTCATACCGCAGAAAGGCCTGCTTTTATAACAGTGCTCGATATTTATAAATTATTTTATTGTGATGAAAAAAACAATTGCACTAATAGCCCACGACGGCAAAAAACCCGAAATGGTCGCATTTGTCAAAGACCACCAGGAATTATTGGAACGCGCCAATATCATTGCCACAGGTACTACGGGTTCTTATGTCAGACAGACAGGATTGCCTGTAGAATTGAAATTAAGTGGCCCCATGGGTGGTGATGCACAAATCGCAGCTTTAGCCGCCGAAAGAAAAGTTGATGGCATTATTTTCTTTCGCGATCCACTAGGAAAACATGCACATGAACCAGATATTCAAATGCTCATGCGTGTATGTGATCTTTATAATGTCCCTTTGGCAACAAACCCTGCAACCGGAAGCCTTATCATTGAAGGTCTATTAGAAGACGTTGAATCCTAATTTTTATCGCTTATGGACAACGAAGTAATCGTTTCAATAGGGAAAATACCCTATACAACTACAGTACAATACGGAAAGCATCAAATAACGGTTGATGAACCTGAAGATATAGGCGGTGAAGATCAGGGCATAAACCCTACTCCATTACTGCTATCATCTTTAGGGAGCTGCAAAGCAATTACCGTCAAAATGTATGCGGACCGCAAAAGCTGGCCCCTGGAAGAAGTGCAGGTGCGTTTATCTTATGAGGTGCAAACAAGTGAGCAGCAGCAAACGACCTATATCCAATGCTATATCAGCTTTAAAGGAGATTTAGATGAAGACCAAAAGCAGCGGCTGTTTAAAATTGCGGAAAAGTGTCCCGTTCATAAAATATTATCAAATCCTATTGTAATAACTTCAAATCATTTATAATGTTTCTTGGGATAACGGATAACACTATTTATATTTGCCCGCGCAAAAAGACCTTAATACCTGCTTGAATCGAATAGGAAGGTTTACTTGTCCTGCAATATAAATAATTGTAATAAAAATAAAGCAAACGATGCAATTGGATCCACAAATAGCAATAGATTCGCCTTTTAGATCGATCAAACGTGAAGACTGGAAAAATTTAAACGGGAAAGTATTGCACAATTTCAGTGTCGAAGACCTGGAAAATCTACATGCACTGAATGAACCCTTGACAAATCAGGAAATAGAAGAAGTCTACTTTCCCTTAAGTCATCTACTTGAGATTCATATTGATCGTTTCCAAAGTCTTCACCAGCATACAAACCGCTTTTTTGGCAAAGAGGTGAGCAAACTGCCTTATATCATCGGTATAGCCGGGTCGGTTGCTGTCGGAAAAAGTACGACAGCCCGGGTGTTGCAGCGTGTCCTTAGTTTACTCCCATCCAAACCGAAGGTAGATTTGGTCACTACAGACGGCTTTCTTTACCCGAATCAACAACTTATCGAACGTGGTATTCTAAACCGAAAAGGATTTCCCGAAAGCTACGATGCTAAAAGATTGATTCATTTTCTTTCTGCAGTGAAATCAGGTACTCCAAAAATTGCGGTCCCAGTATACAGCCACTTGGTATATGATGTATTGCCAGACGAACAGCAACAGGTAATTGAACAGCCCGACATCCTCATTGTAGAAGGAATAAATGTATTACAAGTCAATTCCCAGCGACCACGAAAGGGACATAGCGTATTCGTTTCCGACTTTTTTGATTATTCGATCTATGTGCATGCTAGCGAGAAAAATCTTATTGAATGGTATACCAATCGATTTGAATCACTGCGTGCTACCGCATTCCAAAATCCGGCTTCATTTTTCCATAAATATGCAAATATGACAGCCGATGAAAGCCATTCCATGGCTGTAAATATCTGGAACGAAATTAACAAGCCCAATCTACTTCAGAACATTTTGCCAACGAGATATCGCGCCGATCTCATTTTAGAAAAAGGAAGCCACCACTTTGTCAAAAATGTCAAAGTAAGAAAGATTTAATCCTGCATTCTCGTAAACTGCAGAATTTCATTCAATATGTTGCTTTGCACCTGTTGATGTATTTTATTGCTGGACGAGATTGCACTAACCTCAACTTTATACTTAATATAATCTTTAGTCATATCAGCGACCTTAATTGTAAAACCTTGGGAATGATCTAAATTTGGATTTTTTTGAAATAATGGGCTTAAATACCGTTCCAATTCCGCCACTGCAAACGAGCGATCAATTGGCAATTCGAACTTTACAACAATTTTATTTGACTTTTGGGAGGTCTTATTGACCAACGTTGCAGTAAACACCAAATTATTGGGGATCATCACAGCATCGTCATCTTCATCGCGCACAACCAGATTCGCCAACGTGATATCAACAATTTTCCCCTGATATTCGCCTATTTTTATGCGATCTCCTACAGAGAACTGATCCGAAAACATAATAATTAAACCGGATATCATATTCGTGATGTATTCCCTAAAAATTACAGCAATGGCCATTGCGACAATTGTCATGCTGGTGATAAAATCTTTTGGGTTAATACCAACCGCTATCATTAGGCTGACAATAATGAAAAAGACATTGCCTACTGTGGCGACCCGTGTAATTCCGAGCACAAAATTACCCCGTACAACCTGCTGTTCATTTCGACTGTTGTATAGTTTTACAAGGATAAAATGACCAATGGAGATCAGGACACTTGCTGTTAGAAAAGTGTTTAAGCCGTATGCCATATTCCGAATGATCTCCCGCTGCTTATAAAAGGTTTCAAATTGAACAAAGGATGCCGTTAGCGCAATCAGCAGTATAATCCGTACAATAAAAGAAATTGAAATTGGTTTTGTCATTTTTATACAAGCTTAAGTTGTCCATCTAGTCAAATTTAATGTTCTCCCATTCACTATTCACGATATTTCATGTAAAATGGTTACAAACAGGCTTGCTAAACTAAACAATTTTACTTTACGTAAAAAGCATTATCAGGAAATAGCTATCTTTGCCTAAAGACATTACATGCTATTAAATGAAGGAATCGAACGTGCAAACTGAACTTAACGTAAGCGGAATGCATTGTGCAAATTGTGCTATTTCAATCCACAAATACCTAGAAAACAACGGTGCTAAGGATATATATGTCGATTTTGCCTCAGATGAAGTGAAATTTTCAGAAATCCCCCTGGAACAAATACCTGTACTTGTCAAAGGTATCGAGTCTTTGGGTTACAAAGTTATTGAGGATAAGGATAAGAAGCCTAGCTTTTGGAAATCTATTGAGTTTAAGTTCCTGTGCTGCCTCATCTTTACCATACCCTTGTGGAGTCATATGTTTACGGATTTACCTATTCTGCATGATCCCTTTATCCAACTTGCGCTTTGTACACCAGTTTACATCATTGGTTTTTTCTATTTTGGAATCAGTGCGTTTCGTTCCATCTGGAACAAAATGCCCAATATGGATGTACTCATCTTTATTGGATCTACAGCTGCTTTTGCCTATAGTCTCATTGGTACATATTATAATCTAGGACATGATTACCAGTTCTACGAAACATGTGCAACAATCATAACATTGGTATTTTTGGGGAATGTCCTCGAAAAAAGAGCCGTTACCAAAACCACATCAGCAATCAAAGAGTTGGTTAAATATCAAGATATACCAGCTATTAAAATTGAAGACGACCAAGAAGTAGAGATACTAGCCCGAGAAATTAAATCAGGTGATATTTTAAAGGTAAATTCAGGAAATCAGATACCTGCTGATGGCGATATTTTGGAAGGACAGGCTTGGGTGGACGAATCTATGCTAACCGGAGAAAGTGTACCTATTGAAAAACTCAAATATGATGCAGTGATTGGTGGTACGTTACTAACCGAAGGAAATATCAGAATCGTGGCGACCAAAGTTGGGTCTAAAAGTGTACTGTATCAAATTATTCAATTAATTAAAGATGCGCAAAGTAAAAAGCCACCTATTCAAAAATTCGGTGACAAAGTAGCTGCTTATTTCGTTCCAATCGTTGTGACGATATCATTTTTCACTTTTTTTATTACTTATTTTATCGCACAATTGCCGCTACAGCAATCCCTTATGAATGCCATAGCTACACTTGTTGTATCTTGTCCATGCGCCATGGGGTTAGCCACACCTACAGCTGTCATGGTAGGTCTGGGAAGAGCTGCAAAAAAAGGAATACTAATCAAGGGTGGAAGTACCATTGAGGAGATGTCTGATCTCAAACAGATGGTATTCGACAAAACGGGCACCCTAACAACCGGGGATTTTAATATCAAAGCGATTCAGACCTTTGGTATTGAACAATCACAAGTCGAATCGATCATCGCACAATTGGAGAGTTATTCGAGTCATCCGATCGCCAAGTCGATCCGAAAACAACTTAAGGAGATAAAATCTTACCGCATTATCTTTAAGGAAGTCAATGAAATAAAAGGGAAAGGAATATTTGCAACCGACACAAATGGCAATAACTACTCCATTTGTAATGCAAAACTTGGCGAAAAAGATTACTCCAATCGATATGACCTTACCTTAACCATCAATGGCGTTGTAATTGCGGGTATTATACTGGAAGATCAAATTAAGCCGTATGCAAAGGAACTCATCCAATACCTCAAAGATAAAGGCATACGCCCTATTCTTTTGAGTGGAGATCGACAAAGTAAATGTGAACGCACAGCGCAGAAGCTTGGTATTGCTGATGTATACTGGGACAAATCGCCAGAAGAAAAACTAGAAATCTTGTTCAAGCTCAAAAAGAATGGCCCTACCGCAATGGTTGGTGACGGTATCAATGACGCTCCGGCATTAGCTGCTGCCGATGTTGGCATCTCGCTCGGTGATGCTACACATATTGCCATCCAATCAGCAAAAGTGGTTTTATTAAACAATGATCTCAAATCCATTGAAAAGCTGTTAAAAATTGGTCACCATACCCTATTGACAATAAAACAAAATCTATTTTGGGCTTTCGCGTACAATATTGTCGCCATACCGCTTGCCGCTGTTGGCTTTCTCGGACCTATGCTTGCGGCCCTAAGCATGGCCTTTTCAGACTTAATAGTCATAAGCAATTCGATTCGGCTCCGCTTTAAAAAAATCAAATAAAAACGATACGCCATAAGTACCAAGACAATCCACAAAAGATTGTCTTTTTTGTGTATATTAGGGCTTAAATCATTCGCTTTTGAGGTTAAATTTTTGTAACTTCGCATGCGTAGCAAGCCAGTTTAGAGGGCTTGCTTACTAGTTTTATTGAAACCAAATTCATATGGCTGAAGAAACAGAAAACGACAACAATCTTGTTCCGGCAAACGACCGGATTATCCCAATCAACATCGAGGATCAGATGAAGTCTGCCTACATTGACTATTCCATGTCTGTCATTGTATCAAGAGCACTTCCTGATGCCCGTGATGGCATGAAACCAGTACACAGACGTGTTCTTTATGGTATGCTGGACTTAGGGGTTACCAGTGGCAAGCCTTACAAAAAGTCTGCCCGTATCGTCGGTGACGTATTAGGTAAGTATCACCCACATGGTGATTCATCCGTTTATGACACCATGGTTCGTATGGCTCAAGATTGGAGTTTACGCTACCCTTTGGTAGATGGTCAAGGTAACTACGGTTCCATTGATGGCGATCCACCTGCGGCGATGCGTTATACTGAGGCAAGATTAAAGAAAATTGCCGAGGAAATGCTATCCGATATCAACAAAGATACTGTTGATTTCCAAAATAACTTTGACGATTCCTTACAAGAACCAACAGTCCTTCCCACCCGTATTCCAAACCTCCTGGTAAACGGAGCTTCGGGGATTGCGGTAGGTATGGCTACAAATATGGCCCCGCATAACCTATCCGAGGTTATCGATGGTACAATCGCTTTTATTGATAATCGTGATATTGAGGTTCCAGAATTGATGCAACACATCAAAGGTCCAGACTTCCCAACAGGTGCATTAATCTACGGCTATGCCGGGGTTCAAGATGCTTGTAATACAGGTCGTGGCCGTATTGTCATGCGCGCAAAAGCTGAAATAGAAGCAACCAAGTCTGGCAGAGAGCAGATTATCGTCACCGAAATTCCCTATCAGGTGAACAAGGCGAATATGATTGAGCGTACAGCTGAATTGGTTAACGAAAAGAAATTAGAAGGTATCTCTGCTATCCGTGATGAATCTGACCGTACAGGTATGCGTATTGTGTACGACATCAAGCGTGACGCAAATGCAAATGTTGTTTTAAACAATTTGTTTAAATATACAGCGCTACAGACTTCATTTTCAGTAAACAACATTGCTTTAGTTAAAGGAAGACCAATGCTGTTGAATCTGAAAGATATGATTCATGAGTTTGTGGAACATAGACATGATGTAATCGTTAGACGTACACGTTATGAACTGGCGGAAGCTGAAAAACGTGCTCATATTCTTGAAGGGTATTTAATTGCCTTAGATCATTTGGACGAAGTCATCAAATTGATCCGTAATTCGGATACTCCGGAAGATGCACGCGTTGGATTAATGGAAAAATTTGGCCTATCCGATCTTCAAGCTCGTGCTATCCTCGATATGACATTGCGTCGCCTGACAGGACTGGAACGTGATAAGATTAAAGAGGAATATGCTGAATTGATGAAAACAATTGACTACTTGAAATCGATATTGGAAGACGAAGATCTTCGTATGAAAATTATCAAAGATGAGTTGATTGAAGTCAAAGAAAAATATGGTGACGAACGTAGATCTCAGATTGTACACTCTGCTGAAGATATGCGTATGGAAGATTTTATTGATGATGAAGAAATCGTTATCACTATCTCCCATAACAGTTACGTAAAACGCACACCATTATCCGAATACAAACGTCAGGGTCGCGGTGGTCGAGGATCAATTGGCACAAACACACGCGAAGAAGATTTTACTGAACATATTATCACAGCCTCGGCGCATAATTATATGCTGCTATTTACAGAGGCAGGTCGCTGTTTTTGGTTGCGTGCATTTGAAATCCCTGAAGGGAGCCGTACTTCTAGAGGTCGTGCCCTTCAAAATATCATCAACGTTCCAAAAGAAGAGAAAATAAAGGCGTTCATCCTGGTTAAGAACCTGAAAGACCAAGATTATTTGGAAAACAACTTCATTATTATGTGTACCAAAAAAGGTACTATTAAGAAGACGTCTTTGGAAGCCTATTCTCGTCCAAGAGCAAACGGTATCAATGCGATCAATATCAATGAAGGCGATCAATTAATTGAGGCTTGTTTGACTACTGGAAGCAGCGAAATTGTCATGGCACTCCGTTCTGGTCGCGCAATTCGTTTCAATGAATCTACGGTTCGTCCAATGGGCAGAACGGCAACAGGTGTACGTGGTATCACCTTGGGAGCGGAAAGCGATGAGGTGATTGGCATGATTAGTGTGAATGATTCGGAAACTACCGTGTTGGTCGTTTCTGAAAAAGGATACGGAAAACGTACAGATATAGAGGATTATCGCGTAACGAATCGTGGTGGCAAAGGTGTGAAAACGATCAATGTCACCGATAAGACAGGCGAACTCGTTGCAATTAAAGGCGTTACAGACAACGAAGATTTAATGATCATCAACAAGTCTGGTATTGTTATCCGTATTGCTGTGCAAGAATTAAGAGTAATGGGACGTGCAACACAAGGTGTAAGACTCATTAATTTAAAAGATAACGACGAGATCGCTTCTATTACGAAAGTCGATCGTGAAGAAGAATCTGAAGAAGAGTCTGAACTGACCGAAGAGTCAACGGAAAATGGCGATTCGACTTCTGAAGAAAACACGGACTCAAACGAAGAATAAATAGTCTAATGAAAAACTTACTGATATCATTGTTAATATCTGCAAGTAGTTTAACTGTTGTTGCCCAATCCAATTTGAAGGAGGGCAGCAACAGTTTTGCTTTATATACCAAAACTGGCGAGTTTAAAAATCTTGAAAATGCGCGAAAGTTTGCAGACGCTGCCTTCCAATCGAAGAAAGATTCAGCTTCTGTCAACAATAACCTTTTAAGAGCATTGGTATATAGCTCCTTGGCAGTTGCAGATTCAACAAGGAAGCAGCCATATAAAATGGATCCTATCGACGTATCCATCAAATCACTTAAGCTTCTGGATCAAAAAAAAGCACGTCGAAACTTTCCTGCGGAAATGGACTACATTCGTCAAAATCTCGCTGGTGCCATCTCCTATCAGGGAGCGTTGGCTTTAAAAGATGGCAAATTTGACAAAGCTTATAAAGCTTACCTTCGAATAGATTCACTTGGTTTCAAAAATAATGATCTCAAATATAATCTGGCTGTACTCTCCGGCAAGAATAAAGATTATATGAATTCAATCAAATATTATGATGAACTCATTAAAAGTGAACATCCAAAGCCTAATTACTTTCTTGAATTAGCACAGATTTATTCGCTCGGAGGTACTAAACAGGATGTCTTGAACGTTCTTGAAAAAGGACATGCTATATTTCCTGAAAATAAACAGATACTTTTTAGATTAATTGATGTGTATTCGGCCAATAATTCTTATGACGCTATCTTAAATGTCATTGCTGATGCTATCCGTTTAGAACCTGAAAATGTCGAACTGAACTATATTGCAGGCTATTCTTATGAAAATGCCAATGATATAAAACGGGCGAAAGAATATTATAATAATGTATTGCGATTGGATCCGAATAATTATGAATCTAATCTTGCATTAGGGTTAATAAATCTGGAGACTTTATTAAAGGAACCTTCCAACCAGGATATACAAGAGCTGACCATCGAGTATCTGTTGAAGGCAAATGAGATTAAGCCTTATGATGTCAATGCGCTTAAAGCTTTGGCTAAATATTATAAGCTTATTGATGACGCATCACAATTAGACAGAGTGAATTTATTATTGAATCAATTAACAGTTAAATAGATATGAATTTAAAATCTCTATTATTATTAGCAGCAATAGGTACTGTATCTACCTCAGTTTCTTTTGCGCAGACGGG
>JBMAAL010000136.1:0-9078 GCA_050281725.1 Sphingobacterium sp. | reverse complement strand
CTATGGTATTTATGCTGTTGAGGTATACATCTATAATCATATCCAAAACATCACTACGGGCGAGTATAAAGAGGAAAGTCCAGTATCTATTGCGAAAGGCATGGGCTATATAGGAACCAGGCCCACTGTCGACGGCATGAACCGTGCTATTGAAATCAGCCTATTCGATTTCGATCAGGATATTTATGGCAAGACACTACGTGTAAAGTTCCTTCATTTTATTCGACATGATGAACGATTTGACTCACTTGAAGAAATGAAAGCTCAAATCAAAGCAGACGAAGTCGAAATCAGAAGTCTTATTGGTTAGAACAATTCTGTTAGCTATAAAACAAAAAAGCGGGAATTCCCGCTTTTTTGTTTTATAGCTATTGCTCTTCCTTGCAAAAGAAGATATTATTTAATAAACGCCTCTACGCCCAATCTGTAGCTATCCAGGCCAAAGCCACAGATCACCCCTTTACAATTCTTTGCCAAGAACGAATGATGGCGAAACTCCTCTCTTTGATGAACATTGCTTATGTGAACTTCGATAACAGGTGTTGTGACTGCCGCAATCGCATCTCCAATAGCCACTGATGTATGCGTATACGCTCCGGCATTCAATACAATTCCATCAAATTCAAAACCGACTTCGTGTATCTTATCGATTAATCCTCCTTCAGAATTGCTTTGAAAATAGGCTAATTCCACTGTTTCAAATTGTTGTTTTAGTTCTTCAAAATAGCTCAGGAAGTCCTGGCTACCATAAATTGATTTCTCCCTTACACCCAACAAATTTAAATTTGGGCCATTCAATATGAGGATTTTTTTCATTGGAATAACATTAGTTTTGTGCTGATCCATTGGCTAACTAAGCGAACCCATGCCATTTTCTGTTTAATTAAATCGTTTTTAAACCGTAATACAACATAAGAAGGGATCGTCAACGATCGGATATTTTATTCTGGCTGTATCTAAGTTGTCTTACTAATATTGTCAATTTGTCCTGGGACCTAATTTTAAAAACAAACTATATCGGTTTTTACAGCATTTATTGCTAAATCAATATAGTTTGTCTTATTTTAATTATAGATCAGTTTATAAAATTCCTATAAATCGTTATAAATTGCCCGGAAACTTGAACGAAGTCCAAATGACACAACACCAGACTTATTGACTACAGGTGTTTCGTATTGTGCTTTTGCGTAGCGTTGGGTATAGCCAAGTTCTAAACGAAGGTTATACTTCGGATTAAGCACATAGGCAGCCTTAGCATCTGCATAATAGATATTGTTCTTTATACCTTGTGCAATATGGTTTCCGTATAGATTTGGTATTGTATTATAGGATTGGAAGATGTTACCGCCCATATTACTTCCATCAGGTAGATCCAGTCCATTCTGGGTGAACATGCCCTGTAACGAAAAGTCCCATCTATCCCAGGCATAATTCACAAGACCAACAAGCTCTCTAAAGTTTGCCCCTTTCGGATGGGCCAATGGCTCGGCATTGTTGCTATAGTTGGAATACGACTTAAAGTGTGCGTAAGTATATGGTCTGGCTGTATTATACTCGGCTAAAAAGTTCAAGTTTTTCACACCAAACATATCATATCCCCTGACACCAAGTTGTGCTCCCCATTTGTTGTGCGCATATCCATTCCCGGCAAAGAACTCTTTCGCTGTAAACTCACCCAACAAAAACTGACCATATGCAGTCAATCGATGTGGAAGCTTGTATTTAGAAGTCAACCCCAAAAACATTTTGTCAGGCGAAGTACGATTATTATTTTCAACAGGTCGGATAAAGATAATTGGACTAATATAACTAAAGTCAAAACCTCTTTTACCTGCGTCGTCTTGCGCAGCCCAAACAACAGATTGGAAAAAACCTACCGATAATTTATTGGTCACATTCCAGTCCAAATATTGGAAAGCCCCCCATTTTTTACCATCCCCCAAACGTTTGTTCGGTTCACCCTCCATCGGATATGTACCTGTTAAATCCTGTCTAGGATGCGTCGGATCATTCATATAGGCCCAGATCGACGTATATTGAACATTCCCTATCGTACCGGTTAATTTCAGATGCGCATAATTCGATGAAAAATCAGACAGAAGCATGGATCTATATCCATCTCCAATAAAGTTTTTGTCGTAAGCCAAAGTTGCCTGAATATACTTATGTGCGTCATAAGTCATGCTGGCTGTCGCATACATCCAGTCCATTTTATTGTTGGACTGAAATTTTGTATTTGCCTGCCCAGGCACAACTTTATTAGCAACAATATAATCATCCAGGTATTTCGGAAAGACCGCCTGACTTTCAAATGCGGAAGTATTGAATGTAAATTTGTTTCCTACGTTCAATCCCAGCTGAAATCCTCTGCTATTCATCCATGTTCGACGTTTGTCGCCTAACATGTCCTTTCCAATATAAAGATCTGGTAAAAAATCAGCATAGAAAGTATAATCGTCTTTCTCAACCTGTACAAGATGTTCATTAAAAATCTTACGCATAAACCAATTGGATGAAGAAACGGGTTTATTGGATTGGATTGAATCAAACTTAGCTAACAATAAAGAGTCTTTAATGACGAATGGCTTAGCAGATGTATGCATTCTTGTTTCAGTAGAATAAACCGCATCGTTCATTTTTTGATAAAAATGATACGAATAAGGTTGACTCTTGATCTGGGCAAAACCTCCGCAGGAAATACCTACTCCCATGCCTGCCAGTACAATTCGGAGTAAATTATTATTTTTTGTTATATTAAGCCTCATAAAATTATTTCAAAGATTATTTTTTCTAGCAAAATGCATTCCTAAACGCAAATTAACCGAATAAAAATGACTTTATTCCTATGTGCAGTCAATTTTATAATGCTAAATCGTATTTGCTGTTCCTTTTATTCAAAAATATTTATATCTTGCATTTCAGTAAATAACCTTATATCATAATAAATAGCCCTAATAAGCATGAAACGCAGAACATTTATCCAAAACGCAACCCTATTAACCGCGGGTGCACTTACAAGCAAATTTTCATTTGCTCAAGAACATTCTTTTCCCACTGTACGGACAGGTAAAGAGAAAAGACTTTTCTCGAGCAAGGTCATCGAAGATGCAATTGTAGAATTTCAGAAAAATGTTAAAAATAAGGAACTTGCTTGGTTATTTAACAACTGCTTTCCTAATACCTTGGATACTACCGTATTTCCCTATGTTCAAAATGGAAGAAATTATACTTATGTAATTACAGGGGATATTGATGCCATGTGGTTGCGTGACAGCAGTGCGCAGGTATGGCCATACCTTCCTTTTATGAAAAAGGACAAAAAACTACAGGATCTTATTGTTGGCTTAATCCAAAAGCAGAGTAAATGCATCAATATTGATCCCTATGCCAACGCATTTTATAACGATCCAACCAAGAAAGGCGAATGGTTCAGTGATCATACAAACATGAAACCTGGCATTCATGAACGAAAATGGGAAATAGATTCATTGTGTTATCCAATTCGATTAGCTTATCATTATTGGAAAGAAACTAATGACAATAGCCCGTTTAATGAAGAATGGTTAGAAGCGCAACATAAAATATATCAGACTTTCGTTGAGCAACAGCGCAAAGATAGTCTAGGCCCATACAAATTTGAACGTACAACCTCCAGAGGCTCCGATACATTACAGGTAGATGGCTACGGATACCCTGTAAATCCAGTAGGTTTGATCTGCTCAAGTTTTCGACCGTCAGACGATTCTACAATTTTCTCATTTCTTATTCCATCCAATTTATTTGCGATTGTTAGCCTTAGACAGTCTGCCGAAATTTTGAAAAAGGTTAAAAATGAACATGACCTCGCTGCCAAAATGGAAGCGCTTGCGAATGAGGTCGAAACAGCAGTCAATACATATGGCATTATCGACCATCCGACACTAGGCCGGATATATGCCTTTGAAGTAGACGGTTTTTCGAGCCATCTTATGATGGATGATGCAAATATACCTAGTTTGTTGGCCTTACCTTATTTAGGAGCTGTAGATCTAAATAACGATGTTTATCAACGTACACGTAACTTTGTTTTGTCTGATAAAAATCCATTCTTTTTTAAGGGAACGGCAGCAGAAGGCATTGGTGGACCTCACATAGGAAGAGATATGATCTGGCCGATGTCCATTATTATGCGAGCGCAAACTTCGACAAATGATGATGAGATTCGTAATTGCATTAAAACGCTCGTCAATACGCATGGTGGAACTGGATTTATGCATGAGTCTTTTCATAAAAACGATCCTAAAAAATTCACAAGACATTGGTTTGCTTGGACAAATACATTATTTGGCGAATTAATTTGGAAAATATACAAAGAGAAACCATCTTTGCTTCAATAAATCTATCACTTATAACACAATGTTATAAGTGATAGATCTTATAACATTGTGTTATGGATAATTTATCAAAACCAGGTCCGATTGGCATTTTTGACTCCGGATACGGAGGACTCTCCGTATTTAAGGAAATTCAACATCTTTTACCTCAGTACGATTATATCTATTTGGGGGACAATGCTCGGGTCCCTTATGGTACACGGTCCTTTGAAACCGTTTATAACTATACCAAACAATGTGTTTTTAAACTATTTGATCTAGGCTGTAACCTTGTTATTCTGGCCTGTAATACAGCTTCAGCAAAAGCATTAAGAACGATACAACAACATGATCTACCTCCGGGAAAGAGAGTTCTCGGCGTCATCAGACCCACTACCGAAATTGTACACAATTTTACGAAAACTAACAAGATCGGGATTTTAGCTACTACGGGAACCGTAAAATCTGAATCCTATAAAATAGAAATACACAAATTCAATCCAGAAATAGAAGTTTTTCAACACGACTGCCCTTTTTGGGTTCCTTTAGTAGAAAACAATGAAATCAATACAGAAGGCGCTCATTACTTTGTAGAAAAAGATATACGGGAACTTTTACAGCAGTCCGATCAGATCGACACCATTGTGCTTGCCTGTACACACTATCCATTATTGCTGCCCGTAATCAAAAAATATACACCAAGCAATATCAATATCATTTCTCAGGGTCCAATTGTTGCAAATAGCTTAAGGGAATATCTCCATCGTCATCAGGAGATTGAAACTATTTGTTCCCAAAATGGACAATTGGCCTTCTATACGACAGATGATCCAAGAGACTTTGAAAGTAAAGCAAAAATATTTTTCGGAAAGCCAATAGCCGCAAGCCACATCAGTGTTTAATAAATAAAAGGTAATGATTTTTAAAACTTTTACTTCCTTGTCTTCGTTATTCTGATAAAAAGGCAAGTACAATGAAAAAGAACTTTATAACCATTGCTTACAATCAGGATACACAACATTGTGAATCCAAAGAGTTTTCAAGTATTCAGGAAAGTGCAGATTATTTTAAGACTTTCGAGACATCTGCTCAGCCTAACTATGTACCGGTGTGTATCTACAATTTAAACACAAACACGATTCTAGATATAAGTGATTATTATGTAAACAAGGAAACTGAACTCCACCGAATCGTAAAACACTGCCTTGCGGAAAAATAACTCTTTAATACTTAAAAACTAATTGACTGGCTAGCATCCTCCCTTTCTTATTAATATGAGTTATATATTTATATTATTACATTCTGTAAAATAATATTTCATTAATTTTTAATATCTTCAAGCAGATAATCAGACCAAAAACAAGTCACAGATAATGAAAACCAAACTGACAATAAGCCTCTTAACAGTATCTTTAGGATTAACCGCATGTAATTCCAACCATGCGAATTCAAATTCAAGTGCGGATAGCAGTGCAAATGCTGCAACTGATACAACAAGTTACCCTCCGGTAGAAACACAAAAGGCAAACACAAGTTATAAACCAGCATTTGCTGGACAAACGAGAATTCAGGGTGCAAAGACAAGCACGCCGTTCGAAGGTAAAGTAATTGCTGAGGGATTAAAATCTCCGTGGGGTATAACTGCGCTGCCTGATGGCCGATTATTAATCTCAGAAAAAGAAGGTGATTTTCGCATTGCAACGGCGGACGGTAAATTAAGTGAACCAATTAAAGGTTTACCTCAAGTCAATAGCAGTGGACAAGGTGGGCTTCTGGGGTTACGTCTTGATCCAAAATTCGAATCAAACCGTATGATTTATTGGGTTTTCTCTGATAATACCGCTGCTGGGACGTTGACGGCTGTTGCAAAAGGAAAACTGTCTGCAGACGAGAAATCGATAGAAGGTGCAAAGGTTATCTACCAAGCCACTCCGGCTCATAAAGGGAATCTACATTATGGTGGCCGTATTATCTTTGATAAAGAAGGAAATATTATTTTGAGTACGGGTGAAAGATCTGATTTGGTCACAAGACCATTGGCACAAGATCTGAATGCAGCATTGGGCAAGATCTTACGTATCACCACTGATGGACAGCCTGCTCCAGGAAATCCATTTATAGGCAAGCCAAATGTCCGTCCGGAAATTTACAGTTATGGACATCGTAATCCTCAGGGACTTGCCTTAAACCCGGAAACTGGCGATCTTTGGGAAACCGAATTTGGTCCACGGGGCGGCGACGAGTTGAACAGAATTGAAGCCGGCAAAAATTACGGATGGCCAACGATTACGTATGGTATTGAATATAAAGGCGATAAAGTTGGCGCAGGTATACAACAAAAAGACGGCCTAGAACAACCTGTCTATTATTGGGATCCAGTCCTCTCTCCTAGTGGAATTACATTCTATACGGGACAGAATATTCCAGAATGGAAGAATAATCTCTTTATTTGCGGTTTGAGCAGCATGCACATTGCCAGAATTATACTTAAGGACAACAAGGTGGTTGGAGAAGAACGCCTACTAGGTAGTGAAGGACAACGATTTAGAGATATCACGCAGGGAAAAGATGGCGCACTATACGCTATCACAGATATCGGAAAATTATATAAAATTGATAAAAAATAAATTCATTAATTCAACGCAGCCCCTCAAATGGGCTGCGTTTTATTTTGACCTAAACCTCAAAAACACACTTTCAACTATTTTTTTTTGACCTTATTTGCTATATTTCTTTTCGAACATGACAAACACCATAGTTTGGCTCGATTATTGATGATCTATTAGCGAATCAATAAATTATTATATGGTAAAAAAAGAAAAAATGAAAAAATTATTAGAAATTAATCCCTTGTCATTCTATATGACCAACTGGGGATTCGTAAACAACACCGCCCCAAAAAGAACGCGCAAAACCTGCCAAACTTCTCCCAAAAATTAAGCGTTCTCGCTTAAACAATTCAATTAAAATTTATTAAAATCATCTGCTGATATCCTCCATACGGATATTAAGTAAGAGATTTATTTCTTTTACTAAATCCGTATGGAAGGGCATTAAGCTATGCCAAAAAATAGGCCAATACGATCACGATAATAATACAAGCAATCATAATGTATTTATTTAATTGGCTATTTTTCTCTCCTTCGTCACTTTTATAGTGATAATCTCGTTTGTTGGGCAAATTCATAAGCTTGTTTTTATTCATGATGAAGTTACGGACTTTTTTCCATATTATTCGTGATGATAAGGTTCCCCCTTCATGATGGAAAAAGCGCGATAAAGCTGTTCTGTAAAAAACAAACGAATCATTTGGTGCGAAAACGTCATCTTCGATAAAGAGATTTTTGATTTTGCCCGATCGTAAATTTTTTGGTCAAACCCATAGGGGCCTCCAATAATAAATACCAAATGCTGAACACTTTGTACCATCATTTTTTCCAAATAAGCAGAAAACTCCAACGAGCGAAACTCTTTTCCATGTTCGTCTAGCAGAACCACTAAATCTTGTGGTTGTAGCTGTTTCAAAATCAGCAAAGCCTCTTTATCTTTTTGCTGTTCAGCAGAAAGATTCTTGACATTCTTGATATCAGGAATAACGACAATACTGAAGTTCACATAAAACTTTAATCGCTTGATGTACTTATCAATACCTTCAATTAGGTATTTGTCATCCGTCTTACCTATACAAAGTAATGTTATTTTCATCGAAATATATTATTAGTTTTTGCCATCAATAATCAAACAAAAGCAAACTTGCTCGATCCAAAATAATGAATATCCATTAACTTCCTGTCATTGTCGAAGACTGTTCACCAACTTTTGTCTAAGACCTGTTATTCTAAGTTTAAGAGCTACCATTCTAATAAACCCAAAAGGCGCACAAAGTTCCGATTTTATTTAAAATAAAAACAATCAAAACGACAAAAAAACATTAACCTCATTGATTCGTTTAGTTATAAAACATTTATTGTCTCGTTCACGCTTAAAACATCACGTTGAAAATGGACTGTAACCTTGTTTTACCAGCGAGAACAAGCCGGGTGCCGTAAACGAAAAAACCGAATTTAAATCATTCGGTTTTTTCTATTATTTAGGAATACTTATGTAAAATTAACCACTAAAATGGCGCATCATCAGGCATATCGTTCATTCGGGATGGCATAGTAATACCTCCACTGAAGCCTCCAGCACTAAAATCATCAGCAAAGTTTGGCGACGGATTCAATGCCGAAGCAGAAAATGTAGCCGGTGCATCACCAAATCCATCTCCACCACCCATACCCGAAAACTCATCTTCTAAATCCACAAACTTCACAAATTTACCCACAAAGCGAAGTGGAACAATTCCGGTCTCCCCATTACGGTGTTTTGCAATAATAACTTCACCGACACCGGCAGTAGGACGTCCCTCTTCATCTTCCGTTAATCCATAATATTCGGGTCGATATAAGAAAAGAACCATATCAGCATCCTGCTCAATAGAACCAGACTCCCGTAAATCGGACAACATAGGACGCTTACTGTTTCCTGGCCTTGATTCTACTGCACGGCTCAATTGCGACAATGCAAGCACGGGGATATTTAATTCCTTAGCTACAGACTTCAACGCACGCGAAATACTACCAATCTCTTGTTCCCGGTTACCCCCGCCTTTACCGTCTGCTTTTCCATGCATTAACTGCAAGTAATCGACGATCACCATTTGGATATCATATTGTGCCTTTAA
>JBMAAL010000135.1:2383-9245 GCA_050281725.1 Sphingobacterium sp. | reverse complement strand
ACTTCATAGCCCGTTTATAATTTATAAAGTAAATTTTACTTATAGATGGGAAGTTTAATTCTATCTTTTTTTATTTTTTCTTTTTTGCCCGTAAAGACTTTTGAAACCTTTTTAGCTATTTTGCTGGAAGCAACTCTTAGGACAGTATTGAATAGTCCGATCCCGAATTTCGTTTTTGGATGTGCGATCCAAGGCACACCCGGAGGAAGGTTTTGAATTTCTTCAACATATGGGCGTAATAGTTTTTCATAAGCGGCGAATGCTTCTTTATGACTGTTATTCCTGGAGAGTTCACCTGCCAAAATATAAGCGCCAATAATCGAGAGGCTTGTGCCCATTCCGGTCATGGGGGTGGGACAATAAGCAGCATCTCCCACCATGGCATATCTTCCCTTGGTCCATCTGGGCGCTTTTACCTGGCTGATTCCATCCAGATACACATCTTTGCTTTCTTCCAGTGCAGTAAGTATGCGTGGGGCCTGCCAGCCGGCATCTGCAAACTTTTGTCTAAGAATTTCTTTTTGTTCTGCTAAACTGAGTTTTTCATATCCATTATCCGGTGACAGAAAGGAAAATGAAGCTCTGGTAGTGCCCTCATTGTCGGGTCGTATGTTAATCACTCTTGATCCGGGCGCATTGTACCAATAAGCCCATTTTGTATCCGATTCAATACGGGGAATGGTCAGATATGAACAATAGACACCAATATATTTTATCAGGGGTTCATTTCCGAACATTAAGGTGCGCGTTGTGGAACGGATACCATCTGCTGCAATGACAAGATCAAAGGAACGTTGGGGACCATTTTTAAAGGTGACGGTAACAATATCTTCTTTATCCGCTAGAGCTGTGATCTGATCACCAAAAATATACTCAACGTTGTCGGATGTGGCTTCATGGAGAATTTTTGCAAGATCGCCACGCAGAATTTCCAGTTCAGCTGTTCCGAAGCCCGTATTCCCTTTCGGGAAAGATCCTATGATCTGATTGTTGTTATTAACAAAGCGAACACCCAATTCCCCTGTATTGGCCTGGCGGATCTTGTTTTCCAATCCCATCAACTGGACTATCTGCTGTGCCTCTTCCCGGACATCTATGTTTTGACCACCTAACCTTAATTGATCTGCACGTTCTATAACGGTTACATCAAAACCAAATCGGTGTAGCCAGAATGCCAGGGTCGGGCCAGCGATACTGGCACCGGAAACGAGAATTGTTCTTTTTTTCATTTGTCAATTTTTAAGTCGCATGTACCGATACTGAACTTATATCATTTAAGGAATTGTATATATCACAGTGCATCCAATTTTAAAGTGTTTTCCAAAATTTGGAAAAATTTATTGGAGGTACCCAAAATGTATGAGATGGTTGATAGTTGTGAAAAATATAGTTGCAAAATTACTAGATAGAAAACATAATTTGTTAGTAGAAAGTTTTTATTTAATCCATTTCACGGCATTGCTCTCCTTTTTTGCATAAAAAAGCCTCCTAAAGTTTTGATAATTTCAATAACAGAGGAGGCTTTAGCATTAGCTACTTCTTGGGTCAATCCACATCTTTATAAGTTAACATCAAGACTACTCTGTATCTTTAGATACTGACATCCGATAGATATGAATTTTTATTCATGACCGTCGAAGGCAAAGACCCGCTATCTCACGACGGTAGATCTTCACATCAATTAAACAAGTACCCAGACTCTTGGATCTGGGTACAATACAAAAAACATCTATATTAATCACTATACAAAAATAGCGAATGACAGATTGATTATCCCAGGTTAAAGTTTCGGAAAGCTTTAAAAAAGTTGTCATTATTAGTGTTTTGGCTGTAAAAATATGCTGTAGGCAGATGCTACAGACAGGTGAAAGTTAATAGACAAATGAATATATGGAAATAGAACCTCTTAAGATTATTCAAATCGGTATAAGCTGAAAAATAGGGGCAGCTGTGATATTTAATAAGACTGCAACATTAAAAAAGCCGACCATTCACGATGGTCGGCGACGATAAAAATAAAGCAGTAATTTGGGTATTATTGCTAGAACCAAACGATTGATTTGAAAAACAGTTAAAGGTACAACTAAACGCTAAAAAAGAGGTTATTAAGATCTTTAGAAAAGTTTCTGTTTTTTGTGTTCGGACAAACTATCGCACTATATTCATTTCTTAAAATAAGCAAGCTTATGCAATTCATTCGTATTATTTAGTTCGGATTTTTGTAAATAAAATCAAGATTACAGGAATTAAATGAACTAGTGATCCCATATCATATTTAATACCTTTAGCTTTTCGTGTTAATATTATGAGATTAAATGTTTTCTCTGTCTTTCGGGTTGATAATGACCCTTATAATGTTAATTCTAGCGCCACTTAAGTTATACTTTGAGCGAATAGCTGAAAGCACTGAAATTACTGTGTGTGGCTATAAATATCCCTATTAGCATGAACTATAGTTTGGAAACTAGTTTATATTATTTGAATAATGCTAAGGGTGAGTCTTATGAAAAAGTTATATGGATAAATACAGTAGGTCAAAGAAACAGGAAAGCGATAGCCTCTTTGCAAATGGCGATATGGACACGATCCGAAAAATTCTGGAACGGTTATGTTTTCAAACAGATATGGAAACTGCGATCATACAACGAAAAAGAGATGGAAATCAGTCCTTTTGGTGTAGATACGATGCCAGATATCAACAGCTGACATTTGATTCAGATCGATATTATTACGATGTATGTAGTAAAATTCGGGATGGGTTAAATCCGATCGTTATTCAGGATGTTCACTATTGCCAAAATGGAGCGTGGAAAAATCTTTTGTTGCAGGATGAGATAGGAAGTTTTATATCGTTTCCACTTGTGGATAAAGATGGTATACTGTTCGGTAATCTCTATTTTTTAAGTTCCACTTCAAGCTTTTTCGATAAAAAAATATTTACTCAGATGATGGCGATTTATTGCGATATTATCATTATGAATTTTGCCTCAATTTCTGGTATTCAGAAGCTTAGGGAGCGCCTGGATATCGAATTAGAATATTCCAAAAATAGAGACATCATTTTACTGTCACTCGCTCATGATCTTCAAAATCCAATTAGTTCCGTTCTCATATTATCACAATTTTTAAAATATAAAGCGTCCAGTTACAAATTAAATGAAATAGCGGGTAAGATTGTCGATGCTTCTCTAAGAATGAAAAATATGATAGATGATATACTCGATTTCAATAAGATGAAATTGGGAAGTGCTGCTGTATTAAACTGTGAATCTGTTCGTGTGGAAAAATTAATAGAGGAGATTATCAGTGAGTTCAGTTCAGATAACCCAAGGCTTTTAATTAAAAATATTAAAACCGTACCCCCAATCGTATGTGACAGGAGCAAGATAGGTAGGGCATTTTCTAATTTAATTGGCAATTCTTATAAGTATGGTAAGAAGGGGGGAAGCATTGAGATTTCTTCATTTCTAGACAATAATAACTATGTTTTTACTATTGAGAATGAGGTAGATCTGATATCAACTACCGACTTAGCCGAACTTTTCCTGCCATTTGCCAGAAAATCAAAGGGGAGCGGGCTGGGACTTGGATTATTTATAACCAAACAGATCGCTGAAATACATGGCGGAGGTGTGGCAGTCTCCAGCAATAAAGGGAAAATTATGTTCACGTTGTCAATTCCATGTACACATCGGCTTTAGATTTAGTTTATTGATTTCTGCTATATGGAAAGGAATACAGCGTGCCGTTTTCAAAAGTCCAATATACATATGCATTATATTCTACCAATTATTGCATATTTCGAAATCCAACTTATTGAGTTAACCAGTTGATTTTTATTAAAAAACGGTTAATTATATTTGAATATTTTAAGAAAAAGATATATTTGTTATACATACATTTTAAATTTAGATCATGGGAAAATTTGTTATTAAAACTGCCAAAGACGGGCAGTATTATTTTAATTTGAAAGCGGATAATGGTCAGACCATTCTTTCCAGCGAAATGTATACGACTAAAGGTGCGTGTACAAATGGTATTGAATCAGTAAAAACAAATGCTCCAAATGATGGACGTTATGAGAAGAAAACTTCATCCAATGGCAAGTACTTTTTTAATCTGAAAGCGAGCAACGGCCAGGTAATCGGCAGTAGCGAGATGTACGAATCAACCGCAAGTAGGGATAATGGTATTAATTCGGTTAAAAACAATGCCCCAAATGCATCTGTGGTTGAGGAGTAAAAAACCGTAATTGAAGATTAAATATAAACAAACGATATTAGGTAATAAATAAAGCCTGCTCAATAGCAGGCTTTATAATTTTTGTCGAAATTATCAGTTTATTAATCATATTTTTTTTGTTCAAAAGCTGAAGGCATAATTTCAATATGATGTTTTTCTGACTCTTTTATCAATAGCGGTAAAAGTATACTGCTTCCTGGAATAACTATTAAGGGAACGACGATGCCTATAATTTTTAATGAATCAACCAATTGGGTTCTCAGTAATAGATCGTCTTCAGGAGTTATCTCATCGCCACTGATATATTTATGTATTACGACAATTGCGGATTTGTCTCCCTTGTATTCTTTTTTTAGATCAGTTAAAAAAATATGAAGGTGCTGTTCAATTTCTTCCTTTATTTCTAGCATTGGAATATTTTAAAAAGTTTGTTGTTTTTAAATGGAATTTCGTCGTTGGAACTCCATAAAAATAATAAAAACTAAGATAGTTCAATATCTAGATCCAAGGTTTTATAAACTGCAGTTAATTCATTTTTAAGCTGCTTTTTCTCATTTTCGATTTTTTCTAAACGGAGGAGCAAATGACTGATTGCCTCAATTCCTTCCATATTTATTTTCAGATCGAAATAGAGACGAATATACTTTTCAAGCGCAGTCAACTGTTTGTAATCCAAATAATGATTTTTTTGAAAGAAAGTAAGTTTTATCAATCCACGTTCATTCAGTTCCAGAATGAAGGAGGTTTCGATATTATAGTGAACACTGCATTTTTCAATGGATACTTTCTTAAATTTTAATTTTGACATTGTGTTCATTTTTTAGCGTTCTTTTGAAAGTTGTTCAAATAGTTCTTTTTCCTTCGCTGTAAGCTTTGTCGGAATGTGGATTTGCCAGGTGATATAGAGGTCTCCGAAAGCATCTGTTTTTTTGTATAAAGGGAAACCTTTTCCTTTCAGCCGGACCTTTGTATTATTCTGGGTTTCAGGAGCGATTTTTAATTTAATGTTACCAGATAGGGTAGATATCGTTTCATCACCTCCTAATATCGCTTTGTAAAGATTTAGGGGCATATTAATGTACAGGTCATTTCCTTTACGGATGTATGCTGTGTTATTAACAATTTCAAAGGTAATATAGAGGTCACCTGCTGGACCTCCGTTAGCTCCCGGAGAACCGTAACCTGCTAGCTTGATTTCCTGGTCGTTATCGATTCCTGCGGGAATGGTAATACGTATATTTTTTCCATTGATCGAAAAAGTTTGTTTATGGGTAGTATATGCTTCGGAAAGATTTACCTGTAAGTTCGCGCGAATATCCTGTCCTTTGAATTTCGTTTGATTGGAATTAGCCGTGCGCTGTCCGCCGAACATTGAAGAAAAGAAATCAGAGAAGTCACCATCGTCTGAACCGCCATAGGAGTAATAGCTATCATTTCCTTGAAATGGATTACCGCCATTTCTTGCCGATCCGGCATTTGCGTAGCTACCTGTGTTTTTTTGCTGTCTTTTGGCCTGTTCAAATTGATCGGCATGTTTCCAGTCCTTACCATATTTATCATATTTCTTTCTTTTTTCTGGATCGCTCAGAACCTCATTCGCCTCATTGATTTGCTGAAATAAGGTTGCTGCTTCAGGATTGTCTGGATTTAAGTCGGGATGGTGCTTTCGCGCAAGTTTTCGATATGCTTTTTTTATTTCATCGTTCGAGGCATTTTTGGAAATGCCCAAAATTTTATAATAGTCTATATAATCCATTTATAATATTATTGATAAATTTTACTCTATTTAATTTTTATCGGTTTAATCGCGAATTTCCTTGTAATTTCTATTTATTTAATTCAGTTGGCTTGTGCATACCGGGTAATATTCTTTCAATCCAAGTTTTGATTGTTTCGATTTCAAATTTAGCATACCTTAGCTTTTATCCTATGGTTTACAGGATGAATAGATAATCTGAAATAGTATTTTCACGAATTGTGATAGTAAAAGCATCTTGCCTTGAAGGTCATATTATTTAATATTGTATTACAATTATTTAACGTAATTGAAGTGTTTGTTTGAATATTCAACAAATGCAAGGTTGTAATTTGTAGAATGGAACTTAAGAAGTGTGTGATCTGGCAGGTATTACCATATTACAATTTTCTTTTTCCACATGCTACTCCGCCCGGGACATCATCTGATGGGAGTTTCATCATACTGGGGTGGAATACATTCAACCTAGGTTAAAATCATGGTAAATTATTTCACTTAAAAATTGATAATTATGGGAAAAATAATTGGTATAGATTTAGGTACTACCAATAGCTGCGTCGCAGTAATGGAAGGGCATGAGCCTACAGTAATTGCTAATGATGAGGGACATCGGACGACACCATCTGTGGTGGCATTTCTAAAAGATGGGGAACGCCGGGTGGGAGATCCGGCAAAACGACAGGCCATTACTAATCCTGAAAATACAATTTCGTCTGTTAAGCGCTTCATGGGACGTAAGTTTGATGAAGTTCAGGGGGAAATTTCACATGTTAGCTATAAGGTTGTGCGTGGTAATAATGATACTGTTCGGATAGATATTGAGGGACGTCAATACACACCACAGGAAATTTCTGCTATACTTCT
>JBMAAL010000135.1:0-2283 GCA_050281725.1 Sphingobacterium sp. | reverse complement strand
TTTAAGAAAGATGAAAACATTGATCTGCGTAAAGACCCGATGGCGCTACAACGTCTAAAAGAAGCAGCAGAGAAAGCTAAAATAGAATTATCTGCATCGAGTTCTACAGAGATCAATCTACCTTATGTCACTGCAGTGGATGGGGTACCGAAGCATTTGGTGAAAAAGCTAACACGGGCAAAATTTGAGTCAATAACAGAATCACTATTTGAACGTTGTCTAAAACCTTGTGAGGCCGCTTTGAAAGATGCCGGATTAACGGCCAGGGATATCGATGAGGTTATCCTTGTTGGTGGAAGTACCCGTATTCCAAAGGTTCAGGATATTGTAGAAAAGTTTTTTGGAAAAAAGCCTAATAAAGGAGTCAATCCTGATGAGGTGGTTGCTATCGGAGCAGCTATTCAAGGTGCAATATTAAGTGGAGATGTCAAGGGAGTTGTCCTTTTGGATGTAACACCACTTGCCTTGGGAATCGAAACGATGGGCGGAGTAGCAACGACGCTTATTCCTGCGAATACGACTATCCCAGCGAAGAAATCTGAAGTATTTTCGACGGCCTCTGATAACCAGTCCGGTGTACAGGTGCATGTTTTACAGGGAGACCGTTCTATGGCAAAAGACAATAAGAGTTTAGGAATCTTCAATTTGGATGGTTTACCGCCTGCGCCCAGAGGTATACCGCAGATTGAAGTAACATTTGATATAGACGCCAATGGTATTTTGAATGTAAGTGCTAAAGATAATGGTACAGGTAAAGAGCAGACCATCCGGATAGAAGCGGGGAGTGGTTTGAGTAAAGAAGAGGTCGAAAAAATGAAAGCTGACGCTAAAGCCAATGAGGTTGCAGACAAAGCCGCGAAGGAAAAAGTAGAAGTTCTCAATCATGCTGATGGGCTCTTGTTCCAGTCGGAGAAGCAATTACGGGAATATGGAGATAAGATCTCTGAAGACAATAAAAAGGCAATTGAAGGCGCAATTTCAGCGTTAAAATATGCACACGATGAAGGGGATGTTGTTGGTATAGAAAAAGCCTCTGCTGATCTTAGCATGGCATGGAATAGTGCTAGCGAAGATATGTACGGTAAAAGATCGCAACAAACTTCTGCAGGAGCTGAGGCACAGAACAGTTCTGACGACGATGTTACCGATGTACCATACGAAGAGGTATAGGGACGATCAATAATTTATTTTATATAACCTTCATCATTGGTTTTAGATCCAGGGTGAAGGTTATTCGAAAGCAGGTAAAACCGGAAATAATCACCAACTTTTAAAAAATATTAGAATGGCAAATTTGAAATCAAACAAAGAAGGAACTTCTTTATTTCTAGGCGATTTAATTTCATTTCGGAATGCATTGAAATTAATTCATTGGTCAATTACCGGTAGAGGAAGCTACGAGGCGCATATGTCTCTGGATCAGGCTATAGAATCCCTGATTAATGCAACAGACAGGCTTGTTGAGACCACTTTTGCACTGGATGGGAATCTGGAAATTACCATACCTAAAACAGAAAGGCCAAAAGATTACATACTGTATATTGAAAACTTTTATAAAGAGGTAGAGGCCAGGAGAAAAAAGTTATTTCCCGAATCTTTTTCACAATCAATTGTGGATGATATTCAGGAGAGCATACAACAGTTGTTGTTCAGGCTGAAAAGATTAGAATAAATTTTAGAAACCTACTTAAGATCATATAATTTGATGGGAGGTACGGATATATTGATTACACAAAAATAATGGAAATACTATGATACTAGATACAAATTTACTCAAGACCCTTGAGGAAGTGTTGGAGGAAATACATCCTTCCTTGTTCAAGCGATTAACTACGGGGATTGCTAAGGAAGAAATTGATAAAACAGCATCTGCGAATCGAGTTGATTTTTGTGAAGAGGTCTATGATCTGTTTACATGGAAAAATGGCGTTAGTCATGTGGGAATATCATCAGTTGAGCAATTGCTTATTTTTCCTGACGGTATTCCGTTCAGTATAACGGAAGCTGTGGCGGTGTATAATTCGCATGCGATCACAAAACAGCTGTTTGAGCCGGATTATTTCCCATTGTTTTCAGATGGAAATGAAAATATTTTACTTATAAATCTGGATGAAGATAACGCGGCTTATAAAACGATATGTTTGTACTCCCCGTCGTTGCTGGGAACCGGAACGCCGATGCCAATATATGATTCATTGGTGAATCTGGTAACCACGGTTATTGCCTGCTATCAAAAGAAAGCCTTCTGGCTGGTTAATGACTGCCTGGAAGTTGATAGTGATG
>JBMAAL010000134.1:0-9722 GCA_050281725.1 Sphingobacterium sp. | reverse complement strand
CGCGATTTACCATTGCGAATAAACACCTCTATGCTGTAGATCAAACGACATTACACCTTTTTAACGTACAGAATGCAGGTAAACCTGCCTATGTAAAGGATATCAAAATAGGGCCTGGTATCGAAACAATTTTTCCCTTTAAAAATAGCCTGTTTATCGGCTCCAATACAGGTATGGTGATTTATGATATCACGACGGCATCGGCTCCCGTGGAGCTATCGCGCTATGCGCATATTCGCGCCTGTGACCCCGTAGTTGTCAATGAGAAATATGCCTTTGTAACCTTACGCGCAGGCGTGGTATGTGGTGGACAGCAGAATTTACTGGAAGTTATCGATATCCAAGACCTGACGAGACCTATGCTGAAAAATACCTTCACTTTGGAGAATCCTTACGGACTGGCGCTATCAGACCAGACCTTATATGTCTGTGATGGAAAATTTGGATTGAAGTCATTCGATGCCAGTGATGTCAGCCAAATAGGGAATAAGCTTTTAGAAACTCACAAAGATCTGATGAGCATGGATGTTATCGCTGGACCAAAATCGCTAATCATTGTTGGAGAAAAAGGTGTACATCAGTATGATTATAGCAATAAGGCCAAATTGAAGGAATTGAGCATTATTCCTGTTATTAGATCCAATTAAAAACTATTTCAAGAGCTTCATTATTCTGATATGAAAAGACTTTCGATTGCCATTTTGGCTCTTCTCGGGTATTTAACTGTTGATGCCCAAACAAAAAAATATACAAATCATAATGAATTTTCGGTTATTACTTATGGCCCTGCCTTTCTCGAATCTGGATTTGGTCTGCATACATTCCATGGGGTGCAGCTCCATGAAAATATCGCTCTGGGGTTAAATACAGGGGTGGATAGGTATCCTGTAAACGATGAAGGATCAAAATGGTTTTTACCGCTCTCAGCCAAAGTGAATTATGTGGAATTCCCTGATAGGAAACGTAGTTTTTTTGCAGGATTGGATTTAGGCTATAGTTTTGCTTTCTTGAATAAAAATCTAGTCGAGAACAATTTAAAATATGAATATCAGGGCGGCTTGTTGGTAAATCCACAGCTGGGTTGGCGCTTTAGATTTAAGAATTCGGCGAAATATTGGTCTTTGGCAACGGGATACCGATATCAGCACTATAGCCGAAAGGACACGTATACGCGCCCCTCAGCGAGCTTACCGGACACTAATATAGGGTATGGAACAATACAAATGGATAAAAAATATGATCTGCACCGTTTTACTTTACAGGTCGGATTTGGTTTTTAGTTACGCTATTTCACTCTTTAGTTGTAGAGCTTATTTATTCGCTGTCTAAAAGCTGTAAAATCTGTGTAAGATATTGCTCATCGACTTCATCAAAACTATTTAATTCACTGCTGTCAACGTCCAGCACACCGATAATCTGTCCCTGTTTAAAAACCGGTAGCACGATTTCGGATCGCGAGAGCGAACTACAGGCAATGTGTCCCGGAAATTGCTCCACATCCGGAACAATCAATGTTTTTTCCTCTGCCCAAGCTCCTCCGCATACACCACGTCCTTTTTTGATACGCGTACATGCAACGGGTCCCTGAAAAGGACCTAATACGAGCTCGTCTCCATCAACAAGATAGAAACCAACCCAGAAAAAATTGAATTGTTCTTTCAATGCAGCAGCGATGTTCGCCAGATTGGCAATTTGATTAGGCTCACCTTGCAAAAGTCCTCCAATTTGCGGAAGTAAATTTTGATATTGTTCTTCTTTGCTACCTTTAGCTATTTGTAAATCCTCTGCCATAAAAATCTATGTAAAAAATAATCAAGCATTTCCTTTCCAGACTACGATGCCAAACATGTTTTGCCTGTCCAGAAAGCTTCACAACATGTCGAGTCCCAACCTGCATGAAATGAAAAAGCGCTAATACGCTGTTCAAAGTTAACAGAATATTAGCGCTTTCGCATCAGGCAAATGTTATTATTTCTTTGTGTTGATAATGTTCACCCGAATGTAGTTGCTTCTTTTGCCGGAAGGCGTTACAACAACTGCTTTGAAAATACGTTCTTTACCATCAGGAACCGTAATTTTCACTGGACCTGTATATTCTAAATCTAATTCCGAAGGATCATAGTTGTCCAAAGTATAATAAATTTTGGCTCCTTCAACAGAAGGTTTCAGCCCACGGATCGTATATTCTGAAGCATATACGGTGCTGTCTGTTATGCCATATACTTCTGGTACACGATAGAATGTATTGGTTTGGTCAAGTTTAGCCAGCTGATTTGCTGCACGCTGTTCTGAGAAATTTTTCCAGTTCTTTTTCTCTGGCTGAGTCCAGGCAATTTCAGAAAGCGCTAAAACGCGCGGTAGCACTGTAAATTCGACTTTATTGGATGATCCAATATACTCTGTCCAAATATTTGCTTGTACACCTAAAACGTGTTTTTTGTTGTTCTCAGCAATTTTGCTAGGCATTGGGTCAGACGAATATACTTTGCTCAATGTGGAAAGTCCGCCGATACTTAAAGGTTCTCTGTTTTGATCAGGACCTTGTTTGTGATCAAAATATAGACCATAGCTGTTTGCCGTAATGATCACATCGTGACCTTGATTGGCTGCATCAATTGCACCTTGATCGCCTCTCCAGCTCATGACAGTCGCATTAGGCGCTAAACCGCCCTCTAAGATCTCATCCCATCCAATGATACGTTTACCTTTGCTATTGATATATTTTTCCATACGTTGGATAAAATAGCTCTGTAACTCATGTTCATCTTTGAGGTTGTTATCTTTGATTCTTTTTTGACAAAATGGACATGTTTTCCATTTTGTTTTTGGACACTCATCACCACCGATGTGGATATATTCGCTCGGGAATAGGGGAATAACTTCGTCAATGACATCTTCCAGCAACTTGAATGTTTCTTCTTTCCCTGCACAGAAAACATCGTCAAATACTCCCCAAGTCTGCGCAGCCGTATAAGGTCCTGGCTTATCACCACAGCCCAATTCTGGGTAAGCGGAAAGTGCTGCTAACGCATGTCCTGGCATCTCGATTTCGGGTATAACCGTTACATATTTCGATTTTGCATAGGCAACCACTTCTTTGATTTGGTCCTGGGTGTAGAAGCCGCCGTAAGGTGTGTTGTCATAATCGCCATCTGTCTTATAGTTACCCAGCAGTGTTTGCTTGCGGTAACCGCCAATTTGAGTCAATTTTGGATGTGATTTGATCTCGATACGCCAGCCTTGATCGTCTGTCAAATGCCAATGAAACGTATTTAGTTTGTAAGATGCCAGAATATCAATGTATTTTTTTACAAACTCTACGGAAAAGAAGTGACGGCCAACATCGAGATGTAATCCACGATAGGCAAACCGAGGTTCATCCTGAATTGAAGCTTGTTGAATTTCTATGCTGGCCTTTTTATCCACAGGTAGCAATTGGATCAACGATTGCATACCATAAAATAGACCTGCGGCTTTTCCGTCAATTGTCACACGGTCTGAACTTATGTTAAGTTCATAAGCTTCAGCATGAGTAGATTTAGCATTTTTGGAGGAGAAATAGATACTATTGCTGCTCGCTGATTTCACTAATGATAAATTGAGATTGTAGTTGCTTTTTAGGAAATCCTGAAATAATGTTGCAACTTTTTTGTCCTCTTCGCTATCAAAGGCGATTTTGGTGTTTGGGTTGATTTTGAATGTACCATTTTTAATTTGAACCTGTTGCGGTAATGGCACAATGTTCAAGGTAGCATCTTTCTTTTCTTGCGCAAATACTGCTGCTCCTACACTTAGGGCCAGCGCAAGTGAAAATAGTTTCTTCATGCGTGAGATTATAACTGAAATAAGAAGTCCTAAAAATAGGTGAATAAATACGTTTTAGCAAAGAGAAAATGTAACAAATAGGGTATGACAGTACGGTTGACCGTGTTTCTGGGTACTTTGAAGCCATTTGGATAACAGCCTGTTTGGGTAAATCAATCGTTTGTTTAAGCGGTTAAATGGATCATTTTACTTCGGCAGATGCCACGCAGATTTTGATAAAAAAATATGCCTTTTAAGTGTTCGCATTTCCTGTAAGCTGATGCTCATATCGATAAAACTTATCTCGTTTCACCGATTAATCTCGATCATGCGCAAGAAAGATAACGGACTTGGAACTTCTGCTGACTACTATCGCTTTTGATCCGTTTTTACTACTGAGTTGATAGGTACATTCAACGGAACTAATAGGGCTTCATCCGAACAAGGTCCGAATGAGGTCCCTATAAAGTCCCTATCAGCTCCTTATAATTTCTCATTACTTCCTTTGGGTGATTCAAATTTGAAGCGTCGTTAATAAGGCTCGATTTATTTCAAAACTGAGGTTCGGGAAATGACAAAGGAACCCGAAGGTTCCTTTATATCTTTTACGCCTCAGCAGTCGCCGATCGTACCGGTCATCTGATGTTTGCTATCGGATTAGTTCAGCAAAAACGTCTATGCATTAAAGTCGTTTTAATGCTAATTTGATCATATCCTCTACGGAAAGATCGCTTTCGGTCTTTAGAATGGTATTTAATACTTTCTCTGCCGCGGCTTTGTTGAATCCGAGCATAACCAGCGCTGATAAGGCTTCGTCTGGCACAGATTGGGATTGGATAGGTGATGCCAAAGCTTCGAAGCCCTGTTTTTTTAATTTATCCTGAAGTTCCAATATAAGACGTTGTGCTGTTTTAGGGCCGATTCCTTTAATCTTTTGAATGAGGGCAACCTGGCCATTGACGATGGCAGACTGGATCTCATCCGGTGTGTTTGACGATAGGATCATGCGGCCTGTATTGGGGCCAATACCGGAAACGGAGATCAAGTTTTCGAATAATTTTTTCTCGCCTTCTGTCGCAAAGCCATAAAGCGTGTGTGAATCTTCCCGAACTTGAAGTGAAATAAATAATTTACAGTTTTCCTGATCCTTGATTTGGGAGAAGGTATAGAGAGAGATGTGGACATAATAACCAATCCCACTCACATCGATAACAACATGAGTGGGGGCTTTATATGCTAATTTTCCATTGAAATATTCGTACATAGTATACGAATATAGGAAGATTTTAAGCTATTCTATAAATTTTTAAGATGTGCTTGTACATCTACTACGGCAATGGTAACCATATTGACGATTTCACGTACCGAGCTATCCAATTGCAATACGTGAATTGGTTTGTTCATACCCAGAAGGATTGGACCTACAGCCTCCGCTTCACCAACTTCTTGCAATAATTTATAAGCGATATTTCCGGACTCCAAATTAGGAAATACGAGTGTATTCGCCGATTTTCCATTTAAGCAGCTGAAAGGGAAGTTTGCTGTCAGCATTTCGCTGTTCAAGGCGAAGTTTGCTTGTAAATCACCATCTGCAATAATCTCTGGATGTTGATC
Organism: Sphingobacterium sp.; assembly: GCA_050281725.1. GTDB lineage: Bacteria > Bacteroidota > Bacteroidia > Sphingobacteriales > Sphingobacteriaceae > Sphingobacterium. The sequence continues at coordinate 4,304 of JBMAAL010000134.1, read as the reverse complement.
GTGTAGGATCTGCGCAGCTGCTCTCACTTTTGTTGGCGTTTTTCCTTCACTTGAACCAAAATTAGAGTAAGATAGTAATGCAATACGTGGCTGAATGTTCATACGTTTCACAGCTTTATCCAATAACAGGGTAATGTCTGCTAATTCTTGTGCTGTAGGGTCTTCATTTACGGTTGTATCCCCCATGAAGATTGGTCCTTTTTTGGTTAACATCATGTACATACCTGCCACACGGCTGCCCGGCTTAGCACCGATTACATGCAATGCTGGACGGATTGTATTCGCGTAATTTTTGGTCATACCTGAAATTAGGGTATCAGCTTCGCCAAATTCCACTAAAGAGGCACCAAAATAATTGCGGTCGTACATCAACTTACGGGCGTCGTATTTCGATATACCACGGCGTTGTCTTTTGTTATAAAGGTGCTCGATAAATTTCCTCGAGCGCTCTGTTTCGCCATCTACTTCAGCAACTGGGTCGATAATTTCAAGGCCATCCAGTTCAAAAGCATATTCTTTGATTAGACGTTCGATTTTATCTTTTCTGCCTAAAAGAATTGGAATTGCAATGCCTTCTTCTTTAACAATCTGTGCCGCACGCAACGTTTTGTAATTGTCTGCTTCTGCAAAAACAACACGTTTAGGATCTCTTTTAGCAGCCATGGTCAAATTGCGCATAATCGCATCATCTTTACCAAGACGTTTACGTAAAGCATCGCTGTATTGATCCCAGTCTTCGATTACGGTCTGTGCTACACCTGATGCGATGGCCGCTTTTGCAACAGCCATGGAAACTTCAGTGATCAAACGCGGATCGGTAGGTTTTGGAATGATATATTCTTCCGAGAATTTTAAATTGCTGGTGTTATAGGCTTGATTTACTTCTTCTGGAACAGGTTGTTTCGCCAAGTCTGCAATTGCACGCACTGCGGCAATTTTCATTTCTTCGTTAATTGCTGTTGCACGTACGTCCAAAGCACCACGGAAGATATAAGGGAAACCCAATACATTGTTTACTTGGTTAGGATAATCTGAACGACCTGTACCCATGATAATATCGTTACGTGTTGCCATCGCCAAATCATAAGCAATCTCAGGATTTGGATTTGCCATCGCCAATACAATTGGGTTTGGAGCCATCGATAACAACATTTCTGCCGACATGACGTCTGCTGCCGATAGACCGATAAATACATCTGAATCTTTTACAGCGTCTGCCAGGGTACGAATATCGCGATCCGTTGCATATTGTGCTTTCATACTGTCTAGATTTTCTCTATCCGTACGGATCACACCTTTGCTATCCAGCATCACAATATTTTCTTTTCTAGCACCTACTGAAATATACATTGCCGTACATGACATTGCAGCTGCTCCAGCACCATTGACGACGATTTTTGCTTTTGAAATATCTTTACCGATAATTTCACAGGCATTGATCAATGCTGCACCTGAGATGATTGCAGTACCATGTTGGTCATCGTGCATCACAGGGATGTTCATTTCTTCTTTTAAACGGCGTTCGATTTCAAAACATTCCGGCGCTTTGATATCTTCCAGGTTGATACCTCCAAAAGTAGGTTCCAATGCTTTGACGATGTTGACGAACTCATCGACATTTTTGGTGTCCACTTCGATGTCAAATACATCAATGTCGGCAAAAATTTTGAATAATAAACCTTTACCTTCCATGACTGGTTTACCAGCTTGGGCGCCGATATCGCCTAAGCCCAATACTGCTGTACCATTACTGATAACAGCAACAAGGTTTCCTTTTGCGGTATATTTATAAGCATCTTCTTTGTTCTCAGCAATAGCCAAACATGGCTCCGCTACACCTGGAGAATATGCTAATGATAAGTCTCTTTGCGAATTTGTTGGTTTGGTCGGAACAACAGCTATTTTACCAGGTCTACCCATTGCGTGGTAGTTTAACGCTGCCTGTTTACGATTAGTGTTACTCATTACGATTTTATTAATTTAAGGCTACAAATCTATCATTCTTTTTGATAATTGGAAATATTTGCCAATATCTTATTATAATTAGACAATAATATGTTACTTCAGGACATCTAATAATTTAAACATTTGCTGACGCATGCTGGACGCCGATCCAGCGTAGTTGTTAACCAGTAAAGTGTAGGTAAACGACTGCCCTGTTTTATTGGTATGTACCCCAGTATAACCAAGTACGCCGCCAATTGTTCCACTTTTCATCTTCATATTGTTATAGGTTGGAAGACTTTCGTAGAAGGAGGGATACCAACTTTGTTTTTGTGCATACTGCATAATCTTATTCATCGCTGATGTGGTCACTCGATTTTGAGGCGATAATCCCGAACCATCCATACTATTGAGTTCACCGGATTTGATGCCTAATTTGGCATTCCAATATTTTTGTACATAATACGCGCCATCATCGGTGCCCGTTTTACCAGCTGTTGTATAAGCAATCGCTTTCAACAAGGCCTCTCCGTAAAGGTTGATGCTCTTTTGGTTAAACCAGTAGACAATTTTGTCTAGGGTTGGAGATAGATGGATATCGAGGGTCTGTTTTTTTGAAATATCAACTGAATCCATTTTGGTTCCGGTAGCAGGTAGTTCGCTGGCGGTAATACCGTTGTTACTTAGTACTTCGTTTAATTGATAAGCGAGATCATAGGCAGGGTCTGGTGAGGAGAGCTCGATTGTTTTCTTGAGGTCTTGTCCATAGGTGCCGCGCACAAATATCTTGGTTGAATAGGGGGCAGCGTAGGCGTACACATTGTCTCCGCTTCCCGATTTACCCGTGGTTGTTTCATTGATAATTTCCAGATACGGAACTGGTGTTGTGTAATTGGCGATCTCAGCTTTAGCTCCGACTTTAGTGCTTGGCTGAAAGTTAATACCAAAAGCATTTTCACACCAATTGAGCGATGAAATTCCAGCGCCATAGTAATTGCCCATGTCGGTCCAGATCCAGCCCCCTGGAAGCTGGTTTCCATTGTAAAGTCGATCATCGGCGATGATTGCCCCATTAATACTTTTGATACCGGCATTTTGGACTGCTGTAAGCCACTTGTTCAGTATCGTTGTTGCTTGTGTCTCCGGATAACGGGCACTGCCGAGGGTAGGATCCCCCGTACCTGCCACAATAATATTTCCGCTTAACACCCCGTTCTCGTCGATTTCACCTGTATAATACAGGGTTGTTTTGAACTGAAAATTCTTGCCCAGGAAGTCCAAGGCGGTGGCCGCAGTGATGACCTTCATCGTGGAGGCGGTCGCCAATCCAACGTTCTCATTTGCTGCGAATACAGTCTGGCCTGTTTTTCCGTCGAAAACGGTCAATGAGCTCAAGCCATTTCTGAGGTTTTCCTGATTTTGAAATTGGGTGAATGCATCCTGAATTTTACTACGAAGATCCTGCGCATATATTGGCGTCGCAACGGTCGTTAACGTGTAGGCAGAGAAAGCAATAGCACTTAGCACAAATTGGTTCATATATCATATTTTTATAGTCCTACGGTATATCCAGCTTATCTTCGAAGAGCTTGTTGGCACGGTTATTTTTATTCGTGTTTGGAAATCATGGATATTCCATTGGATGTATTGTAATTACTGGAACGCTGCCAATTTTAGGGAAAAGCGTTCGCTGTAGTTCGTTTGTTTTATTTGGCTTAAAGTTAGGCATTCGACCCTAAAAAATCCTAACTTGCATAAAATTGTATAGACGACATGAAGCATATCGAAAAATTAGCTGCCATTCGTGAGGCGATGAAGGTTCAGGGAATCGATGGATATATCATTCCATCTTCTGATCCTCATATTAGTGAATATCTACCGGAACGTTATAAATGCATTGCCTGGGCGTCTGGTTTTACAGGATCAGCAGGGACGTTGGCAATCACACAGGATTTTGCCGGCCTTTGGACCGATTCTCGCTATTTTGTCCAAGCAGTGGAACAATTGGCAGGAACAGGTTTTGAATTGGTGAAATTGAAAGTGCAAGGTGCAGCGGAGTATGCAGATTGGTTGGGCGAGCAGTTGGGCGCTGGTGCTAAGGTTGCTTTTGACGGGAATCTCGCTTCATTATTAGTGGCCCAATCTGTTCAGCATACTTTGGAGCCTTTGGAGATCAAAGTAGATGGTCATGTTGACCTGTTGTCATCATTATGGGAAGGACGACCGGAGCTGCCTAAGGCACAGGCCTACCTGCTGGGCGAAAATATTACGGGACAGTCAACGGTTTCTAAAATTGAAGCTGTCCGCGCGGAGATGAAAAAGAACAGAACGGAGGCTCATCTGATCTCATCTTTGGATGA
>JBMAAL010000133.1:0-9860 GCA_050281725.1 Sphingobacterium sp. | reverse complement strand
GCTTTATTAATCGATATTCTTTGATTTATACAAGCCAAAGGCATCACTTCACGGTGATGCCTTTTTTATTACTCCTTCTCTTATCGAAATCTTATTCTTTGGTACGGCAAACGCAAAAAAGCCTCCTCTTTAAAGTAATTAAACATTTGAACAACAAAAAGATAACACAAACACCACCGACATAATACGTATTTTTATTTCAGTAAAATTTTAAAAAATGCGTAAATCAAAAATTATTGTTTTAGCTTTTTTTTCATCGTTTGTTTTCTCATGCGAGAAAGATCCTCCACTTAACGAACCAGGCTTAAATGCAACCATTAACCTATGGACATTAGACCAGATGAAGCACTATTACTACTGGAACGATAAAATTGGATCAGCTGGGGGCTACCAACAAAAGCCGGATTTGTTTTTCAAAAGCATCCTATACCCTGAAGATCATTTTTCAACCATCTTACAAACCCTAAATAGTGATACCTATGGAAATACGCTAACAAATACATTTGGCTTCGATATGGTTCAATTGCACAATCAGTTAGGATCTATTCAATTAGTGACTCAAGTAGTTCCTTTTAGTGAGGCAGATTTGGCAGGACTTCAAAGAGGAGACAGTCTAACCCATATGAATTCGACATTAATGGATCAGATGAACTTCCAATCACTATTAAACAAATCATTACATTTACCAACGATCCAAGTGAAACGACTTGACGGTAGAGTATTCAACCTTCCATCGTCGTACATCTCACAGCCGGTTGTCTATACGTCGAAAGTCATTTCATCTTCTCCCAACGTCGGTTACATTTTTATAAGCCAATTTGATTTCAGCGGAGCCTATTCCTTATTAGAAGTAATAAAAGATTTCAAATCAAAACACATAACGGAATTGATTGTCGATCTTCGGTATAATCCAGGCGGTCAAGTCGCCTTTGCCTCATTCTGCGCATTATTAATGGCAGATGTTAAAGAAAACTATATTTTTGCCAAATATCGAGGAAACAAAAATCTTAAACCTATTGAAGACACGTTTGAAGCAACGCTACAGAGACAGCCAGATGGTTATTCCTTTATCGCTAGCGAGGTACTAAAACAAGGTTTACAGCTAAAAAGAATCTTTATCCTCACCGGACCGAACACGGCTTCCGCATCCGAAATGATGATTAATGGATTAAATCCATACCTACAAATTGTTCAGGTTGGCGCCAGAACCTATGGTAAAGATATGGCTTCAACAACCATTTCTACCCCAGAAGAGATCCGCGGTAACGAGCGTTCATGGCATTTGATCCCTATGATCTATAAAATCTACAATACTATAGGGCAAGGAGATTATGGCAATGGAATTACTCCGCAGAAAGTGACTGATGAGTTTGCCTATTTACCTTTAGCTCCAATAGGTGACCGTAGAGATGCGTTAATACAGGAAGCCTTGAAAATAATCAATACTAAAAACACGCGCGCTAAAAACGCTGTTCTTACATCTGAAAAAATGAATACCTTAAGTTCAAAATATATAGGTAGCAGTTATCAGACAATACCTATTGAAGTAAGCATACAGGATAACTCAAAAAAATAGTTTCATCAATGCGCACAGGAGTTTAACGAATTAATCACCATCCGAAGATCTGCTCCCGTTTGTCCATTTTTGGCTAATTTACGAAGAGGGCGAGACAAGATTTCAGAACGAATACACCGTTCCTTCGAATCGTAGTCCCGCACGACTCTTTCCAATTGTTGCAATAGCTCCCTATATTGACAATATAGCTCATTGAGATTCGCAAATTCTCCACGCAATTTAGAAAGCACTTCTGCATCAATAACATCGACTACTTCTCCTTGAATTTTAATGGAAATAGCCAATAGTTTTCGATGTTTAAAATCACTGATGCCTTTCATGATTATTGTTTAGTTTTAACCCAATTATCGACAGCACATTTTTTCTACTAAAGTTATTTCTGCAACCAGATATTATCGAGACTATAGCCAATACCACCGATTTCTGAGACTGCGTCCACATCTAAAGGAGCATCAGATTCTTTTTGCGGGAGATACACAACAGCTACTCCTACTGAAAAGTAAAAAAACAAATACACTTTTTGCCCATCGATAAGAACGGGTTTTGAATCCTTGTCCAACACTTGCGCCTTTACAGCAAAAATGGGGTCTACGGGTATCTTGATAAATTTTTCGGGGATTTTATCTGATATCAAGTCAGTGGTCAAGATAGGAGTTTCATCATATTTCACCAGATCCATACCCCAGCTTTCGTCAAAAACAGGCTTACCTTGATAAACTGCCAATCGAATTGGCTCACCCTTTGGCGATATCGTTTTATTAAAATTTAATATTTTAACCTGCATCACACCACGAATAGGCTGCACATCATCACCCAAAGGATTTTCGCCCACTACAAGTGAGGGATCAATAGGACTTTTACTATGTACGCCAAAAGTATTTAGTCCTGATTTGATGGATAAGCGTTGCTCCAAAATTTTCTGACCCTTGCTATCAAAAGCAACGATCAATGAAGAGTCAGCATCTTTATTTCGTATAAAAATAAAATTGGTATTGTCGTTGTTCGCAACTTTTCCATCTACCGTTATTCGCTTGACATCCACTGATGCGGAACTATAAGATTTAAAAGTAATGCGAGCCAGTTCCTCTTCCCCTTGAACTAACTCACCTTTCTGACAGGAGTATAGCCCCCATCCGGCCCAAAGGACAACAAAATAGAAAAATATGTTTTTTATCATATACAAAGCATTAAAAAGTGAGCCATTAAAATGGCTCACTCAACAAATATTAATTAGTAATTTTTTGGATCAAATTGAGTCCAAGTTGCTGTCCAAGGAGCAGTTGTTGGATGAAATGCACCACTATACGTTGTTGTTCCATTACCATATGCTGGTGATGTAGAAAGAGGTCTTAGGAATGCAGGATTAAACAAGGACGCCGTTGGATAAAAGATATTGACGCCCCCCGCTAACTTCAGGTAAGCAGCAGCATCCGCCGAGACATTTGTTTGGTTCCCAGTCGGCGTAGCACCGCTAAACGCAGCAGTATAAGCATGCACAACATTACCAGAGAATGTACCTGTCGCACCATCCTGAAATGCTGCACCTGTTGCATAACCAGCAATAATTGAGTTTTGGATATCATACTCGGTAGCTCTTCTCCAACGGTTACCGAATTTCAATTTAGAACTCGCCACTGTCACATCTTTAATACCCAGGAATGTAAAGTTCTTTAATACCGGACGAGTCTTAGGTGTAGCAGCATATGGAGCTGTACCTTCATTATCCGATTCCAAGCCATTTGAATCAGAACTACCGCTCGAAGTACTGTTTGTCGAATTTGGATCTTTTAATGATAAGGCATATTGAATTGTACCTGTATACCCATGGTCGAAATCAAAATCATCATCATCATTTGATAAGGCTACTAAGTATTTTGCATTTACAGTACCACCAAAGAATTCGAATCCATCATCTTTACCCCAAGATACCTGGATATTTTCCAAAGTAGTACCCGTACCAACGCCACCTAAAGTCAATCCATTAATTTCATTATCAGCCGTTAAATTATAACCAGCGAATTCAATACGTACGTATTTCAATGAACCAGAATTATCGGCTGCATTTGTACCGCCATAAGTTACATCTACTCCAATAGGTTGAGGAATACCTTCAATTCTTTTTGTAGACACTTGGTTTGTTGTTGCATTCCCCAATAACACCACACCTCCAAAATCACCAGGATTACGAGATCCTCCCGCATTTGGAGAAGTAAAAACGATTGGTGCAGCAGCAGTACCATTAGCGATCAATTTAGCCGTTTTAGGCACGACTAAAACACCTTTGATATTTTGTGTCAACCCAGTGATTTGATCATTATACGCTTTAGTTAATCCAGAAGTAATATATGTACCAGCTTGAATAGTTAACGTAGCACCTGGTTTTACAAAAGCCACACCGTCAATTTTCCATACGGTATCAGCTGAAAGGGTTGTTTTAGTAATAATACCGGCAGCATCGGTCGGAATTGTTGCCTGAGGTTTGTTTGGCAAACCAGCATTCAAATCTGAATTAGGTCCTACATTGTCTTTGTTACAAGAAGCTAATGCGATTGCGCATAGACTTGCTACTGTTAAGATTTTTTTCATTTTGCGTTAAATAATTACTAGTTTTGCCATCACAAGATCATTTTTTAGACTATGCATCCCTATGGGATAGCATTTCATAAGGTTGCATAGTTGTTTTCAATCACCCGTTTTCTGTTTCTATTTTATTTTCCTGTTGTGCTAGTGGGACAATCCCGGAACTCGTGTACATTATTAAGGAGTGATATGAAACTGCCTCGCGCAGTAGTTTTTTATTTTAAAAGCTATAGGTCACTGAAAGATTAAACCTTCGTCCATCCTTTTTACGATACGTTATGATATCGTCATCTGCTCTATTATATTTATTATCCCCTCTAACGAGCTCAAAGATTTTCTCTCCATCTCCGCCGATAGATTCACTGTAAGCAGATTGATTCTGATAATACCGGGTCCACTCATCCAAGAGGTTGGCCGCATTGAATTTTACTTCCAGTTGTTGTTTCAAAAAACGTTTATAGACTTGCAGATCGAGCTGTTTTGGTGCAAGCTCATACTCCACTCTATTGGGATTAACAGAAGCTGTGTTTGTGCGGTATCCCCTATGGTTGTAACTTGCTGTTATTCCAAAATCATCCCCCCAATACCCCATCCCGACATTCAACAGCCAGGGAGATTGCCCCATTAGTGGGCGATCTTGATTCGGTGCCCTATTTTTTTGCCTTTCTGCCAATGTTACATTATCTACCAGCTTATGCCGCCATTGGCTCAATGCATTCACTTCGGATTTCAACAATGTTCCATTTGCGTTTATAAAAGCTTTAGACAACCAATCAGCAGCCCCAAGAAAACTTAGGTTTTTACGGATTTCAAATTCTAACCCCATATTCTTAGCAGACTCCATATTATTGAAAACATAAGCACTTCCAGGACTGACATCTTCATTTTCAATTAACTCAATCGGTTTATCCAAATACTTATAAAATCCTGTTAAGGAAATAATCTCTCCTGGACTCGGATACCATTCCAAACGCATATCCACATTGTCGATGAAAGTGGACTCTACATTATCCCCCGAGACGATCGCATCTAATTCAAAATCATAAAATCCAAAGAAGCCTGTTTCTCTAAAATCTGGTCGAATAGCTGTTTTTGAGTAACTTCCCCGCAGATTAAAGGTATTACTAACACTGTAGGTAGCATTTATGGATGGCAATAGTTTCCAGTTCTTTTCGCGGATCATCAGTTTATATAAGAGGAGTTTATTGTTATCCTCACTGGGATCTCCATTCTGCTTCCTAAACATTTCATCCTGCCGATTTTGTAAATTATAATACTCTGCACGAACACCATAAACTATCCTCAGCTTATTCCAAAACTTCTGATCGAACATCAAATATCCCGCGTGCGAACTCATCGTGCCATCGTAAACATTTCCCCCAATGGGTTCTGGATAATAGTAAGCCTGACCAACACCATTCCCAATATTAGCTGCAGAAAACAGAACATCGTAAGGTATTTCTATTGGTGGAGCTGCTTTGGAGGGGTCGTTGGGCATATAAGACCTAGTAAAAGGCAAAAGCCTAAAAACAGACAGATCACGATTTTTCTTCCAGCCTTGATAACCAACTTTTACTAGTGTACTGACTGGTTTTCCCGCTCCAAACATACGCGAAAATGCCATCGCCCAATTAAAATCATGTTCATTAATTTCGGTCCACATCCGAGAATCGAATCCTATTTCCGAATGATTGGACCAATTGGAAAGACTCAATAAATTGGGACTCTGGAAAATATATTTATCATCCAATATTGTTGTCAATCCATAGCGCAGTTTACGCTCATCCAAAATCTGCTGCTTGATTCTATTATAGGCCAACATACCCTCAGCCTTTACATTCCAGGGCAATTGATACTCACCGCTTAACTGATGTTGCTGCAAAGACATTGCTTCAGGCAATTGATATTGGTTTTTGGTTGGAGGATTACTTAAATTTGTAAAAATCGAACGAATGTTCTCGCTATAGTTATTGTTAAAGGTGCGGGCATACATGTTTTTAAATGCAAGTTTGAAATCCTGCCCCTTCAATCCAAAATTCGCCACCAGTCCACTGCTGCTATTAAAACGATAGGAAGTCCCAGCCCCATTTTGACCGATGGTGTCACTTTCAATCATATGCTGTTTTTCTCCATATAAATTGATGATATTAGATCCCCTGACATTATTGAAAGGGATAATATTCTGTTCATTCCGAATATTTGCAGAAGCAGAGAACCCAAACAATAATCCATTTGAAAAACCATATCGTCTCCCCAATGCAAACCGTAAATTTTGATTTGGACTAGCTTTATAACGATATAATTTCATCGCATCTGCATTAACAAGTTTTGATTGTGCTATAGCATCAACCTGATTATACTTCAGATTTGAACCGGGCATCAGAAACTCCTCATTTAACTTTGAGTCATCCAAAATATAGCCCGGGGGCGCATCTAAACGCCTCGCTTCACCATTCCAAAACCAGGGCAGGATGCCTTCAGGTTGTTTGGATGATGCGTGAATAAATCCAAAAAATTCCGATGATTTACGCTCCCCGAGGCGATAAAAGTCTTTCCCAGTTGTACGGGAGTTTCCACCAATTCCATATTGTATTGTGGTAAAATTCTTCTCCGGAATATCTAATGTATTCACCGACACTTGTCCACCAGAGAATTCAGCCGATACATCCGGTGTTGCAGTTTTATTGACAATAACGGAACTTACCATCTCCGTGGGAATAATATCAAAGGAAAAATCACGTCTATTCTGCGATGTGCTTGGAATCACAACACCATCGAGCATCGCTTGATTATAACGATCGGACATACCTCTCACAATTACATTTCTGTTATTTACAGTTGTTAATCCCGTCACACGTTTTAACACCTGGCCCATATCATTATCGGGTGTGCGGCTAATTTGTTCAGCAGAAATACCATCGGTCACTGAAGCCGCATTTTTTTGCGCCGCATAGAGCCCTGCCACAGATGCTTTTTTGAATGGAATAGTAACAACCGCAGTTTCCAATGCATTTATCTGCGCTTTCATGGCAATATTTAATGCAGTGCGCTGTCCTGATTCGACTTTCACGCCTTCGATACGTTGTGTACGATAGGACAAATAACTTACTTCCAACGCATAAACACCTGGTTCTGCGACTATAATATAACTACCATCTACACTTGTCTGCACAGCTTTATGGAGACCAATCAATCTAATACTTGCGTTTGCAAGCGCCTGTCCACGATCATCAAAGACTTTTCCGGAGATACGTCCGTTCTGTTGCACGCTTTTTTCGACCAACGTAATATATACCCCATTGTCATGAGCTATCAAACCTGTCTCTTGAAGAAGGTAACGCATAACATCTTTGACATTGCTATTGTTAAAAATCTTGGCACTAACTTTTTTCCGCGACAGATTATATTTTGTGGCATCAAAAGCAATATGTATGTTTTGAGATTCCAGGCGCTCAAAAGCCTTCGGAATAGTAGATTCGTTAAAAGAAATGGAAATTTCTCTATTAAGCAGCTGTCCGTGGACGACAGAAGCCAAGAGTATTTCGACAGAAACTATCGATAGAAGTAATCCTACCAGCGATGTCTTTATCATAAACTTAATATCGTTTTGCGTAACGTATTGGTTAAATTTCATAAATTTGTTTACGTATATAATATCTCAACAGGTTTTGTATATGTTTATCATCCGCTATTCAGTGGATGTATCAATCGGAGCTGACGATGGCGGTCGTCGGCTCTTTTTATTCTCATTTAATAAATCAGCACCTTATTCCCCTCCTTTCTGGACTTATTGTGATGAATGGCCTTAATACTTTCTAAAGTAGCCGGCCATGATAACTTTCTAGATAAAGGCATGCTATAGAGCTGTTGGGAAATAGGGGTATCTGAGGCTTTAAGATCCACATCATAGATATTTTTAACAGCCACAGCCAACTCTGCAAAACTACTTTGTTTGAGATACACCTGCCCTTCAATCCAGCTATTGCGCGTCAGGAGATCAAAATTTTCCTGTCTGCTTTTATTACTGTTTTTGAAATAACGAACCTGATCCCCTCTTTCCAAGATTCCTAAACGACTGCCACTTCCTGCCACCTGTACTTTACCAGTAAATACCGACACCGAAATGTCATCGAGTTCGATGTAATTCTTCACCGTAAAGGAAGTTCCTAAAACAGTCGTTTGTATTTGTTGAGCTTTGACAATAAAAGCTTTAGTAGAATCTTTCTTAACATCAAAAAAAGCTTCCCCAACAAGGAGCTCCACCGCACGATCCTTTCTACCGAAAGAAACCGTATCCAATTTTAACTTTGAACGTGCGTTTAAAATCACCGTTGACCCGTCGGCAAGCTGAACTTTTTTACGCTGCGCAACGCCCGTTTCAAAAATCCGATATCCTGGCTGAAGTAAAGCTTCTTTGCGAGAAACTGCTTGATCAGCTGTTTTCCAAAACAACGCACTCAAACAGAGTAATAAACATGCCGCCACCACTCCAGACCAGTACAACATCTTTTGGACGGGCACGCTCTTCGTGGACGTATTTCCAATTTGTCGTTGAATTCTTCCCCATAACGCGTTTTCGCCAACGTTATAATCAGGTACCTCTTCACTGTCGAGTCCAGCATACCAATGATCAATCAGTTTGCGTTCACTTGTACTAGCCTTGTTCTGGCGGTACCTATCCATTAACAATTCAAAAATTCTTCTTTTCACTTTTTATGCCCACTGTTTATATACAAGTCCGCAAAAAAGCCCCTAAGTACTTCAAGAAATAGTTAATGTTGTATGAAAGAATTGTTAAATGATCAAAGTTTAGAAAATAGGAATTTTGGGGAATGTGTAAGCAAGCTACTTAGCGAGCTCGTCTATAATAAAGACCAAGAGAAGGGTGAAACTACCGTTTTGAACATGTTGGTAGCCCAAAATAGCTTTCCGTAGTCGTTTGGATGCTTCCGTAAGATTGTTTTTGACCGTTTGCTCAGATAGGCCCATACGCGTGGCAATCTCTCGAATGGATAAATGTTCCCATTTCAATAAAAGTGCCTGTCTCATATTAAGGGGCATAATCTCCAGTTCTTCCTCCAACAATTTCTCTAAAGCTAAATATGTTTTGAGATCCTCTGGATGCTCCTGTACATAATCAAAAATGTGCTTGCTCCAATGATCCAACAATTTATCTTTGGCTTTATTGGAATTGAAAAAGTCTATAATTTTATATTTGAGCATTCCTTTCAAATAGGCCTGGAGGTTCATCTGGATATCGATGGTACGACGTCGTTCCCAAAATTGAACAAACAGCTCCTGAAGAATGTCCTCCACATCCTGTCGGTCTAGGATTCGACGAGCAGCATGCTGATAAAGATCTTTCCAGCAATATCGGTATAATTCCTCGTATGCAGCCGTATCATTATTCTCTTTAATAGCTTGCAGCCAACGCTGATGTACAAGTGGTCCTTGATTCATACTAACACCAAATTTAAGGTTGAAATATTAAGTTTCTATTAATAAATGAATAAACAAACTGTAGACTATAAAATAGTTTCACATTCAAAATAAAACTTTTCAAAGTGAGCTAAATCTATGTAACACGACTCAATTTATTATCACTTAGCAGAAAAGAATCCGATCATCTTAAAAATCAATTATTTAAATTATTTGTTTATTCCAATATTATTCTTACCTTTGCAACGCCTTAGGCAATAGTGCC
>JBMAAL010000132.1:0-9943 GCA_050281725.1 Sphingobacterium sp. | reverse complement strand
ACAAGCGAACTGGTTTCCAATTGCTCGGTGATTTGCGTCAGGTGCGGTACTTTATCGAGTTGATCACCACCGCGGCGGAACTCGTTCACGGTGCTAAAGTCAACCGTTATCTTATCCAGGTCACTCGGTTTGTAAAATAATTTTGTGCCAAAAGTGGTGTTACGAAGTTTGGTTATTTCCGAAAAACCGTCACCATTCGCATCGTAAGCTTCGCGATTACGGTGCATACCGTAGAATGTGGCTCCTCTTTTGAGGTCTTCCGTAACGGTTGAGGTATTAAAATCGACGGTATTATCCCAGCTTTTGCCACCAATAAGTGAGTTGGTGGATTTGACCTGCCAGTCGTTTTCTACGGGATCTTTTGTAATAATATTGATTGTTCCTGCAATCGCATTGGCACCAAATAAGGCCGAACCGCCACTGCGCACAACCTCAATACGATCGATCATACTGGTTGGAATCTGATCCAATCCGTATACGCTATTTAGTGCGGAAAACACCGCCCTACTGTTGATCAGTATTTGTGAATAGGGGCCCTCGAGACCATTAAGCCGGACTTGTGAAAAACCGCAATTCTGGCAATTGTTTTCTACCCGTACACCCGGTTGATAATTCAATGTTTCCGACATGGCGACAGATTGTGTCGCATTAAATAATTTGGGGCCGATGACATTGACCACCACAGGAGCATCTTTACGTTTGACGCCATAACGTGTAGCTGAAACCACAACCTCATCCAAATTGAGGTTGTCTTCCTCCAGTTGAATTTGCAATGGTGCTTTTAAAGTGTCTAAGGAGATGACTTTACTGATGGAGCGATAGCCTACTGCGGATATATTTAAGTTTACTTTTTGCGTAGTTATTGCAGACAGCTTAAAGTATCCATCTTGATCAGATGTGGTGGCGAGCTTGCTGTTTTTTAAGGTCAGGGTACCGGAAGGAACCGCTTCATGATTTTTATTGAACAAGTAGCCTTCAAGTTTTGACTGGGCGTATATAGTGGATGTACTAGCCAGTAAGGTGGCCAATAAAGTGTATTGCTTTAGCATCGTAATTTGATAAAAATTTTAAACATATAAGCCTCGTATAGCATGGTCTATTCCTATCGCGTAAATGGCGTTCGAGGTATTGCGAACCTGTCGAAAATAGGCGAATGGCTTGTCTTTTTAGTAAGGTGCTTTATACCAGGTAACGTACTGAACTTCCGCCAAGGTTATTCAGTAAACGTTTTCGCCATTGTGGAAAGACAATGCTCGAAAAAGAGGCAACGAAAAGATGGTATCAAAAGACATTTATCGATAGGTATAACATTCCGTAGCTACCGGACCAATCAATTGAGCGCATGGCTAACATATTGTTTTTTTGCACAATACGAGTTTGGTCATCCTGGACTGCAGGCCTTCGAAGTCTTTGAATTTTAGTTTATGCTAAGCTGGGAGGACCACGTAAGTGGTAATGATCTATAGTTGTGGTGAACGCTTCCGGACAAAATAAATGATAGCGTTCCTCTTTTACTTCACGCGGAATAGGAAGCTCAAGGACAGTAAATTCAGTTTGTACGTAGGTATTGTGATAGATGACATTGAGGTATTCGATTTGGTCATCTGTTTCTTGCGGCTTTTGTTTCTTTGTAAAATCATAAGGGTGGGTGTGCATGACAATTTCACCAGTCGATTTTACCTCTTTGTGCATGAAAACAACACCCGAAATAATAATCAGCGACATTAATACCAATTGGCATAATGCGATAAGCTGACGTGGGGATTTCGTTGTTTTTCGGTACATAAAAAAGCGCTACTTTTTAGGGTAACGCTTCAAAAATACGATTTTATTTTGTGAGTATTCGTGATCTACTCATTAAATAAATATGAAATAGCTATATACTAAGCTTACAGTGCTTCCTGATTATTTAATCAGATGATTGTTGTCGTCTGGGAATACAACGGAAGGTTTGAACTGCTTAGCTTCTTCAAAGTCCATGGTTGCGTAGGAAATGATGATAACAATATCGCCTACTTGAACCAAGCGTGCCGCAGCACCATTCAAACAGATAATGCCTGATCCACGTTGACCTGGGATGACGTATGTTTCAAGACGGGCTCCATTATTGTTGTTTACGATTTGAACTTTCTCGTTAGCGATGATATTTGCGGCATCCATCAAATCTTCATCTATTGTGATACTACCCACATAATTCAATTCCGCCTGTGTGACTTTAACGCGGTGAATCTTGGATTTCATTACTTCTATTACCATGGCGCAAAGGTAGGGCTTTCTACTGAATTTGAAAGATTTGTCAATTAATTTGACAAATTATTCAGAATCATATTATCTATTAAACGGACACCTTCGACCCAGGCCGTGACAAGTGCGACATGCTGCTTGCTGAAATCGATGTGATTGACTTCTTTTAAGGTCGAACTCTCACATATGGCAAAATATTCAACGGTTAGTCCTTCGGTGTCTGTTAGCATCTGCAGCGCTTTGTCTTTTATTTCCTCGAGTGGGATAGGGGCATGTAGATGATCTTTTACGTATAGCAGGGAACGGGAGAGTGCCAGAGCGGTTCTTTTTCCAGCTTCGCTTAAGCGCGCGTTTCTAGAGCTCAGTGCCAGGCCGTCTTGATCTCTAATGATAGGGCATATCGCCAATTGAATCGGGAGATCCTTCATGGCTATCATGCGTTTGATGACCATGACCTGTTGAAAATCTTTTTGTCCGAAACATGCAATGTCCGGTTGTACCAATGTAAATAATTTATAAACCACCTGGGTGACACCTTGGAAATGCCCGGGGCGTTTTTCACCTTCCCAAATTTGGTCCAGTTCGCCAAGATCAAGATGCCAGACCTCATTTTTATCGGGATACATTTCACCAACACTTGGTAAAAAGAGAACGTCGCAATCGACGGATTCCAATAATTTGATGTCGTTTTCGATGGGCCGTGGGTATTTTTCGAGATCTTTCGGATCGTTAAATTGTGTGGGGTTAACAAAAATGCTACAAACACGAATATCGCTGATTGGTTTTGCATAATTTAATAAGGATAAATGTCCTTCATGTAAAGCGCCCATCGTAGGGATTAGAGCAATTTTTTGACCTGTTGATCGGGCTTGTTGCAGGTATGCTTGGAGAGATGCTTTCGTTTTGAAAATTTCCACTTTGCTATTTAGTTTTTGTTGGCAAAGTTGCATAATATTTTGGGAATATAAAACGATGATTAATAGTAAATTGCATAGTAAGTATTTTTTTCGTACCTTTGTAGACCGATTTTACTGTTCGAAAATAATAAATAAAAATAACTGGAGATGGCAAAAACGAAGATATTGTTTATTACTCACGAGATGTCGCCTTTCCTCGAATTAACTAAAATTTCTGAAATTACACGTCAACTTCCGCAAGCGATGCAAGAAAAGGGTTTTGAGATCCGGATCTTAATGCCGCGTTTTGGGAATATCAATGAGCGTAGAAATAGATTACATGAGGTTATTCGTCTTTCAGGCTTGAACATTGTTGTGGATAATAATGATAATCCGCTAATTATTAAAGTTGCTTCATTACCTGCGGCCCGTATGCAGGTGTATTTCTTGGATAATGAAGACTACTTTCAGCGTAAAAAAGTTTTTAGTGATGAGCATGGCGAATTCTTTGCAGACAATAATGAGCGTTCAGTGTTCTTCTGTAAAGGAGCGTTGGAAACTGTGAAGAAATTAGGATGGTCCCCTGATGTAGTACACTGTCATGGATGGTTCTCTGCTTTGGTACCGGCTTACGTGAAGACAACTTATAAAGACGATCCTACATTCAAGGATGCAAAAGTGATGTACTCTTTATTCAATGAAGAATTTAAAGGTACATTAGGTACAAAGTATGCTGAAATGGCGCCAGAAGGTTCCTTTAAAGCAGCGGATGCGCAGGTGTACGGTGATGGTAGTTATGAGGCTATCTATAAAGGTGCTTTGCATTTTACCGATATGGTGGTTGTCGCTGACGAAAATGTCAACACTGAAATAGTTGATTTTGCTCGATCAAAAGATATTCAGGTTTTTGAGCCTAATGGCGATCAGGACTACGATGCTTTTGGAGAAGTATATGATCAGTTTGCACCAGAAGAAGTAGAAGCTTAAGCTTTACCTTTCGAAGCGTTTCGAAAAACAAACAGACAATAATATAAAAAAAGGCTATTCTCAAGAATAGCCTTTTTTTATGCATCTCTTTATCATCTGGTCGAACCGTTATTTCAATGATTTTCGTTGCACTACCTGACAGAAACCTTTTGTCGCAATAAATATAGCTGCGAATTGCTATCTTCGCAGTAATCTGTCATTGTTTTTAGATGTTCATACCAGAGAATCTCAACGAAGATGAATCGGGTTTGATCTATACCTATGCTAGCTTATCAAATAGCATACATTGGCCGATTTTATTGTATATAAACCGCGGGTTTGGGCGTATCTTTAGGATATGAACAGACAGCATAGCTATAATTCATGTAATGAAAATTAAGGTAGGATTTGGATTTGATGTCCATCAGATGAAAGAAGGTCATCCATTTATTGTTGGTGGGGTGCAATTGGAGCATCATGCTGGAGCATTTGGGCATTCTGATGCCGATGTGTTGGTCCATGCGATATGTGATGCCATTTTGGGGGCCGCTAATTTAGAAGATATTGGCTACCACTTCCCAAATACAGATATGCGCTGGAAAGGCATTAGCAGTTTATTTTTGTTAAAAGAATGTATGGCGCTGATTGCTGCGAAGGGATATACGCTTGGCAATATTGATGCGATGCTGTGTCTGGAAGCTCCTAAGATCAAACCCTATATCCCACAAATGAAAGTTAAACTGGCTGAAGCAACGGGTTTGGATATCGACGACATCTCTATTAAAGCAACAACAAATGAAACGATGGGATTTATCGGTCGTCAGGAAGGGGTGGTTGCCTATGCGGTTTGTTTGATTGAACGCGCATAGTTCGCCTCAATATTTTCACGTTTAAATTCTTGCTTTTGGCCCAATTAGTAATACCTTTGCCAAAGTAGGGATTCTTGGCACACTATCTGATAGAGTGAGCATTAATGTCTTAATTGAAGTCTTTAAAGATCAAAATAATGCAGTATCCAAGTTTGCAAAACAGAACTGTGGACGGAAAAATGGGCTATGCAATGCGGTCTTTAAAATGAATAATATTTACGTCTGAAATTTAGTAAATAGATGAAACGAGTATCAAAAAAAAATCAACTTACTGAGGCTGATGTCAAACGGTATACGTTCAATTTTTGGAAAATTATCGTCGGGATTGTCGCGATAGGTTTTCTCTTTATATTGAGTATACGTCTTGGCGTATTTGGAAAATTACCTTCCTTCAGTGATTTGGAAAACCCCAAAAGTAATTTAGCGTCCGAAGTTATCACGGAAGATCATAAGGTATTGGGAACGTATTATGTCCAAAACCGTTCCAATGTAAAGTATAGCGAGTTGTCGCCTTATTTGGTCAAAGCATTGGTTTCTACAGAAGATAAACGCTTTTATGATCACTCCGGGATAGACTACTCACGTACATTCACAGTTATCTTTCACACTTTGACAGGTAATAAACAGGGGGGAAGTACCATTACACAGCAGCTGGCACTTAATCTATTTTCGGATGGACGGCAAAAGAACTTTCTAAAGCGTGTCATCCAAAAATTTCAGGAATGGATTACCGCTGTTCGCTTGGAAAGAAATTATACCAAAGATGAGATTATTACCATGTATTTTAATACGGTAGACTTTGGTGCTTACAATACATACGGGATCAAATCTGCCGCGCGGACTTATTTCAATACAACTCCGGATAAACTGACCGCGGAACAAGCAGCCCTTTTGGTAGGAATGCTTAAAGGCCCAGGAGCATATTCTCCTGTGCGGTATCCCGAAAAATCACGTACGCGCCGTAATACAGTATTGAACAATATGGTTGCCGCAAATTTTATTTCGGCGGAGGAGGCTACAAAAGCGAAGGAGAAACCACTTGGTTTAGAGCTGAAGATTGCAAATTATGGCGAGGGTTTGGCACCATACTTTAGAGCGGTGTTAAAGGATGAAATCAAAAAAGAATTTGCAAAATTGTCCATCACCAAACCAGATGGTACGCCGTATGACCTCGATCGTGATGGATTGAAAATCTATACGACAATCAATATGTCGATGCAGCAATATGCAGAGGATTCGCAAAAAGAATGGATGAAGCAATTGCAGTCTAAATTTTCCGCACAATGGAAAAATAGGGATCCTTTTAAAGGCGATAAAGCCAAACTGCTCATGAGTGGAATGAAGCGCTCTGACCGTTACCGTATTTTGAAAGAAGAGGGCTTGAATGAAGACGCGATCAAAAAGGCTTTCAATGTAAAGGTTCCGATGAATATTTTTACATGGAAGGGAAGTGTTGATACGATGATGACGCCAATGGATTCCATTAAGTACAATAAACTCATGTTGCGCAATGCGATGATGTCTATGGAACCGAAAACCGGACATATTAAAGCCTGGGTTGGGGGTATTGACTTTGACCACTTCAAATATGATCAGGTAAAAATGGGTACACGTCAAGTCGGATCAACGGCGAAACCATTTACGTACGCGGTGGCGATCGACAATGGTTATTCACCATGTTACAGTATTCCCAATTACCAACAAACCTATAATGGATGGACGCCAAGAGGAAATGCACAAGGTGGGAACCCGATTACTTTAGCGAAGGCATTGGCTTATTCGCAAAACTATGCGACGGCCTATTTGGTACACGAAGTTGGTGCTGCAGAAGTAGCTGCATTGACAAAACGGATGGGTATAACAAGTGATGTGCCTAATTATCCTTCGATCTCATTAGGTGCTTATGAAGCGTCGGTCTTTGATATGGTGGGTGCTTATTCGGCATTTGTAAATCAAGGAACCTGGATTGAGCCAACTGCGATCTTACGTATTGAAGATAAAAATGGTACACCGATCTATGATAAAGCACCAAAGGTCGTAAAAGCTTTAAATAGCGAATCTGCTTATATTATTGTTGATATGTTGAAAAAGGTGGTATCCCAGGGTACGGCGAGACGTATTCAATGGATGTATAAGCTGACAAATCCAATTGGTGGTAAAACAGGTACAACCAACGATAACTCAGATGCCTGGTTTATCGGTATTACACCGGAACTGGTTACAGGGGTTTGGACTGGTGCAGAAGATCGAGGCATTAGTTTCGACAGGATGGAGTACGGACAGGGGGCCGCAGCAGCGATGCCCGTATTTGCTTACTACATGCAGAAAGTGTATAAAGATTCAAATCTGAAGTATACCAAGGGCGATTTTGAGCAACCGCAGGGTGGGCTTACCCGTGTCATTGACTGTAATCAGTATTGGGGCGGTGGTGGCTCTGATGTCGAAGATGGGTCCACGGATTCAAGCGGTAAAGATGCGACTAAACTAAAAGATGATCGCTTAGGTTTCTAAGTTAATTTTAACGAATACCATTGGGCCAGATAATAAATTTTTTCGAGATTTGTTGTCTGGCCTTTTTGCTGAAAATGTTTGATATTGGAACGTAATGGACGTATTTGATTATAGAGAAGAATTAAAAAAGATACCACATCGACCGGGAGTCTATCAGTATTTTGATAAAAATAGTGAGCTGATCTATATCGGTAAAGCGAAGGACCTGCGTAATCGGGTCGGTTCGTATTTCGTTAATGAAAATCAGCTGAATGGCAAAACCCGTGTTTTGGTTCGCAAGATCAACCGTATATCTTTTACTATAGTTGATACAGAAATTGATGCTTGGTTGCTTGAGAATTCATTAATCAAGAAACACAAACCCAAGTATAACGTTCTGTTGAAGGATGATAAAACCTATCCATGGATTGTCATCAAGAACGAACCTTTTCCGCGGGTTTTTTGGACTAGACAATACATCAAAGATGGGTCTCGTTATTATGGCCCCTATCCTTCGGTGGGGATGATGCATATTGTACTGGATCTGATCCGTGAATTGTTTCCCCTCCGTACCTGCAATTTGGCCCTCACGCAGGAAAATATACGGAAAGGCAAATTTAAGATCTGTCTTGAATATCAAATCGGAAATTGCAAGGGGCCCTGTGAAGGGTATCAGTCCGAAGACGATTACGACCAGAACCTGAGTGATATCAAGGATATTCTGAATGGAAAGATTGCTGTGGTGACCAATCGTTTAAAGGAGAGTATTGGTACCGCAGCAGCCGCTTTGGATTTTGAAAGAGCGCAGTTAATGAAGGCCAAGCTGGATAAGCTGGACAATTACCAGAGTAAGTCGACGGTGGTCAACTCATCCATTACCAATGTGGATGTATTTAGCATTGCTTCAGACGAGGGTTACGCTTTTGTCAATTACCTGAAGGTCATGAATGGTGTTATTATTCAGACACAGACCCTCGAAATGAAAAGGCGTTTGGACGAGAGTGAACAGGAGCTTCTGTCCTTGGCGATACCCGAGATTCGGGAGCGCTTCAAAAGCCTCTCGCGGGAAATTATCGTACCTTTTGAATTGGATATTGAAGAGAACGAACGGATTCGATTTACGATTCCGAAGCTGGGGGAAAAGAAAAAATTGTTGGAGCTTTCCCAAAAGAACGTGGCATTTTTTAGAAAAGAGCGTCTGTTGCAATATGAAAAGCTTAATCCGGATATTCGGACGGAGCGCATCTTAAAGCAGATGCAAAAAGATCTGCGCATGAATGTGCTCCCACAACATATTGAATGTTTCGATAACTCGAATATTCAGGGGAATTATCCTGTATCGGCTATTGTTGTCTTTAAGGATGCAAAACCTTCGAAGAAAGATTACCGCCACTTTAATGTGAAAACCGTTGAGGGACCCAATGATTTTGCCACGATGGAGGAGGCTGTTTTTAGACGCTATAGGCGATTATTGGATGAAGATCAGCCTTTGCCGCAATTGATCATTATCGATGGGGGAAAGGGGCAGCTGGGCGCAGCCTTAAAGAGTCTGCGCTTGTTGGGGATAGAACGGAAAGTAACGGTCATCGGTATTGCCAAAAGACTGGAAGAGCTTTTCTATCCGGGTGATCAATATCCACTTTATTTGGATAAGAAGTCTGAAACCCTCAAGGTTATTCAACATCTTCGGGATGAAGCTCACCGCTTCGGAATCACCTTCCACAGAAATCAACGGAGCCGCAAAACCTTCGTTTCAGAGCTGGAAAATGTTCCGGGTATTGGTAAAACAACGGTTGAGAAAGTATTAACTGAGTTTAAATCGGTAAAAAAAGTGAAGGAAGCCTCCGATGAAGAACTAAAAAAAGTGCTTAATCTGAAACAGATTAAAGCACTTCGTGAATATTTTGCAACGTAAAAATTTAAAAGAAGAACAGTTCGTGCAGTAGAGGTCGGTAAAAAAAGGTCTCTGTACGAACTTTTCAATGCGAATTAATCGTCGTACCCAAAACGTTTAAGGTAGTTCTTTTTACTTCTCCAGTCAGGAATCACCTTAACAAAAAGTTCGAGAAATACTTTTCCATCGATAAACTCTTCAATATCCTGGCGTGCATAGGTGCCGACTTTTTTGATCATGGCGCCTGCTTTTCCGATGATAATATTTTTTTGAGAATCGCGCTCTACAATAATTTCGGCAGCAATACGGGTGATATTTGCTTCTTCTTTGTATGATGTGACGATTACTTCTGTACTGTAGGGGATTTCCTTATCGTATAGTTTGAATACTTTTTCACGGATCATTTCAGAAACAAAGAAACGCATGGACTTATCCGTTAGCTCATCTTTCTCATAATAGGCTTCGTGAATTGGTAACTTGTCCTTGATGTAGTGCATCACGGCGGCGACATTATGATTTAATTTTGCTGAAATCGCAAAAACGGTATCTGGATTTAATTTTTCCTGCCAAAATTCAATCTTAGC
>JBMAAL010000131.1:0-10384 GCA_050281725.1 Sphingobacterium sp. | reverse complement strand
GGAACTCCGATCTGACGATCTCTGACAGAATCTACGATCGCTTCACGCGCATCGTTTACATCATCAATTACACCTACCAGAGCGCCGATCTGAGGATTCGTACGTTCGATATTTGCTTTAATAACATCAAGCGCTGTTTTCTTTTCGCAGACGACAAGACACTTCAGTCCATTGGCAAGTGCATTTGTGATCAGTGCAGTTAATGATTGGCTTTTTCCCGTACCTGGAGGGCCTTGTATTATTTGATTCGGTTCATTGCCAAGAGCACTTATTATGGCCTGTTGGCTTGGGTCAGTATCTACCGCACTGAAAGGTGTTGTCGATAGATTTTCCACTTTAAGCTCATCAAATTCAAAGGTATCGAAGCGATCCAATAAGCGGGAAATGTCGGTAATAATACTTTCTTTTTGTGCTCTGAACAAGCCAAAAACACCACCAAAATGAATGTAAGCTTTGTTATTGGCGATAGCATCTATCTGGGATGCTTCGGGTAATATATTGATAGCTGTTTCAAAGTTTTTGCTTAGCACCTCGAGTATCTGCTCCTTACTATTCGAATTGAGTGCTTCCAGTACTTCAGCACAAGCGTTTACTAATTCGTTGCTATCAATCAGTGCGTCATCTAAGGCCTCATTGGTCAGACTGGGGAGTGTGATGTCATCTTCACTTTTGATAAAAGAAAGGAGCACCTCATTAATACTGATCGGGTGAATATCTGAATCCACTATTTTTCCATTCGCTTGAACCACTTTATTTCGCAAAAACGACCATTCATTGACTTTGTTTTTAGATTTAACGGCCTCTAATTGCCAAATAAATAATGGGGCTTTTATGATTTTCGAGGGGTCTTTTGAAGATCTTTTTATAAGAATAGGATAGCCGAACCCGAGGGTCTTCATTCCATGTTCTTTAAAATAATCTTCATTTTCTATAATGATGGAGTTCAGTCGTTTAGAAATTATGGTCAATTTCTTTTGAGTCTCCGCATCTTTTTCATTGAGGTCTATATTATCAAACGAAATCTTAAACTCGAAGTTTGCTTTGGTCAACAATGTATCCAAAAATGATTTGGCAAGACCATCCTCAATGAGGTCGAGCTGCTGCAGGTCTAACCGGGTGGCCAACCTTCCTGGCAATGCATTTAAATGAATAGAACGGGCGTTACCGCCTTTTAATTTACTTTGTAATGATTGCAGGAAAATCTTGGATGACATAATTATAATATTTGTATTTATCCTAATATACAAATATTCGATATAATCAGCAATGGAATCAATTGCTGGTCTCCTAGAATACCAATTATAAGAGTCCTGCTCTCCGCTTTACCATCTTGCTCCACTCGGAATCTGTAATGGGATTTAACGTTCTTTGGCTCTCTTTAGCTCAAGATTGTCACATGCTAAAAGCATAACTATATATCGGGCTGGATTAGTCCAGCCTTTTGTGATCTAAATAGTATGCTGTACAATTCCTTAGAAATCAATCAGCAAAAATTAGACGTTGTTAGAAATGGAGTTGAAAGAAAAGTTTGAAAACTTTCTTTTAATTTAAGTGATTACATTGAATATTTGGCCGATACAGTTAGTCATGGGAAGGGAGGTATTTTAATGGTAAAAGCATAGTCCTATCGTCAAAGTAATTGGTTGAATAGCTGAAAATTTTCATCATCAAAACAAACTATTGTAATTAGTTTGATTGTAGTATTTGATTCAAGAAACTGATTTATCGCTTTAATCGATATTTGGGCAGCCAATTCCTTCGGGAACCTGTATATACCTGTGCTTATATTCGGAAAAGCAATTGTTGTACAGTTATTATCCACAGCCAGTCGAAGGGAGTTGGAGTAACAATTTGCCAGGAGGTTCTCTTCATTCTTTTGGCCGCCGTTCCAAACAGGACCGACGGTGTGGATGACATATTTAGCGTGTAGATTGCCAGCTGTGGTGATAACTGCTTCACCCGTTTTACAGCCCCCTTGTCTAGCTACTATCATTCGGCATTCTTCCAGAATAGCTGAACCACCCGCTCGGTGAATGGCACCATCTACACCACCACCACCAAGTAAGGAGCTGTTTGCAGCGTTTACGATTGCATCGACTTCGACCTTAGTGATATCTCCTTTAATAACGTTTACTATTTTGTTCATTTGGCATGGAATAATGTTCGGAAATTTGCATTGGGGTAGCCGATGACAATAATATTTTAAATTTAATAAAAGTTACCCATTAAAGCTTCCTTTATCAGCTTAACACAATATTGGTTTCTTCTTTTGTAAAAGTTAGCTAGAATAATGTGATTAAATAATATTCATAACGCTAGTACAGATCGTCAATTTTATTGTTGCCTGTTTCGATATCAATATGTAAATTTATTACGCCATAGGCCATATAACATTTTAATTTACATGAAGACCCTATTTATTTTTTTAGTCTCACTGCTATTCGTTTATCCATCGTTTTCACAAAGTGATAAATTGTTAGGTCAATGGGTTTTAGACTTTGCACTGACTGAACAAAATTCGCTTGTTCCTCTAGATAATCCCTATTTTTCCAATGAGGTTATCTATGAAATAAGTCGGAATAAGATGAAGATATCAGCTTTTACATTTGACGCGAAATACATTGGCGATAACGAGATCGACCTGGGGCATATGAAGCTAAGTTATACATTCAGCGATGGCTATTTGACAGTTATTGAGAAGGGTACTGAAATCAAACTCTATTTTTTAAAGAGAGACGATTTTGTTAAAAAATATCCTGAATTTGAAGAAGAACGCATACTTAGTGAGGGTAGAGAATTATATATTGCGAATACGCTTTCCAAATTAGTATTCGATAATGCGACCATAGATCCCAATTCTTTTATCACGAATGGGGCACCACTATTGAAAAAGAAAACATCCAAAAATTACTTTATGAAGGCCGCGTTTATACTTGACCGGCGCAATCAGATTTCAAATATTGTAGTTTCAAACATTGAAGAGGATGACATCATGCAGCAAGTCATAAAATCAATAGAACGTTGTAGTAAATTTTATAAAAATTATACGGGGAAAGATTTATTGATCACACTACCTTTTAATTTTTTTAAAATGTATCAGTTTTTTGATCCTGAAACCAAAAGAGTTTATCGAGCCTATCAACAGGGAGAAGAATGGTTTGGGAATTCGGAATTTGAAAAAGCAATCTTTGAATACGAAAAGGGTATAGATACAAAAATTGATATGGAGCGATACGGCAATGTATTTTACCACGATTATATTATCCACCTTGGAATTGCGTATTTATTGACGGATCAAAAGGAAAAAGCTGCCTCTACATTTCGAAAGTTGGGCGATGAAACGAATTTTAAGATTCGGAACTATTTACGCTTTTATTGTCGATCTTAAAAGATGGAAATCTCGTAAAAAAATAAATATGCCAAAATCTCACCCTTCCGATGGTTGTGCCGCAATTGCTGTTTTATCGGTTGTCATTGGCTTGTTAGCAATTCAATCTTCCCTTCCAATTAATCTCAGAAGCTTTAAATTAGCTCAAAGCCCCCCTAAGCCCATTAACATGTAACCAAAGCGGGCATCTAGTCAACATTACCTCCTTGACGGTTTACAAGGGAGGCTTTTTACTTTCCCCTTTTCTTCTTTACCAGCACGATCCAATCATCCTGTACACTTTCTGTGCCGACCAATAATAGCGCATCGTCTATCGACAATAAATCGTCTTCCCAAAGTGGAGTTGTGCAGGTTCCAGCAAAGACCACCTGATCGAAATCGAGGATAAATTCTTTTCCAACTGTAAGGCCAAGGGCTATGACGAGAACACGAGCCACGAGATCTGGCTGCAGATGGAAAGCTTTGCGGGTTATTCTTTTAACAAGGCGCATTCAGCATCCTTTGCCGTAGAGAGTTATCAGAGTCTTTTCCTCAAGACCTATTATCCCTTGGAGTTTATGGTTGCGGTGCTTAACAATTATGGTGGGTTTTACAACTGCAAGGTCTATGTCAATGAGGCGCGAATTTCAGGTGGCAATATCTGCCTGCCCTGTGTCAATCAGTCCGTCTTTAACACCTCCATTCAGGGCAAAGATATTTACCTGGGTTTTGACTGCCTGCTTAATTTGGAGGGTAAACTGGCCCATCGCATTATCGAAGAGCGCGAAGCGCATGGCACGTATACGAGTCTGGAAAATTTTGTTAAACGGACACAGACGGGTATTGAGCAGGTGGTTATTTTGATTCGTGTTGGAGCCTTGCGCTTTACGGGGACGGGGAAAAAGCAATTGCTGTGGGGGGCACACCTGATGATGAGCAAGCATAAGCCTGTGGCAGCAGGTATAGCGCTTTTTGAGACCGAGAGTCGCAAGCCTATACTGCCACCATTGGAAGAAGAT
This sequence comes from Sphingobacterium sp., assembly GCA_050281725.1. Lineage (GTDB taxonomy): Bacteria > Bacteroidota > Bacteroidia > Sphingobacteriales > Sphingobacteriaceae > Sphingobacterium. The sequence continues at coordinate 5,998 of JBMAAL010000131.1, read as the reverse complement.
ATCTTGGAGGATTATTATGATGAGATGGAGCTGATTGGCTTTTGCGTCACAGGGACGCTTTTTGATCTTACCAAAAGCGATTACCGGGGCGATATGCCAGCCAGGGAACTCCATCTGCATGAAGGGAAAATAGTCCGCGTTGTGGGGGATTTTGTCTGTGAGAAATTTGTGAAGACCAAGCGTGGCGACCTGCTGAAATTCGGAACCTTCCTCGATGCCGAGGGGCGTTTTTTTGATACCGTCCATTTCCCGCAGAGCCTGGTCAAATATCCGCTCCGTGGGGCCGGAATCTATTTGGTTGAGGGCAAAGTCGTCCTAGAATATGGTTGCCCTTCCATTGAGATGATCCGCCGTGCTAAAATGCCTTTAAAACCCGATCCGAGGAGTGAGTAGGATATTTTAATGCTAAAAATATTAGTATTCAAATATTTATTTACTTATATTTGCCTTGTTAACCAATTTAAAAACAATGCATTATGAGTAAATTGAAACAATCGAAATATATCGATATTACCACAGATTACGGCTTTAAAAAAGTTTTCGGATCAGATACCAATAAAGATCTTCTTATCGCTTTCTTAAACGAACTCTTTAGAGGTAGGAAGATTATTGCTGACCTATATTATAACAAAAATGAACATGTCGGGGATACTGAGGATATCGGTACCGTTATTTTTGATCTGACCTGTACGGCAGACAATGGCGAACGGTTTATTATTGAAGTGCAGCGCACATCACAGGTTAATTTGAAAAAGCGCATGCTCTACTACAGTAGTAAATTAATTGCGGATCAGGCCCCTAAAGGCAACCGAAGGGCTTGGAATTATGAAATTAGTGAAGTCTATATCATTGTGTTGATGGATGGATTTGCAATGCCTGATGCGGGGGAGGAGAAGTATTTTTTGCACGATATCTGTCTATGTTATCGTGATTATGGTAAAATATTTTACGACGATCTTGGCTTTATATATGTGGAATTGGTTAACTTTGTTAAAGCTGAGGCAGAGTTAGTTAATGATTTAGATCGTTGGCTTTACGTACTCAAAAATATGTCTTCGCTAAATGGACTTTCCACTTATTTGCGGAAGCCTATTTTTGAGAAGTTATTTCAGTTAGCAGAGTATAGCAAACTAAAACCGGAGGAACGAGAGATGTACAACGTAAGTTTAAGGAATAAATGGGATGCGGAGAGCATCCGAAGTAGTCAGGAAGAGCTCCTGAAACGAGGGCGCGAAAAAGCAATGGCTGAGGGAAAAGCAGAAGGAAAAGCAGAAGGAAAAGCAGAGGGAAGAGTCGAAGGAAAGGCGGAAGTAATAAAAAATCTTTTGTCTTCGAATAAGTTTTCGATTTCGGAAATTGCAGAATTAGCGGACGTCACTATAGAGTTTGTAAAGCAGATCGAGGCAGAAAAGGCTAAAGGAAAATAAAACAGATTACAGTATAAGATTTTAAGGCCCCTTGGATACTGTCTAAGTGGTCTTTTCCTTTTTTTAGGTTAACTATATATATCAGGGCTGATTTATTCCGGCCTTTTTTGTGCCGACACGATCAGCATCATAGGCCTTCTGAGTTCGTCTGCCATCCCAGCGACACTGTTAATCATTTCCACGTTAGGCTGTGGTTCAGTAACTAAATTGATCGCAAAGTTATTGTCAAGCAGAATTGTAATATAAGTGCTGAGTGTCCTATGGTATTTTATTACATTGTGTTGTAAGAAATTTGTTTCCCGTTTTCCTTCTTCAAAGTAATGGTCCACGGGCCAATATAACTTGTTTCCCGCTGCATCGTAGATCCAGTCTTGGTCGGGTCTTGCAGTGAACATCGGATGCTCAACAGAAAATACAAAACTGCCGCCCGGTTTTAGCCAACGGTTGATATGCATGCAGAGCAGATCAAAGTCTTTGATGTAATGGATAGTAAGGGAACTGATGACGCAGTCGAACTCCAGCTCTTGAAACGTGATATCCTCCAATGCGCTTCTGATATAAGTGATGCCAGGGAGGTCATTGATTTCTTTCGCCTTGTGGAGCATCTTTTCAGAAAGGTCAACACCTGTTACCGTTTTGGCCCCGTTTTCAATGGCATAGCGACAATGCCAGCCAAAGCCGCAGCCCAGATCCAGGACGTTTTTGCCATCAAAGCTGGGAAGGACATTTTTTAAAGCATGCCATTCTCCGGCACCTTCAAGACCTTTAATAGATCTGTCCATATTTTTATATTGATCGAAGAATGTCTGCTCGTCATATTTGTTCTGCTTCATATTTGACAATAGATTTTGATAAGCTTAAGATACATTTTTATTATCGTATTGAAATTATAAAACCATTGCATTAATGCATGACTTTCCTATCTTAGTCCAATGCTGTACAATCCCTTTGAACAAGTCACCAAAAGTTCGTTTCGCGAGCTTGTCGAATCAGGCTATGCCGACTTTGTGCTACAGCGCTTTGAGTGGCCCGATATCAAGGAAAAGACAGGCTTTCTGCTTACGCCTTATGATGATAAGGAAAGTGCCCATCAGCATGCCCATCAAATGGGGGCAAAGGAGGGTAGAGCCATGCAGCTGCCGCAAGATGCCGATAAAATTGAAAGCCTGTTAACAACAGGATCAGGCTATCGGATTTTTCTCAATCGCATCAAGGAAGAGAACTGGGACAAGCGCATGCTTAAGCTCTACGAGAAAAATATTGTCAATTACCTGCGTACCAAAACCAAGTTTCAGCGAAAAAATCCCATCGATATCCTATTCTCCTTAGCGTGTGGTCGGGTAGTGGCTACCATTAGCGATGGGCAGACCCAAAAGAAAGTATTTGCTATCGAGATTCTTCGATAGTCCGATGCGGTCCGAATTGAAATTCCCTCTTTTCTTGCCGTAGGGCAATCCTTATTTACAACCCAAATTGTGTATATTCGTATCAAAGCCAAACAAGAAAGGATACCATTATGTACTGGGATATTAGCCTCCATACCGATATAGAGATTATCAAAAAGACCTTTCCGCAATTGCGGGATGAGCGTTGTCAATTGGATTACAATACGAAAACAACGTTGCCTTATCCCGGTGAGTGGTACCTTTGAGCATCGTGCGGTGAAAGGCTGGAAAAAGAAAGTGCCCTATTTCATCGGTGAAGCGGGGAGAGAGCTGTTCTATCTACCAGGTTTGTACCAGTGGCATGAGACGGTGGATGAGGATGGCGTAGTGGAACGCGTAGGTTCCTTTGGAATGCTTACACGAGCAGCCAATGAAGTGATGGCCAATATCCATAATGATGGACCCAATAAACATCGGATGCCTTTGTTCTTACCAGAGGATCTCGAGCGTCAATGGATCGAGGATATTCAGGAGGACGATATGCCACCGATTTTTCTGTTTGAAATGCCCAATGAAAAGCTTAAACACTATCCGGTGTATACGTTGAGAGGATATCCAAACCGCCCGGATGGAAAGCATCGTTACGAGCAATTTGACTGGGAAGGATTGCCACCATTAGGAAGTGATACGGCGCAGACTTCATTGTTTTAAATCAGTGTCCAATGGGAAGTTTATCGAAATATGTATCAAACGATCGCCCAGAATTCGCGTGCTTATCGAAGATGACGATAAAGTCTGTCACGCATACTTATTGAATGAGAATAGAATAGTTGGCGATATTGGTTTATTAATTTATGATGACTTTCATTAAAATAGCGTTAACCGCTGCTAATCTTTTCACACTTAATCAATGTTTTGAGATCAAAACGTTCTATTATAAAGAGAAATTGGAACATACTTTTATAGATGGTAAGAGTTATACTCTAGTCGGTGACAAAAACAATAAATATTATAATGTAGACCAAGCAGTTAAACCTCATCCATCGATGTTAAAGACAAGTTATTTTGATACTGTTCGAGATATCGTATTGAGAAATGTTGATGCCAGTAAATTAACAGATATAGATAAAGATGCGCAGATCTATATCTCCATGTTTTTCGATCCAACTAGTTTGAAAGTGATTGAGGTGTACTTTGGATTTACTGCTGTAACTCCACTAAAATTTATGACAGTCGAACAGCTTCAAAAAATAGATGAAGATGTTAAAAAACTAGTACGAGGGGAGAAAAGGATAGGCTGGTACAGCGAACAAGAAATCGATGAGAACTTTTCTAAGCTCAAGTATATAGACGGTGTTGGTGTCAGTTTTTACTTCAGTCAAATCAAAGAGTACAAAAATGGCCAGATTCCAAAAGAAAAAGTAGCCCCATTTTAATTCGTGTTGATGAAAAACATATCCCATTCAAGCATTCGTTTATATAAAGATTATTTATAACTTTAATATGTCGGTTAAAATATAAGACATCTAGCTAGCACCTTAGTTTACTAAGGTGCTTTTTTGCTTGCCGTAGCCTGGGGCGGTCCGATCTTTTTGAGGCGGCTGGTTAGCAATTCAGTTTTCTCTTCCAAAATAAGATGATAGAAGTTTTCGAAGCAATCCTGATAGATTACCTGTTCGAGTGATTTTATTTCATCTCGGATTTGATCTATGGGCATTGTGCAGAGGATAAACTCAAACTGGAAAGAAGTTTTTAAGTTTTAATCCAATGACACAGTTGGTCTTACACTCCTGTTTTTTATTTCTTCGATCCTTTTATAATAAAGTTTTTTTTGTTTTTGTTTACGAAATGGGTCAAAAGCAAGATAAATAAACAACAATATAATAATTATAGAAAAAAAAGCCGCGATATACATTAACCATGTAAAAAACTTTTTCATTTTTTTCGGGGCAGTCCCACTAAGTTTATAAATAAAAACTACGGATTCCAGTTGTGTTCCTTATAATTAGAATCTTTTTTCAAATAAAGTTAAGAATTGATTTAGGACCTAGTGTGTCAATTCTTTTACTTATTTTTAGCGTATGAATGATAATCAAGCATCGGATTTTCCTGCCATCGAATAGCGCATCAAGCGATGTGAATCTGTTTAAACGTGTGAATTATTTGTCTTTTGTAATTGCTTTTTAAGCTCCTCTCCAGAGCTTGGTCTTTTTGCATCATTTGTGATCACCTTTCCTTGTTTATCAACGACAGCATAAATTGGTATGCCTTTAAATTGTTTTTTGCTGTCGAATAAAAATAGGTTTTCCAAATCCGTTGCAAATTGATTCGGTTTCCCGTCCGGGGCCTGGTATGTTACAAAATATCCTTTGAGGTTCTCGGTTTTTAGTACGTCCATTGCTTTATCGGTCTGTCCAAAATTGTCGATACTAATATAAAGTTTGACTATATCTTCTTTAGTGAAAAATTCATCGAGTTCTTTAGAAATTTTCAGCTCTTGAATACATGGTTTGCACCATGAGGCCATGAAATCTATATATATAACCTTCCCTTTAAATTGCTTAATCAAATCACTAAATGATGAGGGATGTTTCAAAATTGTAAGTCCATCATTGGGTTTCGAGAAATCCTCCTGTCCATGTATTTTTCCTAGAAGTGCCATGAAGAAGAATAAAGAAGTTAAATATTTTTTCATTGATTATCATTTGTATGAAATTAACTAACAAATGTTGTTTTTTATGACTCGTTTAGGTTAAAAGTAGTTAAAAATCAGAGAAAATTATATAGGTAAAATAAAACCCAAAAAAACGCAACATAGACGCCCATTATAGAGAGACATAAAATTCCAAATATAGTTACAGAGAGCCAATAACGAGCTTTTAATCCTGAAAAATAGCCCGCATATTATAGCAGGGGTCGAATAGCATAATATCGGTATGAGTAGCCCGTGAGCCTGTGTTAGCACAATCCCCGCAATTGAGAATGCCGACAGATAACATAGCAAGGTAGGGATGGCAAATATTGCGCTAAAATATAAGCATAATATCAACCAGGCTATTGACTATACACTATCTAACGAACTGATTAAATCAAATTCAGTACTCTGGCACCATTGGATTAACATTTTTGTCGATAACTATTCGCCCTTTTTTAGGGCTTTTTGAGTGGTTTCAGCGTATATTCCTC
>JBMAAL010000130.1:0-10476 GCA_050281725.1 Sphingobacterium sp. | reverse complement strand
GGTACGATTGAAACAGCTGTTGAAGCAGCGAAAAAAGGAGCATTTGACTTTTTAGAAAAACCGCTGGACCTAAACAGGTTATTGATCACCGTTCGGAATGCACTGGATAAAAGTTCCCTAGTCACAGAAACGAAGGTACTGAAACGAAAAGTTAGCAGTTCTAAAACAAAAGATATATTGGGTGAGTCTGGGGCTATCAAACGTATTAAAGAGACAATTGATCGCGTAGCACCGACTGAAGCCCGTGTATTGATAACTGGAGCAAATGGTTCGGGAAAGGAGCTTGTGGCACGTTGGCTGCATGAGAAATCGAATCGTGCGCAGGCACCGCTTATCGAAGTGAACTGTGCTGCGATCCCTTCCGAATTAATTGAATCTGAATTATTCGGGCATGAAAAAGGATCCTTCACCTCGGCTATTAAACAACGTATCGGGAAGTTTGAACAAGCGAGTGGTGGAACATTGTTCTTGGATGAGATCGGAGACATGAGTCTATCCGCTCAAGCTAAAGTGTTAAGGGCATTACAGGAACATAAAATCACGCGAGTGGGTGGCGATAAAGAAATTGACGTCAATGTCAGGGTAGTAGCCGCGACCAATAAAGATCTCCTGAAGGAAATTGAGGATGGCAATTTTAGAATGGATTTATATCACCGCCTATCGGTAATTTTGATTCATGTGCCGGCTTTGATTGACCGCGTGGATGACATTCCCTTGCTTTCAACAAATTTTTGTGAAGAAATCTGTATGGAATACGGGATACCCGTGAAGGAAATTACAGCTGCGGCCATGCGAGAATTGAGCCACCTTCCCTGGACAGGTAATATTCGGGAATTGCGCAATATGATTGAACGGTTAATTATTTTGAGTGATCGATCTATTACCGATAAAGATGTTGTCGCATTTGCTAATCCTTCCCGTGAACCGCTAAACGGTATAGCGCATGAAAAAGGTGCAACGAATTATGGTTTAGATATGGACTCCTTTGATTCGTTTCAAGATTATAAAGATCATGCGGAGAAAGAATTTATAAAATATAAATTGGAAAAAAATAATTGGAACGTCTCCAAGACGGCCGATGATCTTGATATTCAACGCAGTCACCTGTATAGTAAAATAGAGAAGTTCGGTCTAAAAAGAGATTAACCACTTCGTGAAAATTTAGTCCAGCAGCTGTGAACGAAAATTGCAGCTCGCTCAGGCAAACCAATAAAAAAAGAGATTCCTTAAGGAATCTCTTTTTTTATTGGTAGAGAGGAGACATCTGAAGTCATCGGGCTAAGTGTCGGCAAACCCTCAACCAAGTTATAATTCTTGTGTTTTTAAAATGGCCTTTATATTGGCAACTGATATTTCTGTATAATTATTTATATAATCATTACTTGTAGGCAACTCTTCTTTTTTATGGGTTGAAAGTACGGCAACAACTTTCATTTCAGCATTTTTCGCTGCGGTAATACCAGAAAAAGAATCTTCAAAAACAATGCAGCGGTCAACAGGAATTTGCAGATTTTCTGCAGATTTTAGGTAAACCTCAGGATGTGGTTTATGTAGTTTCACATCTTCGCTGCTCAGTGTGGAAGAGAAGAGCTGGCGTATATTCAATTCGTCCAGAATTAAATCCATATTCTCTCGTGGAGCTGATGTCGCCACAGCAAGCTTAAAACCGTTATTTTTTAATTCCGTCAGAAATTCAATCAGGCCCTTAATAGGGGCAACGTGCTCTTTATAAATGACTCTAAAAAGCTGCTCTTTTTCAAATTCAAGGGTCCGCAGTTCCTCAGGGGATATCGGACGTTGAAAGAAATGTTGCATAATGTAACTATTATGCTTACCATACATGTGCTGCTCAAATTCCTCTTCTGTAGCTTGTTGTACATTGTGGTTTTTAAAAAAAGCTCTAAAAGCTTCCGCATGGAAAGGGTTGGTGTGGCTTATGACACCGTCCATGTCAAATATCGCTGCGTATTCTGTCATTGAGCTAATATACAATAATTGCCTTATTTGATCGATTTTACTCATTCATATTCTGGTAAATATTTTCTTCCGACTAGAGAAAGCTGAGATTAAAGCGTCCCTTGTCGCAGCTGCTTACCTCATTATGAAATTGGAAAAAGTCTTCATAAGTATTGGCAGGATAACTGCCTTCAAAAAGTTCCAGTTTTCTGTAAGTGAACAGTTTATTGTCTTTTATTTCTGACCTAAATTCATATTTTCCAAATGGTTTCTCAATAATTTTCTTCTCAGAAGTTATGTTTTTGAGCATATTTTCTGGGAGGGCAATGCTAATGCTATCGATATCGGCGTAGCCTCTTTCAATGAAAATATCTTCTGTTCTATTTCTGCTTTCTGCAATACTGGAATGTGTATTGAATAAATTAGGCTGGATCAAAAGTTTATTACCATTTTTCACCGCATAGTTTTTAATAAAAATATTCAGGTTCTCCTCGATAAATGGATTTCCCTCCTTATGTTCAATATAGTTTACCTGATTAAAATTGATATTGTCTATATTATAGTACTCCGTGAGAAGCTTATTCTTATCATTATTGCTGGCTAAAAGCACGTCCATATGGTTCTCATATTGGGTTCCGTAGAATTTGGTGTTTAAGGTACCCTGGATGCTTCCGTCTTCTGAAAGTTTTAGGTCGGCATAGCGAAGTTGAAGGTTGGTTGAGTTAATGTATTTCGGCGTATGCATGATAACTCCACCATTTTCGGTACAGGCAACGACATCTCTATCGTCGGTAAAATCACTCAGAAAACCAAATGGTAGGTTTTGGCTCGTGCATTCCAGCCAGGTGGTATCATTTTTGAATGGAATGCATAAGATGACGTGATTCCCGTCCTGGGCATTTGCAAAGGTTTTGTGAAAACTTTCTTTGCGTCTGCCTGCTTCGACAATACAGTAATAGGAAGGGATATTGACAGCCGATAACATACTTCGCATGTAATTGGCCAGTGCTTTACAATCACCATAACCTAAGCGGTCAACTTCAGAAGCGGGGAAGGGCTCCAAGCCCCCAATACCGATTTGGATACTGATGTAACGTGTGTTTTTTTGTAAGTAATTGTATAGAATCTTTGCTTTGTCCTTATCTGAGCTTGCGTCTTTTGTTAATGCAATAAATTTTTGTTTAGACGCTTCCGTCAAATCGTCTTTTTTGTTCAATAGGCTATTGGATACCCATTGGCCAAATTCTTTCCAATCCCCGAAATTCCCTGTCTTACCATAATAAATAAAATTTTTGGGAACGATGAGTACGTTTGTTCTTTTCAGGTTAGGGTTGGGGCTGTAAGATTCCTCTTTTTTTGCAGCGATCTGTTCAGCATTCCATGTTTTACTTTCCGTCTTGTCATTTTTCTCTTCTTTGATACTTCCTTTATAATTCGTTGTTTCAATTCGACATTCTGTGCCTATTGGTGCAATAAATTGAAAGCTGCTTTTTTCTACAGATACATTATTGGAGACTTCAGGAGTCCAAGATGGAATGATCAAGTTTTGTTTACTCCTAACCTCGTATTGGTATTCGACGGTATAGGGATAGCTATGGTAGTCAGGTACAAATAATTTTACCCGGGAATCAGCAAACATCGTACTATTGTCCACAGCGCTAATATCTTTGAAATCTTTCGTTGCAATTTTCTTTTGCAATATTCCCATTTCATTATAGATAGCCCCCTTAAGACTCTTGATCTCGGTGGATTTATTATAATATACCGGGAGCGTGGCATAACGGTCTCCATTTTTATTATACACTGTTATGGCACAGGTTATGGTCGTGATGACTTGTTCGGGAGATTTTATTTCTACCACAGTTTTATCATTGCGCACCGTAGCTACAGCCCTGCTCTTTAATGTACTTGGAATATTGGCGACGTCGTAGTTATCTTGCCCAATTGCGACGATCGGAAGCAGGAAGTAGAATAAGTTGACGAATAAGATTTTCATTTTTTACCGATTAATTTTATGTCTAACTTTTGTTGTTGAATAATACGCGAATACAATTCTTTGAGCGAAAAATACTCATCGACTGAAAAGATGGGTTTGTTAAACGCTAGGCTCTGCAGGATCTCAAGTTGATTGCCATTGATCTGTGTGACGTATCTATATTTTGCAGTTGACTCAGGAAGTGCTAATGATGCATTTTGAGGTTTTTCAACAATTTCATAGCGATCGGGGATTGTCAATTTGATTGTGTATAGCGTTTTTGATTTAAAACCCATATCGACTGGGTAAGTTCTTTCCTGTGCTTTAAAGGGGTTATAGGAAATCCTGTCAATAATATTGGGTGCCAATACCAATACGTCTTGTTCCATTTGCTTGGAGACATCTAGGATAACATCAAATTCTTCGATCAATAGTTGATCAATATTCTCTAGGTTTTGGATACTTGATTTTGTTAACGTAATATTGGGCATTTCTTCGTCTAGCTTTTCCCAGTATTCCTCCAAAGAATTGAATTTGGCAATATGTTGCCGCTTTAGGAGTGCTTTGTTACCGCTACTGCTTATGGTAAGTTTTCCCTTGATTTTAAATTGGTCATTCAAAGCCCCTTCCAAGATATAGTTTACATCGGAAGATTCTTGAGCCGTAAGTGGAAACCAATCGGAATTCTTTTTGGAGTAGATAATTCTTCCCCTTTCATTTAAGCATTGTAAAGGCAATTCTCCAAAAGGTAAATATAAATTAGAGGCATCAAGTTTATACTTTACACCGTCTATATCTATGCAAGCGATGACGTAATCAAAGTCCGATAATACCGGGAATAGACCATTGGGCGTACCGTTTCGTCGTGTTGATAAAATAATAGGGTAGGCTTCCAGATCTGCCGCCAATAAAGCAGTTACTAGTGCTAAATTGATGTCGCCAATATTACCGGTTCGTTTTTCCAGTGCTTTTTCAATATCAGATTCGGCATACTTGCCTAAATGGTTGTTCCATTTTATTTGTTTGTTGATATAGTTATATATCTTTTTTGCTTTTTCCAATTTGGTGTCAGCAGGCGATAGAATTGTTGCTAAATTGGCTTTGAATAAATCTGTTTTTTTTAATTGACCTCCAAAAGTCTTTTCATTCATGAGGTCTGTATCGACGTCCTTCCAGGTTTTGCTAAATGTCTTCTTGCTGCCTGTGCTCGGATAAAAGATCGATTCAAGCTCATAATAGATCGCAGATTTGAAATTGGTTGGCGAAGTCATGTAATCCTCTTCAATAAATGCCGGAATGTTTTTCATGGTATAGGTCAATTTTGAACAATCCATTCGCAGCCCATCTAGGAAAATATATTCTTTCAGTGCTTCGGCTTTTTGATCGGTAAGCTTGTAGGGGCCGCGTAAAACTACATTGTAGGCGAAGGATGCGGGAATAATTGCTATATATTGGCTTTGTACTTTGGGGATATCATCTTGAAATTCCCAAGTCTTGAAATTAAATAAATCCTGCTCCAGCGTCCGATACGACACTTCAATAATAGATCCTTCTTTAATATTCGGAAGGGTGAATTTATTAAGGTCCAGATAGGCTGAGTAATTTTCCTTGAAAACTTTTTTATTTTCAAGCTCCGTTTTCTCAATCCTACCATTTTCTAAGTTATACGTAACAGCCTTTAGTTCGTCAAAATAGTCACGGACGTAACTTCCGCGTTTATACGAGGGAATTTCAAAATTAGCTTTTTTAAACCCTTCTTTGTTATTGATCCGGATAAGTACATGGTATTCATGTTGAAGTTTTACGCGGTTATCATAATCATCAACAAAAACAGAGCTCCGTCCAAACTCATTGAGCACGATTGCATTGGCATTGCTATCCAGATCTGTTCGTGAGAAATCCGAAATAGAAACTCTACCAAAGTCAAAAGTTTGGGCTATACTATTTGTATAAATAGAAAATATTAAAAATAGCGTTAAAAACTGGCGCATAACTATAGGTGTAATAATTCACGAATATAAGTTTTTAGCCAAAATTAAACGATACTTCCGGATAATTATTTATCTAGTTGCAAAAGATTATTAATGATTTCGGTGATGTTATCGACATCTTCACCATCTTCCAGCATAGAGAATGCAAGATAGGTGGCGTAGATTTCAGGACTGAATTTTACGTGTTTATCAGCGATAAACCGGTCGATCTGTTCTTCATTGCACTCAAAATGAATGTTTTGCAATTCATTGAAAAGATTGGTTGAGATGGTCTGATGATTTTCACCACAGGCAAATCCTGCAATGATATGGAATAGAAACTTATCGGTTATTTCGTCATCTTCCTTTTTGAACATAGCACGAATATGCTTATAATCGAATTTAGTTTTTGCGCTATTCACAATAGTGTCCCAAATCTGATACTCTGCTTTAGTCTCCATAGCTCGCTTTAAATTTATATTGGTATAAGCAATATAGCAAAAATAATTTGATTTTAGGCAAGGATAATGAAACTTATTGGTCTATTCAAATGACCGAAATAAGCTGATTATCTTTAGGCATAAACTTCAGCAGATCGTCCGGTAAAGGAGGGGATATTGATCTTGACGATGCGCTTATGCTTGTAATAACGTAAAAACTATTTCCCCTAAAAAGCAGCCTAATATAGCACCAAATAGAATTGACAAAATCACCTTTAACCAGACTGGGCTTGTTTCTAAAATCAGTTTCATGGAGCAAAATTGCTTTAAAATTATACTTTAATGAAGACTTTTCTCTTATTTAAGGCTGGCTGTGGCGATACGATGACATGAATTTTGGCCTTTATGGTATGATAATTGAAAATTAATAGTTGGATTCGATTTTTTTAGTAATTTAAATCGGAAATTGAAATTGTTGAAATAGCCTGATTTATAATTATGATAACACGAATAGTATTGACAATTGCTCTATTTACTTTAACAAAAGTTGGACTTGGCCAGCAGGTGAATATTGATAAAATTCGAAAAGAATATGCGGAGGCCGTGAAGGACGAGGATTTGTGTGAACATAATTTGGAGACATTGACCGAAGGGGCCAAATCGCCGACAGAGAAAGCATATCTAGCCGCCTATCAAATACTTTTAGCTAAACATATCGGCAATCCATTTAAGAAAGTTGGGCAATTCAAAGAGGGGAAAAAGCATTTGGAAGAAGTGATTAAGGAAAATCCAAATCATATTGAAGCACGGTTTATACGTTGGAGTGTACAGGTGCATGCGCCTTCTTTTTTGGGCTACAACAATAATATCCTTGAGGATAAAAATTTCCTGGTTAAAAACCTTTATAAATTACCCAATGAAGAGGCTAAATCAATTATTTATAATTATCTCAAAGGCGCAAATCCCTATCTTAAAGGTGGGCAAGTATTTAGCGCTACAGAGCTGAAGGAGCTAGCCCAATAGGACGTTAAAGGTTGTTAATTTGACAAGACTGTGGGGTATTTTGGCTAGAATATTGCGTATCTTGCTGTATGAATTAATTCAACATCTACAAAAAGAGTATATCATGAAGAATTTAGTTTTTCCAATGACTGTATTAACGGCCAGTTTGTTTGTTATCGGATGTGGTGTCAGCAAAAAGCAATATGCTGGTTTACAGTCAGACTATAGTAAATTGCAAACGGAGCACAGTCAATTAACTAAGCAATATCAGGACGGACAGCTCCAATTAGCCGAAGGACGGACGCGTATCAAGAGCTTAGAGGATCAGTTGGCTTCCGAAAGACAGAATAATACGGACCTTCGCTCGGCTTATGCTGCATTGCAGAAAACATTAGATAATAGTATTAACCAGAATTCACAGGGAAATATTAATATTTCCAAGTTGGTTGATGAAATTAACGCTTCAAATAAATACATTAAGCATCTCGTTGAGACGAAAAACAAATCTGATTCCTTGAATCTGGTATTGACAAATAATTTGACAAGATCGCTTAGCCGTGAAGAGTTGCAGGAAGTTGATGTACAGGTATTAAAAGGCGTTGTTTATATCTCACTTGCTGACAATATGCTTTATAAATCCGGTAGCTATGAGATTAATGATAGGGCGGATCAAACATTGAGTAAAATCGCGAAAATTATTCAGGATTACAGAGATTATGAAGTGTTGATCGAGGGTAATACGGATACTGACCCAATTTCTAAACCTAATATTCGGAATAACTGGGATTTGAGTACCCTGAGAGCTTCTTCTGTCGTTCAGGCTTTACAGAATAAATATGGTGTAGATCCCAAACGCTTAACAGCAGGTGGTAGGGGAGAATATAACCCAATCGCAGACAATACGACCGCAATGGGTAAGCAACGGAATAGAAGAACGCAGATTATCATCACACCTAAATTGGATCAATTTATGGAGTTGATTGATAAGGCTCCGGAAGCTACCGAAGTACCATCGGCACAATAGATTTTAATTGGGTAAATAAAAAAATCCTTTCCGTATTCGGAAAGGATTTTTTATTATCCAAAGAATTTAGTCGGGTCAAAACCGTGCTCTTTCAACACATCATCGGGCACACCATTCCAGACTCCAGGTTTATTTCCGGCATACCCGATATCTTTTACACCTATTTCACTGGTGTAAAATCCTGAAGAAGTCAGGTTGCGCATCAATGAAAAGAAGGCGGCACCTTGTTTCATTTCCGGTTTTGCCAAATCAGGGTAGGCAATATCATCCACTAATGCAAGTTGATCTTTTGCGCCGCATTTAATAAATACTGTTCCGTAGCGCTTTTTGGACTGGAGGTCGAGCCAACGAAGTCCGCCGCGCATAGGGATTTTATTATCAGGCAAATCTTTTACGATAAATTCGATGAAATCGGGCACTCCCGCTTCCGAAGCACTTCCTGAAATGTTATCCTTAGGAATAATAATATCTGCCAAAACAGTGATTGTAGCCATTTCATGTTCATCGAAAAACTTTTCGGCATATAATTGTTCTGTGCGTTCGTATTCAAAATCCTGGACTCCAGGTAATTTTTTGCTATTGTCTGCTACTGCATTTTTAGCATCTTTTGAATTGCAAGCTGCGGTTAAAAGACCAGATCCAGCTGCAATTAATCCTAATGCTCTTAAAGATTCTCTTCTATTCATGCTTTTAACCGTTTAATTTTTTCTTTTCTTGAAGTATATATTCTGCTGTCCGCATTGATAAAGCGAGTATTGTCCAGGTCAGATTTTTGTCACCTTGTTGTACAAATGGTCCCGCATCCACGACGTAGAGATTTTTACAATCGTGCGCTTGTCCCCATTTGTTCAAAACGGAGGTTTTAGGGTCATTTCCCATTCTTGTGGTACCACCTTCATGAATAATTTTTCCGGGAGCTTCCAGTCCATACAATGTATCTGCTCCTGGTATTTTAGAAGTAATTACAGCGCCCATTTCGTGCATAATAGACTGAAATGTCTCTTGCATATGTTTGGCTTGTGCTATTTCTTCATTAGCCCATTTGTAGTTGAAACGTAGCACAGGAATTCCGAATTTGTCGACTTTATCGGGGTCAATTTCACAGTAATTGTCTTTTCTTGCCAATGCCGTTCCCCGGCCTGCCATGCCGACATTTGCACCATAATAGCTGCGGAAATCTTCTTTTAATGCGCTACCATAACCGCCTTTGGCCTTTGACGTTCCATCTGAATTTTTTGCAAGGTCATTTACTTTCGGTACCCAATTTAAAAATCCATAAGATGGCATATGTAAACCACCGCCGTATTCGATGTGGTAACCTCTAGGGAAGTTCAATTTGGCATTATCTTCCCACCATGGTGAATAAATATGGACACTTCCAACGCCATCCTCATTATAACGCTTCCGGTCAAGTAGCTGTGGTAAAAAGCCCGATAAACTGGCCCCTGTAGAATCGTGGAGATATTTTCCGACTAAACCGCTACTATTACCAACACCCCCAGGATGCGATTTTGATTTGGAATTTAACATGATCCGCGCACTTTCACATGCACTCGCACCCAAAATAACGGTTTTTCCCTTAACGGTATATTCCTGCAAATCCTTGGTGTTTACATAAGAAACACCAACTGCAATTCCTTCATCATTTGTAATGACTTCTCTTACCATTGCATTGTCTATCACCTTCAGGTTACCCGTTTTCATCGCTGGAATAACGAGACAAGATGAAGAAGAAAAGTCTCCATAAACTTTACATGCACGACCACATTGCCCACAGTAGAAACAGGTACCTCGATCTTTAATATCTTTCGATACTTCGGTTAGCACGGCCCCTCTTCCGGGAATCACTGGAACTCCAGCTTTTTTTGCACCTTTTGCAATATATAGTTCGTTTAAGCGTGGCTTAGGTGGTTTCATAAAAATACCATCGGGTTCGTTATGAATACCTTCTGCTGTGCCATATATTCCGATCATTCGATCTACACGGTCATAAAATGGCTTAACCTCTTCATAAGTAATAGGCCATTCGTCTGTTACTCCATCCTTTGGCTTGAAATCGTCAGGTCCCATACGTAATGAAATTCGACCCCAGTGGTTGGTTCTGCCGCC
>JBMAAL010000129.1:0-10564 GCA_050281725.1 Sphingobacterium sp. | reverse complement strand
ATGGACAATGTGATGGCTTATTGGTATAATTTTGCTATAATGTTTGAAGCCGTGTTTATTCTGACAGCTATCGATGCCGGTACGCGAGTCGGACGATTCTTTTTGCAGGAAATGCTGGGCAATATCTTTCCGGCTTTTAAAGACAAGGATTGGAAACCGGGCGTTTGGCTATGCAGCGCTATTTTTACTTTTTCATGGGGCTATCTTGTTTTTACGGGAAATGTAAGCAGTATCTGGCCGCTATTCGGAATCAGCAACCAGCTGTTGGCTGCCTGTGGGCTTATTGTCTGTACGACAATGCTTATTCGGATGAATCGGGGGAAATATGCCTTAATTACGGCAATTCCGGGCGTATTTATGGCAGGGATTACCTTTTGGGCTGGCTATCTACAGGTGATGGATATTTATTTGCCCAAGGGACAGCTGCTATTAGCTTCATTGGCTATATTGGCCATGCTTTTGATGCTGCTTGTATTTATAGGTACGTTCCGGAAATGGTATCAGTTATTTAAAACTGAGGCTAAATTTATCGACCAAAATGGAGAATCTGTCAAGGAATTGGTTGATCGTTAAACGGACAATTTCTTTGAACAAATCACCAAAAGTTTGTTCCGCGAGTGGCGACAAGCACATTCTTCATCGGTGTTTGGAAAAGATCAGGAAATAAATGTATCATCACACTTGTAAAACAAACTGTGTCAGGGACGAGATAGTAAAAGATCTCGTCACAGAATCTTACCTGTAGTGTCGTCACCCCTAACAAAGAATAGAGGAACAAAACTTCGCCAACATAGGCAGGTTCCTCCTGGTTTTCTATGATGAGCTTTGTCTCAAATATTCCTTACCCAGGAGCCATTTTCATCAAGAATTTTTAAGTAAATTTTGGGTGACTCATCAGCGTGAAATTGTTGAAACAGCTGATCGGTCAATGCGGTGAGAAATTCAAAACAAATAGAAAAGTCTTCCGTGGAATTATAAAGTCCGCCCCATTCATTCAAAACCCAAGACAGTATTTTGCCGTTGTCTGTTGTAATTGAGATGACTAGATAAGGTGGATCCACTTCGGTTTGTTTATAATAATCGTAATTTTCTCCTGCTAACAAGGATATTTCACTGGCAGGAATTTGAATAGAAGTTATGTCAGAAAATAGTACTGATCCAAAGCAGGCGCTGGTAAATCTATCCTTATCCAGTGTAATCATTTCTGTCGATACTCTTTTGGATGCTACTTTAAACAACCTGTTTATGGATATTAACATCAACGGAAATGAAATGAGCAGTAACCAAATTGGAAAATAAGGCTCCGAATGTATAAGAAAAATAGTGATGCTTAGCGTAATACTCAATAATGCTGTAAAAAACCAGAACAGGATACTTGAAGTTTTAGTACTATTATTAAAACGAAATTGATAAGTTTTCATTCCTATGCAATATGTTTTAATTTTTCTAGTATTAGTTTGATGTAATTCATAACATAAATTTAGTGAAATAAAAATGCATTAGTCTAGAGTCCTGCAAGGAATTCATAAATTGGTCAGGAAAAGTTATTCTCTCACGATGGGGATTTTAACAAAACTATCGTTGTACCATTTTACTTTTAATGGGTGATATCAAGCTGAATTTAATTGTATATAATTTTCTATTTGAGAGCAGTCTTGGTTATATATCTGGATATGGGGTTCCTTTGCTCTATCTTCAACTTTTAAAATCATTTTATAAAGAAAAACAAAGATGAATACACTTATCTAAGGATTAATACCACGGGTCATTACCCTGTATAGCAGATTAGTATTTAATAGGTCATTGGAATGTGCTGTATTGCTGCGGAGAATTTTGCCTTTAATAATCTGTATGGATGACAAAAAAAGTGTAACAGTTGCCCGCTACACTTCGCAAGAAGATATTTGTAATATCTCCTTGTAGTTCTAATTTAATATGAAACACGAACGTTAACTGCGTTAATGCCTTTTTTACCATTCTGTAAATCAAATGTGACGCTATCGTTTTCACGAACTTGATTGATTAATCCGGACATATGTACGAAAATGTCCTCACCACCGTCTGCTGGTGTAATAAAACCGAAACCCTTGGTTTGGTTAAAGAATTTTACTTTTCCTTCTTGCATTGTTATATTATATTAAAGTATTCATTTCTGAACAATTGCAAGGATATATCCAAACAATTGTAAATCAATTTGTCTGCAAGAATGATGGTTTTATGTAATTATTTGCCTTGAATTTATGTTCAGATCAAAAGATACGACACCTATTATTTTGCCACAAAAAAGCTACTGAAATGCGAAAACTGAGCGGAAAGTAAGACTTGACGATTTCAGATAAGCAATGGCGGAGCCGATTTTTTTAAATATACCTATAAAATATTGATTTACAAAATATTCTTTAGAATTCTATATTCAGGTTTAATTCAAAAATGATAAGATTCCTATCAATGACCTCTCCACAAAAAACTGGAGCATTTAAAATTAGTAATTCATGTGCTCATAAATTGCATAATTTTGTTGCATCAAAATTGATAGCTGTTTAAAAATCTTTAAGTTTAACAAACTATTTATTTTACCAGCTTATGGAAAAAAAATATAGTTTCAACAATTGGGAGTATTGGGAGGACTATATTGGTCTATTTTATATAAGAAGTTTGGTAACCTTTGGATTCCCATATTTTCCCATGCTTTATTCGATATGATTACGCTTATCCTTATTTACAAGGGGGAATTTGGTGTTTTTCCTATTGAACCTGTGTTGTAAATATCTATGCATTTCGAAAATTAAATTACAATCTTCAATTAGATGATTTAATAAAAATACTTTGAAGAAACCGTGATTTTTTCGGGAATGACTTTTTGAAAATTGTATTATATTCGTTAGTGATTAAATATCAATCAGATATAGTAAAATAATTAAAGTGGAACAAACTAAAAATAAACCTATGTGGCAATATTATTTTATCCTAGGACTAGGGTTAGTTTTCCTAGTGTTGGGAATCTACAGCTTCCGTAATACAATGCTATTTCTAAAAAAAGGAGATAAAGCTACTGCAACTGTGATCGAGCTTCATAGATACGAATCGGATGGCGAAGTGTTTGCGCCGATCTTTGCTTTTCGGACAAAAGATAACCAGTTGATTACTTATGAATTGAGCGAAGGAACAGATCCTCCAGCTTGGGAAATAGGGGAGACAGCAACTGTCATCTATGATTCTGCGGATCCGTCGAAAGTAAGTTTATATAGCTATTTTAGAGTATTTATATGGACATTGGTTTTGTTATCAATATCGTTACCACTATTAGTCATTGGTGGGGGATATTTTATTGCCGCAAGATTTATTCTATAATTTTCCGACGAGATTAATAGTTCTTTTTGGGTAAAGTGATGAATATTAGTACTAAAAAGATTTAAAGATGATAAAATCAATGCGAACACCGATTATTGCCATTGGAATTATAATAATGATTTTAAATTTGTTTGGCTGTTCTGAACGTACTAAGCAAAACAATAATAAGCCATCAATTCAGAATCCATTAACCGAGCAGATTATTGATACGACTTCGGATGACATGTTATTGGAAGTCGTTTATGATAACCTCTTTCGTAAGTTATCGGCTGCATATGATAAAGAATATGAAATCGTCTTGTCTTGGAACAAATCGAGACAAGCAATTTATATGATCAGCCGATTAGAAGCAGAAGTAAATAATGGTGGTTATAACCAGTTTTATTTCAATTCAAGCGGTCAATTTGCTAATGCGTTGCCAGAAGCGCTGAAATTAGTTGGCGCTACTCAATTTGCTGATCTGACCGAGCGGGCAAACAGTACATTTGAAAAGGAGAAATCGAAAATAACCGAAAATCAGGATGGTTCAGTAGAAGGTTTTAGTAAATCTTATGAAAACAATCCGCTAAACAAATTTGACGAGGAATTCTACAAACTTAATGACGCTAAAAACTTGCAAAAAATTCAGGTTGACTACATCCGAAAGAACAAGAAAGAGTTTGTTGATTAAATCATAAGTTAGCCCCATGCTGTACAATCCCTTTGAACTAGTCTCCAAAAATTATTTCGCGAGCTCGTCGAGTCCGGCTATGTTACGTTTCATATGGTACGAGTAAAAAAATATTAGCTTCAGTGTAACAGATGTTTATCTCCATATACTTATTGTATATGAAAGAACTATTCAAAGCAATGCTGTTGCTATTTTTAGGCACAGCTTTTACGAGCGCCGTATCTGCGCAGCCTAATACGGGTCAAACAGTCATGATTGAAGGGAAAAAAATGGCCTATAAAACGAACAATCTTACCAATCGGAAAGCAGGGGAACCTATTTTGGTGTTCGAAGCCGGATTAGGCGGCGGTATATTTGATCCGATTTTACCCCTTTTGCCCAGCCATATTGCGAGTATTCAGTACGAACGAAGTGGTATTGGTGGTTCCGAACCCGACTCCCGTATTGTGACGGATAGCCAGGTGGTGGCGCGCTTACATGACCTTTTGCAAGCCTTGGCCATTCAACCCCCTTATTTGTTAGTGGGGCATTCCATGGGAGGCCCTTACATCCGTCTGTTTGCAGCCCAGTATCCCGATGAAGTGTGCGGACTGGTGTTTTCGGACCCAACGGATTTTATGTTAACCGAGAAGGAGGATGAACACGCTAAGGTGGTTTCGCAGAGTAAAACAAGTTATCAGCAGATCACAAAAATTATTATGGAGCAGATGTCTAAAAATAAAACTACCAGTGCGGGAGCACATATTGATGCTGCTCGAGCGCTAGCGTCCATTTCGAAAGGATACTTTCATGAATATAGATCATTGCCCCAATTGAAAAAAGAAATTGCTGCTACAGTGATCATTTCCTACAACAAAAATATTGAACTGCCCGATGAAGAGCTGAATAGAAAACTAAATCTGGGTATCAATTTTAAGGCATGGTGGAAAGAATACGATGAATTGCGAATCCAACATTATGCAGCATTGTTAAAAGACAATGACAGTAGCATGCTTGTCCTGCTCCCGAAATATTCACATGGTATTTATTACCAAAATCCGCAACTGGTCGCAAAACTCATACAAGACAATTTTAATAGCTATAAAAAGGAGTAATCACCGCGAGTTCCTTTATGAGGGGGATCCGATGCAGGAATCACGAGCTTTTAATCCTGAAAAATAGCCCGCATATTATAGCAGGGGTCGAATAGCATAATATCGGTATGAGTGGCCCGTTAGTCTGTGTTAGCGATACTGTGAGCACAATCCCCGCAATTGAAATAGAAGTTAGAGTCAATTTAATCCACTTTGCTTGCATAGTACTCTTGTTGAGTATAAAGAATGCCGACAGATAACATAGCTTGACCCATTCGATCAGGTCATGATCAGTAGATTCTATCACAGCGTCTTCGGTTGTGCAGATAAGGGAGATCAGCTCGATCGGATTCTTCTCATTATGATGGATGGCATTTCTAAAGTGCCGTTTGATTTTTACTGTCAAATTTAATTCTTCGATCAGTTCACGTCGTAATGATTCCTCATAAGATTCTGACGCTTCCACTTTTCCGCCCGGGAATTCCCAGTAACCGCCTAACGATTTTTCGGGTTTTCTTCGGCAGATCAAGACCAGATCATTTTTAAATATAATTCCGCAGACAACTTTTATGATAGCCATAAGCTTTGGGTAATTAAAATGATATTTTAGTTCGCAGCAACTGGAGTTATTCTTCTGGGGGGCAATGTTGCACTAGAAATAATCGGTCGTTGTAGTTCATTCTTCTCTGTTACCTATTTTTTTTGATTAAGGTAAATCTTTTTCTTTATAAAACTAGTTAATCTCACCTGTCAATGTCCAGGATCCACAACCTCTTGCAATGTCGTTATTCTTTCGAAATCTCGTTGCTTTTAGTCAGTTGAGGAATATAAATCAAATAATCATAACCCTTAATAACTCTTGACAAATAAACATCATCTAACTCCAGCTTATTTTGTAGAATGGACTTCTTCAAAGGCCTTAGATCAAAACAGTACCATTGACCGTCTTTCACCATATTCAAAAATGATTTGAAACTATGGGTGTCGTCTTGGTCGTCTCCTTTTCCAATAAGCATGATGTGCAGCGATTTTCTAAAATTGGCCTCTTCAATATTAGAAACTAAGTTGCCAATATCGTAGATATCAGTTTTTGTCAATATAGTTTCACCTTTTGGTGCATGGACCGCACCAAATTTGAAAAGATTCTTTTTACTTTTCCATTCGGACAGCTGATTCAGTAAGATGTTTTTTAACAATTGAATCCTTAAGAGATGATTTCTATTCGTATAGATCTCTCTGCTTAATTTTAAGTCTTCAATCTCTTTACGCTCTTTATCAGAAATTTTTAGATTCAACAATAAGTCTATTTTTTGAAGGCAATCTTCGGATAAGATGTAGTATTTTTCCAAACCATCCTTAGACGCTATTTGTTTAGAATGTTGAAGCATTTGCTCGTAGATCTCAATCGCTTTTTTATTTTTCGAAGTTTCTTTTAAGCTGGAAATGACCATTTGATCTGCAAAAATGCTAATCTGTTCGACCCCATATATTTTCGTATTCCGTTTGACCAAATCCTTAAACAAATCAAATTCAGGTTTGTATTTCAAAAAAGAAAAATTCGAACTATATTCTTTTACAAACAGTTGAAGACGCTCAGCAGGAAGTGATTTAACTTTTGATTCAATGATATCAACTGAATAAGGATCAACCTCCAGAAAATAGTTGTCAAACTTGACCTCATTGATAACAGCATTTGTAAAATAAGGGATTTCGTTGGTAAAATGAGTCTCTCCCAGTAAAACTGAATTTGATTGTTTGATGTCGTTTAACAAGACATCCCATCCTTTTCCCTGAAATGAAATATTCTTGTCACTTTGGAAAGAAAAAGTATTCTTTTGAACCAAACTGTCAAGGACTTTGTTTTGAGCATAGTTCAAATTGCTGATGAATGATGTGAGGAGTAAGAGTATTATTTTTTTCATGTAGAATTAGCTTTTTTATGGCGTATTTAGGTAATGGCAGTTCAGTTTTCTGAGGCGCTAAAGTAGCCATAATTTCTAATAGTATTATTAAAATAATGCTTATGAATATAATTTCGTGATTATGGAAGGCCGAGAAAGTAATAGTAGATTTAGATAGTTAGATCATTCATTCATCGCTAATTATCGTTTATATTGATTCTCGTTGCTACATGCACATGGTTGCCTAAATTTGCCTCTTCCTCATCCTGTTGACGGATAAAATCAATTAGTCGCTTCAATTCTCCATTGGCATCATCCCACCATTTAATTGACCATATCCTATGGAATATAAATCCATGTCTTTCAAGTTGCTCCTGGCGGAAACTGTCCCACGCGTAAGCTTCAGGACTGTTATGATATTTCGCGCCGTCACACTCTAGAGCGATGAGTGGTTTGTGGTTTATTTTTGATTTGACAACGATATCAATCCTAAAACCGCCTACGGAATGCTGCTGTTCTAAGCGATCTGCGCCAATATGCTGTGCAAGTTGTTCAATTACTTCATCTTCAAATGGAGATTCAGACCCTAAGCTAAATTCCGCGGGTTCATACAGTTTATCTGTACAATACTGACTCAATAATTGTAAAATGCCCTTTCGCAAGTCGTCATTCCCTTCACTTACCGCTTTCGCATAGGTAAAGTAAGCGTACATAATACCGCGGCCCTTATTGCCCTTCTGTTGGATAAGGTTTGGGTACTGACCAACATACTCCTGCGGGAAAGAAGTGCATACATATACCTTTGACCTCGCTCGAGTAATGATTACGTTCAGCATGCGATGTCCCTTGCCCTGTATAATCGGACCAAAGTTTTGACTAAACGAACCGTCGGCTTTTCGCCCAAATGTCGTTGAGAGAATGATAATATCCCGTTCGTCGCCCTGAATGTTTTCGAGATTTTTAACAAAGAATGAATCTCCTGCCTGCGCCATTAAACTGTCGAATACAGAATCGTTCTGACGAACTGCACTTAGTTCCTCCAGGATCAAGTTGCGCTGATAAATATTGAAAGTAGCTACACCCACACTTGGAATACTATCTTTAGCTTCCTTCATAATCTGTTGTAACAATTCGACCACTTTCAATGCCTCTTGCTTATTTACTTGTCCTTCATACAATCCATCAATCTGTAAGTATTCGATAGGCGTGTAGTGCTCCTTCGCCGGAACAGGCATCAACCTATTTCCGTAGAACGCATGATTAGAGAAGTCGATAAGATAAGGGTGTTTAGAGCGATAATGGACTTTTAAATAAGATTCGACGAACCCCTTGTCTACAGCATATGCTAGTAACGATTCGCTATCCGCAAGGTTAAGCTGAGCCGCTTGTAGCGCAGTCCGATCAGAAAATTCATCTTCGAAATCTTCTGTCTCATCATCAATCGGATCAAGTAGCGCTCCACTTCCTTCGAAGTAAGAGGAGGGAGCCATCTGGTGCTTATCACCGGAAACAATTTTAGCTTTTCCCCGGATCAAGGCCGCGTAAGTATCTTCGAGACGCAGCTGACTGGCCTCATCGAATATGACCACATCAAAAATTCCTTCCTGTAGTGGCAGGATAGAACTACAAACCGATGGATTGACCAACAATACCGGAAAAAAATCTGTAAATAGTTCAAATTCTCTGTTTACAATAGTGCGGAGTGAATTGCGACGCATTCCTTTTGCTCCCTTTTTGTTAAACAAACTATTTATGTTTTGTCCTCTGGCTTTAAAATGTCCGACGGCTTCCGCTTGTTTTTCCGTCCATAAGGCAATAATGCTATTCAGCTGCGCATGGTTAAACTCTTGTTTCTGCTGTTGATATTGTTGTAGTTGATAATCACTTTTTGGCAATTCTTGTGGCTCATTTGTCGTGAGTATCCAATACAGATACCAGCATTCAAATGCTTCAGCCCAATGATCTTTAAGATGTATGCTGATTCTGGTAATAAGCCTTTGTTGCGCTTCGTCCACGGAAAGAAAAAATGATTTCCATTCATGATAGATACGGAAATCACTCATATGGTCACTGAACGTTGTGATGGTATGCTTAATCGTATGACATAAGTCCTGAGCAGCCTGAAGACTTGTATACGGCAAAAATACCCCGTTTGTTATATTTCCCGTTAACTGGTTACTTTCAATATCGTCAAACGAGTTTTGTAGACTCCGATTGGCATCAGATCGTGCCGCGTAATAGTCACGAAAATTGTTAAAATACCTTAATTGAAAAGTTACTCTTTCAGTTAGATAGGGTACTGCCTCAATCAAGCCGTTGATATCAGTAACAGGAGTCGTTGGAACGATATTATAATCAGTGATTAGCATTTGCTCCAAGCTATCCAATTTTTGAAGTAGGGGAGTTATTTGCGCTTTTAGTTCACTCAGTTCAGCGTGAAAATGATGATCATTAATATTAGACAAATAGTTATTTATCGTATGCGGGTATTGCTCTTTCCAGGCGGCTGCCTTTTGGCTGAGTTCCTCAATATTGTTTAGATAAATAGATAAATCAGTCGTTTCCAGGTGATCGTTATATTGATGTTCAATATAATTTTTCTGGACATGGGCTGATCTTACCTGTGAGATGCGATTCTTTAATTCGATTCTCGTTTGTTTTATCTGTTTATGCTTTCCCGAGAATATGCTCAACAAACTTGTTTTAAATTTTGCACCACTACTATTATTTAATAAGCTATTACCATATTGAGCAATGCTTGACTCAGCGTACGCAAGATAAGTTGATATTGCATTGCTTAGCGATGAATGATAGCTGCTATAATGTTGTTGCAAAGCATCCTCATATTGCTTGAAAAATTGTTGTGCCTTAATCCGTACTGTTTGTAATCCTAAGACAATTTCATTGATCCGCTGCTCCTGAGGAAAAGTGGATGGTAATACCTCTTCTTTAACTGAATCTCCAATACAAAATGCCATATATGGCGTAAAATCCTGCTGCATTATGGCGGGGATGCCACTCAAAAAATCATCAGCCCACTGCTTTCCACTCACTTGAAGTTCGGCAATAAGCTGTTCAATAGTTGGTAGCTGTTTATGGGCGTATGCAATAAAATCTTCAATTCTTACACGTGATGGCCCAACCTGTTGATCTAAAAATAGATCGTCTGTCAATGGTCTAAATATGGAATGGACCTGATGCGATTGCTTAAATAAATTATGGCTATGCTTTAAAACAGCAAGTGTCCTTTCCAGTTCTGTATGATCCTGAGCAAAATTAAAATCCTCTTTCGGTATAATATTCTTGAGCGGTACTTGATTAAAGTTTTTTAATAAAGCCAAATACCGTCCGACGATCTGCGACCAACTCTTATCGCCGTAGACCGATTGAGCTAAGGCAGCATGTTGTGCGTTAATAAGTTCAGCTGATTCCCTGAGTTTTGACTTTATCGTATCATATTGGTTTTGGGCTTGCCTTACTGAGATGTGAAACGGAACTCCGATCTGACGATCTCTGACAGAATCTACGATCGCTTCACGCGCATCGTTTACATCATCAATTACACCTAC
>JBMAAL010000128.1:0-10683 GCA_050281725.1 Sphingobacterium sp. | reverse complement strand
ACCGCCACTTTCCACAGCAACACGCACAAAGTAATTGCTGTCATATTGCTCATCCTTCATGATTTCCTCGATACGAGTTTTTGCTTTGTCAGTAACTGTAATCATAGTAATATCCTTTGTATAGCACAAAGATACATACAATCTTGTTATATTTCGCCTGTTATAAAGTTTTTAGAATGTCATAAATTAATCGATCAGGCCAGCTTTGAAAAGTTGCCAGATGGGAGATTGATCGCGAATTTTGCTAACCGCTTCTGTGATCAATTGGGCACAATGTGCAATATCCTCTTGTGTCGTCAGTATGCTTAAGCTAAATCGAATGGCCGATAATGCCTCTTCTTTGGAAACACCCATAGCCATTAAAACATGGGAAGGTTCTCTGGACCCGGTTACACAGGCTGAGCCCGAGGAAAGGGCCAAAGCAGGACAGGCAGTCATTATTTCGCTGGCTAGGATATGTTTAAAACTAATGTAACTGGTGTTTGGTAGGCGGGGTGCATTTTTTCCATGAATGATGATTTCAGGAATATCACTTAAAATTTCTTCCAATAGATCGCGGTTTCGTTCGACCGTATGATAAGATGCTGGATTAATCAGAGACAGGGCTTTTCCAAAGCCGACGATAGCTGGAACGTCGTATGTGCCGCCTCTAAATCCGCTTTCCTGACCACCACCTACAATCAGCGGAGTAATTTGAATAGGCTTCGATTTTCGACGAATATATAAGGCACCGATTCCCTTCGGGCCATGAAGTTTATGCGCACTCAGGCATAAAAGGTCAATCGGGATTTTTTGTAGATCAATGTTGATTTTTCCAACAGCCTGCGTAGCGTCACAGAAAAATAAGATGTCTTTCTCCTTACAAATAGTAGCGATTTGTGATAGTGATGTACATACCCCTGTCTCGTTATTTGCGGCCATGATGCAAACGAGTATCGTTTGGGAGCTCATCGCATTTTTCAAATCGTCTATACGAATCATTCCTTGTGCATCGACGGGGAGATAGGTGATCTGCGCTCCTTTTTTTGTCAATTGTTCACAGCAACTTAGGACAGCTTTGTGTTCTGTTGAAACGGTGATCATATGATTTCCCCTGGATTGATATTTGTCAAATATTCCACAGATTACAGTATTAATACTTTCTGTTGCACCTGAATTGAAAAATAACTCTTTCGGTGAACAATTCAAAACTTCAGCTATTTGTCCTCGAGCAAGTTGGATGGCGGCATTGGCCTCTCGCCCCATTTGGTGATAGACACTAGATGCGTTCGCATAGTTTTGGATGAAGTAGGGAGTCATGGTATTCCATACCTCATCCAAAATTCGAGTTGTTGCGTTGTTGTCCAAATAAATCATATCCTTCATCATGATAAAGATAAGGATAATGAAGGTTATGCTGAAGCCTTCACATCAACTTCCTTTTTTTTGACATTTGGATCATATCTTAGGCCTGGAGTTAACCAATACATCAGTATGATACGGGAATAGCGGTAGTTGAATGGCGACATTAAAACAACGCTCATGATAGCAACTGTTGCATAAAGTATAAAAGAAGAATCATTGCCTGTTAGGATATAGGTTGCCATACAGGCAGTAACCATTTCGGCGATGGAGAACGCATAGGTAACATACATGGCACCATAAAAATAACCTGGCTCACGTTCGTAACGAAGTCCACAGTATTCGCAATGGCTATTCATTTTTTGTACTTTCAGACCGTATGCAGGCCCTTGGTACACATGGCCGATTCTGCATCTTGGACATTTTGCTTGCCATGCGGCTTTAAATTCAGATAATTCGTATTTAACCTCTTCCATAGTTATAGTTGTTTTCTGAACTCTTCTGGTGTGAGCCCAGCGGATTTTTTGAAAAATTTAGTAAAGTATGAGTTGTCATTGAATTGCAGCTCATCTGCAATCTCATTGATATTTAAGTTTCGATTGACTAATAGTCGCTTCGCTTCGAGTACAATCCGGTTTCGTATAATTTCACCTGCTGATTGGCCGATGTATGATTTGCAGATTGCATTCAGGTGATTGGGCGTAATAAATAACTGATCTGCGTATACACTGGGCAATTTGGTAGACTTGAATTGCTGTTCAACCAATTGCTGAAAACTATTGAATATTTTGTGATTATATGGCGTACTGTGCTCTTGATGATCCTTTTCTGTAGAAATTGAGATATACAATATAAATTGGAGCAGAAGTGTACGGATATAGTCTTCCGATTGACCTGCCGCTTTTGCGGAAGCAATTTGTTCAAGAATGTGAATAGACTGCTTGCGAAATTGTTCCGCAATAACAAAAATCAGCTGTTCAATTTTACCCTGTAAGAAGCTGAAGCGTTCCAGGTAATCGGTTCTTAAGAGAAAAGACTGAAAGTAATCAATGGAAAAATTAACAACATAGCCTTCTTCGTCACCTGTAAAGTTCCAGGTATGAACCTGACCTGGTACCATAAAATAGATTTGATAAGGTTCAACCTTGTAATGATTGAAATCGATAATGTGTTCTCCTGAGCCCTTGGTGAATAACACAAAATGGAAAAAATTATGTTTGTGAGGAAACACCATATCCTGATGCTTGATGATATATTCTTTTAAATCATCAATATGAATCGTTGTTTTGTTATTGAGATCAATGCTACAACTATCAATAATAGGAATGGTATTTTTTCTATTCATATAGCAAAATTACGCTAAATATTCTTTTAATAGTGGTGTTTATGTGGTCTTTTATGGTGTTTTTCAATGATTTTTATATTTTGATACAGTGTCTGATATGTTGGAACAATCCTTGTGCCTAGAGGTTTAAAATATATTTTATAAAATGGAAAGTAATTTAAATAGTTTGGGGAGTAGATTTGGTCGTTTGACTGATATTGTCATTGAGTCTATTCCGGGGATTATAGGGGGAATTATCCTGTTGATTCTTGGGAAATATGTGATCAATTTTGTAGATCGCTTATTACATAAACGTTTTGAAAAGAAGAATGTAGATCCCTCTATTCGGGCATTTATCTCCAGTATTGTAAAGATCGTCATGTGGGTGATGTTGCTCCTTACCGTTGCAAGTCAGATTGGAATACAGACAACTTCTTTTATTGCCGCTTTATCCGCCTTTGGGTTGGCCGTTGGTATGGCGCTGCAGGGAAGTTTGAGTAATTTTGCTGGCGGAGTGCTGATTTTGATGTTTAGACCATTTGAGGTAGGAGATGCCATATCGAGTGCAAATGGTACAGCAGGTACTGTAGAAAGGATTGATATTTTGTATTCTACTTTAATAGGTGATGACGGTGTACGTGTTTTTAGCCCGAATGGCCCCTTAGCCAATTCGGTTATTAAAAATTATACGAAAATTGTGCAACGCATGTTTGAATATACCATCAGTATCTCTTATGATAAAAATGTGAAAGAAGCGAAAGATATCATATTAAGGGTTCTCCGTTCGAATGAGAATGTGTTGACAACTCCGGAGCCAACTGTTTTCATCAAAGAATTGGGAGATAGTGCCATGGTATTGACCGTTCGTGCCTGGACGAAAAGAGAGCATTATGTCGCTGCTCGAAACTCGATGCAGGAAAAGATTATGTTGGAGCTGGAAAGGAACGATATTAGTTTATCTTCCAATCCGACGCAGATTAGCATTGTTTCAAATTCAAGTGACCAAGGAACTGCAAAAGCTTAGTCCTGGTTCGTTTCCAATGCATGTATAAGGACAAAGTACCTGTAGGCAATGATAGCCTGCTGGTACTTTTTTAATTTTAACGGATCCATCTTACCGTATTTTGGTAAGATGGCTTTATTTAAGCTGTTTAAAAGCTGAAAAAATCTTCGTTTCATTGATATACCTCTTTATTGATAATCTGGGGCATTTTTTCGCCTTTAATTGCTGCCAGTAAGTTACTGGCGGCCATCAATGCCATATTATCCCGCGTTTCTTCTGTAGCAGACCCGATGTGTGGCAGTACGCAAACATTTTCCATATTTAACAGTGGATTTTTCGGATCCATCGGTTCAGGATTTGTCACATCAAGTCCAGCTCCCCATAGTTGACCGGTCTTTAGGGCTTCTGTTAGATCTATTTCATTGACTAATCCGCCTCTTGCAGTATTAATCAATATAGCGGAGTTTTTCATGCGCGTAAATGTATTCTTGTCAAACCGGTTTTTAGTCTCTACTGTCAAAGCCGCATGGATTGAAAGGACATCGCTTCGCGTGAGCAGATCGTCGAAATTCACATATCGTGCGCCAAGAATTTGTTCTGCTTCCTCATTACGGCTCCGATTGTAATAGATAATATCCATGTTATACGCTGTCTTGGCTTTTCTGGCTAATTCAAAGCCAATTCGCCCCAGTCCATAAATACCCAGTGTTTTGTTGTTGAGCTCGATGCCTAGGTTTGCCGTGGGATCAAAACCTTTCCATTCGCCCTGCAAAATTCTCTTGTGGTTGAAAAATGCCTTCCGCGATACCGATAGCATTAAAAGGAATGCGACATCAGCTGTTGCTCCCGAAAGTATGCCTGGCGTATTGCTTACAGGTATTTTATGCTGTGTTGCGGCTGAGATATCCACATTGTCATAGCCGACGCTCATTAGGGAGAGGGCTTTAAGATTGGGGCAGTTTTGGAAAAAATTGGCATCAAACTTTTGCATTCCACCGTTAAGAACATAGTCGGCTTGTTGGCTGGCTTGTATAAGTTCCATTTCCGATAGGGGATCGGCTGAATCGTGTATCGTTAGATCGTGACCGGCGGATTTTAACAGATCTATACCTTTTTGTGGGATTTTTTTGGTGATAAATATCTTCATGTAAATAGTTATGCTTTAGCTTGTTTGTGATTGATTTTGGTAAACCAATTGGTGTTTTCTTCTAGTCAAAATTAATGATCGCTCATCGCTATTACAACAAAAAAAGCCATATTGTTGTTTCAATATGGCGCATTATTCTTTATTTTTTGAACTTTATTTTTTACGGAGTATATAATCTAAAATAGCTTTACCCTTGTCATCGGCAGAGATAGCTGAATTGGACAAGATGATAACGCCACTTTTTTTATCGGGCGATAAGGCTAGATAGGAGCTGCTTCCGGCAGTTCCGCCATTGTGCCAATAGACTGTTAGGTCGTCAATCAAGTTCATATGCCATGCGAGTCCCAGGTCGGTGTCTGGAGGTAGAAAAAAAGTAAACAATCTGGTGTTTGCCATGGCATTTTCCAATGGAGTCTGCGGCATCTTGAATTGCGCATTCGCAAATTTAAGCAGATCCTCAAGAGTCGATTTTAATCCACCAGCGGGACCAAAAGCGTCAAATGACCACGGAATCACTTCTTGACCATCTTTGTTGTATACTTTAAAGGTATCTTTTCTTTTAGGATCCAATACCTGAAAGGTATTACTCATTTCAAGCGGTTTGCAGATGATGTCTTTTACGAGCTGATCATAACTTTTTTTATAGATACTGCATATAATGTCTCCTAAAACGGCGTAACCAAGGTTGCTGTACTCATACTCTTCACCTGGTTTCTTTTTATTTTTAAAGCTTGCGAGGTAGCTATAAAGTGCTTGTTTATCGTATGTTTTGTAAGGATCGTTTTCGTTAAATCCTTTGACTTTGTCGAGATTGTCAGGAAGTCTCGGTAAGCCAGAGGTGTGATTGGCCAACATTTGAAATGTTATTTTTGAAAGTTCTTCATTTTTCTTGAGTGTATCAGGAAGAAAGAGCGCTATAGGCTGATCTAAAGTTATTGTTCCTTCTTCGACAAGATTTGACAAAAGTATAGCTGTAAATACTTTACTTAACGAACCAATTTCATAGGTAGACGTTTTTGTAGGCGGTGTTTGGTTGCCTTTGGCAGTCTCACCATAGAAATAGGTTTTTGTTTGTCCATTCTGTAGAATGCCGATTGCAAGTGATTGCGTATTTTGTTGTTTCAAATAAGCATTTGCAACGGAATCGACAAAAAGGTCGTCGTTATCGACTGATTTCTGTGTCGCTGGGACCACAATGGTTTTTTCCACTTGAGGCTTTATTGCCAAAGGAGTGAATTTTAATGTATTGAATTTTAAGGTTGTATCCGTTGCAAAAAGAACCTCATACGATTGGCTGTCGAAGTCCATCTGATAGGTTGCAAGCCCTTTTTCAAATTCTTTTATTGTTGAGCTTTTTACCCTTCCTAAGGGATAGAGCTCTTGTAGTACTTGCGTGAATTTGGCTAGGCTAAATTGTTGTTTGAAGGCATCACTGGCCAAATTATAGGCGGAGTCTGTCATCTGGGAATTGATAAAAAATTCCAGCTTATTGTAAACTCCTCTGTTGATCTGCTCCTCAGGATTCGTTTGGGCAAAGGAGTAAGATGTGATGCCCAGCAATACTATTGTAATAAAATGTTTCATAACGATTGATGGGCACAAATCTACGGAATGTTTAAATTCCAATCAATTGTTTTAATCGGGCATAGCCTGATTTACTGATATTGAGCTTTTCGCCCGATGTTAGCGCAGCAATATAAGAATCCTTTTCATAAGGTTCCAATTTGGCCAGCTGATCCACTTTAATGATAAAAGAACGGTGTATACGGACAAATTGATTCGGATCCAATGATTTTTCAAAAAATGCCATTGTTTTATTTTTCAGGTACATGCCATCTTTGGTATGAATTTTAACATAGTCATCATAAGACTCCAGATATTTGACGGTATCAATCGGAATAATCTTGATCTGGGTGCCTGTTTTGACAACAATACGGTCGATTTTTGTTTCGTCCTGCGCTGTAAGTACTTCGTAGTTGCGTTGGACTTTTTTCTCAGGTGCGGAGTAACTTGCTCTGAATTTTTCTAAGGCTTTTTTGAAACGTGTTGGTGATACCGGTTTTAATAGGTAATCCAGGGCGTTCTTTTCGAAAGCTTTCAAGGCATATTCGTCAAAAGCGGTCGTAAAGATGACCGCCGGAGGGTCGTCAACGAGTTCAAGCATTTCAAATCCGGTCAATTTGGGCATTTGTACGTCCAGAAAAATTAAATCCGGTTCGTGTGTATGGATAGCCTTAACAGCTTCAAAGCCATCACCACATTCCGCCATGATGGATATATCGGCTTCATTTTTTAGGTAACCCGCAATAATGGAGCGTGCAAGGGGTTCATCATCGATAATAACGACTTTAATCATATTGAGGTATTTTTAGGGTGCTGATAAATATGTTGTCCTGAATTTGAGTTTCCAGTAGATCATTTCTTCCATAAAGGAGATATAATCTGCGTTGAATGCTTGATAGTCCAAATCCAGTGCCTTTTTTCGGTTTTGACTGTTCTTCGGTGTCGAAGGGGTTGGTAATCTGGATCAGCAGTTGACCATCATTCGAATGGCATTTTATTTTAATTTCTACTTGATCCGTTACATTATATAACCCGTGTTTAATTGCATTTTCCACCAGTGGCTGAATAATCATGGCTGGCAATCTATTGTTAAAAATTTCTTCTGAGGAAGAGATGGATGTATTGAGTCGATGACCGAAGCGTACTTTTTCAATATCGAGATAAAGTTGAAGGTGATCGAGTTCTTCTTCAAGTGTGATAATTTGATTATTTTCTTTTCTTAATGTTCCTCTTAAAAAGTCCGATAGCTGGAATGTCATGTTTCGGGCTTCATCCGGATTGGCACCAATAAGTGCTATAATGGAGTTGAGGCTATTGAAGAGGAAATGAGGCTGTAACTGTTGTCTTAGATTATACAGTTCAGCTTCCCGAAGTAAATTTTCGGATTCCTGCTTCCGTTTGATATTGTTGATATTGTCTTCCTGAATATTCCAGACAATGTTGATAATGGCAACAGAAGTCAAAATGAGGAAATTAACGATACCCCGATAAGGTAATGTTAAATCCAGCAATGGGGTAAAGGTCGATTGGATAAAGTAACTCATCAAGAATCGGCTTAATGCGATGCTTATTGCGCCCATGATTAAACCGATGATGAGTACTTTCCAAATCTCCCGGGGTTGTGGGGTATAGAAATTGAGTGCTGATGACATGCCATAGCAGCAAAACATCATCACAATACTGTTTATAAATGAATCTTTAAATGCAAGTTGCTGATCAAAACCAGAACGAAGCATCAATAGGTATTGTAATGCAAGATATCCGATAAATACGGATATACAGATAATGCCAATTAGTCGACTTTTAACACTGAGGAACAGCTTGCTTTTCATCTATTAAGCATTTTTTATGGTTAAATTACCTAAAATACAGGTGCCTGTTATATAGATTTTTTTATCTGTATCGGGGTTATAAATCGTTTGGAACCGACGGTCATCGACAGAGCCTAAGACCGAGGCGACGTTACTAAATACTGTCCAATGTGGAGGTATAATTATACGTGCGCTGCCAAACAATTGGAACGTATCGATCACAATTGGCTGCTGAATATCTGCTTTCGTTAAATCCAGCTCTACGCTTCCAAATACGTTGGTCAAATTACCCCCTCTAAAGTTTTTGGAATAAATGACTTTCTTTTGGCCCGCAAAGATGCTGTTCAGATTGAGGTTGTCCTCAAATGACTGGTGAAAGGAACCTTTCTCTTTGTCGCCAAAAGCCTGCTGATTAGGCGAGGCTTGTTGGCTTGAACCGTATTGTTCGTTAAATGGTCTTGATTCCTGGTCCGTAAGGTTGCTCTCAGTAGCGCCCTCTGCAGGTACACTGACTCGCTTATCCCAGTCGTAAGAACCTTGCGGCGGATTAGGGTAAGTTGGGGGAACCATCGGTGGTTTCCTTTTGCTCATGATAAAGTAAATCCCGAGCGAAATGATGATGATAGGGACCGTTACAGAACCAAAGTCTGTACGCATCATTCTTGAAATAAGGCTCGCTCCGCCTATGATCAACAGGATAATTGCCGATTTTTTCTGAAATTGGGAATTTATGCCAATGACCAATCCAATGATGATTAATATCGTTTGCCAGCCAAATAACCAATCCGGAAACCAGCTTCCTAAATTGAGGTTATTCAATAATAAGAATATACCTACGATGATCACAATCGCTCCTACAATATTGCGGCTATTATTGCTGTTTGGTATGATGGGTTCTTTTTCCATAATGTTTTTACTATTTATGACTCAAAGATAGAGGCACAAATATATTCTACATATTTGCTTTAGGTAATACAACTTATATTTTCGGTAAATGTAATGATTTCGTCGGTAAAAAATCTTGTTGTTTAATTTTTAGCTAGCCTATGTTAGGAAGGGGAACTGCCATTTTTATGCGTAATTGTCTTTTTTTTTAATATTATTTGGTGTATTAAAATGAATTATTATATATTTATCAAAGATTAAGATTACTTTAAACTTAAATAACAACCAATGGGAGATTTTGAAAACAAAGAACGTGAAGAAGTTTTTTCAAAAAAGGTGAGAGCAGGTAAGCGTACTTATTTTTTTGATGTAAAAGCAACTCGATCGAACGATTACTACATTACTATCACAGAAAGCAAGAAACGCTTTGAGGATGGCCAGTTTATTAAGCATAAGATTTTCTTATATAAAGAAGATTTTGAAAAGTTCGCTGAGGGTTTGACAGATGTAGTTAATTACATCAAGTCTAATCAGGAAGTAATCGAGAAACGTTATGAGCCTAACTTTGATGATGCATACGCTGAAGAAGCGGGTGTTCGGTCAAAAGATGATTTTTCGTTCTAGTATCTGTAGAACGAAATCTGAATGAAAGAAAGAAATAAAAGCCACTGACGTGGCTTTTTTTATTGTTTTTTATATCCGATGTTGTACTTGGCGACCAAGGTGATGGTTACAATGGTATATTTCGTAGGAAATCATTTAGCACAGTATTGAATTTTTCGGGTTCTTCGAGATTTGGCAGGTGCCCGGATTCTTCAAACTCCATATAGCGGACGTCGGGTATATTTTCGATAAGGATATTTGTTTGTTCTTCGCTCATCATCTTGTCGTGTTTCCCTTTTATGATCAGTGTTGGGATAATAATGGTCTTCAACGAATGGGTTGTATCTGTTCGTGAAGCAAGGGCAAGTTGTGTCGCACAAATGCTGGCGACTTCATTTCTGCGAATACAGCTTTTGATGAGTTCAACAGCTTCGGGGTTTTCACGGATTGTTTTATCGTGAAACACATTTGCGATAAAGCCAATGGCAAATGGTCTTCTGCCATATTTTAATAGCGCCTGAATAGAATCAAAACGCTTTTGTTTGCCTTTGTTGTCGTCGGAAAGGGAATTCGTGTCACAGAGGATAAGTCCTTTGAGCTGTTGTCCGATCAGTTCATAAGTCCTGAGTGCAATGTAGCCGCCCATAGAAATTCCACAAAGGACGACATGATTGAGGTCGAGTTTACGAATAAACTCCACCAGATCTTTGGCAAAAACATCGACGGAGAAAAAACCATGTCCATTGGTACTTAAGCCATGTCCGCGAACATCAATGGCGATGCCTGTATAATCTTCGTCGAGTTGCAGGAGCTGCTGTTTCCAAGTGTTTTTGTTGAAGGGAAAACCATGGATGAAAATGACTGTTTTTGGAGCGGGGTATAATTTGCTGGGGCGAATATAATAGGAGATACTGATATCTCCGATGCGAATTTTACTGAGTTTTAA
Organism: Sphingobacterium sp.; assembly: GCA_050281725.1. Taxonomy (GTDB): domain Bacteria; phylum Bacteroidota; class Bacteroidia; order Sphingobacteriales; family Sphingobacteriaceae; genus Sphingobacterium. Next base: position 60 of record JBMAAL010000128.1, on the reverse strand, counting down.
TTCTCTTTTGCTCATGAATGCTAACATTTGTCCGTGTCTGAAAAAAAAAAGTTGATATTT
>JBMAAL010000127.1:0-10795 GCA_050281725.1 Sphingobacterium sp. | reverse complement strand
CGATAAGCAACCCAGATCTGTGGTTTGTCCTGACCATTACGTAAAGCCAGTTGGCTTTTGCTGTATTCCGATAATTCTTCTGTCATTCGTCATTGTAAAAAGGCGAAGATAGAAAAACTAGGCTACTTTATAGGCCGATAGTGATCTTTTCATTAATTTTCTAGCGACATGTATTCTTGTTTTTACCGTTCCGATGGGGATATTTAAATGTTCCGATATCTCGTGGTATTTAAACCCTTCAAAGTACAATGAAAATGGAATGTAATATTCTTCGGAAAGACTAGATAAAGCTTCATGGATGTCTTCCATGACAAATTTGCTTTCGCCCTGATTTGAGGAGGCGGATAATAGGAGGTTAGAGTTAGAAATATCCTCGTCTTTCGTGATGAAAGAGTTGGTTTTCACAATACGTCTATAGTTATTAATAAACGTGTTTTTCATGATGGTGTAAAGCCATCCTTTCAAATTGGTTCCTTCTTTGAAATTTTTAAAATAGGTCACAGCTTTCAGGATAGTGTCCTGAACGAGATCGTTGGCATCTTCGTAATCACTGGTAAAATTTCTGGCGTAGAGTTTTAATGAGTCCGATTGCTCAATAACCATGGTGTCAAATTCATTCTTTGTCATAGCTTAATGAATTATAACTGTTCTTTTTACAAAACAGTACGTTTATAAAATGCGGTTCATTAAGTATGAGGCAAAAAATGTGCCAAAAACGGCAAAATTAGATTTGTTAATATAATTTTAAGATTATTTTAAGCAGAGCAAACGTGTGCGTGCACTAACTTTAAGTAAATAAAATTAGCTCAAAGTGATGTTTAGCTAAAGTGAAGCCTGTTTTTCTTTTGCTTTCAAATTTAAAAAAGTAAAAATACTTTTTTTGAATCTTTACAGTAAATTAACTTCACGCTCTAGCATAATGCCAAATTTGTTGGCTACATCACTTATAATTTCTTCCGATAGATTGTAAATTTCCTGTCCTGTTGCGTTTTGTCTATTTATTAGTACAAGTGCCTGATTTTTCCATACACCTGCCTGTCCATATTCTTTTCCTTTCCAACCACATTGTTCTATTAACCATCCAGCAGCCAATTTTGTTTCATTATTGGGCATTGGATAATGCGGTATTGTAGGGTATTCTTTCTGAAGAGATTCAAAAGTCGATGCTGTCACTATGGGGTTTTTAAAGAAACTTCCTGCATTTCCCACAGTACTTGGGTCAGGAAGCTTTTCTACGCGGATTTTGGAGACAATAGTTGCGATATCGGCAATGCTCGGGTTTGTTATATTTTCTTTAGCGAGTTCGGCTTCTATTGCACCATAAGTTGTATTGATATGAGCTGTTTGACTTAGCTTATAAGTGACCTGGGTAATAATAAACCGCCCTTTATGTGTTGTTTTAAAGATGCTGTCACGGTAGGAGAAATTGCAATCTTCTTTTTTGAATGTCGCAAAGCTGCCGGTATGCGTGTCAAAAGCCTGACATTTGTGAAAAACATACATTAACTCGGTACCATAGGCACCAATGTTTTGCACAGGTGAAGCACCAACAGTGCCGGGAATGAGGGCCATGTTTTCAATGCCAGCGTAATTATGTTCGATACAATACCAAACGAAGTCATTCCAGATTTCTCCCGCTTGCGCTGTGACATAGACATCATCGCCATCAATTTTTGACTGTATGCCCTTGCTGGTCATACGAATAATATAGCCGTCGAATGCTTTGGTGAAAAGGACATTGCTACCGGCGCCAAGAACAAAGAAGTTCTCCTTAAAAATATCATTTTTAAAAATTTCGGTCAATGTTTCATTGTCATTCACTTCGATTAGAAAATTTGTCTTTTCTTCAATTCCAAACGTATTGAAAGCTTTTAAAGATATATTCGATTGAATGTTTAACTTCATGTTGACTTTAGTTTTCAGAAATTCAAAAAAATCAGCTATCTTTAGCATGATAATCGGTAAAGATAGTATAAACCGTTTATTTAACGATAAAAAATATAAGTTTAATGGGTAATGCAGATGTAAAAAGAATCAAAATTCTAGAAGCTGCGACAAGGCGCTTTGCACATTTCGGAATGGCTAAGACAACGATGTCGGAAATAGCCAAGGATCTCAATTTTTCAAAAGCATTGCTGTATTATTATTTTCCGGATAAGAATAGCTTATATTCTGCGGTTTTCGAATATGTCATCGACAAAATGATCGAGGACCTTGAGGATGTCATTGGAAAAGGGGGAGACTTTGAGGAGATTATGATGTACTCTATTGATATGCGTGTCAAGATCATCAATCAGTATTATAATTTATTTGAATACACCATGAAGATGGTCAAAGAGCTTCCGGACGAATTGGAGCAGGTGTTCAAAGAGTCTTACCTCCGTGAAGTAGAGATTATTGAGAAGATACTCAAGATTGGTATCGATGCCGGCGAGATACAGGTGGAAGATATCAATGAAACTGCGCGGATTCTTTTGTATTCACTATTCGGTATGCGTATGGGCATATTAAAGGATATGAAAAACATGTTGTTCCCAACAAAAGAAGAATTCGATCATATTCTCAGTTTACAGAAGAAAATGATGAAAATCTTCTTAAATGGTTTACGTTTTCAAGTCGTTAAGTAAGTGTTGAGCGAATATGTCCGATAATCTGTTTGGCATGAATTCGTGAATTTTCAATAAACCAAAGGTGGGTATTTAAGCCACCACAAACGACACCTGCCAAATAAATCCCGGCAATATTTGTTTCCATTGTTTCTTCATTATGGCTAGGAATGCAAGGTGCCTCTTGGGGAATATCAATTCCGATCTTTTTCAAAAAATCAAAATTCGGGCGATAGCCGGTTAAAGCCAGTACAAAATCATTATCGAGTTCGACGATACCATCTGGGGTTTGGATATGTGCAGTAGTTGGAGTAACTTCTGTTAAGCGGCTGTTATAATAGACATCGATTTCACCAGCGGCAATTCGATTTTCAATATCAGGTTTTACCCAATATTTTACCCGGCGGCTGATTTCGCTACCACGGATTACTAAAGAAACTTGTGCTCCTTTTCGGTAGGTTTCAAGGGCGGCATCAATGGATGAATTACTGGCGCCGACAACGATCACCTTTTGGCTGCTATAATAATGTGGATCGTCGTAGTAATGCCTCACTTTGGGAAGTTCTTCGCCCGGGATATTGAGCAACATCGGTATGTCATAAAAACCCGTGGCGATGATGACTTTCTTGGTCAGGTATATGCTTTTGCTACTGCTGACCAGAAACTCCGTGTCCTCTTTCTTAATTTCCAGTACTTCTTCAAAAAGATGGGTATCCAGTGCGAACTTTTGCTGTATACGTCTGTAATATTCCAGCGCCTCCATGCGTTTCGGCTTGGGGTTGGTGGTGACAAAAGGAATATCACCTATTTCTAATCTTTCGGAGGAAGAGAAGAAGGTCATATTTTGGGGGTAATTATACAGTGAGTTGACCAAACAGCCCTTTTCAAGAATAAGGTAGTTTAAATTTGCTTCTTTGGCTTCTAAGGCACAAGCTAAGCCAATTGGCCCACCGCCAACTATGATCAGGTCGTACCGTGTTATCGTATCGCTCATGGTATAAATGTCGAGAATTTTAAAGAATAAATCAGCTTAAAGCTTTAGGCAGTTCATTTTCTGACATTGCTGTGCTTTTAGCGTGAAGGTCCTGAACTATTTTATGCAGGTCTTGTGCAATTTTATTGAGAAAGTCAAGCTGTTCGCTCAATAGCTGCCCATCAACTGAACTGACATCTGTATTATCAAATTGGTTGTTTGGAATTTCGATTGCCAAAGGAATAAATGCATTGACACTATCGTCAGAATGAAGCAGCTGAATGGACTGCTCTAAGGAGCTTAATATTTTTCGGATCGTCCGGACATGGTCCTTATTGATATAATTATTGTCCATTTCGTCGAGATGGTTCATTAACGTCACCGAAAAAGAAGCTAGAATATGGTTGAATATGACGAATTTATTGACTTCCTTACTATATTTTTGACGTTTCTTGGGTTCCGTAAGCATACGTTGGAATGTCGAGCCCATATTGGCTGTTTCGACGTAGACTGCCTTGCGTGTTAGTTTGTAATCCGTGATGGAAGGCGCTTGGCCTGCAATTTCTTTCAATGCCTGAAAGATGTAATTGTAGTTGGCGATGAGCAACTTTCGCATCGATTCCTTGACTTGCATGCTTTCCCAATTTGGAAAAATAATATAACTGGATAAGAATGCAATCATGCCGCCGATAAAGGTGTCCAGTATGCGTTCTTTCGTGACGTCCAGTGTGTTGGCGCTGACGAAGCTCAGCATAATTAATACATAGGGTGTCATAAAAAGGACGGCGATAACATAATTGACGCGGAATAAGCTATATGCTGTCAGAAAAAAGAATACCAGGAGAACAAATAGTATAGTTGGGTCATGGATGGTTAGTAGGATGAGGGCACCGATGAGTCCACCGATCGTTGTGCCGATTAGACGCTGGATATTTCTCTCCTTTGTGAGACCGAAGCCAGGTTTTAGGATAACCATGATGGTCAGGAGGATCCAATATACATTATTTGTGATATTTGTTACTTCAAACACGTAATAAGTGACCGACATGACAATTGCCATGCGACATGCGTGTCGAAATATGGTGGATTTTAGGGTAAGATTTTCGCGGAACTTTTTGAAATCAATTGCAGAGCTTTGAACAAAGCGTTTTGCGTCGTCAATTTCTTTTCGTTTGACATCGTCCGGTTGTAGATGCGAGTAACCATAGATATTTTTGATCCGGCGAACCAGATCACGCAAATTGATCAACACTTTACGTAAAGCGAAGGTGCTATACTCTTGATTTTTATCTAGTTGATCGATTTTAGTGTGAAGACGACTGAGATCCGAATCGAAGTCGTACAATGGTTTTGGCTGTGTATTGGTATTGAGCTGATAAGCCAAATTGTCAAGCTCATTGGTATATTTTAGGATCACGTTTTTGAAATCTTCCAAGATTCCGGTAGGACCAAAGCGTTCGCTGATGGTGTTGTAATCATAGTGCGCCGCCATACTTTGCTCAAAGAGATCGACAATATCGTTGAAAACGAGGGTTAAATAACGTCCCACCTTTGTGGTATCTTTAATCGATCGTTTACTTTGAAACAATACATCCCGTAGGTTTTCCTGATGCTGATTGACTTCAACTTGTTTGTCGATCAGTTTGAGGTAGTTTTTATCATTATCAATTTTAGCATCATAAAAATTAGCTTTTAGCCGGATGTAATCAGCCACATAGCGAATTGTTTCGGATAGCTCCTGTTCGGCGAGTCTGTAAGGGCGTGCTTGAGTGATGGAAAGACTAATGGCGATATACCATAGACCACCTAATGTATAGAAGCCTAAATAGTTGATGGCCTCAGCAAGAGGATAGTGAATCTGTACATGGATCAACATCATCAGAATGCACATAAGGCCTACGTTGGCGGCCCTGCTATTGAATACTGCAAACATGGCAAATATAAAGCAGGCTACGCCGATAAAAATCGCCAGTAGATAGACATTTTGATTAACTATATTGGTTAAAATAAAAGTTAAAGTAGTCAATATCGCACCCGCAATCATGCCTTTCCTTCTATGGCTAGGTGCTCCGGGTGTATCGGAGAGACCTACCAATAGCGCTCCAAGCGAAACAATGGTTCCATTGGTAAATTGCCCGATGGTTGCAAAGATTAGGACAGGCACAATACATCCGATGGTAATTCGGAGTCCATCCGCAAAATATTGGCTATAGAAAAAACTTTTTATTTCTTGTGTCTGTTTCATAATGTATAGTACAAACTTAGATAAATTGCTTTTCATATTAAAAACAATTGTTCGGCTATGTTTGCTCTTTTTAGTACAGATGATAGCGAGATAGCTGTTCGGTTCCTGTCAGATCAGGGATGGTCCATTTTGTAGCGGTGCTTAACGGGGTTAAGTTCTCAAGGTCTTTCGTTACTATACTGTATTGTATTAATGTGTTGAAAATGAAAATTTACTAAAATTTGTTAGTATGTTTATAATATTTTAATTGTTTTTTTGATTAATTTATATTTTTTTATTTGTTTAGATATAATATTGTTATATTTGGGCCCATAGGGTTATTTCAGAGACATTACAAAATTTCAAGAGTCACCTAAACTCTCTTGACCACTTTCAAAGATTTAAATATGAAGCAAAGTAAAAATGAAGCCGTCTTTCAGGACGAGGTATTGACACGCTTTGAGCTTTTCAAAAGTTTGTTTTTAACATTGCCATTTCAACGTGTTAAAGATACAGGTACTTTATTACCATTTTTTGCAAAGCAATGTGAAAAGGGTGTGGATCAGCATTTAACTCCTGATGAGATCATAAAGAGTTTCTTCGATCAGCATGAGGAATTTTCTTCGGAAGAGCAACGGATTGATTTGTTGTTTCGATTTGTTCAATATATAGAGCGTCAGGTTGTTTTATTTGATGCGATCGAAGATTCATCTTTTCAAATGGTGGGCCGTGGCGATGACGAAAATGTCTTGGGGGCATTAATAAAAAATGCCGAAGGCAGCGATGATATGCGCCGTAAGATCGTGTCAAAATTGAAGGATTTTTCTGTACGTCTTGTATTGACTGCACATCCTACACAATTTTATCCGGGACCAGTATTAGGTATTATCAACGACCTGATTGATGCAATCAAGACCAATGATATTCATAGTATACATTTACTGCTACAGCAACTGGGTAAAACGCCTTTCATCAATAAAAATAAACCGACTCCAGTTGATGAGGCTGCGAGCTTAGCTTGGTTTTTGGAAAACGTATTTTATAAAGTAGCATCGGAAATTCAGTCCTTCATTGATGATGAACTGGACGTGGACACCGAAGAAGTGAAGCAATTGATAGAATTGGGCTTTTGGCCTGGAGGTGACCGTGATGGTAATCCTAACGTAAGTGTTGATAGCACCAAGAAAGTTGCCGCATTGCTACGTACTATTTTGTTTAGATGTTACTATAGGGATTTTCGTATTGTTAGACGACGTATCACATTTAGAGGTGTAGAGGAATATATGGAAAATCTCCAAACATTGTTCTACGAAAACAGTTTTAATCCGGTCGAACATCCAGCAGACGAAACTGATAATATTATCACAAATCTGAAAGCAATCAAAAATGTTTTGGAGGAATATCACAATGGACTTTTTGTAGAGATCGTTGATGATTTACTCCGCAAAGTGATGACTTTTGGTTGTTTCTTTACCACATTGGATATCAGACAAGACAGTCGAATATTACGTGAGGCTATCAATTATCTAATTCAGCACAACCAGGAAAAGACTGGAATGCCATTGGATTATCTGGAGCTCAGTGAAAATGATAAGCAAAAAGCATTAAAATTCAAAGAACTTGACTTAACGGTGGGAGAGGATGCAGATCCGTTGACGAAAGATACATCTGGTGTGATAAAATTGTTAAAGGAGATTCAACGTTCCGGTTCTGAGCGAGCTGCGCAACGCTTTATCATCAGCAATTGCCAACAGGCAAGTGATATTTTGGGACTGCGTCAGTTATTCTTGTGGTCTGGATGGAAGAAGGATGCTTTAACGATAGATTTTGTGCCCTTGTTTGAGACCGTTGATGATTTGACGAGAGCAGCAGATGTGATGAAAACCTTGTATAGTAACAAGGAGTATAAAGCGCATTTGAAGCGTAGAGGAAACAAACAGACCATTATGTTGGGTTATTCAGATAGTACCAAAGACGGTGGATATCTGATGGCGAACTGGTCGATTTATCGTGCAAAAATCGAACTTACGGCGATATCACGCGAGTACGATGTCGATTTGGTGTTTTTTGACGGTCGTGGTGGTCCTCCGGCACGTGGCGGTGGTAAAACACAGCGTTTTTATGCATCTATGGGTAAGGAGATTGCCAACGATCATATTCAATTGACGATTCAAGGACAAACAATCAGTAGTCAGTATGGTTCCTTAGATACGGCACGATTTAATATAGAGCAATTGTTGCACGCTGGAATTATTTCAGATTTGAAACAACGTGTAGGCGATACCTTAACCAAACATCAACAGGAGATCATTGATAAGCTGGCTGAGCTGAGTCATCATAAGTTTATGGATCTACGGACGAATGAATTGTTTTTACCTTATCTGGAAACGATGTCGCCATTGAAAGCGCTATCGTCGATCAATATTTCAAGTAGACCTGTAAAACGTAACTCAGGCCGTGAATTGCGATTGGAAGATTTACGGGCGATTAGTTTTGTAACTTCATGGAGCCAGCTGAAACAAAATATTCCTGGGTTTTATGGTGTTGGAACAGCATTGCAATGGGCTGAAAAAAATAACCTTTGGAAAGACGTGCAGCAATTGTATGTGTCATCTGGATTTTTCCAAACATTGATCGACAATTGTATGATGTCGATGACAAAGTCCAACTTTGATATTACAGCATACATGAAAGATGATCCTATTTATGGTGATTTTTGGAAAACTTTGTATGCCGAGTACCAGATAACAAAAGAATATTTGTTAAAACTGAGCGGAACCTCAAAATTGATGGAGAACTATCCTGTGGATCGTGAGTCTATTTTAGCGCGCGAGGGGATTGTATTACCGTTATTAGTTATACAGCATTTTGCGATTCGTGCATTGAATTCGGATCAGCTGACTGATGCGCAACGTGAAGATTATTCGAAGTTAATAGCGCGTACAATCTTTGGCGTGGTGAATGCCGGAAGAAATGTTGCGTAATTTTTCTTTCTTTTCACGGATAGGGTTTCGGAGAACATATATTTTATCTACTTTTGTATAGTTAACAAAATTGATATGAAGATTAATAAGTTATTTATTGTTGCGGCTTGTGCGGGTACATTATTTGCATCTTGTGGTCAAACAGCTGCAGATAGACAGCGTCAATACTCTAATGCATCCTTAGCGGATGGTGATGCCTTCGCAATGATTAAATTCGTTGGCGAAAATGGAAACTACTTGGTAAATCTTGCCGATGTAGCTGCAAAACAATCTACCTCAACAGAGGTGAAAAATGTAGCCGCAAAGATTAAAGAGGCTTACGCAACAGTGTTACCAGAATTGGACAATTTAGCAAAAGAATTGCATGTTGGCGAGGCGCAACGTGGTGTGCCTGCATTTCAAGTTCCAGCTTCAGTTGGTTCGGACAGCACAGCGGCATTCAACGATAAAGCATTTTTAGCACTTGTGGTTAAAAAACAAGGTGAGATCAATACAAGATTGTCTCATGAAGAACACAATACAAACAAGGATGTTATTCACCTTTCGGAGGAGTCTTTGAAAAAAGTGGAAGAGATCTACAAATTAGCTGGCGGTAAAGTTGAAGAACACCATCACTAAGAAATAAGATAAATAAAAGGAAAGGAGTATTCATTAAGATGAATATTCCTTTTTTTATGATTTTTTTGTTGACAATACGAGATTTTCTGCATGGAATTGTGATAGGTACTGAGTTTCGATAGGATGCACTATGTGTATTCCGACTCAGTTGACTACCAGTGAGATGATTTTGGCAGGAAATGAGTTTGTATTTTTGATAAAATGGGAATTTTAGTTATTGTACGACATATCAGGTGTTGTGTACACAAGAATTCCCTAGAATAATCGTTTGTTATTTGTTAAATTAATGATAACTTAACATTTATATAACACAGTTTTTAATAACTGTGTTTATTTTAGCGTAATTTAATGAAATCGTATATAAAGTGAGATACGCCGCAATAGATATAGGTTCCAATGCAGTCCGTCTTTTGATAGCTGACATTATTGGACAGAAAGACCAATATAATTTTAAGAAAAATACACTGTTACGTGTTCCACTTCGTTTGGGGGATGATGCATTTATTCATCAGGAAATTTCACCAAGGAAAGCCCAGAGTTTGATTAAAACGATGAAGGCCTTTCGGGAGTTGATGGATGTTTATAACGTGGAGGATTATATGGCCTGCGCGACTTCGGCCATGCGTGATGCACGAAATGGCGCTGACATTGTTGCGGAGGTCAAGAAAAACGGTATCAACATCGATATTATCGAAGGAGCAAAGGAGGCAGAGATCATTTACAATAGCCATTGGGATAATAAGATAGAAAAGGACAAAGTTTACCTTTACATTGACGTTGGTGGCGGTAGTACTGAATTATCGTTATTCGCCAATGGTGTTTTGGTTAATTCTAGATCTTTCAACTTGGGTACGATTCGTATTTTGGATAATCAGGATAAGGCAGAAACTTGGGATGAATTGAGGGAATGGGTACGTAGCAATACCCATATGTATAAGCAAGTTGTTGGGATCGGTACTGGCGGTAATATTAATAAGCTTGCACGTCTCTCCAATGAAAAATTGGATAAACCATTATCCTATGCCAAATTAAAAGCGGTATATGAGCATCTGTCTTCATTTTCTTTGAAAGAACGCATTATCTTATTGGGTTTAAACGAAGATCGTGCCGATGTCATTATTCCTGCGAGTGAGATTTTTCTGACGATTATGAAGCATGGTCGTTTAAAACAAATCATTGTTCCAAGGGTTGGGCTTGTCGATGGTGTAATTAGAACCTTGATCAATAGGAATTTAGTAAAATAATGCTGTAAAAAGCGATTTTCGACTTGTAAAAGAACGAAAAATCTTTATTTTTGTGATACCAAAGGTGAATATGAGCCCAGGTGGCGAAATTGGTAGACGCACCATCTTGAGGGGGTGGCGCTCGCATGGGCGTGGCAGTTCGAATC
>JBMAAL010000126.1:0-10902 GCA_050281725.1 Sphingobacterium sp. | reverse complement strand
CTGCATATATTAGTAGATTTGTATGTTTAACGCAATACGCTATTTTTAATAAAAAATATATGAAATTTTCGTTTCAATCCTGTATTATCCTATTCTTTGCTAGTGTAATAGGTTTTACTTCCTGCAAGAAACTGGATGATGAACCTGTACGAACGGGTGCTACTTTGATCTCTAGATTATATGTTTCTTTCTCGGATTACGACCAGAACAATTCTGCGCTTAAAAACATGATGATTATCGATCCGGCTGATACGACCAATTTGGATAACATCTATCAATATCTTTCTCCGGCAAAAGGGGGCGGACCAATTCTTTTCGATGCTGCTGCCCGGGCTATCTTTCAGGCGAGTGTTACGGCACAGGATACCTTTATTCAAGTGATTCCATTTGCCAATGAGATCTATGGAATTCCTGGTAATGCAGGTGCTATTGGATACCGCGGTTTTACGAATGTTAGGGGATTGGCCTATTATACCTATGCCCAACAAAATGGTACATCTGGATCTGTTACAACACCATTTCTTTTGGCGGTTACAAATCGCGGAGTAGGTAACTCCATGTTATATGCGATAAGTACACCAAGTGGAAAAGTGGGATCAAAAGGTGGAGCACCAATCATTGACAAACAGATTAACCTTGGGCCCCTGGTTCCGAGTTCACTGACTTTATTGAATAGCAATACAAGTGATAGTAATGAGAAATTGGTGCTGATTGGTTTTAATAATGAAGGAACAGAAAATAGAAGTGGTTTTGCTGTATATTCACAACTTAAACAAGAACTCATCGACCGTCCTCGCGATACGATTGTAGCTTCCACTAGATTTACGCCAATGATGAAAGTATATATCAAAGGTAAAACGGGATTAGGCTCGGTGTCCTATGCACCCAAAAAGGGTTTGTTGGCGGTAACTTCCGGTAGTGAAGTGCTATTTTTTAAAGATCCAAAAACCTTATTTAGCGGCGCCACGGATAAAACGAACGTAGAACCGGATTATGTTGTCGGTGGGGCTAATACGGGCTTAGTAAAACCTTGGGGGATAGCCATTGATGACCGTACAGAACAAGGGAAATTCTTTTATGTTTCTGATCTAACGAATCGTACAATTTCGCGTTTTCCATTGCTAGGTGAAGGCAATATAAAACCCGATATTACAGCGAAAACCTATGGCTCTTTGACGCCCAATTATATCTTTTTAGATGCTCGTGAAGCTAATATTTTCTAACGTGCAGTTTAAGCAAGCAACTGGAAAAGCGCTTTGATTTCCTGTTGCTTGTTTGAACTTTCATGTTCCTCGTAGGCAGACATCAGGTTTCGCAAAGCGCGTTTAAGGATGGTCACATTGTCGCAGGGATAGGTAAATTCTCTATCCGGATTGAGGTTCAGTTGCTTCAAAAATGAATTTACATCGCTTTTTTGCATAACCTGCCCACGATTAAAGGCATTGATGTAAAACAGCACATTTTCATTCCCTTCTTCATCCGAATCCATATACGCCAATACAAAATGCTTTGGTAAATTAATACCGTAGATCGGAATGTCCAATTTTTGTGCAATGATACTATAAATGCAGGATAGGGTTAAGGGATTCCCCTGTTTGGTATCGAGTACTTGACCAATGTAGGAATTTTGCGGGTGATGATAATCCTTTGTATTTCCTGTTAGGCCGAAGGAGCCAAAAAGAACATGATTCATCAGGTTCACTTTTTCCAGCGGGCTCATGTCGTAATGCAAACCGCGCCATACCTCAGTTTTGAGATCTTCTATCGCTAAAACAATCTTATGATCCTCATAAGAAGGATATTGATAATTATTCAGGATAATTAATCCTTCCAGTAGATTGAATGAGTTACTCAGGTTCCAGATCTGTAATTCGTTTTTGGTCTGATCAAACTGAATTTCATGGATAATATTCTCTAATCGACCCTGTATGTGAGGATCGAAGCTGGACTCCCAAAATTTTTCCAAATAGGGTACAATCTCAGGACCTTGGCTTTTTAACTGGTGCTCCACTTCCTGAATAATCTGTTGGTCGGTGTCGTCCAACAGGGATATTAGCGATTTCAACTCTTTCTCATTCATCATAACGAAGTTAAAGAATTGATTCGAGATATGAAAAATCCCTGCCGTCATTGATGTACTGCGTAGGGATTACTCAGGTTAAATTGGCATACAATTATTTGAGCTGGCCATCCAGCATATTGACAACTCTTTTACCGTATTCGGCATTCTTTTCAGAATGGGTTACTTGTATAATTGTAACGCCATCATCGTTGAGCTGTTTGAATAAATCCATGATTTCTTCGCCTTGTTTGGAATTTAAGTTACCCGTAGGCTCATCGGCCAGTAATAACTTGGGTGATCCCGCTAATGCACGCGCTATACCTACGATCTGTTGCTGGCCGCCGGATAACTGCGCCGGGAAGAGATCTTTCTTTCCCACAATGCCAAAGCGATCAAGCATATCGGCAACAATAGCCTTTCTTTCTTTGCTTGAAATGTCTTTATAGATCAAGGGTGTTTCGATATTTTCATACACGGTCAATTCATCCAGGAGATGATAAGCTTGAAATACATAGCCTATGTGGGATTGGTATAGTTGCGTTCTTTTTTTTGCCTTCATATCCAATACATTTTCGCCCATAAAGATATATTCACCTTCATCAGGTTCATCAAGCATACCGATAATATTTAATAAAGTTGATTTTCCAGACCCTGATGGTCCCATGATGGAGATAAAATCACCTTCAGCGATATTGAGACTTACATCTTTAAGGACGAATGAGCGTGTACCACCTACGTTATACCACTTGAATAAATTTTTTAATTGTATCATTTTTTAGTATTGAAATCTTAGATATTTTTATTTTATATTTTTTTTAGTCATCATAATTACTGTTTGACTGCGGAATAAGGCCCCCCCACTCCTCATATTATCTTTTATTCATCACGCAGGCTATCTATTGGATTTGTTTTTGCGACTTTTATAGATTGGAAGCTGATGGAAACCAATATGAGGATAAATATGCAAAATATTGGAATCAAAAACGACCACCAGGACAGCTCAATGTGATAGGCGAAATTGGATAGCCATTTATTCATGAGTAGATAGGCTATTGGAAGGGCTATGCCGATTCCTACTAAAAAGAGCTTGAAAAATGGTTTGTTCAATTGAATAAAGAGCAATTGTACCGAGGCTCCAAGTACTTTACGGATACTCATTTCCTTTTTTCGTAATGCCGCCTGATATGCAGCCATACTGAACAGCCCTAAGGCCGCGATGATAACCGAAAGGCTGGTGAAACTATTAAAAGCAGTCTGCAATTCTTGCTGTTTTTTGTGCTGCAAAGCATATTGCTCATCCATAAAGGAATAATCAAGGGGCAGATCTTTTGCGGATGGATTTTTCTCCCATTCTGCTTTGACTGTTTGAATTGCCCGATCGACCATTCCCGGTTTTGTTTTAACCATGAGTGTTGTCTGAAAACGCATAGTACCACATTCGTTTTTAAATGAATACAGGCTCGGCTGAATTACATTTTCAAAGCCATAAGCTTTACTGTCTTTGACTAGGCCAACAATTTCAAAGGTGACTTCACAGCCTTTGATTTTAGCACCTATCGGGTTTTCAAGTCCTAAATTTTTGGCTGCAGATTCGTTGATAATAGCATAGTTGGATAGCGAGTCTCGGAGCAATTGATCCATGGACAGATTGATATTCCCCGCTAGATGAGGGATATTTAATGTCTTGAAGTATCCAGGGTCAATACCGACATGTGCAAATGAAACGGTTTTTTGGGCATAGGAAAAATCCATTTTGGGAGGCTGTTCTCCCTCTCCTGGAATATTTGTAGCCGAAGCGGTAGCTGCAATACTCGGATCATTTTCTAATCGACGTTTTAGTTGTTGATAGGAACCATCAATTTTGGAATCATAATACATGCCTATTCCTTTGAAATTAACAACCTGCGCAGGTTCAAATCCTTTATCCGTCTGCTGCATGTAATTTAGTTGTGCTCTAATGACCAACATGCCCGAGATAAACAGGATGGCCATACTGATCTGGAACGTGAGTAGTGCATTTCGGAAAGTCCCTTTTTTGAGTATTGATGTCAATCCACCTTTTAGGAGATTGACAGATTTGAAGCCAGAGAGTACGATAGCTGGGTATATTGCCGATAGAACTGTTGTCAATAGTACGGCAATAGTAAGTTGGGCGATTGTCTCCGAACGCAAAATATAACTCTTAAGATCATCATTGAACCATTTTTGGAGGATATTTCCTGTGAGAGACAAAGTGACTATACTTAGGATTGCAGCACTGAAAGTCAGGATAAATACTTCCAGTACCAATTGCCTGATGATAGCCCAGCGTGAGCTTCCCAATATTTTTTTGAGCGCGAGTTCTTTAATGCGCTGATCAGCTTGTGCCATAATCATGTTAGCAAAATTGGCTGCGGCGAGTAAGAGGATCAACAGGGAGAGAATACCGATAATCCATGTCATGATATAAGACGTGTTACTTCCTGTTTTCGGCCGAAGGTGAAGGTTGGTCAGTGGGTCCAAATAGATCTTTCCTTTGGCATAACTGGAAGAGCGAATTTTATCTTTTGGTGCAATTTCTTTCCGGTAAAGTGTGTTGATGCGATCGGTCAACTTCGTGATATCCGTACCGGGCCGAACCTGAATAAAAGTTTGATACAAAAAAGGATTATTATTAGCGAAAAGGTCCTGCGGTTCACGGATAAAAAGGAGATCATAATCAATTACGGATAGACCTTGCTCTTTGATTGTACCGTAGATTGTTTCCTGCACACCTAGAGCAAGGCTTTGAGTTGGAATCGAATGGGGACTGTCAAAATTTAAGTCTTCTTTTTTGAATAGTTGTTCGGCGATATGGCTTTTGACTATGGTCGCATCCTTTTGGTCCTTGTTTTTGTAGAGCGGTCCAGTCGCATTTTTGATTTGAAAGATTCGTGCGGCTGAGGAGTCAATCAGGGCGGCATTTTTAATAAGAACTGTATTTTCCCCAAAAAGCGGATAACTGCCGTAATTGTAAACTATTTTCCTCCCAGCATAGATGATATCTGGTAAATTCTGTTTTAGCAATGGAGCCAGTGAAGGAGATGTTTCGTCCGTAAACGCACCTTCTGCCTCCAGGCCAATTTGGTAGATATCCTTGTAATGTGGATTCCATTTATCATAGCTGGTCTCTCGATTGATGTATTGATAGGAAAGGATAAAACCGGTAAAACCCAAGGTCAATCCAATGATATTTAGAAGAGTAAATCCTTTGTTTTTTAAAAGTTTACGCCAAGCTAGTTTGAAATCATTTTTTGCCATTTTACGCTGGATAAGTATGCTTAAACCAAGTAGAATTATTTCACTTAATTAAAATTACAATCCCCTTGCCAGTGTCGTAATAGTTTTATTATAAATCACTTATCGTGTTTTTGTTTTGTTTTTGAATGTTCGATTTCGAACAGTTTACGTCCAGAATCGAACATTCATTCCCCTAAGCCATTGGTTCATTGCCCACCACGCAACAGGCAGGCAATTACCAAGGCAACAAACACCAATTTTTAAGATCTTCTGACTTTATTCATCCCTTAAACTATCGACCGGATTGGCGCGGACGACTTTCCAGGTTTGATAACTAATAGTCCCAAAAGCAACTAAGATTGCACTTATTCCTGCTAGAACAAAGTAGAACCAATTGATTTCTATGCGATAATTGAAATCTGTCAGCCATTGATTCATTGCCCACCATGCAACAGGTGTAGCAATGATCAAGGCTACAAAGACCAATTTTATGAAATCTCCGGAGAGTAATTTGAGTAATCGGATGGAACTTGCACCGAGAACCTTACGGACACCAATTTCTTTCGTACGTTGCTGGGTCACATAAGTTGCTAGTCCAAAAAGTCCCAGAGCGGCAACAAAAATGGCTACAAAGGCAAAGCAGCTGAAGATATTTTTGGTCCGTTGGACATCTTGGTAGAGGTCAGCGAAGCCGGCATCAAGGAAATTGTAGTCGATTTTTTGATTTGGCGAAAACTTATTCCAAACGGTATTAATGTCGGCCAATGTTTTAGACATGTCTGTAGATTTAGTCTTGATGGAAAGCATGGAAGGGCTATTGGCAAGGGTCATGCAAACGGGATAGTAGCCCTCATCTTTCATCGATTCAAAGATAAAATTGTCGACGACACCGATAATGGTCCATGTCCTGCCATTGGTAATTTGTGTACCAATGGGATTTCCTTTGATGCCCAAATCAGAAAGCATTCTTTTGTTAACAATAGCACCTGTACTATCCGATGCAATATGTGGATCAAAGTTTCGGCCGGCTATTAGCTTCAGACCAAAAGTGGAGAGGTAGCTTTCATCGATATTCCAGAATTGCCCGCCTTCTCCCAATTCAAGATTTTCTTTTCCTTTGGCCCAAAAAAGATTTCCATTTCTTTTTGCACCATCCAATTGAACCGGTAAATAGTCGCCAATGGAGACATCTCGAACTGTTGGAATGGCTTTCAATTCATTTTTTAATTCTTTTGCCTGGGAGGCAATCCCTGTTACACCACGAAGTACAATGACCTGATCCTTATCAAAGCCAATGTCTTTATTAAGCATAAAACTGATTTGCTGATTTGCAATGAGTGCGCTGATGATCAATATAATAGATGTTGCAAACTGGAAAATAACCAGTCCATTGCGCAATAAGGAAGATTTAGGATTCGTGACCGATTTGCTTTTTAATGCGTTGATTGGTTGAAATCCTGATAAATAGAGCGCTGGGTATAGGCCAGCCAAAACGCCGATAAACAACATACTCAAAATCAGCGAAGGCACAAAGTACCCTACCGACCAAGGTATAAACAATGCTTTGTTGGCTAAATTGTTAAATAGTGGTAATAAGAGGAAGGCTAATAACAGTCCGATGAGGAGTGAAATGAGACTGTAACATATCGCTTCGGTCATAAATTGGATAATCAGTGTCCTTCGATTGGATCCAATGGTTTTGCGAATTCCGATTTCTTTTGCCCGCGTTGCTGCATTCGCTGTGGATAGGTTGATGAAGTTAATACAAGCGATCAATAAAATAAAAAATGCGATGCCAGCAAATATCCAGACCATCTTAATGTCACCTTGATATTGCGTGGCCATGCCATATTCCGACACATTCTTAGAACGCAGGTGCATATCGAGGGCATTTTGAAGTAACACGGTTGACTGCATCATTTCGGGCGATATTTTCATTCCATTTTTTTTATTAATCAGAATATAATGGTCCTGAATATAGTTTTTTGAAATGCTACGCTGTGCGTTGGCAATATCTGCGTTCTCCCTCAGTTTTACATAGGTAATGTAATTTGTCGCGCCCCAATTGTTTTGTTCACCCGGATAAAATGGTTCGCCTGCAAGGGATATAAAATAATCATAACCATAGAGACTGGAATTGTTCGGAACATCATCGATGACAGCCGTTATGTTATATAAAATACTTTTATTATTGTTGAGATAGATCGTTTGCCCTATAGCATTTCCTTTAAAATATTTCTCAGCCCTACTTTTAGTAATGACTATCGCATTGGGTTTGTCCAGCGCATGTGATAGCTGTCCTTGTACGACCGGAAGTGGAAATATTTCCAAAATGGACTGATCGACATAAACAAATCCTTTATCCAGGTAATTCTCCGCACGGCCATTTACCGTAAATAAATTGCTTCCGGCACCAAATAGGGTATTGGGTAAAATGCGGCCGGCTAATTCTACACTTGGGATTTCCTCTTGCAAAGTTTTGGCTGCTGGGGCAGGAAAGGCAAAGGTTTGCCTCACTTTATCACCATCGGGTGCCGAAACGATAAGACGGAAAACACGGTCCATGTCGGGATATATTTTGTCATAACTGGTTTCATGTCGAATGTACAGTACAATAAGAATGCAAATGGCAATACTGAAAGCGAACCCGCCGATCTTGATGATCGAGTAAAGTTTGTTGTTGGCCATATTTCGCCAAGCGATCTTTAAATTATTTCCTATCATAATAAAGTTCTTTTACGTTTTTTGTATTTATTCATCACGCAGGCTATCCACAGGATTGGCGCGAATGGCTTTCCAAGTTTGATAGCTGATTGTGCCTAAAGCAATTAAAATAGCACTCATACCTGCAAGAATGAAGTATAGCCAATTTATTTCGATTCGATAGTTAAAATCAGTAAGCCATTGGTTCA
This sequence comes from Sphingobacterium sp., assembly GCA_050281725.1. GTDB lineage: Bacteria > Bacteroidota > Bacteroidia > Sphingobacteriales > Sphingobacteriaceae > Sphingobacterium. The sequence goes on along the minus strand of JBMAAL010000126.1, from coordinate 2,670 downwards.
TTGCCCACCACGCAACAGGTGTGGCAATGACCAAGGCTACAAACACCAATTTTATAAAATCTCCAGACAATAATCGGAGTAATCTGATCGCACTGGCTCCAAGCACCTTACGTACGCCAATTTCTTTGGTTCGTTGTTGTGTCACATACGTTGCGAGGCCGAAAAGCCCAAGTGCAGCAACAAAAATGGCAACAAGTGCAAAACAACTGAATATATTCTTGGTCCGTTCCACATCTTGATAAAGGGCCTCGAAACCTTCGTCCAAAAAGCTGTAGTTAATTTGTTGATTTGGTGCAAATTTGTCCCATACTGCTGTGATATTAGCGAGTGTCTCTTTGAGATGTTGCGGTTTTACCTTAATAGAGAGTAGGGAAGGATTGCCTTGTAATGTCATACAAAGTCCTGTATAGCCCTTATCCTTCAACGACTCAAAGATAAAGTCGTCTACTACGCCAATGACCGTCCATGTATTGCCATTGGTGATTTTTGCACCAATTGGATTCTTTAATTGAAGTTCGTCGGCCAATTTCTGATTGATAATAGCCGAACTGCTATCGGTGGCTCTGGTCGGATCAAAATTTCGTCCTTTATTTAAATGAAGACCGAATGTGCTCAGATAATCCTGATCGATTTCCCAAAATTGGCCCTGTGTAGCCATATCGAGATCTCTTCTGCCATCGACCCAGAACGGATTGCCATTTCGTTTGGCACCATCGATGGGTACAGGAAGAAAATCACCCAAGGAGACTGAAGCAACATTGGGGAGGCTTTTTAGTTCATTTTTTAAACTTGGAAGCTGTTTTGATAATGTACCAATACCGCGGAGTACAACGACTTGTTCCTTGTCAAATCCCAGATCTTTGTCCAATATGTAGTTTATCTGTTTATTGGTAACCAATGCGCCAACGATAAGGATAATTGAGGTTGCGAATTGAAAGACAACTAAACTATTCCTAAACAGCGAAGATTTGGCACCAATGACATTGTTTTTCAGTGCGGTGATAGGTTTAAATTTGGATAGGTACAGTGCAGGGTAGATTCCGGCAAGGGTACCAATCACCAGCATGGCCACCAAAAGAGAAGGAACGAAGTACGTTGCTGTCCAAGGAATTGTCAATGATTTGTTGGCTAGCTGGTTGAATACGGGTAGTAGTAGCCAGCTTAGAAAGAGCCCGATAATCAGTGACAATACACTATAACAGATTGCTTCAACAAGAAATTGTCCAATAAGCAGCTTCCTGGAGGAGCCAATAGTCTTACGGATACCAATTTCTTTTGCTCTTGTTGCCGCATTTGCTGTCGATAAGTTGATGAAGTTAATACAGGCAATGAACAAAATAAATAAGGCTATTGTTGCGAAGGTCCAAACCATGCGAATATCCCCCCTGTTCAATGTACTCACTTTATCGTCGCTTATATCCGCAGATTTTAGATGCATGTCGAGGGCATTCTGTAGGGTTATTTTTGCCTGCTTGAAAAGCGGATTAAGTTTACGTCCTGATTTTAGATATTCAGGGAGATAATGTATTTCTAAGTAATTCTTTGAAATTTCTTTTTCTGCCAGTGCAATAGCTACATTGGGTTTTAATTTGACATAGACGGTATAATTGTTATTGAGCCAAGCAGTCTGTTCACCTTGATAAAAAGGTTCTCCAGCGAGCGACATAAAAAAACTATAACCGGCAAGGGTCGAATTGTTGGGCATATCTTCAATGACCCCAGTGATGGTATACGCCTTAGATTTATTGTTGTTGAGATAGATCGTTTGTCCAATTGGATCATTTTCAAAGTATTTTTCGGCTTTGCTTCTGGTGATTACCAATGTGTTGGGCTTGTCGAGTGCATGGGAAAGCTGGCCTGAAACCATGGGCATAGGAAACATGTCGAGAATGGACTGGTCGACATAGACAAATCCGTCATCATAATGGCTATCAGGGCTGTTATTTAATGACAATTGGTTACTGCCCGCACCGAATAAGGGGTTTGGTAAGATGCGTCCTGTTTGCTCAATGGACGGGATTTCTGCTTTCAGGGTTGGCGCTACAGGGGCAGAAAGTGAAACCCATCGCTCGATTTTATTCTCAATGGGTAACTGAACGACCAGGCGGTAAATTCTATCCATAGCTGGATAAAACTTATTATAGCTTGTCTCATGTTTTATATATAAAACAATAAGAATACAGATGGCAATACTAAAGGCAAATCCACCAACTTTGATGAAAGAATATAGCCTGTTTTTTGCCATATTCCGCCAGGCTATTTTGAGATTATTTCCTATCATAGCAGAATTTTTTTAAAGCCTGAATGACTGGTAGTTATAATCAAAACAGACGTTTAAGCTGAAATCAATTGCGTTGCCATTTTGCTAATGTACTGACAATTAGTTGCTTGACTTAAAATTGAAAAGCTCGTCTGTACGATATCGAACAGTTTGGCGTTCAGTATCGCACAGATGAGCTAGGCACTGGCGAAATAGAGAATTGCTTACTCTTCAATCTCTTTCAACTGGAGATGATCGCATAATTCGAACATCATTTTAGCTGGATCTGTATCAATAGCCAATGCGATCAGGTACATTTCATCCAAACGTAATTTGGCCGTTTCGGTCATCGTTAACTCATTGATTCTTGCCTTACTTAAACCCGTTTTTCGCGCAATTCGCGATTTATT
>JBMAAL010000125.1:0-10967 GCA_050281725.1 Sphingobacterium sp. | reverse complement strand
AATTTGGACTATTTAATTCAAGATTTGTGCTAGTCAAGTAGCCCGCTTTGGTTGTAAATTTGAACAACAAATAATAGTATTGTGAACACAAGAATGAGGTATAGTTTAGTCTTTTTAGTTTTTCTTTTGAGCACCCTGCTCATGAAAGGAATAGCTATGCCATCGCATTCTACTGTTCAGCATTTACCCCTCGTCCGCCTAAGTCTGTCTGTATTTCCTTCTCATGTAGATAAAGTTTTAGGAAAGTCCGAACAGGAGAATCTGTTAGCTGCGGTTAAAGATCATGATTTCTATGATATTACCGAGCAGATGGACCTCAAGGATGAATGGAGCAAGCTGCTCTATTGGGGCGTGCTTTCAATTTGTCTTTTTGTATTCTGCTATCCTGTACGTCTCAAAATTCAGAATAACAGAAGGCCTTATATGGATCGATTGATCCTTCCGCCAAAATATATTCTTTTCCAAAGTTTAAAGATCCCGTTTCTGGGGTAAAAATTTCCATTTCTTACAACGGTTGAGAAAAGACAGACCTTGCGCTGCGTAGGGGTGTAATCTGTCCTATTTATCACGATTTTGAACGATTTTTTTAAGTCGTATGGCCTTGTCGTGACTTGTACTCACCGTGACTTGTTTTAATTCGAATAACAACAATTTAAATAATATTTATATGCATTTATTACCTAGAGAGACAGAGAAGCTATTGCTTCATCTTGCCGGCGAACTAGCGAAAAAACGTAAAGCTAGAGGACTTAAATTAAACTATCCGGAGTCTATTGCATTGATCAGTAGTGAACTTTTGGAAGCTGCTCGTGACGGACGTACCGTTGCCGATTTAATGCAGTATGGTGCAACATTGTTGACACGTGAAGATGTTATGGAAGGTGTACCCGAAATGATTCATGATGTACAGATAGAAGCTACATTTCCAGATGGTACAAAACTGGTTACTGTTCATAACCCGATTCGCTAATTGTTAAAAATATAATCTATGATCCCAGGAGAATTTTTTATTGCAGATGGCTATGTGATCTGCAATGAAGGTAGAGAAGTTACAACCATCACTGTGACAAATACAGGTGATAGACCCATTCAGGTAGGTTCGCATTTCCACTTTTTTGAAGTGAACAAAATGATGGAGTTTGATCGCGAGAAAGCTTTTGGTAAGCGCTTAAATATTATCGCAAGTACTGCCGTACGTTTTGAACCAGGCGAATCAAAAGAGATCGAATTAGTTCCGTATGCGGGTGCAAGAAGGATCTATGGCCACAATGATTTGGCAAATGGAGATACCGAAACCGAAGTTGCGAAAGCAAATGCAATGAAAAAAGTAAAAGAACAAGGCTTTAAAAACAAAGTATCATGAGTTTAAAAGTTAGCAAATTAAATTATAGCGCCATCTTTGGCCCTACAAGTGGAGATAAAATCCGTTTAGGCGATACAGATATCATTATTGAAGTTGAAAAAGACTACGCTTACTATGGCGATGAAGCCAAATTTGGCGGTGGTAAGACCGTGCGTGACGGGATGTGCCAATCTTCCGTTCATACACGTGATGAAGGTACATTGGATATGGTGATCACTGATGCTATCGTTATTGACCACTGGGGTATCGTGAAAGGTGATATTGGTATTAAGGATGGTAAAATTGTTGGTGTTGGTCGTGCTGGAAATCCGGATACCATGGACAATATTACACCAAATATGATTATCGGTGCTTCTACGGAGGTGCATGGTGGATCAGGATACATCTTAACTCCAGGTGGTATTGATACCCATATCCACTATATCAGTCCAACACAAGTTGAAACGGCCTTATATAGTGGTGTTACAACAATGATCGGGGGCGGTACAGGTCCAGCGGATGGAACAAATGCAACTACAGTAACACCGGGTAAATGGAATTTACGCCGCATGCTACAAGCTGTTGAAGATCTTCCAATGAACTTTGGTTTTTTTGGTAAAGGAAACGTTGGTACTGAACAACCTATTGTTGAACAAATTGAAGCAGGCGCCTTAGGTGTTAAAATCCACGAAGATTGGGGTGCTACACCAGCAACAATCGACAGAGCGTTGACAGTTGCTGATCAATATGATGTGCAGGTGGCTATCCATACCGATACGCTGAATGAAGCGGGTTTCTTGGAAGACACGATCCAGGCAATCAACGGGCGTGTGATCCATACATTCCATACAGAAGGTGCTGGCGGTGGTCACGCTCCGGATATCATCAAATCTGCAATGTATCCAAATGTATTGCCAGCATCGACAAATCCAACACGTCCATTTACAAAAAATACAATTGACGAGCACTTGGATATGCTGATGGTTTGTCACCACTTGAGCAAAGAAATTCCGGAAGACGTGGCTTTTGCCGATTCTCGTATCCGTCCAGAAACGATTGCAGCTGAGGATGTATTACAAGATCGCGGTGTATTCAGTATCATGAGTTCGGATTCGCAGGCAATGGGACGTGTAGGTGAAGTCATCACACGTACTTGGCAGACTGCAGACAAGATGAAGAAACAAGTAGGTCCATTGCCTGAAGATGAAGGTAAGGACAACGACAATTTCCGTGCACGTCGCTATGTCGCGAAATACACGATCAATCCAGCAATTGCCCACGGTATTTCGAAATACGTTGGATCAATCGAGCCTGGTAAAATTGCCGATATGGTGATCTGGCGTCCGGCGTTATTTGGTGCAAAACCAGAAATGATTATTAAAGGCGGGATGATTATCGCTTCAAAAATGGGGGATGCAAATGCTTCTATTCCTACACCACAACCAATCATCTTAAGAACTATGTTCGGCGGTTTAGGTAAAGCTGTTCACCAAACTTGTTTTGACTTTGTCTCTAAAATTTCATTGGAAAAGGGAATTAAAGAAGAGTATAAACTGGAAAGAACTTTACTTGCCGTAGAAAATTGTCGGAATATCTCCAAGAAAGATATGATCCACAATGATGCTACACCTGAAATTATCGTCAATCCAGAGAATTATGAGGTAAGTCTTGACGGCGAGATCTTGCGGTCAAAACCTGTGGATACAGTTTCGTTGGGACAACGATACTTCTTGTTTTAACCCTATAACTACTTTTTATGGCGTGATCCGATGTCACGCCATAAGCTATGAAAAACAATAGGTTGATGAAATCATCATGGGCTTATCAAAAGCGCATAAAGAGAGGGAATGCTGATTGCTCATGATGCTTCATTAAGCTAAAATACGATTTACGCTAATGAAAAATTTGAAGACATTTTTAGGCTGTTGTATAGCAATGGCGTGCTTTACGATACAATCGGCCTATGCGCAAAAGGGAGGTATCATGGTTTATGGGTCATTGAATTACCACGAAACAACAGCTGGGCATCAATTTAGTGCCGCTCCGGTGGGTGCTGCTTATTTTTTCACTGACAACATGAATGCTGGGCTAAACTATGGATTCAATTCTGCTAAGGATAAAGCACTGGATTTTACGGATCATTCGCATGAAATAGGACCTTTCTATAGCAATACTTGGCCCCTGAGTGAGCATTTTATGTTAATTGGCCAGGTTGATGTGCATTATTTGTGGGGCGATCAACATGTCGCTACCGATGGTACTATGGTAGATGGTAAATACAATGGCTATCTATTCAGAGTGTACCCGCTTGTGGGTATCGCCTTGGGAAAAGGTTGGGCATTAAAAGCTAAAGTAGCAGAATTGTCTTATAAAAAGAGAAATAGTAAAGATGCTGCTATTCCCAATGATCACGAAGTCATTACAGGAATCAATGGATCTACAGTAGGTTTAGGCTTGTCTAAAAATCTATTTATTAAAAATTAAAAAATGATAATCACGGAAATCACAAGGAATATTCAGGGGGAGCAGATCACTAAGCGTCTGGATTTGCTTGCTATTGAATGGTATGAGTCGACCAAACGTATTCAACGTTTACGTACAGCGGAGGGAATGGATATTGCCGTCAAATTGTTGGGTAATACATCCAGCTTGCAGGATGGTGATGTCTTGTACGAAGATGAAGAGAAAATTGTTGTGGTAACGATCAAACCTTGTGAAGTCATCCGTGTCATGGCAATTGATTTCCTGCGAACTGCTTTTGTAAGCAGCGAAATTGGAAACAAACATTTGCCTCTATTTGTGGAGACAAATGAATTGCTTATGCCTTATGAACGGTCAATGTACGAATGGCTAATGAAACAAGGATTTGAACCGCAGCGTGGCGAGCGTCAACTTTTACGTCAGCTCAATGCAAATGTCGATCCCAAGCATCATCAGAAGATGAAGTCTTCGACGAAGAATATACCGCTCTTGATTAACGACAAGGCCTTCGTGAATTTGCAAGCGCCAACAGCCGGTATCGCTTTAATGCCTAATGATAGAGAAGATTACACAAGGAGCTGATTAATCCTTGAAGATATATACTTATATAAAAAAATAATGTCAATGAAAAATACATTTCTAGGCAAGTTACTCCATCTAGCAGATCCTACATTGCCAATTGGTGGGTTTACCCACTCAAATGGACTGGAGACCTATGTGCAACAGGGCTTGGTCTGTGATAAGGCTACGGCGGACAATTATGTGCGTCATAACCTCTGGTATAATCTGAAGTACAATGATGCTGCTTTGATGAAATTGGCCTATGAAGCAACTTCTTCGCAGGACATGGATGCATTGATTGCCCTAGATCAAGAATGTACAGCATTAAAAAGTCCAAGAGAAATTCGCGATGCCAGTAAAAAACTAGGCGTACGTATTTATAAAATATTCAGTCGGTATCAACAGCAGGATTTTATGCTATCCTGGGGTGAATTAATCCAAAAGAAGGAAGTAGATAGCCATTACTGTTTGATGTATGGCATGTTGGCGTCGCTTTTAGAAATTCCTTTGGAAGAAGCGTTACACGGCTTTTATTATAATGCCGCTATTACGATGGTGACCAATGCTGTAAAACTTGTGCCATTAGGACAGTTGGATGGCCAAGATATACTTTTTGGTTTACATGATGATATACTTGATCTCTGCAAAGAGACTTTAACAGTTGAACGGAATTTAGTGGGCTTATGCAACATTGGATTTGACATCCGTTGCATGCAACACGAACGATTATATTCTAGAGTTTATATTTCTTAAAAACAATTAAAATGGAAAATAGAAAATATGTTAAAATAGGGGTTGGTGGTCCAGTAGGGTCTGGTAAAACAGCATTATTGGAACGATTGAGCAGACGTTTGATGAATGAAATTGATCTTGCCGTAATTACGAATGATATTTATACCAAGGAAGATGCGGAATATATGGCCAAAAATAGTTTGCTTCCCCGTGAACGAATTATCGGTGTGGAAACTGGCGGTTGTCCGCATACAGCGATACGGGAAGACGCGAGTATGAATCTCGAAGCTGTGGATGAACTAGCAAGCCGTTTCCCGGATTTGGAGTTGATTTTAATTGAAAGTGGTGGTGATAACCTGACTTCTACTTATAGTCCGGATCTAGCCGATATCACCATTTTTGTCATTGATGTTGCCGAAGGTGAAAAAATGCCTCGTAAAGGTGGGCCGGCAATTACAAGATCAGACCTGTTGTTGATTAATAAGAAAGATTTGGCACCCTATGTAGGCGCAAGCCTAGAAGTGATGGAACATGATGCGCGTAAAATGCGTAAAGGTTCTCCATTCTTGTTTTCAAATCTAAAAACCGGCGATGGTTTGGAAGAGATCGTAGGCTGGATTAAAAAATACGCACTCCTTCAAGATATTGAAGAACCTAATTTACTACGTTAATTATGATTTGTTCTTTAGATATTAAGATAGCACATCGCGAAGGAAAATCCTTTTTAAAAGATGCATATGCGACACAACCGTTTCGTATCGTTCCTGTTGGGCAATATCAAAAAGACAATGCAGCGTACTTGATGATTATGAGTTCATCGCCCGGTTTGTTGGATGGAGATGACCATCGTATTCAAGTTGATATTGCTCCGGGGTCTAAGTTACAGTTACAAACGCAGGCTTACCAGCGTTTGTTTCATATGAAAGGTCATTCGTCCCAAACAATGGAAGTGAATGTAGGCGAAAATGCTGTTTTTTCTTATGTACCCCATCCAGTAGTACCTCAGCATTCGTCTCATTTTTTGAGCCATAACATTGTACACCTTGCTTCAAATTGTCACTTATTGCTGAGTGAAATCGTGACGTGTGGCCGGAAAATGTCCGGTGAAGAGTTTATGTACAATCACTTTCAAAATCTGACAGAATGTTATGTCAATGGTAGGCTCGTTGTGAAGGATAATGTATTGCTTCAACCAGATCGTATGCCTATACAAGGTCTGGGTATTTTGGAAGGCTATACGCATCAGGGAACGTTGATCTACCTGAATAGTGCCGGCTTGAATCCAAGCGACTGGATCGAGGCTTTCCATGAACAGTACGGGGAAACCAAAGACGTCGCGTTTGGGATTAGCGAATTGCAGCATGACGGTTTTATGGTTCGCGTTTTAGGTTATGGTGCCGAACAGCTTTATCTTCTTTTTAAAGAAATGCAAAGCGCACTATGGGACAACATATTTTTGAATAACAACTAATTATATTCCAATGAAAAATAACATCCTAGCTTTTATAAAAGCTTTTTTTAAAGGGTTTGGGCAAATTATGTTACAGGGTAACATTTGGACGGGTATTTTATTTATAGGCGCCATTATTTATGATTCGGCACTAATGGGCTTTGCGGGAATCCTCGCCAATATCGTTGGGGTATTGACTGCCAAGTTGATGAAATTTGATGAGGATCATATCAATGATGGACTCTTCGGATTTAATGCTACGCTTTATGGTATAGCTTTGGTTTTCTATTTTCAGACAAACGTCTGGGTATGGGGAGCTTTAATCGTAGGATCTGCGTTGACCACCATCTTGATGGGGTTTGCATTAAAGAAGAATCTGCCCGTATTTACATTTCCTTTTATTTTAATTACCTGGATCGCATTGTATGTGTTGAGTATTCCAGAATTGGCCTTACGGACGGTACCCGAGCATTTTGTTGATATTCAGGAAATGGATGACTTCTTAATTGAAGGCCATGCCTTTGGTCAGGTTATTTTTCAGGGTAGTTTAATTGCTGGATTGATCTTTTTCATCGGGGTTTTCCTGAGCAATCCCATGGGCGCACTTTACGGTTTCGCTGCAGTTATCATCAGTGTTTATATTTCACACCATGGCCATGAATCTGTAGACATGACCAATAATGGCATTTTTAGTTTCAATGCGGTTTTGGTTGGAATTGCCCTGAGCGGCCCCCGCGTTAGAGATGGTGTATATGTTCTAATCGGAACAATTATCGCAACATATTTTGATCATTTTTTGATTCACAACGGATGGACAACATTGACTTTTCCATTTGTTTTTGCGATGTGGGCTATGCATCCTGTCAAACTTATCGATAAATGGTTGGTGAATAGATTTTCATCCGCTGAAGGGACTTCCTAGTCCTTTTTTGTGAACTAAAATTTTATGTATGTTTAAATTTCGTTTAATAAAACTATTCCCAATAATGCTCTTATTGGGAATTCATGTAAATACGGTGTACGGACAAGTCAGTCCGCCGGGATTAGGAAAAGCAAGGACCGCATCTTGGTCGGTTTTGGGCTTGCGCAGAAAATTAGACAGTGCTGGAACGAAGGAAGCATTGACTTATATTGGTTTGGGAACTAAAAGCACACCCGACGATTCAAATCCATTTCACAAGCAGGCTATTTGGGTGTTAAACCATGAGGTCTATCATAAATTTGCCAAAAATCAACAATATAGTTATGCGTTGAGTTATCGTCGCCAAAACGTTTACGATGAGACTGCCCCATATCATAATGAAGGTGTTGAGCAAGAATTTAGGTTGTATGGACGATATGCGTATACATTTACCCTTAATGATCGTTTGAAATGGAAAAATACGTTAAGGCAAGAGTTCCGAAAATTCTTTACAGCTGATTTTCAAAAGGCAGAAGAGAATTTTCAATTTAGGACCCGCTTGAAGTCGCAGCTAAATTTTAAAATTTCGGCTAAAAATAGGCAAGAATTGGCTTTGAGCGCTGAGGGACTTTTTGCAATAAGTAAGCTCTACGAACCTGTTAGCGCCTGGTCTAGCTTTGGCTATAAAGAGACCCGTCTGGGTTTCTATTACATGACAGATATTCCAAACACACCTTTGCGATTGGATCTGGGTTATATGAACGACTTAATTAAAGGCTATGACAAAGTAGATTTTGGGGTTCATTATTTAGCCGTAGATTTAATCTGGAATCTACCTTACAATAAAAAACATTAGTCCGCCATAAACTTATGTTTTCGATAGTCACTGGGTGAATACCCAGTGATTTTTTTGAATAGCCTAGTGAAATACGAGGGCGATTGAAATTTCAATTCAAAGGCTATACCGGCAATATCTCTCGTAGCATCCTGCAGCAGAATCTGGCTATGTAAAATACTTATTTCGCTAATCCATTGCTTCGGTGGTTTATTCGTCGCTTCTTTAACACATTTATTGAGGTAGTTTTCAGAGATATGCAATAAATTGGCATAGAATAATACGTTTTTATGATCGATATGGAATTTTTGTACATATTCGCGAAAACGGAAAGCAATATCGAGCTGTCGGCTCATCGGCGCCTTAGTCTCAATATCCGATTTTATCACCTTCAATAGGATACACTGCATCATGGATATGCAGACTTCCATTACGCGGCCCTCGGTAAAAAGTTCTTCTTCCAATAACATCAACATTTGCTGGATCCAATGCGCTACATGGGGTTTAAGTGTGGTAAAAGGATGGGAATTGAAAAATTTAATATCGTTTATGCCAAGCTCAATATCAGTTACAATTTCATTTTCATAGACCACAAAAAAACCTTCTACATCATCGGAGATTGCCAGCGTAGCCGTAATATTACCTTGTTTGATGTTAATGACTTGATTTTCGGTTAAGGTATAAGATGCGCTTTCGAGATGTTGGGTCAGGGATCCCTTCGTTACAAAAATGAGAAAATTAAACGTTGTACGATAGGGGATAACAGGCATTAGGATACTGCGGAGGTAATTCTCGATTCGATAGACTTGAATTTTATTCTCATTGAATAAATTGTGTTCAGAAACATCCGGTAGAAATAACTTTTTGTACTCGTAATTGTTGATGATCTTAATCGAATTTTTCATAGTTTTAAAAACAACCTACTTACCAATGAAATCAAAAAAAAAGAATAGTTGTATGTATGACAAATATACTTAAAAGTTTGCGGAAATTGGGTTAAAATCCAATGCTTCCATTCAAGTAATTATTGTGTTAACTAAGTGTAAAAGCTTATAAGACTAATTGTCCTGATTCCCTTTTATAAACTCCGACGTGAAATGTTGTTGCTGTTTTTCATGGCTGAATTTCTCCTTATTATAGGAAGCTGAATTACCCTTGGGTATCGATAAGGAGGTCCATTTATCATCCAAACATATTTTTCCGATATAGAGCATCTGACCGATGTGGTAGGGATAATGTGCTAGCTGCCGCAATATCGCCTCCATGACGGTATGTCCTTGATTACGGATATAAATGATTTTAGCGAGATCTTCTTCTTCGAGGGATTCAATTGCTTCAAACAGACAGGACCATCCAGCATTCCAATAGGTAATAAGCTCATCGCGATCTGCCCAGCTGTTCTCAAACTCCTGGTCCCGGTTTCTATTTTCTTTTTCGCCATCTGTGGTGAGAAAATCGGTCCAACGTGAAAGCATATTTCCACCTAAATGTTTAGCAATTAATGCAATGCTATTGCTCGAATCATTGGGTTGCCAAAAGAGTTGCTCAGTGCTTAGCTGTGCAAATGTTTTATCACCCAAAGATTTATAATATTGAAATTGCTTGATACAAGTCGCTAAAAAATTGTCCATTGCGTCTAAAGTTTGTCATTTATAAGAATATTAATATACAAAAATGTCGTGAAACCGAGACCTAAAATAGTTTTTTTTAAGCTGAAATCTGGCGTTGCTATCGATCTCACTAGTTTCCTGACAATGCTTTTTGAGGTGATTAATGTGAATTTAGAAGGAGAAGGAGAAGTGTGAGCAAAAAGACCGATAAAAGCAAAGGTGATACTGGGGTATGTATCACCTTTAAGCTAACTAAACATTAAACATAAATAAACAGTCTTTTTGAAAGACCACACTAAAAATTATAATACTACTCTGCCACTTGTTGATTTGTCAACTTGGACATTTTTTGGCTGATTTTTTAACGCAATTCTTGCAGATGTAGAAACATTTCCCTGTAAGTTTTCTTTCACGCTGAGCGTCACATTTGCAGACGAATTAGCTTGTATTTGGGCATTTGTTGTCGAGAAACGGCTCATGTCAACCGATGCGGATGAATTGGTGTTCAAATTTAAATTTGAAGCGCTACCCGCAATTTCCTGCTTAGACGAGCTGCTTGCCGCTACTTGCAAATTTTTACTGCTGACATCTGTCGTTAACTTACTTGAAGAGCTCGTTGAAAGGTTAATATCATCAGCAATTAATTTCTTAAGCGATATTTTTGCCGAAGAGGATACGTCTACAGAAATTTTATTGGCCTTAATCGTTTCATCCGTATAGATCGAACTGCTGGATGATGCCGAGAAACGTGTCGGTATCTTGCTTGAGTAAACAGTTACGCGATTGTTTCTCGCATTTCTGATTGAACTGTTTCTTTTATACTGTACATAGAGTGTGCCGTTTTTTACAGTCGTTTCGATGAGGGATAAATGCTCGGGATTATCTGCTTCAACAACAACCTCGTTGCGATTAGAGTGAATATAATCCACCCGTAATGAAGTCGCCGATGAAATGCCATCTGGGGCAGTGATTTTGCGTGTTTCGCGTTCTTGTGCCTGAGCTACATATAAAAATGAAATAAAGGCAATGGTTAAGATTCTTTTCATTATTTTTCT
>JBMAAL010000124.1:0-11562 GCA_050281725.1 Sphingobacterium sp. | reverse complement strand
GCGACCTTATTAGCAGACGGAATGATCACCCCTGCCATCACAATATCCTCGGCTATTGAAGGTTTGGATCTCAAATTTCCAGGATTACCTACAGTACCTATTGTAGTTACAATTATCTCCTTATTGTTTATTATTCAACGATTTGGAACATCTGTAGTAGGAAAGGTTTTTGGGCCATTGATGACCATCTGGTTTACAATCATTGGTGTAATCGGTTTATCCCATCTTCACCTCGCACCAGAAGTGATGAAAGCGATCAACCCCTACTATGCTTTCCATATTTTAATTACCTACCCCCATTCACTATTATTGATAGGTGCCGTATTTTTATGTACTACAGGTGCCGAAGCCTTGTATTCGGATATGGGACACTGTGGTAAAAACAATATCCGCATCAGCTGGATCTACGTAAAAATCACGCTTATACTAAATTATTTCGGACAAGGAGCCTGGTTATTAACACAGGAAGGACGTGTCCTAGGGGGCGAAAATCCATTCTACTCAATCATGCCCGATTGGTTTGTCGGTTACGGTATCGCCATCGCGACGATTGCAGCGGTCATCGCCAGTCAGGCCATGATATCCGGATCTTATACGCTAATTTCGGAGGCAGTACGGTTGAATATATGGCCTAAAGTCGCTATCCGCTACCCCAGCGAACATAAAGGACAGTTGTATGTACCATCCATCAATTTAATTTTATGGGTCGGCTGTATGATCGTCATCTGGGTTTTTGAAGAATCAAGCCGAATGGATGCAGCCTATGGACTTGCGATCAATTTAACGGTATTGATGACCACGATCTTAATGGGATATTTCCTCGCCATGAAAAAAGTCAACCGTGTTCTTATTGCGGTATTTTTGGTCGCTTATTTTGTTATTGAATTAACTTTCTTAATAGGAAATGGTGTCAAAATAGCCCATGGAGGTTGGTTGACCCTTCTGCTCGCAACGGCACTATATATAACCATGTATTGCTGGTATACGGCGCGAAAAATTAAAAATCGTTTCGTTAATTTCATTAACATCAATAAATACTACCCAATTATCTCCGAATTGAGCGAGGACAAATCAGTTCCCCCCTATGCATCCCATTTGGTGTATCTGACAAGTGCAAATTTCAAATCCGAGATAGAGGCTAAAATTATTTATTCAATTATTAATAAAAAACCAAAGCGTGCGGATGTATATTGGCTTGTCCACGTTGATGTGATGGATCATCCACATACAAAAGAATATTCGATCGATCAGCTTATCCCGGGTAAATTAATACGTGTTGATTTTAAACTTGGCTTCAGAGAAGAACAACGCATCAGTCTGCTGTTCAGAAAAGTAGTTGAGGAAATGGTGAAAAAAGGTGAAATTGACATTACCAGTCAATACGACACCCTACGTAAACACAATATTCCCGGTGACTTTAAGTTTGTTGTTTTGGAAAAAGTACTCTCCAAAACCAACCAGATGACATGGATTGAAAAAGTAATTATGGACATCTATGGTTACCTCAAAAAAATGAGCTTGTCCGAAGAAAAAGGCTTCGGTTTAGATTCCAGCTTTGTTACAATTGAGCGGGTTCCACTCAATTTTCCACAGACTTCAGAGGTCCATCTCATACGGAAAGATTAATACTCCTCAAGGTGATGCTCAAGCATCACCTTTTTTATTCAATAGAATTGCATTACTTTTGTTGCAAATAATACATCATGGCAGACGCTAATCCAAAAAAGAAATTACATCCTAGAAATAGACACCTCGATAACTACAACTTTGAAGAATTGAGCAAAGTGGAACCTTCGCTCAAAGATTTTGTTATAGAAAATGCGTATAAAGTAAAGTCCATCGATTTTAACAATCCCGATGCTGTTAAAACGTTAAACAAGGCACTTCTAAAAAAATATTACCACATTCAACACTGGGATATCCCCAAAGAGAATCTTTGCCCCCCTATTCCGGGCCGGGCAGATTATATTCATTATATCGCAGACGTTCTTGCAAGAGACAATAATGGTGAAATTCCAAAAGGCGGAAATATCCATGTCCTCGACATCGGTGTTGGAGCAAATTGTATCTACCCCATCATCGGACATCAGGAGTATGGATGGAGTTTTGTAGGGTCTGAAATCATCAAGAGCGCATACAAAAACGCCATCGAGATAACACGGACAAATATGAGCTTAAAAAAGAGCATACAAATCCGTCTCCAAAATAATCCGAAAGCCATATTCAAAGACATTATTCTTCCAGGGGAAAAATATGATGTGGTGATCTGTAATCCCCCATTTTTTAGTTCTCAAACCGAGGCTTTACAGCAGTCCATCCGTAAGACCACAGGTATTAAAGACGCTAAAATAGACGAAAAACCTGTCACACAGGCATTTTCTGGACAAGGAAGCGAGTTGTGGTGCGATGGTGGTGAAAAAGCGTTCTTATCACGCATGATCTTTGAAAGCCAATTTCACAAAGATCAAGTAAAATGGTTCACAACATTAGTTGCCCACCGTGAAGACATTCGCTTTCTACAACACAAACTAAAGAAAATAAACGTAAAAGAGACCGAAGTGATCCGCATGGAACAAGGCAATAAGGTAAGCCGGATCCTTTTATGGAGATTCTAGTAAGTCCATGATATTCAAAGAAAAGGAGCTATCTTTTATCAGATAGCTCCTTTTCTTTGATCCCTTACTGTACGATGCTTCTCCTAAACTAGGCTTGCGCCTGTTTATTTAACTTCGAATGTTTATAGCCATACATAAAATATACAGCCAATCCAATCACGAGCCAGATCACAAATATGATCCAGTTACTTGCCCCCAGTTCCGTCATTAAATACAGATTGATCAGAATACCAACCACAGGCAATAGGGAAAAGTTCATTTTAAAGCTATAAATACCCAGTCCAAGCCAAGTTAACCAAAATATGATGACCAACATTTTATGTTCTACAATTTCAAGGATGGTAAGCGATTTCCACTCCTGTATTGTCTCTTGTGCATAGTTAAAAACGAGCACAACAGCAATTAGTAGCCCTGCTCCAACTAAATACTTACCGTTGATGTAAGGAACTTTAAATTTGGATTTTGCAGATAAACCCGAATAATCCATATACAATACACCGGCACAAACAAGGATGAAGGCAAAAAAGGTACCGACGCTCGTTAGATCCACAAAGAAGTCCATTTTAAAAAATAACGAAGGGATGGCTACGACCAAACCTGTCACAATAGTTGCAAATGAAGGTGTTTTATATTTTGGATGGATGGTCGCAAATTTCTTCCACAATAAACCATCCCGACTCATCGTCATCCAGATTCTTGGTTGCGCCAATTGATACACCAGCAAGGCACTGGTGATGGCAATCACAGAGGTCACCGATATAATTCCGGCCATATGGTCAAAGCCCACATATTTAAATACAAAAGCAAGTGGATCCTTCACATTTAATTCGGTGTAATTAACCATCCCCGTCAGGACCAAGGTAATAGCAACATACAATACAGTACAAATCAATAGACAATAGATCATCGCCTTAGGCAGATCGCGCTGCGGGTTTTTACACTCTTCGGCAGTTGTGGAGATCGAATCGAATCCGATAAACGCAAAGAAAACTGCGGCCACACTCCCCAGTACACCTTTAAGGCCATTCGGCGCAAAAGGTGTCCAATTTTCAGGTTTAATGAAAAATATACCCCCAAAAATTACGGCCAGGATAATCGCTACCTTTATCATAACCATAATCATACTCGCTTTTTGGGACTCTTTGATTCCGATATAAACTAACCAAGTGACCAAAAATGTAATGACACCTGCTGGTAAATCGAAAATAATAGGCAGTCCCCCAATTCGTGGCGCACTATTAAAAGCATCCAGACCATGTTGGTCGATTGCTGTCAGGGCAGCCGCACCATGTTGGTTCATCTTGTCTACAGCATCATACGCATAACCTGGCGCCATGGATAACCAGGCGGGTATGTGAAGACCAAAGCCCTCTAGCATAGAGACAAAATATTGCGACCAGGAAATGGCAATAACCGTATTGGAAACAGCATACTCCAAGACCAATGCCCAACCTATAATCCACGCAAATAACTCACCAAAGGCTACATAAGCATACGTATACGCCGATCCTGAAACAGGCACTGTACTGGCAAATTGCGCATAGGCCAATGCCGTAAAAACACAGGCAAAGGCTGTAAAAACGAAGAGAAGTGATACTGCTGGCCCACCTTCATAACTCGCCAATCCAATTGTGCTAAAGATTCCAGCTCCTACAATAGCGGCGATACCCAACGAAACCAGATCTGTTACCCCCAATACCTTTGCAAGGCCCGTTCCCTCCTCTTTTTGAGTGTCATGCAGAATCTGATCAACACTTTTCTTCCGAAAAAGTCTATGTGACATGTAAATTAGTTTTTGATACTTAAAATTATGCGAAAATAAATATTTTCAAGGTCTTATACTATTGGTATTTTCTGACGGACTAATTAAAAGTCCACCAGCTCATATTGAATATACTGGTAAATTTCTTGATAATCGGTCATCTGCGTATGTAAATAGGAAATCAGCTGTTCTGTCAGAAGCTCTCTTTGCTCCACTGAAACTTCAAATTTCCACAATCGCTTACAAATATTGAAAAGCGCATCTGCAATTTTCTCTACCTGTGCGTAGTCATAAATATACGCCCACTCAATAAACTGATGATAGAACTTTTCAAACTTAGGAATATCACTCAGCTGATTAATTTTCAAAAACTTCCGAACAGCATCTTCATTGACATGCATTAGCGCAGCGTAAAATTTATCGATGGAGACCGCTTTATTTTGTGTTAGGATATGATCCAGCAATAGCTCCAACGCAATATGGGCCATAAAAGACGGCCGGATAGGCAGCCCGGCTAAACTAGACTGGATTTTTAGTTTCAGCTGATGTGTATGATGAAAAAAGTAAGGTGAATTGTGAAATAGGCGATCGACCTCGATATGACGGTTCCAACCTATATACAATTGTTCCAGTAAAGGATTGTCCAAGAGCTCATCCTCATACTGACGTGGTTTTAGCATAAAGGATTTATCCGCATTTTTTAATAGATCGGGTAACAATCCACCCACAATACGTTCGGGATTAGTTGCAAACCGTTCAAAATAGAAATGTGATAAAAAATTCATACCAGCTTATTAGCGTGTGCTTTTATATGGAATTATTCGCTCAATATACGCTTAATCTCCTATCTTTGCATCTTGTAAATTAAAAAATTAAATCCATTTAACAATGAGCTTTGTAGAAGAATTACGTTGGAGAGGCATGTTGCAAGATATTATGCCAGGCACTGAAGACTTACTGAATAAAGAAAAAGTCGCTGGTTATATCGGCTTTGATCCCACAGGCGACTCTCTACACGTAGGACACTTGACGCAGATCATGACTTTGATTCACTTCCAAAATGCAGGCCACAAACCAGTTGCCCTGGTTGGAGGAGCGACAGGAATGATCGGAGACCCTTCTTTCAAATCTGCAGAGCGTAACTTGTTGGACGAAGCTACCTTACAGCATAATGTAGCTTGTCTGAAAAAACAGTTAGGCAAATTTCTTGAATTTGGAGAAGGTGAAAATGACGCCCAAATGGTTAATAATTACGACTGGTTCAAAGATTTTAAATTTTTGGATTTTATTCGTGATATCGGTAAAATGATTACCGTTAACTATATGATGTCAAAAGATTCGGTAAAAAAACGTCTGGAAGGCGACAATGGTCTTTCATTTACAGAGTTTACCTATCAATTGATTCAAGGATATGACTTCTACTACCTTTGGAAGCACCACAACTGTAAAGTTCAAATGGGCGGGTCGGACCAATGGGGTAACATCGTAACAGGAAGCGAAATGATCCGTCGTCAAGATCAGGGAACAGCCTATGCCATCACAACGCAATTAATCAAAAAAGCCGATGGCCAGAAATTTGGAAAGACCGAATCTGGTGCCGTATGGTTAGATCCAAAGAAAACCTCTCCGTATAAATACTACCAATTTTGGTTGAATACGTCAGACGATGATGCTAAAAACTGGATCAAAATTTTTACACTCAAACCTCAAAACGAAATAGCGTCTATTATTGCAGAACATGATGCCGCGCCACACCTACGTTTAGTTCAAAAAGCATTGGCAAAAGATATCACCATTCGTACCCACTCAGAAGAAGCTTACGAAACTGCGATCAAAACTTCTGAATTTCTTTTTGGAAATGGCTCTTTAGAATTCTTGAACAACTTAGATCACGACGCTGTTTTAGAGGTATTTGAAGGCATTCCTCAGTTTCAGGTCGCTAAAGCAGATCTCGCAGCAGGCATCAATATTCTTGATTTACTAGCTGTTCAGACACAGGTATTCCCGTCAAAAGGTGAAGCCCGCAAAATGCTTCAGGGCGGCGGCGTTTCTATCAACCGAGAAAAAGCAACTGATATTGAAGAGTCTATTACGGAGAATCACCTTGTAAACAATAAATATATTGTTGCACAACGCGGTAAAAAGAATTACTACTTGATTATCGCAGATTAATGATCAGCAGTATCCTGATTTAATAATCCACAAACATAAAAAAGTCCCTTTTGAACAAATCAAAAGGGACTTTTTTATGCAATGCAATGCTATTCTTCCTCCGCTGAAGAAATCGGTTCGGTTATTTTAATAGTTTTTCAAATGCCTTGCGTGACGCTCCTCTAAAATGTACTTCCCCACAATAGTGGTACCCAAGCTTTTCGAACACATGCAACATCCCGCCATTGTCAAAATTAGTATCTACTTTGATACTATAAACCGCATGATCAACGGCTATCTTCTCTACCCCGGACATAATAGCCGTCCCGACACCTTTCATATGTGGATCCTGCGCCGAGGCCAGGCGGTGTATACCGACATAAGGGCCATCACTTAACCATTTTCCTTCAATATCATTATATGCAGGTTCGACATCAAAAATAATAGCAACATAACCAACAATCCTATGCTCCACTTCAACGACATGCCCATAGCCCTTATCAATATCCGACTGCACCACTTCTTCATTCGGATAACCATCTTGCCATTGTCGGCTACCTTGCTCTTTCCTGAGCGCTATTGCTTGCTGTATAATTTCCCAAATCCGTCCTTTATCAGCTAATGTCGCTTTTCGTATTTCAAACTTGTTCATCCTATCTGTTATTTTTATTCGTAAAACTACATATTTTACAGCAACTCCAAAGAATACACCAAAACAGCAGCAATCTCTACAGATAACCACGTTCTTTGGTCAAACCTATTTGCAGGGCATAGTATTTGCTTGTCATTATACCTATCAAGCTTTTTTAGCTACATCTAAATTTATTCATTCATAAAAAACGACAAACTTAAAATAATAGGCTATCAGCATCTTTAAAATACTATCAAAATAACTAAGTTTGTAAGCAGTATAATTGTGAGCTTTTCAATGTCAAATAAAGGAAATACATTTAGGCAGACAGGGAATTCAGTTTCCGGCAAACGTGCCCCTCAAAAGGAATCGACAACATTTAAAAAAGAAAAAAGTCAAAAAAACAGTGTACCAAGAGATTATTCTGATGCACAGCAAAAGGCTGTGAAGATATTAGGTATTTTATTGATCTTGCTTTCATTGGCATTTGCTACCGCTTTCGTCTCCTACTTATTCACGTGGGAAGACGACCAAAGTTATATTGCAAAAACTAATGGCGGATGGTCGACGTTATTCCGATCTGCAGAAGAAATTCATGATGAAGCTGTTGATCTACCCGTTGTCGATAATAAACTAGGGAAATTTGGCGCATTACTTGCCAACCAATTCATGTACGAATGGTTTGGCGTCGCATCTTTTCTTTTTATCCCGGTATTATTCATTTTAGGATATCGCTTGTTGTTCAAGAAATCATTGCTTCCCTTGTACCGTACTGTAGTCTATTCTTTTGTCGCTATCGTTTTTATCTCGGTAACTTTAGGCTTCCTCCATGGATTTATGGCCGATACCCCGCATATGCTCGAGGGTAAATTTGGCTTTTGGACCAATAAATTACTGGAAGCACAAGTTGGCATTGTCGGCGTTGGCTGTATATTGGCTTTTGCCTACCTGACGACATTGATCTTACTTTACAACCTCGATTTTAAATTTGTCCTATTCAGTAACAGGAAATCCAAGTCATTTTCCGAAGATATGGATGAAGAGGATGAGGATGAATACGCTCCACAAAATCTAAGAAACAAAATTCATATTGAAGATGATTCCATCCAGTCGGTGCGAGAATCTTTCCAACGGCCAACGTCAATCAATGAGCGATTTCAATCTGCTCGGGACAAAGAGGTACAGGAAGAACTTCAGCGTCCTGCCTTTACGCATCACCCTGTACCTGAAGTACAAATTGACCCGAAGGACAAAGTGGTACTCACCTTCGACGACAGTCCGCTGGAAAGAACAGAGAATACACCTTCAATCAGTTTTACAATTGATCAGCCAAATGAAGAATTTGAAGCCGAAGACTTACCGTTAATCCAGGAATATCAAGCGCCGAAAATCGAAGCAGAACCTCAACAAGAGCCAGAAGCTGTTATTGAACCTGATGCAGTCCCCGGTCTGGTGGTCGCAGATATCAAAGAGGAGAAAGAAATTACGGCCAGTGACCTAGTGGCCCAATTCGGGCAGTATGATCCCAAATTGGATCTTTCTGGCTACCAACATCCAACATTGGATTTACTTAGAGACTATGGTGGTGGTAAAATTACCATCAATCAACAGGAACTCGAAGCGAACAAAAACCGGATTGTTGATACGCTGAGAAACTATAGCATCGAGATCGAAAGCATCAAGGCAACGATAGGTCCAACGGTGACTTTGTATGAAATTATACCAAAACCAGGAGTACGGATTTCAAAAATTAAAAATCTGGAAGATGACATTGCCTTAAGTCTTGCGGCCTTAGGTATCCGGATTATTGCACCTATGCCCGGAAAGGGAACGATCGGTATTGAGGTACCGAACTCCAGTCCGGAAATGGTATCCATGCGATCGGTACTTGCTACGGAGAAGTTTCAAAAAACAGACATGGACCTCCCGATTGCTTTAGGTAAAACAATTTCCAATGAAGTGTATATTGCCGATTTAGCTAAAATGCCTCACCTTTTGGTTGCTGGGGCTACCGGGCAAGGTAAATCAGTAGGTATTAACGCGATTCTGACCTCCTTACTGTATAAAAAACATCCGGCCGAACTAAAATTTGTCCTTGTTGACCCTAAGAAGGTGGAACTTTCTCTATTCAAAAAAGTAGAGCGCCACTTCCTCGCAAAATTGCCTGACGACGGAGATGCAATTATCACCGATACGAAGAAGGTAATCAACACCTTAAATTCTCTGTGTATAGAAATGGATCAACGTTATGATTTGTTAAAAAATGCGCAGGTACGGAATTTAAAGGAATATAATGCAAAATTTATCAATCGCAGATTAAACCCTGAGGAGGGTCATCGATTCTTACCATATATCGTTCTTATTGTTGATGAGTTTGCCGACTTGATGATGACAGCAGGAAAAGAGGTCGAAACACCGATTGCACGATTGGCGCAATTGGCCCGTGCGGTAGGAATTCACCTGGTTATTGCAACCCAACGTCCTTCTGTCAATATCATTACCGGTACAATCAAGGCCAACTTCCCTGCGCGTCTGGCATTCCGTGTATTATCGAAAGTCGATTCACGGACCATTCTAGATACAGGCGGTGCAGATCAGTTGATCGGTCGGGGTGACATGCTTCTAGCGACTGGAAGTGATTTGATCCGTATTCAATGTGCTTTTGTGGATACTCCTGAGGTTGAACAAATTTCCGATTACATCGGTGCACAACGAGGCTACCCTTCGGCATTTATGCTTCCAGAATACGTAGACGAAAACGGAGATGGTTCTGGTAGTGTAGATTTTGATCCCAAAGACCGCGATCAGTTGTTCGAAGAAGCTGCCCGATTGATTGTCATGCATCAGCAAGGCTCTACTTCATTAATCCAACGTAAATTAAAATTGGGTTATAACAGAGCAGGACGAATCATCGATCAATTGGAAGCTGCAGGAATTGTAGGTCCATTTGAAGGAAGTAAGGCCCGCGAGGTGCTTTATCCAGATGAGTATTCATTAGAACAATTTTTGGAGACGTTAAGAAAGGACAACTAAGATGAAAAAACAATTGTGGTTTATGGTAGGTCTGCTAATCATGGCATACAGCCAAAACAGTTATGCACAAAATGATGCCGCTGCCAAGGCGCTACTGACGAAAGTAAGCCAAAAGTACAATGCATACAAAACAATACAGGCCAATTTCTCATTAGATATTAAACAAGCTAATGGTGGCTCGCATACTGACGCCGGAACAATATACCTGGACAAGAGTAACAACAAGTACCAGCTCAATACCAAAAATCAAGTATTGATATCGGATTCCAAGACACAGTGGAACATCATGAAAGCCGAAAAAGAAGTTGAAATCTCAGAAGCAAGCAATTCGACCAATGAGATCAATCCAACAAACATATTCAGCTTCTATACCACCGGTTTTAAATATACCTTGACCAATACAGAAAAGGTAAAGGGGCTTACGCTAAGTGTTGTTGAATTAAGTCCAATCGATAGCAAAAAAAACTATTCAAAGATCAAGCTGCGCATCAACAAAGCAAGCAATTTGATCTATGATACCACCGTATTTGATAAAAGTGGTAATCGCTATACGTATACATTAACTTCGCAGGAAGGTAATAAGGCGCTTTCCGGTAGTCTATTCGTATTCAACAAAAATGATTATAAAGGCTTCGACATCGTCGATCTGAGGTAAAAATAGAGCAATGCTATCGGGCTGATTAAAGGCATGCAATAAAAAGGGCTTTCCACTAGTGGAAAGCCCTTTTTATTGCGAAGTACTCCATTTTTACAGCATGTTAGGTTCCTTATCCAACGTCTCACTTTCTTTATTTGCATAACGCGAATAGCCATGCTTCTGTGGATGTTCGATAATTTCCTTCATAGAAACAAGTTTGTACACATACGACCCCGTTTCATTATTCAATTTCAATGCGAAATAGTCGTCCTTTTTCTGTCTTCTTATAGAACCTCTTAAACTACCATCACCGACATTGTACGCCGCAGCAACCAAGGTCCAGTTACCAAATTGGCCATAGAGGTATTTGAGGTATCTCGCTGCAGCATGCGTAGATTTGACCAGATCTTTCCGGTCATCTACCATACCATTGACTTTTAATCCATACAAACGAGCTGTTGCAGGCATAAATTGCCAATAGCCACCAGCCCCCTTCGATGAAACAACAGCTTTACTGAGGCCGCTTTCCACCAATGGAATGTACTTGAAATCTTCCGGAATACCATGTGATTTAAGGATCTTTGCGATCATAGGCAAATAGGTCTCTGCCTTTTTGTGCATATCGTATGATCCTGTTTTTTTAAACGAGAATCGACTGAAAAATTTGCGCAATTTACTTTCCACAAGCGGACGATCCATCGGTAATGAATCTTCGGCAAATGTCAATGAATTC
>JBMAAL010000123.1:0-11764 GCA_050281725.1 Sphingobacterium sp. | reverse complement strand
TATTAGAATACTACAAATTTTTTGAGCACATTTTTTACAACTTCCTAAATTCCAATTAGAATAATTTATTTTTATTTTTCAAACAGCTCCACAAAATCCCCTTTTCAGCAATTAAACCAACATTATCCCTCTTTTACCTTCAATCGCCATTAGCGGATGAACGAGCAATATCGGAAATTGTGTACGATTAAAGCAGCACACCTTTCAAAATTAGCGTTGCCACACTAAAATAAATCAGCAAACCTGTTACATCGACTAATGTCGATACAAAGGGCGCTGAAGAACTCGCTGGGTCGGCCCCAAGTCGTTTCATCACAAAAGGCAACATAGACCCCATCAACGACCCCCAAAGGACCACACCGACCAAGGACAAAGAGATAACTAATGCAACCAACACCCAATACTCGCCATAGCTATGCGCAAAAGATTGCCATGCCATAATCCTTATAAAACCCAAAGCCCCCAAAATAAGCCCCAGCAGTAAACCCGACAAAATCTCTCTTCGCATCACACGCCACCAGTCACCCAAGGTAACTTCCCCCAAGGCCATCGCTTGAATAATTAATGTTGACGCTTGCGAACCGCTGTTCCCACCACTGGATATAATAACAGGCATCAGCGCAAACAACATAATCGCACTTGCCATTTGCTCCTCGAAGTGCTCAATAACTGTAGCGGTCAAAAGTTGTCCCAGAAAAAGCACAATAAGCCAACCTGCTCTCTTCTTGACCAAGTTCTTAATCGACACATCCAGGTAAGGCTCATCCAAAGCCTCCGTTCCCCCGATACGCTGCATATCTTCCGTGTACTCCTCGTTTGCTACCCAAAGAATATCATCGACAGTCACAATCCCCAACATAACCCCCTGTTCGTCGACAACAGGCAAGGCCACTCGATTATTCATCCGGAAGATGTTGATCGCTTCCTCCTGGGGATCGTAAGCATTCAGCGAGATCAGCCGATGATCGATCAGATCTCCAACAACTCTATCTGGCTCCGCCATCAGCACATCTTTAATCCGAATATCATCAACCAGCTTCCCATTTCCATCAATCACATACAATACATCTATCGTCTCCGAATCTCTTCCATAACGCCTAATATGTCCCAGTATCCGTTCAATACTCCAATGTTCTTTTACGGTAATATAATCAGGCGTCATTAGGCGCCCAACGCTATCTTCTGGATAGCCCAGCAAAGCCAATGCTTCAACACGATCTTTGGGTGGCAACAGTAAAATTAAATGCTTAATATCGTCCTTCATTTCTGAAAAAAAAGAAGTCCGATCGTCGGGAGGTAACTCGTTAATTAGTGCGCTAATTTTTGCTTTAGAAAGCTTCTTAAAAATCCTGTTTTGAGTAGGGAAATCCAGAATACGAAAAACGTTAACTGCGCGATTCAAATTTAACGATTCAATAAATAGTGAACCATGTTCGGGCAACTCATCAATCAGCTCCTCAACTTCCGAAATATTTAATTCATTCAAAAATTCTTCCAGCCCAACAAGATCTCCACCTGCTATCAATTGCTCTATTTGATTCACCTGCATTTCCAGTTCTTCCATATCTCCTATCAATTTAAAAATCCTACATCTAAACAAAGTTTGTATGTTACAAAAATCGCTTTTTTAAAGTAAATTCTGCATAAAAAAATAAATAATAAAAACCTGCAGTCTGTCGCAGTAATTGGGATAAATACCCCGCCCAACGTTCAATGCTCAATTTAAAAACAAGACATTTTGTCATCAGTAAGAAATTAAAGGGAAACCGTTCTCGCCAACAACTTCAACAGGTCTAGACAAAAGAAAGACGATAAAATTTATCATCTAATTACCGAACCATTTTTTTATCGAATAAAATAAATCAGGCGACACCCAACTCGCCAACACACTCCCGAAAGCAACACCCCATAGTCGTCAGATTTTTCTACAAAAAAAAGCAGACAAATTTTCCCAGCACAGTCTTAGAATCGCCAATTATTTAAGTATATTCGTCGTATGCTTCAACCTGTTCAATATAGTACATTTTTTCAGAACAGCCTAATATTATCAGATTATTTTAAAGAAAAAATAGCACAAAAAAGTAAAATATAAAAAAACATAAAAGCCTACTATTCAAATACAAATAAATAATTAAAAGAACTTAAAGTTCATATAAACAACAATAATAAAACTAAAAAAAATAGCAAATACCCGATATACAAAAATTAATGAAACATAAAAACATAATTATCAGCATATTATCATTATTATCATTAATAATATATTCACAAAAAAGTTCTGCTCAATTTTTTGAAGATAGCCAAGCGCCCTTAAGCCAAAAATGGTATAAAATTGAAACCAAGAATTTTCAACTAATTTTCCCTGAGGAGATGAAGAGCAAGGCCCCTACCCTAGCTGACCAGGTTAACCGATCGCTGCGTACAACTGCTAGAAATTACAAAATAACACCGCGGAAAATTCCCTTCATTATCCACAATACGAATCTGCAAACGAATGGTTTTGTACAGCTGTCTCCGCGTAAATCGGAGTTATACAGCACCGCGGGAGCAGAACCAGACAACCAGACGTGGCTACCCAATTTGATCCTTCACGAGTCAAGACACGTAAGTCAGTTTGACAAATTGACAGGTAAACTACGCGCTCCATTTTTTGAACAATTAGCCCTTGCCTACTACGGACTGACCGTTCCTTCCTGGTATTTCGAAGGCGATGCAACCCTTACAGAAACCATATATTCGGAGGGAGGGAGAGGAAGATTACCCGCTTTTGAAATGCCAATCAAGGCAAACTTTCAATCGAATCACAGCTATAGTTTTAATAAATATTTATTGGGGTCCTATAAAGATATAGTCCCGAGTTACTATACAATCGGCTATCTGATGACCTCCACTTTAAAGTCGGAATTACCTTCGAATTATGAAACCGACCTATTCTCGGAGCTTAACAAAAAGCCGCTATACCCCTATAATATCAATCGTGTTTTAAAGAAAAAAATAGGTGGAAATAGTACCTATTTATACAATAAAACAATAGCAAATTTAGAGACCATTTGGAATAAGAAAACAAGCGACTATCAATACCAAAAATATACAGAAATAGATAAGAAAGACGACAGTTATTACAACAGTAATTTATTGCCGAAATACAAGAATGGCCTGATCTATTTTATTAAGCAAAACCCACAAAAGACCAATGCAATTTTTACGTATGATGTGGCAACAAAAATAGAAAATAGACTCGTTAAAACTGGTATACAGTTAACGCCACATTTTGACGTAAACAGCAATTACATCTCATGGGACGAGCTCCATAAAGATCCGCGTTTCAACAAAAGAACATACAGCGTTATCAATATCATGGATCTCAAAACAGGGAAAATTAACCAGCTCAGCAAACAGACGAGATATTATTCACCCATTTTAAGCCCATTAGACGAAACCATTGCCTGCGTCGAGGTAGATTTATCCAACGACAGCTATCTAACGCTCATAAGCCTTAAAAACAATAGCGTCATCAAACGGATAAAAATAGGCAATTCCGAACAGCTGCAACACCCTGCTTTCAACCCCCAATGCGATAAAATAATAGCTATACGATTATCCGAATCCGGAACCGCACTGTGTGAAATTGATCTGAAAAATGACAAAATCACCAATCTAACACCTTGGGGCAACCAACAATACGAAAGACCGCAATACCTTTCAGGTATGAAAATTATCACAAAAGCTAACTTCAATGGTATCGATAATATTTACAGCATCGACCTCTTATCTGGAAAAAAACAACTTTTGACAAAGGCACAATTTGGCGCATTCAACCCTTTTTACGATAAGGATACAAGGCAATTATTCTTCAACGACTACCAGTACAACGGCTACAAGATCGCTCAGACATCCATCGATACCGCATTTGATATTGCTCCAGAAACGGATTACTTTTCGCATTATTACGCCACGGCATTGACCAGAGACAGCGTAAAAAATATCGCTGCAGTCTCTGTAGATACTAGTGAGCACTACCAAGTTGTTCCCTATCGTGGACTGGGCAGAACGTTTAATTTTCATAGTCTTTCGCTAAGCAGCAGCAATTTTGAAAGCTTCGACAATTTTAAACCCGGAGTATTCTGGTTATCAAACAACATCTTAAACACCACACAAATTGCTCTGGGTTATGAATATGACACCGACATTCGAAAAGGAGTATACTCGGCAGAACTTACCTACAACAAGTACGTTCCAAAATTCTCGTTACGCTATGAAAACAGGGGGCAAATTGCAGCAGCAAGCATCCCTAACAAACCGGACAGTAGCATCCGTTTCGACTGGCGCGAGCATTATATATCTTCACAGATCTCCATTCCACTCTCCTTTTATAAAAGAGACTATGTCTACTCCACTGGATTCAACCTGGCAACAGCCTATCTACGGCGCTATGACCTTAGCCGAACAGACGTCAAGAACTTTAATTACGAGACTGCATTTCCATTAACTTATCAGCTTTACCTCAATCGAAATGCTCGAATGGCCAGTATGGACCTCTACCCAAGATGGGGACAAAATTTTAGTGTCACCTACCGACATACGCCTTTTGAAAACAATGCAAAAGGTGAAATTTTATCAGCAAGAACAGTATTTTATCTACCTGGATTTATGAGCAATCATGGTTTTCAAATTAGACTGAGCGCCCAAACAGGATCAGGAATTTATCAATACATCAACGATATCCCTCTTGTGAGTGGATTTAGCTACTACAAATATGAAAAAATAAAAAACACGGTGTTGGTCAACTATCGTTTCCCTATAGCTTATCCCGACCTTGGATTAGGATCCTTAGCTTATATTAAACGTGTAAAAGGAGGAATATTTGCCGATTATCAAAATATACACAAACACAGGGAGGTTTCACCAAAAAGCTTTGGAGCCTATCTCTCGCTTGATTTCAATGCTTTCAGATACCCACTTCCGGATTTCGAATTCGTCGTTAAAGGTACCTATATCAATGACAACACGACAACACAACGTATCGTTCCAACTTTCAGTTTAAACTACACCTATTAAGGATAAACTGCTTAAGGATGAATCGCCCAGTTAAAATTCAGTGCCAAAGCATAATGATCCGATAAGGGCAGCCCTTTTAGATTGGTGAATAGATTATTTTCTATCTTATAGTCCCGGGCAGTAAGACTGAGGTGACTGCTGCTCCGATAGAGAATCTTATCGATAGATTCGCTCTGATTGCCTATAGACAACATATGTGGCGGCTTAAACTCATGTCGTACCTCAGGCACTAAGCCTCCATTTTCCAGCTCAACCCAGCTATCAACCAATGTTGTAGAATCCATAAAATCATGCAGGTTATCATCACAAAAACTATAATGTGCATTAAAATCACCCATTACGATAAGTGGCTTACCGCTCGAATGCTCTCCAATATAATCACGTAGCTGATTGAGATTATCCCGGCGTGCACTTGAAGCTTTCCTGCTATTTTGTGCATTTGCATGAACGTTATAAACATCCAACCAGACTTCAGGAACGATTTCTATCTGAACTAAGGTGAAGCCCTTTGGTGTCAGAAAATCGGCTCCTGTACGTTTCTTCCAGGGCACACGGACAACATCGGTCATCGGAAAATGAGACAGGGTATTGAGACCATCACCAAAGGGAACACGTCCCTTGGTTCTTGTGCGATATGGATGTGAATTACCGCCCCAATATAGACTTCTATTATAATTGAAATCCTCCTGAACATTAACAATGTCAAAAGGATTAATCTTCTTTCCAATTTCAGCAATACTTCTGCTTCTTCCTGTAATCGCAGAAGAAATAATACCGGGCAACCCCGCTACATTATACGTCAGTACCGAAAAAAAACCAGAACTATCTTTTTCTTTACTCTTATTAGCATCCATCAATATCTGCATATATAACCATGTCATGATAAATTTAGCAAATACAATAAAAACTCACCAGTGCTACACAAACATTTAACAGATAATTGATTTAATCTGACATTACATCCATAGTTTCGTACAAAACACCGATCTTTTTTAAATAAAAAAGGGACAACCTATGCTGTCCCTTTCTAAAGATTTGATTTGTATTAATCTTCAAGTGCCTTTACACCTGGAAGAACTTTTCCTTCCATGTATTCCAAAAGCGCACCACCACCTGTACTGACGTAACTTACATCTTCAGTCATACCAAATTTACTTACTGCAGCAGCAGAATCACCACCTCCTATTAAAGAGAATGCACCATTCTTCGTTGCTTCCACAACAGCATCAGCTACAGCTTTGGTACCCTTTGCAAAGGTATCAAATTCAAAAACACCCATTGGACCATTCCAAAGAACTGTTTTAGAATTTTTGATGATCGCAGCGAAATTTGCTGCAGACTCCTGACCAATATCCAGACCTTGCAAATCTGCAGGAATTTGATCATTTGGCCCATCATATACATTGGCATCGTTGGAAAATGCATCTGCAATCTGAGCATCCGTAGGAATAACCAGGTTTACACCTTTTTCTTTCGCTTTTTTAACCAACTCATTCGCTAAATCAAGTTTATCGATTTCAACCAATGACTGACCAATTTCGCCCCCTCTAGCTTTGATGAACGTATAAGCCATACCTCCACCAATTAAAAGGTTGTCAACTTTATCCAATAAGGCCTCAATTAATTGAATTTTATCAGAAACTTTTGCCCCACCCATGATAGCAGTAAAAGGTCTAACCGGATTGTTTAATACTTTTTCTGCATTTCCAACTTCTGCAGCCATCAAGTAACCGCTATATTTAGCTCCTGGAAAAAATTGCGCAACAATTGCTGTCGAAGCATGAGCTCTGTGGGCTGTACCGAAAGCATCGTTCACATAGATATCACCTAATTTTGACAACTTCTTAGCAAATTCCACATCTCCCTTTTCTTCTTCTTTATAGAAGCGTAGGTTTTCTAGCAATAAAACCTGACCAGCTTGTAAAGCTGCCGCTTTTTCTACTGCCTCTGTGCTGATACAATCATTGGCAAACTGAACATCAGTACCTAAAACCTGTGAAAGATGAGCAACAATATGTTTTAATGAATACTTATCAGTAGGACCATCTTTTGGCCTTCCTAAATGGGACATCAATATCACGCTTCCACCATCGTTCAAAATCTTCTTTATTGTTGGAGCCGCTCCCTGGATACGATTATCATCCGTAATATTGAAATTTTCATCCAAAGGCACGTTGAAATCCACACGTACCAAGGCTTTTTTACCTGCAAAATTTAAATCGTCTACTGTTTTCATTCTGTAACTTTATTGATTTGGGATTAGGTCGTTTTGTCAAACGAACAGCTAAATATAAAAAAAAGCATTCGCTTTCATTAGAAATAATTATTTATTAATGGCAATTCCTACCTTGGATTGAACTTCTCCGCACGCAACGTAAGAATTATCGGCATCGTTATAATTTATAATCACCTACAACCATACCACGATTGAACTTCCTTTACGAATCAATTACTAGTGAATCTCAACGCTATACGGCATTCTCGCCTGCACCCCCGTCTGTGCTGTAGCTTTTCTCACGACATCAAAATAACGATAATATTCGCCCATTTGCTCTTTTGCAATCCAAACTTGGACTTTTTCTTTTGAATTATTTAATATCGAGGTAAAAGGATCTTCTTTCTCTGGATACTGGGACACTTTATATTTACTCAGATTGGCCTTTTTTGCGGCAGCCTGAATAGCGGCATCCAAGTTTCCGAGACGGTCAACCAATTTATTATTCACACCTTGCGCACCGGTCCAAACTCTTCCCTGCCCAATACTATCTACATCAGCAATGGATAATTTACGGCCGTCTGCAACAACTTTAGTAAATGTACCATATACTTTATCAACTTCCCGTTGAATGATATCCCTTTCTTCGGCTGTCAACGGCCGATCGAAAGAAGTCATCAAATCGGCAAACTTACCTGTTTTCACACCATCGTAATGTACTCCAATTTTATTGTTCATCAGATTTTGGAAATTAGGAATCACACCAAATACACCAATAGATCCTGTAATCGTGGTTGGCTCAGCAAATATCGAATCTGCTGCTGCCGAGATATAATACCCTCCTGATGCCGCTAAATCTCCCATCGAAACGATGACAGGTTTAACTTTCTTGGTCAAAATAACCTCCCGCCAAATAATATCTGACGCTAAAGCAGATCCACCTGGTGAATTCACACGCAAAACAACAGCTTTAACAGCATCATCTTCTCTTAATTTTCGTAGTTCGCGGGAGAATTTATCACCACCGATTTGGCCAGGTCCCGTCCCCTCACCATCAACAATTTCTCCGGTAGCATAAAGAACCGCGACTTCAGATCCGCTCGCATCATCTTTTAACTTTTTATTATAATCTAATAGGGAAACAAACGATATCTCATCCTTTTCCGAAATTTTTAAACGCTTTCTCAAGTCCGACAAAAGTTCGTCTTTATACAACTTGGCATCCGCAAGCTTATATTTTACCGCATCGTCCGCATCCCGAACACGATAGTCATTTGCTATAGCCCGTAATGAATCAGCAGCAATATTTCTGCTCGCTGCTATTTCATTAATAAAGGTACTGTATATACTTCCCAAATATGATGTTACCTGCAAGCGATTGGGATCACTCATTTTATTTAAAAAGAAAGGTTCAACAGCACTTTTAAATGTCCCTACCTTCACAATCTGCATCTCCACCCCAACCTTGTCCAAAAGGTCTTTATAGAACATCGTAGAACTTGCCAAACCTTTAAAATCAATCGTCCCTTGCGGATTAACATACACCTTATCGGCGGTGCTCGCTACATAATAGGCCTTTTGGTCATACCCCGCATTATAAGCAACAACAAATTTCCCGGTCTTCTTAAAAGCCAAAAGTTCGTCTCTCACTTCCTTTAAACTTGCAAATCCAACACCGATATGACTAGCATCTAAATAGATTCCTTTAATATTTCCATCCGTAGCCGCATACTTGATCCTCGCTAAAATATCGTCTAGACCAATATTTTTAGTGGAATAACCTGGAAGATTGAGACTACCCAAAGGATTCGCTTCGCTTCTCTCTGAAATATCATAATCAAAGGATAGGTATAAAACCGAGTTGCTTTTAACAACAATCTCCTGATCAGAGGACGCCGAGCTGATGATCGCCCCAATAATCCCCATCAAAACAATAAACAACACAACAAAAGAGATCACAATCCCCGTAATTGTTGCCAGTACGTACTTAAAAAATGATTTCATATTTTGTAATTAAATCCGATCCATAACCTATCTCCCAGTGGAAAGACTTATTTTTCACTAAAGGTAATGCAATATTTTTTATTCACCCAGTCTTTTATTTCACCTACCCCACATTTTATTCGCGAAATTAAGACTCCTAGCCTGAAAGAAATTTACAAATCCATAGACCATTAATACCCTAAATCAAAAGAAATAGTCGAAATTCAAACAACTAAGTTTCACAAAATCTTAATTTAGCATTATGAATAAGATTTATATACTATTGGGCACTAACCTTGGGGATCGTTTTCAACAGCTTGATTTAGCAAGAAAACAACTTGAAACACACGTTGGCGCAATTATTGAAGCTTCTTCGATCTATGAAACAGCAGCCTGGGGAGTTGAAGACCAACCGTCCTTTTTAAATCAGGTCGTTTTAGTAGCATCTGATTTACAACCACTTGCATGCTTAAACTTAACACAACATATCGAGCAGGAATTGGGACGTGTCCGTATAAAAAAATGGGGTGAAAGAGTAATTGACATCGATATACTCTACTTTAACCAGGAAATCATCGACTTGCCCTCACTGCAGATTCCGCACCCTTTTATTGCTGATCGCAGGTTTACACTCGAACCACTGGTAGAAATAGCCCCAGACTATATCCATCCCGTTTACAAAAAAAATAATGTATATTTATTGGGTAAATGCAAAGACGACTTACCTGTAAAGAAAATTAGCGACGATGAACCATATCGACATTGAACTGATCAACCAAAACATGTTTGACAATCAAGACTTAATCAAACAATTTGTATCCATGTATCTTATTCAAACACCTGTCGATCTCGACAAGCTCCGCGAAGCAGTGGCTGAAGGTGATCTTCAAAAGATTGGCGATGCAGCACATCATATCAAGCCGACCATGGACTATATCGGTGCCTTTCATCTAAAAGAAAAATTTGAGGAATTAGAGACTAATTCAAAGAACGAAGCATCTCTTGACAGCCTCCGGGCCACCTTTGGTGTTATCGATATTGAAATGAAAGAGCTGCTATTTGAATTGGAACAATATGAAAAAACGATCTAAACCAGATCGTTTTTTTTATTAAAATGCAATGCTGATAATAGGAAATATAAAATTAAAATAATCGGTAAAGCCATAAATTGACCAGCAATAAACAAGATCAGCGTCAAGATCAAAAATATAAAGCGAAATTTATTCGTTTTCCAATCCATTGAACTAAACTTCATCGAAAACAACCTAATTTCACTCACCAAAAGATAACTGGTTAAAAGAACACTACCGATTAATACAATCGGATTTAAAACCAATTGTGGGTATTTGTCTGCGATATAAGGTAAGGAAAGCACATAAAATGTATTCATTGGCGTATTCAAACCAATGAAATCCGAAGTTTGGCGCTCATCCAGGTTGAACTTTGCTAAACGTAAAGCCGAGAAAACAGTAATGATATACCCCAAATAAGGCAACAGAGAACCATCAGGAAATACCTTTGTCAACAAGGTAAACATGATTGTCCCAGGTAAAAAGCCAAAACTGACCATATCGGCCAACGAATCAAGCTCCTTTCCTATTGGTGATTTAACATGAAGAAGACGGGCCACCATTCCGTCAAAAAAATCGAATATCCCGGAAGCGAATACGCAAATAGTGACAACTTGAATATTGCCTTGCAATGCCATCAATACAGCGATACAGCCACTAAATAAATTTAGACAAGTCAGCAGATTTGGGATATGTTTTTTCATGTACAGGATCTATTTTATAAAAAAAGCCATCATTTGATTAAAAATGATGGCTAAAATATCAAAATTTGATGGGATTACCCATTCATACTGATCAAAAATTCTTCATTTGATTTAGTTCCACGCAATTGACCTTGTAAAAATTCCATGGCCTCTGTAGAATTCATATCCGATAAGTGGTTACGAAGTACCCAAATACGTTGTAATGTTTCTTTGTCAGTCAGTAGATCATCACGACGTGTACTCGATGCAGTGATATCGATCGCAGGGAAAATTCGTTTGTTTGCCAACTTACGATCCAACTGTAATTCCATATTACCTGTACCTTTGAATTCCTCAAAGATAACTTCGTCCATTTTAGAACCTGTATCTGTCAATGCTGTTGCTAAGATCGTCAATGAACCACCATTTTCAATATTTCTGGCAGCACCAAAGAAACGTTTTGGCTTGTGTAAAGCATTAGCATCCACACCACCTGACAAAATTTTACCTGACGCAGGCGCCACTGTATTATATGCACGTGCCAATCTTGTAATCGAGTCTAACAAGATAACGACATCATGTCCACATTCTACCATACGTTTAGCTTTCTCAAGCACGATGTTTGCGATTTTCACGTGACGGTCAGCCGGCTCATCAAATGTCGAAGAAACAACTTCTGCGCGTACGCTTCTCGCCATATCAGTAACCTCCTCAGGACGCTCATCGATTAATAAGATAATCAAATAAACTTCTGG
>JBMAAL010000122.1:0-12036 GCA_050281725.1 Sphingobacterium sp. | reverse complement strand
TTGCTCAATCTTGGAACCTTATTTTGTCCACCTAGCTTACCTCTTGATTTCATCCATTTATAGAACGTATCTTCGGGCGCATTGTGTATAATGGGTGGTCGAAGCGCCATATTCTTAAAACGTTTGGCGTCATAATCCGAATTGATTTCACGTAGTTTAGCATCCAATATTTCACAAAAACGCTTAAAATCATTGGGTTGTTGTTCAAATTCGATCACCCATTCGTGTGCTCCGGCCTCGGCATCCTTAAAATAGACCGGTCCGGCTGTATAATCTCTGATACGTGCCTGTGTCAATTTGCTCGCTTCGGCCAGGGCCTGTTCGGCGTTGTCAACAATAACCTCTTCGCCAAAGGTGTTAATATATTGTTTGGTACGTCCAGAGATCTGAAAGCGATAGGGAGACAATGAGGTAAACTTGACGGTATCTCCAATTTTATAACGCCACAAACCCGCATTGGTTGAAATAATCAATGCATAGTTTTTGCCAAGCTCCACCTGATCCAAACGCAAGGTTGACGGATTTTTTTCGTGCATTCGCTCTGTAGGTAAGAATTCGTAATAAATACCATAATCTAGCATGAGCAGAAGATCTTCCGAATCCGATTGATCTTGTAAACCAAAGTATCCTTCTGAGGCGTTATAATTCTCAAGATAATACATGTTGTCAGAAGGGATCAATTTTTGGAATTGCTCGCGGTAGGGTTTGAAGCTCACTCCGCCATGTCCATAAAACTCTAAATTGGGCCATACCTCCAGCAAGTTGTCTTTGCCTGTAATCTCTAGAATACGTTTGGCCATAACAATATTCCATGTCGGTACGCCAGCTAAGCTCGTTACATTTTCTTTGAGTGTAATTTGGGCAATCTGCTCAATTTTCTCTTCAAAGTTTGGGTTTAAAGTAACCTCCATATTGGGCGTTCGCTTAAATTCGGCCCAGAAAGGAAGGTTACGGATGAGGATTGATGAAAGATCGCCGTAGTAGGAATCTGGACTGAAATTGTTTATTTGTGAAGAACCACCAATAACAACTGATTTTCCTGTAAATACGCGATTTTCAGGTCTATTATGGCAGTATATTGTCAGCATATCTTTACCGCCCTGGAAGTGACATTCTTCGAGTGCTTCTTCACTAACGGGAATAAATTTGCTGCGATCAGATGTGGTACCTGACGACTTGGCAAACCATTTGATATCAGAAGGCCACAGGATATTCTGCTCACCTTTTATCATGCGATCGACGTAGCCTTTGATATCATCATAGTCCTGTATCGGGACGCGTTCTTTGAAGATCTCTGGTGTTAATATACTTGTATAATCGTATTTTTTTCCCCATTCCGTGGCTTCAGCAGTGGCAATTAAACTCTGAAACCATTCTTCTTGTACATCGTGTGGGTATTTCATGAAAAGTTCAATCTGGTGAATTCTTTTTTTCATGAACCAAGTAAAAATGGAGTTTAATAAGGCCATAGGGGGAGGGATTCTTTAATCTTTAAAATTTTTTCCTTCTTAATTCAAAATGTCGACCGAGATAAAATTTACGGGCAAGTTCATTATCTGCAATTTCCTCAGGGGTACCTGTCAGCATAATCTTTCCTTCGGTCAGGAGATAGGCCCTGTCCGTAATAGATAGGGTTTCCTGTACGTTGTGGTCGGTAATTAAGATGCCGATGTTACGGGTTTTGAGCTTGGCTACGATCGTCTGAATTTCTTCTACGGCGATCGGGTCAACCCCTGCAAAAGGTTCATCCAGAAGAATAAAGGATGGATTTGCAGCTAATGCTCGCGCAATTTCCGTACGTCGACGCTCCCCACCGGACAACAAATCACCTCTGTTTTTACGGACACGGT
This sequence comes from Sphingobacterium sp., assembly GCA_050281725.1. Classification (GTDB taxonomy): domain Bacteria; phylum Bacteroidota; class Bacteroidia; order Sphingobacteriales; family Sphingobacteriaceae; genus Sphingobacterium. Next base: position 10,186 of record JBMAAL010000122.1, on the reverse strand, counting down.
GTAAGCTGAATTCTGTGAGTAGTTCTTCCAGTTTTGCCAAACGTTCTTCTTTATTTGGATAGTGGATTTCTAATACAGCCAGGATGTTGTTTTCTACCGAGAGCTTCCGAAAGACCGATGCTTCCTGAGCCAGATAACCTATCCCACGTTGGGCGCGTTGGTACATAGCATCCTGCGTAATCTCCTGATCGTCGAGGAATACTTTTCCTTCGTTGGGCTTGATAAGACCAACAATCATATAGAATGAGGTTGTTTTTCCTGCCCCATTAGGGCCCAATAATCCGACAATCTCTCCTTGTTCTACATGGAAGGAAACATTGTTGACAACGGTGCGCTGTTTATATTTTTTTATGAGATGTTCTGCCTTTAAAATCATCTTCGTGGAATGTCTTGTGTTGTATGTATCTGTTCAATAGGATTAATTAAGAATCCTAACCATTCTTTCATGACTGGTATTTAATCCAGTATGAGGGTTTTATGCCTGACCAAATCTTATGTAAATATATTTAATATCTTCTTACTATTGCAATACTAATACTTAATCCCTTTGATGTTGAGCTGTAAGTTTCTTTTGTTGCGCCACACATTCTCTTCAATGCTGTAGCAGATGTCGAAACTTTGTCCAGAATTGATATGTGTGATATGTTCTGCCAGTCCAAAACCGATACAGTCAAATGAAGGAGAGTCTTCTTGAACAACCGTCATCTTGAGGTGGTTGGTACCTACAATAAAAGCCTGTCCTACTGCATTTACCTTTTTACTGAGGAAAATAGGGGATTCATTTTGGGGACCGAAAGGTTCAAACTGCTGGAGAATACGGAAGAACTTTGCGTCGATATCCTTCAACGCCAACTTTGCATCGATCAAAATTTCTTGGGTCAGCATCTCAGGACTAATACGTCGCGATACCACTTCCTCAAAACGATCCTGGAATAGGGTAACATTATCTAGGGACATCGTTAGTCCGGCAGCATATTTATGACCACCAAATTGCTCCAATAAGTCAGCGCATTCGCTTAGGGCTTCATACAAGTCAAAACCCAGTACCGAACGGCAGGAACCTGCGATATGACCATTTGTTTCGGTCAATATAATCGTCGGGCGGTAATATTTTTCGGTCAGTCGGGAAGCGACGATACCAATGACACCTTTGTGCCAGTCGGCTTTATACAATACCGTGGATTTTCGGCTTTTAAGAAGAACATTATCCTCAATCAGTGCCAGCGCCTCTTCGGTTATTTTAAGATCAAAGTCTTTGCGTACATTGTTTTGATCGTCTATGCTCGAACTGAAATCTTTGGCTTCCTGTAGCGATTTGGAGATCAAAAGTTTGACGGCGTCCTTGGCATGGTCTATTCTGCCCGCAGCATTAATGCGTGGGCCGATCTGGAACACGATGTCATTCACTGTAAAGATCTTCGTTCGATTGTTTGATAAGTCAATCAGTGCCTTTAGTCCGACGCAGGGATTCGTATTGAGCTTAATGAGGCCAAAGTGGCTGAGTATTCTATTTTCACCGGTAATAGGAACAATGTCCGAAGCGATACTCACGGCCACAAGATCCAAAAACTGATAGCAGGCATTGATATCCATGCCATTGGTCAGTATAAAAGCCTGAATAATCTTAAAGCCTATTCCACAACCTGAAAGTTCTTTGTAGGGATATTCACAGTCTGCACGCTTGGGATCTAATACGGCATAGGCTTTGGGAAGTTCCTCACCGGGAAGGTGGTGATCGCCAATGATAAAATCAATTCCTTTACTGTTTGCGTAATCTATTTTATCGACTGCCTTGATGCCGCAATCCAATGCAATAATTAAGCTGAAACCATTTGCTGCGGCATAGTCAATACCCTGTGTGGAGATTCCATAGCCTTCGGCATAGCGGTCTGGGATATAAAACTCCAGCTGGCTATGAAATTCCCTGAAAAAACTATAAACAACGGCAACAGCTGTTGTACCGTCTACGTCATAGTCTCCATAGATAAGTATTTTTTCTTTGTTGCCAATGGCTTGGATGATCCGGGTGATGGCTTTTTCCATGTCCCGCATCAAAAATGGATCGTGCAAATCCGATAATTGAGGTCTAAAAAACTGCTTTGATGCGTCAAAAGTCTCCACTCCTCTGCTCACGAGCAACTCTGCCAATACAGTGTTGATGTTTAATTCCTCGCGCAGTTTGTTGGTTATTTTGACATCAGTTTTAGATTTTAGTACCCACCTTTTTTGCATATCTTTGCACAATATTTTAAGTGTAAATATACGTTTTAAGGCTGGACTTACCTAATTCCTAAACCCGGTATTGATCCGCTGTTGCTTAACGTGCATATTCCCAATGTTTTAAATATGGTGCAGGCTTATTCTTTATATGAAGGTTCTTTTTCAGTAGACAAAAGCAGAAAATTTATACCCTTTGATCCGTCAATAGACAATCCCCAGGACCGGCCGGGCTCCCTTTTTATCCAAGTTCACCCTTTTTTGATAGAAACTGATGCGGGGCTTATACTCTGTGATACGGGCCTTGGCTATACCGATGAAAATGGGGGGCTACAGTTACATCATAATATCCGTAAGTTGGGCTTCAGACCAGAAGATGTAAAATATGTACTGATGTCTCATCTTCATAAGGATCATGCTGGGGGGATGGTCACATTTGAAAACGGAACTGGACGCATCGCATTTCCTGAAGCCGAATATATTGTTCAACGTGGCGAGTGGGAAGATGCCTATTCTGGCATCTCCAGTTCATACAGGACCGAGATTTTTGATGTGATTCAACGCAGTGGGAATTTGGTTCTGGTGGAAGGTGAAGGAAGAATAAATGCAGAAATCACCTATACGCTCAATGGTGGACATACGGCACATCATCAGGCATTTCATATTCAAACGGATGACCAGCACTATTTCTTTGGCGGAGATGTATTACCTGAGCCCGAAGAAATTTTCCATAATTATGTCGCCAAATATGATTTTGATGGTCGGCGCTCCAAAGCGTTGCGTCAGAAATACTGGGCAGAAGGCGCATCAGCAGGATGGATTTTTTTGTTCTATCATTCAAAAAATATCAGCATTGGTCGTAGTCAGATCCGGGAAGATGGTACCTATAAACTGATTGAAGCAAAGTCGTAAAAGAAAAAACCTCCATGGCCTTTGGGCTCATGAAGGTTTTTGGAAGGTTTAGTATCCCGGATTTTGTGGGAAGGCTGCACCAGTGTTACTGTCGATAACCTCTTGTGGAATAGGCCAAAGAATAAATTCTTTTTTCACCACATTTTTTGATTGTGTGTTTAATGTTTGCACACGGCGTAAAAAGACATCCGCACCAAAACGGGCTAGTGTCATACGACGCATTTCCTCACCAATAAGCTCCCTGGCGCGTTCGTCGAGAATCAAATCAGCATTGATTGCTGCGGCATCGATTAATGACGCTTTTGCACGGGCACGGACAGCGTTGATGGCATCTTTTGCTTGTGTGGGTTTATTGGCACGCCAGTATGCTTCTGCTAATAGTAGGTAAGTTTCGGCCAAACGTACTTTTACGCGGTCCTTCATATTTCCTTCAAATGCAGGGTCAACAGCTGTCTTTCCGTAGAAAAATTTGGTTGTTGTCGGGAATACATTGCCTGATTCTTTGATCGCGTCGGTAAGTACGATCTTCTTACCATAAAGTTCAGGTACGGAAGGATCGTTATAATACCAATCGCGTTTGATATTGAAAGATGAATTTCTGACATCCTGTTTTTCATAGCTATCCAGCCACCATTGGTAAGGGCGTACGTGCCCAAGGCCTCTGCCTCCAAGTGAGTCAGCCAAGGCAAATCCTTTTTGTTGCGAATAGAAAGGCACCCAGGCACGTTTACTCCAATCCGTGTAGCGGTCGCCGCCCCCCTGTGTATTGTATTCCAATTGGATGGCCCAGATGGTTTCTTGATTGCCGGAACCGCGATTTTGATTGTTTTCAATAAACATATCGTGGAAATAATCCCCAGGTTTATCTTTTTCGGCACCAAAACGTTGATCGTTCAATTTAAAGTAGCCACTTTGAATCACTTTGTTGGCAGCTTCTACAGCTAAATCTGGCTGTCCAGCTTCGATATATGCTTCTGCCAGGTAGTGTAAAGCAGCCCATTTCGTCAATTTACCTTCTTGAATTGTCCCTGGATTGTCAGGCAGGTTTTCACTTGCATACTTAAGGTCTTCAATCATGTGCGTTAAGATTTCAGCTTTCGGTGTACGGGTGAAATCACGACGGGGTGTTTCGGATACCTTGTCCACCCAAGGCACATCGCCGTACAGGTTGACTAAGTAGCGATAGCTATAGGCGCGGAAGAAACGGGCCGTTGCTTCTACACGTTTTGGATCGTTATCCTTGTCTGTCCAGCTAATGCCATCCTTTTTTAAAGCTTCGAGGATGGTATTGGTATTACCGATAAATCCGTAGGCATATTTCCAATAATTGCGGACATAAGACGAAGCCGGATTTAATGTATAATTGCTGAATGGAGCCAATGTAGCGTCTGTACCTGTGGTTTTGATGGCAACGATATCTGTTCCGACCTGCAGCGCCTCCTGTGGTGTTGCTCCTTGGGAAAAGATACTACCGTTCCAGGTCAGGAATTCCATGCGGGCATAAGAATATAAACCATTTAGTCCAGTTTCGAAGCCTTTCGTGTTAATGTAGGTATTATCAGGTGACTGAAAGCTGCTGGTGTCTTCATTTAAGAAGCTCTTGCTGCAACCTGTGAAAAGTAAGCTTAGGCCAGCTAGCATTGTATATAAAGTTGTATTTCTTTTCTTCATGATCTTGATGTGTTTAGAATTGGACATTTACTCCCAATGAGAAGGTTCTCGCAACAGGATAAGGACTGGCAATATTTGTCGTTGTTGGATTACCTGTGGTCGAACTCACGCTCAATGCTTCTACGTTGTAACCTTTGATTTTGGAGAATGTATAGAGGTTACGGGCGTTGATAAATGCTTTAATAGAAGAGAGATTCAATCTTTTTAGAAAATCGCCATCAAAGGTATAGCCCAAGCTAAAGTCTCTAATTCGCCAATAGGATGAATTGATATAATACGTATGGTTGTTTACTGGCGTGTATCCAGGCGATGGAATATCTGTATTGGTGCGCTCTGGCGTCCAGTAAGGCATGTCGGCAAGGTAATTGGCACCGTTGTTAGGTAAGAAACGTTCGATGTTTTTGAAATCATCTATTTTCGTTCCACCAAATGCTCCATTCATAAAGAACGACAGAGAGAAATTCTTGTACGTGAAATCATTTCCAATACCGAGTGTATAAGGCGATATTTTGTTCCCCATCATGGTACGGTCATTGGCATCGATTTTACCGTCGTTGTTGAGATCAGCTAACTTGGCATCGCCAGGTTTCGCTTTAGGTTGGTATGAATTTGCAATGTCTTCGCCCTCTTGCCATATACCAACGACTTTATAATCGTAGAAAATACGGATAGGCTTTCCGATTAACCAGGCATTGGTCAGATCATCTTTTCCATCAGCGCGCAGTTTGGTGATTTTATTGTTGTTATAGGCAAAGGTCGTATTGACGTTCCATTGGAAATTATCATTTTTGACCGGTATGGCGTTCAAGGTAACTTCGATCCCTTTGTTTGAGGTTTCACCGATATTGGTCAAAATAGTGTTATAACCGTTCATGACAGGAACCTGTTCACTTAATAAAAGATCCGATGTCTTAGAGGAGTAGTAGTCGACCGTTCCTGAAAGTCTATTTTTGAGAATACCAAAATCCAAACCAAGGTTTAATGACGCTGTCGTTTCCCACGTTAGATTACTTCCACGGCCATTGAAATTCATCACAAGCCCTTTGACGGGGTCAAGGCCATAGATGTAATCGACGTTGGTCAGACGGTCGTAAGTTTGATAGGGCGATACGGCCTGATTTCCATTTTTACCATAAGAAACACGAAGTTTTAACAAGTCAAAATAGTCCTGCACATTTCCTTCTTTAGAAACCACCCAGGCTCCCGCAACGGATGGGAAAAATGCATATCGGTTGTTGATCGAGAATGCACTATAACCGTCCGAACGACCTGTTAAGGTTAATAGGTAACGGTCTTTAAAAGCATAGTTGATTCTTCCCATGTAGGAGATCATCGCGGTATTTTGCAGGTTGGATTCGATCTTAAGATTTTTAGAAGCAGAAGCCATGTTGTTATATCCGGCATCTGATACAAAATCGTCTCCATTCATTCTTGAAGTTTTCAAATTTGTTTTCTGCGAAGAATAAAGGCCCACGACATTGATCTTGTGGTCACCAAAGGTACGGTCATAGGTCAGGAGATTTTCCCAGGTCCAGTCCCAGAAATGCTCGTTGTAAATTGATCCAGTACCATTCACGCCACGTCCTGTAACCGTATTTGAACCGTAGTAGGAGTTTTCGTTAATATTTCGGTAGTTGGTTCCGAATGTGGTTTTGAAACTTAATCCTTCAATAGGGAGTTTCACATCAAGCCAAGTATTCGCATAGACTGTTCTTCTGGTCTGATCCCATTGGCCTTTTTCGTCTGCGAAAGGATGTGCCCATAATGTTTGTGCGTACATCGGGTACGTTACAGCAGTGCCATCGGTATCACGGTTTTTACTGTAAGGGGAAAGTTTTACTACACTCTCGAGATTGGGTTGTACGCCGTCGCGGTTCCCTTGAGAAGCCTGCATAGTCATTCCTAGCTTTAACCAAGAGCTTAAACTTTGGTTGAGGTTTAGATTGACATTATATCTTTCGTATGGCGTATTTTTTACAACCCCATCTTGATTTAGATAGCTTACAGATGCATAATAATCGGATTTATCTGTTCCGCCCGAAAAACTGAGTTGATGTTCCTGAACAGGAGCGCCGCTATTGAATACTTCATCCTGCCAATTGACTTCTTCGCCTTTTTTGTATTGTTCCAATACGTTGGCAAAAAGATAATTCTCGGGGTTAAGCTGATCGCCGGTTTTTCCTTTCGAAGCCTGGTAATCACGCATAAATTGGATGTACTGTTGACCGTTCATCAATTTAAGGCGGCGTTCTACACTTTGTACCCCAAAATAGCCGTTATAATTGATACGTGCTTTTCCGGCTGCACCTTTTTTTGAGGTGATGAGAATAACGCCATTTGCAGCTCTTGAACCATAAATTGCGGTGGATGAGGCATCTTTCAATACCGAGATACTGGCAATTGTATTGGAAGAGATATCACCCAGGGAACCACTAAAAGGTATTCCATCCAAGATAATTAGGGGAGCATTGGATGCGGATATCGAGTTCTCACCACGGATATTGATCGAAGCTGTTTCACCAGGTTTGGCCGAACCGGAATTGATTGCCAGACCGGAAATCTTACCTTGAAGTTTATCGACAACATTCGGTGAATTTATTCGTTCCAGGGATTTTGCTTCCACTGTAGCGATACTTCCTGTTAAATCGCTCTTTTTCTGTTTACCATAACCTACGACCACAACTTCATCCAAAACATCTTCGGATTTTGTCAAGGTTATTTGCGCCGCTTGTGTCGCGGAGACTTCTTTCGCTGTAAATCCAATCGAGTTAAATGTTAGGATGGCACTTTTTGAACTGACGTGCAGTGAGAAGATACCGTCTTGATTGGTTGTCGTTGCTGCCGCTTTACCTTTTTCAGAAACGGTAACACCGCTTATTGGTTTCCCCGTTTCATCAACGACCTTTCCGGAGACGACCTGCTGAAAAGGTGAACGACTGGTTATTGCAGCCAAATTACGCGGATTTGCTACCCCGTAAATAGGTGCCGCTAATGACAAGATTGATAATGGTGTCAGAAGGATGAGATGACTCTTTTTGACCATAGGTGTGTAATTTAGATTCAGTAAGTGTTTAATGCGGCAATTATAAAGAAATAAAGCGTTGGCAATTCTATGACTTCTTGGAACAAACGATTGCATGAACTACGAAAACGTTATAGAAATGGTTATTTGTAATGAAAATTCGAGCTAATAGAAGCTGATTTGTTCTGCAAGGAATTCCGATCGCTAATAGTAGAGTATGTCGGGCGCTTTTGGTGTGGTTCAGTTGTGTCATCACGGTGCCATACGTCGAAAAAAGGGGTAAAATCGGTTAAAAGAGTCGTTTTTCTGCTCTTTTTTTAGTATTTTGGGGTAATTTGCTCTTTGTAGCCCATCCCGTTAGATACCTGCGGATTCGTTTAAGATTGATTTTTTGGGTAAATTTGTGTTTTAGAAGCTAAGGGCTGATGCTGTTTTTTCTCAAAGTCTTTGTTTTTTTATGAGAAAGAACCTTCAGCTTGCTTTCATAATTGTTGTATACAACGTTATGAAGCTTATATTATTAGTATTTATTTAAATAGAAAATTATGTCTATTGTAAGAGAGTCCGATCTGATTGGAATTGGAAAAAAATTTCAAATTGAAACCGATGCGGGAGACAATATGGTTGTTGTTATCCATGACGATGGCAGACGGGAACTTTATCGCTATGATGACGAGGAGCATGAGTCACGTTGCGTCATGACACTCAATGACGATGAATCTCGGCAGATTGCGGGTATTATCGGTGGCTTGTCCTACAAGCCTAAAGCATTGGAGACAATTGAAGTTGCTTTGGACGATTTACGTATTGAATGGTACAAAGTGGAAGGCAAAAATGAGGGTGCCGGAAAGACAATTGGAGAGCTGGAAGTTCGTCAACGTACAGGCGCATCGATTATTGCGGGGATACGGGATGATGATACGGTTATTAATCCAGGGCCGTCTTATTTGATTAGTCCAGGTACCACACTTGTCATCGCTGGAAAGAAGAATAATATTAAACTTTTGAAGGAAATTTTACTGTAATTTATGCTATCACATACCTTAATTCTGGAAATTGGAATCGCTGTAGGACTTGTTGCCATTGTTGGCCTAATAGCCAATAAGCTTAAGTTTTCTGTTATTCCTTTTTTCATTATTATAGGAATGGTATTAGGACAGCATGCCCCGCAAGTTGGCATGGTGGATTTAACATTTACAGAAAGTAAACCTTTTATCGATTTCATGGGACGGTTGGGCGTATTATTCCTGCTGTTCTACCTTGGGCTTGAGTTTTCAGTCAATCGGCTGATTAAGTCCGGTAAAGCAATTGTCACCGGTGGGACAATTTACGTCTTATTGAACTTTACTTCAGGGTTATTGATTGGTTGGTTGATGGATATGCCATTTAAGGAGATGATGGTATTATGCGGTATTATGACGAGTTCATCCACGGCCATTGTTGCAAAGGTTCTTACAGATCTCAAACGCACAGCCAACCCGGAGACGGAGGTCATCATGGGGATGATTATGTTCGATGACCTGTTTATAGCGATGCATATTTCTTTCCTTTCGGGCCTGATACTGACAGGAAGTAGCTCATTTTGGACGGTAGCTGGAACTTCCTTACTGGCCTTGGGATTTATATTGGCCTTTTTGATTTTGGGCAGAAAACTGGTGCCTGCGATCGATCGCTTATTGAAGGAGAAAACTTCTGAATTATTTATATTGATCATCTTTGCCTTACTTTTTATTGTGGCAGGTTTCTCCGAAACCATCCATGTTGCGGAGGCGATCGGGGCATTGATGGCCGGCTTGGTGTTGGCAGATTCGCAATACATCAAAAAGATTGAATCGATGGTGCTGCCCTATAAGGACTTTTTTGGGGCCATGTTTTTCTTTAGTTTCGGATTGTCTATTGATATTATGTCCCTTGGAGGAGCTGTATTTTGGGCTTCGATTGCAGCGCTGGTGACGGTGATGGGTAATCTTGCTTCGGGCTATTTTGCAGCTAAATTTTCGGGTATGAAACCTAAAACTTCCTTTGATATTGGCTTTACCTTGTCTGCGCGGGGAGAATTTTCCATTATCATGGCAAATATTGGTAAAGCAGGGGCTTTATTACCCGTTATTCAATCCTTTGTGGTCGTATATGTGCTCATTCTTTCCATTGTATCTCCACTATTGACCAAAGAGTCACGTAAACTTTGGAAATTACTTTTCGGTGCGGATGCCAATAGCGCCAAGCCTTTGAAAAAGTTGAGCGATTTGGAAAATAATCAGACCACTTAACGCTTAAGGATGATAGAGGTGCTCTTATATGAGTGGTCACAAACAAAGAGGATCCTACAATACTGTAGGATCCTCTTTGTTATTATGAGCTATT
>JBMAAL010000121.1:0-12198 GCA_050281725.1 Sphingobacterium sp. | reverse complement strand
AATCATAGGTTAGTTCATCACCAGGAAAATTAGCTACTGGCCATTTTTTTATCAACTCCAGATAAGCTTTTTCTTTAACCGCGGTTTCCTCTGCTTTGTAGAACACGTTTGTCACAAATGCTTCCCGTGTAATTTTTCCTTTTGGGTATTTTTTAGTTGCAATTTTCTCCAAAGCAAGCTGTTTATCTTCCTTTTCCAGTGTTCGCAGGACATTAATTGCCGTACGATATTCATCTTCTGAATTATATTTTTTTGATTCAGCAAATAAGGCATTTGCCAAGGAGTCTTTCCTTTCGGCATTTCCACCATTGGCAATCTGGTAATAATGTTCCATTTTAGCGCGGTCCACTTGTTGGGCGAGCACTGTCCCCGAGGCCAACAAAAGTCCTATCATCAATTTAAATTTCATGTTGTGTCTGTTTTATAATTAGTATTTATATGCTAAATCAATAATCCTCCCAAAACCTGTGAAGGTTTTATCCAGTGACTGGATGGCGCCTGTCGCGCTCACTTTAAAATAGTAGACTTTTCCCTCTGTCCCATTCCAAGTCGCCACAATCAACCGCGGCAAGCCCTGACCATAGCCATGCCGTTCAAATTTTATTTTGCTAACAGTTTCATTCGTCGGCAGTTGATATTCCACGGTATAACTATTAGAGGTCACCTCATACCGATAAAGTTTTGCATCGGCTACATAGAAGATATGTGGAGATAAAGTAGAACAGCTGAGGTCGGCTGCTTTGGTCAATCCTGGCGCGTCCAAGTGTTGTTTGGCTACATTTATAGTTGGCTCAGCAGCGGTTCGCGTGGTTCGAAATTGCAGCAAATAGGCTTCAGAACCATCTGTAGTGCGCATAATTGCATTGCGGACAGTACTTACATTAGAGGAATCCAGTTTAATCAGATCCATACCCACGTTATTCATGTCGAAGAGTGCCGTATTTTGTGAAGCTGCATCAAAAGCATTGAGGTTGCTGGAAGTAACTGCATAAAAACACCTATTCAGCCGATCAAATACAAAGACATTGTAGGTATCCGAATAATTGGCGCCCGATATATGTTGCGCCGCTAGATTATACGTGTATTCATGCGTTGAAGACTTCATTTCAGCCCCAAATTTTTTGGCTCCGGGAAATCCACCGACCATATTGGGATACAGTTTACCGTCGTTAATCAAAAGACCAAGATTGTTCCCCCCAGCCCCGCCCCAAGCGATATACTCAGGTTTGATCGTTGCTGGAGCCTGAAAAAATAGATATGCATAGTCAAAACGTTTCTTCATGGTATTGCCATCCAATTCAATAGCATCACTGGCCCCAACGATATAGAATTTCTTACCATCCTGTGCCACTCCGTCTGAGATGGATTGGGGCGATATACTAAAGCTTTTGGGATTAGCAATAGGGTAATTTGCATTCCTTCCACTGTAGATATCATGGTATAATGTACCGTTCCGCAAAATCATGGAAAGATCAGCTTTTCCATTACGGTCTTCCAAAAAGATCCAGCCCTGGGTAAATAAGTCCTGAACGGCAAGCTGATAAAAGCGAAACACCGCGAGTCCTGTTTTATTATTTGTCACCTTATAGGTCAATTTGTAATTTTCACCCAGTACAAAAATATCTGGAGAAACCGTATAGTTCAGCGATTTTGTTTTAGCAATCAATGTACTGTCCTGTACATAACTTGCACTTGCCGAATTAAGGTAGACAAACCATTCATAGGAAAGGTCATCGGCATCTCCACTGTACACGACCTTTGGTGAAAGTGTCAAAGCTTTCCCCTGCTGGATAAAAATTGTCGTGTCACTCTTTTCTTCAGGAAAACTAACCTTATCCAGCACAGTATAACTGTAGTTACCCTCATCTTTTGCACAGGAGAAATTTAACAGTGCTATCAGAGTCAGGTATAATAGCTGATATAATTTTATTTTTTTCATAATATTTCAGTTAGGGAATAATCACCCTGTTACCATTTTCATCGAACATCGGGCCGTTGGCCTTTTCATATTCGTAAATACCTAATCGTGCCTGAGCCAGCATCCGATTGCTATCCTGTGGAAACAATCCTCCCTGGTTCCAATTGGTATAATCGAGCAACTGCGTCAAAAACAGGATCTTCGTATTGGAATAGTCTCCAAACAGATTTTTCCAATAGGAATCCCAAATGCTTGGTTTTTCCAGTTTATCGGTTAAGGTGAAACGCCAGGTCAATCGGTCGAGCACTGCAGACACGGCATTATCGTTATATCCAGGTTTAAAGTCAGCATTTGCTATAATTTTTAATTCAGCCGTAACGACGCTATCCTTGAGTCCTGCACGTCTAAAAAATATGACGTCCACAAGACCATCAGATGCATTGGCCGGAATTACAGCATGCTCAAGCTTAAAGTGATAACCTTCTTTTGCTGTAGAACCTGTCGTCAGTGCAATGGCTACGGGACGATCAGTATTGCGGGGCAAGCCAATAATCCGAATTGGGATTTGAACGGTATCCGTAAGAATATCCTTCGATTGAAAGGCAAAGCTATAGTTTACGCTATCTACCAGCGTCCCTGCATAACGCTTATCCATATAAACTTTGGGATCACTGTCATCGAACATCAATTTATTGTCCTCCTTACATCCGAGTAAAGTGAACAGCAGAGCGGCACATGCTCCAATAAAGGTGAGTAATCTTTTCATCATGCTGTCTAGTTCAGGCCAAATTCAATTTCATTGTCCGGTAAGGGGAAAACATATTTGCTATTGTCCATTGTTCCCCCAACTGTATTTTGTAGTGTGCTGTAGTTTTTGCGTTTATAGTAGTACCATAACTGGCCTTCAGCATAAAAGTCTTTGCGATATTCTTTAAATAATTCACCTTCTAGCAATGTAGGTGTATTGATGGTACTCACTGATAAGGCCGGAATCAGACGTGCTGTACGCACTTTATTGAGGTAGCCCAGTGCTTGCTCCAACGTTTCACTCGCCTCTGCAGCAATATAATACAACTCCGAAAGCTTGATTACAGGAACCAGCTTTTGATTAACATTCGTCACATTGTTGCCGACATAATACTTCGTATTATAAACTGTAGTGGCATTAAATTGATTCCAACGGCTGTTTGAAGCTTGTGGCCCACGGATATCAATAGCATGTCCGGCAACAGCGATCTCATACCAGCTATTGAGGTTGGTCAATGTGGTAAATAAATCCTCATTTTCAGGAGCGCCCGCTTCTGTTTTGAAATAACGGTCCGATAGATCTTTTAGATCGGATTTGTAAATCGAAAAGACATGCTCTGTGCTAAATATCGCATTGGAAGTGGCACTTGCCGCATTCACAGTATTGGTATTGCCGTTCACAAATTCAAACTTTTGGCTATCAATTACTTCTTTGGCGTATTTAAGCGCATTGACCTTATCGCCCCGATACAGATAGACCCTTGCCAGGAGGGCTTTAACGGCCCAAACATTCAGTCGGTTTTGACGAAACATGGTAAAGACCTCCAAAGAGGTATTTGCGGCATTATCTTTAATCTGGTCTATTGTCGGATATACGGCCAATAATGCTTCTGCCTCTTTCAGATCTTTCTCCAATAAGGCAAGTACTTCGGCTCGCGGGAGAACCTTGCCCGGGTTGACCGTAAATGCGGTCATATACGGGATGCTTGGACTTTCCTCCGTAGGACTTCCTACTGGTGACGCAGCAAAAAGACGCAGCAGATCAAAATGAAGTAGCGCCCGGGTCGCTAAAGCCTCACCTTTAACTAGCTGATAATTTACTCCGGTAAAAAGTCCTTTATCGGCATCAATATCTTTGAGGATATAATTGGCCTGAGCGATGGTACTGTATTGTGTAGTCCATAAGCTACTCAATGTAGATTTAACTGTAGCATCAGTATAATTATATCTTGCCATTTGCCCGTAGGTATCGGTATTGGCATTCGATTTACTCTGATAGAGCTGTGCCAGCACATCCAGGCATCCATAGCTAAGCTCTTTACCATAACTGTTTGCCTGCGCCATTTTCTGATAGATTCCTATCAGGGCATCCTTATATCCCTGTTCGGACGAAAACTGCTTTTCTTCGGTTGTTTGTGTACTGGGCTGTACATCCAGCCATTTGTTGCAGGATTGAGTTAAAATACCCAGTCCTATCATAAGCAATACACTATAAGTCTTGTTGTTGTAAATGATTTTCATCTGTGTTGCTTTTAAAAACTGGTGGATAATTGAAGTGTAAATGAGCGTGCAAAAGGATAGTCAAGGCCACGTTCCCGGCGTATCGAAGACATGCGAAAAACATCATTGGAATACAGCGATATTTTAGTATTGCTCATCCGCCAGCGTTTGGTCAATTGATCTTTGAAACGATAGAAGACCGAAACACTTTCTAGGGAAAGTAAATTGTCATTTTGCACAAATCGGGAAGTTGCGTAGGTAGGCGTACTGATCGCATAGCCATCGGCATCGATCAATCCCTTATAGAATACATGATCTCCTTGTTTCATCCATCGCTCCTCGGCAACTCTTCTATCCACATTGTAAAGACGTGCATTGACATTTTCTACCCGATCCGCGAGTGTTTGGTTATAAGCCTGTCCACCCAGCCTAAATCGGAAAAATGCATTAAAACCAATCCCATTGTATTCGAAATTGGTTCCGAAAGTACCCTCTACATCACTGCGCGAGTCTCCAACGATTACCTGATCCAGTGGATTGTATGTATTGGTCAATTTGCCATCCCTTGTTCTAAAAATCTCATAACCCGATGCGGGATCTATCCCGAGCGACGGTACCGCCCAGATCGCCGTTTGCGATTGTCCTTCTGCATAACGGGTAATCGGAAGAGAAGATAGCTTCTCATTAGCCGATTTATTTAGTGCAGCAATGGTATTGGAGACTTTGGTAATCTTGGTCTTAACCGAAAAGAGGTTAACAAAAACAGACCAGTTATTCCGGTTGGCACTGTTTGCCAAAATATTGTAACGGGTGTAAAGTTCCCAGCCTTTCGCCTCGAGATCGCCCATATTTTCTTTATATTGGTCAAATCCAGTCGATGGCGCCGTCGATATGCTCGCGATGGAACCTTCCGTTTTTTCGATATAATAGTTGGCTGTTAGATCAAAACGCTTGAAAAGTGTCAAATCCAATCCTATATTATTCTTCTGTGTCTTTTGCCAAGCCAAAGCATTATTTCCAAATCCGAGTAAATAGGTTCCGATCATCCCACGATAGTCTGTGGAATTGAAATACTGGGACGTTGTTTTACCATAGAAAGAATCAAAATTTTGTGATCCCGTATAACCGAAGGAATAACGCAATTTAAGTCGGTCTACCCCTTTGATCTGTGCCAGGAAATGTTCTTTATGCAGGTTCCATCCAGCCCCTGCTGACCAGAATGGTGCAAATCTATTGTCACTACCAAATTGGGAAGATCCATCCAAACGGAACGAAAAATCCAATAAATAGCGGCTATCGTGCGAAAAAGAAAGGTTAGAAAATAAACCTGCCAAGCGTTTGATATTCTCCGTTCCTTCTGGTTTTGTACCGGTTGCAAACTGAAGTCCCTGACTCATGTTGTCCATGCTCGCATTTGGAAAACCAACCACTTTGAACGTTTCAGTATGATTGTTTTCCTGACTAATATTCGCTCCCAACGTTGCGAAAATTAAATTCTTGTCAAAGGTTTTATTGAAATTGGCAGAGAATATACCCTCATAACGTTGATTTTTACCATAACCTTTTGTGTAAGAACCCTTTTCAAAGGTTGCTACATTGGTAAAGGATGAATGTTGTGCAGGCAAGAAGCGATCTGATTCGTCGGCTTGATAGAGGTAAGCAAAAGTTCCCTTTAATTTTAACCAGCTATACGCCTGCCATTCCAAGGCAAAATTGTTGATTATGCTATGGTAATTTGTCTGATCAACTAAGTTCAATGCCGCGTCATATAGCGGATTTACCGGTCTGCCCACATAACCAGTGAGATTGTCATAGCTATCAAAGTTCGTCAGGCGTTTTCCAGTTTCCTCATTAAGGATATCTTCGAGATATACCCTATAAGATCCATCAGCATTATATGGGGTCCAGTAGGGATTTAGCTGTGTATATTGTCGAAATGAGCCATAAGGTGAATTGGTACCTTTATTAGACACTAAAGTCAGATCATTCTTGAAGATGAGGTTCTTGTATCTGTAGGCCAAAAATGTGTTTCCAGTCATCGTTTGGCGACTAGATCCTTTCATTACACCGGCATTGTTATAATAGTTGAGGTTAATTCCATACTGAATTTCCTCCCTTCCTCCTTCGAGATAAAGATTATGCTTTTGCCCAACACCAGTGCGTACCGGTTGTGCCAGCCAATCGGTATTGACACCAGAACGTACCGCAGCCAATCGGTTGTTATAGATAGTTTTTAACTGTTGATCGGTACTATTCCAACTGTAGTCATATACGCCTATCTGTCGCTCAAGCTCGAGTTTTTCGGCCGCATTGAGCACATCATACCCCTTTAGATCGGGTATTTCCAAGGTCATATTACCTGTATAGGTTACCTGGAGCTTGCCTGATTTTGGGCGAATCGTTTCGATCACAACGACACCATTTGCCGCCCGTGACCCATAAATAGATGTTGCTGTAGCATCCTTAAGGAGATCGATGTTTTTGATACGCGTCAGATCGAGATCATTGATCCGGGATAACGATACTTCAAAACCGTCCAGAATAAACAAGGGGGTATTTGGGTTATTCGAATAATTGAAAGGATTGCTTCCGCTGCTATTTGGATCGATAAGACTATTTCCTCCGCGCAAAGTGACCTCAGGTAAAGCATTGGGGTTAGAACCCAAGTTGAGATTCTCTGGCATTTGAAAAGATGGATCAAGTGATTTGATTGCCGATAGCACATTGTCGCTGCTCACATTCTGCAACTGCTCCTTGGTAAATGATCGCGCGGCGCCCGTATACATTTCCTTTGGCCGCTCAAAAAGCCCGGTGACAACTACATCTTCAATCCTATTTTCAAGCGTTTTTAACACGATCTTAAATTCGGATCTACCGGAGAGTGCAAGCTCCTGTGTTTCATAGCCGATCATTGAAAAGACTATGGTAGACACCGGTCCAGTAACAGGCAATCCCCAATGTCCATTTTGATCCGTTGCCGTACTATTGCCCGACGGTGTCCCCTGCTCCTTTCCATTTTTGGTGAGGACAGTCACACCGGCAATGGGCTTACCTCGGTCATCTAAAACTATACCGCCGATACGACGAGGTTGCTGAGGTTCATTTTTGACTTTACTTTGTTTATCGTGATTCTCAAAAAGAACGACACCCAAAGAAGTTTCCTTAAAACTCAGATTGGTTTGCCGAAGCATAAGCTGCAAAGTCTGGGCGACAGACCGCGATTGCTTATCCATTGCGGGTGCCATATATTGCTCCACCAGATCACTGGGGTAGAAAATAGTAATCCCCGATTTATTTTCAAGTTCCTGAAGAGCCTTTTTTAATGACAAAGAAGAAGACCCCATGTGAATCTTCACTGTGTTCATCCGTTGACCCAACGTTTCGGGCAGTGCCATCAATTGTAATGAACTGGATAGCAGCAATGCCCCGATCAAATTTACTTTCATGGTAGATAGAAAGATTTTTCGATGTTTAGGGTTAAAGTGGGCAAAATAATCCCCACTTGCAAAAAACAAGAATTTTTGCATTATTTGTATTGGGTTTAATTGTTTGTCAATAATCGAATAAGCTCAGCTCCCTGTTTTGCTTCCTACGGCCAGGGAGTTTTTACTATATCACTTGGTATTAAGTTTGTTTTTTCGTTTTCATTAGGCGTTGATTTTTAAGTTAATGTATGTTAGTTTTTTACTTTCACTCCGTTTTATTGACAACCCTCTCCTTGTATTTCATATTCACCATCAGCTGTCTTACGATAGGTCGCATTGCGCGTAGCACAGATATTCAACAAGACCTCTTCGATCGTTTCGCTTCCGGTAAATTTCCCGCTGATGGGACAATTTTCTAGAGCTGGATTGATAAAATGTAGTTCCACTCCATAACGTTTTTCCAAATTTTTAGCGATATCACCAAAAGGCAGAGCGTCAAAAGACATATCCTGTCT
This sequence comes from Sphingobacterium sp., assembly GCA_050281725.1. Taxonomy (GTDB): domain Bacteria; phylum Bacteroidota; class Bacteroidia; order Sphingobacteriales; family Sphingobacteriaceae; genus Sphingobacterium. Next base: position 4,093 of record JBMAAL010000121.1, on the reverse strand, counting down.
TTTCCAGCTTAATGCCGATGCGGTATTTACTTTCTCAACCTTACCCTTCAACTGTGATTCTCTGAGGTCGATTTTCTGATCCGCCACAAGCTCGGCAAATACTTGCTTTTCATTTTCTACCCTTACTTTTCCTCGTTCGACAAGGACTTCGATCTGCTTACTGTCAGCCGGGTATTTTATTGTAAATGCCGTACCCAGGACAGTTGTTTTAATCTCCCCTGTATGAATAATAAAAGGTTGATTATTCCGATGTTTAATATCAAAATATGCTTCACCTTCCAAGCTAACCTCACGTGTTGCATCATCAAAGGTATTGGGATAGGAAAGTTTACTCCCTGCCCGCAAAACAACACGCGAACTATCTGGCAATAGGATAAATCGATTCGCCGATCCTTCCGATTTGGAAAAGGCCACCTGTTGTTCATTCGAAGTAGATTTGTTCCACATCAAAATGGAAAAAGAAACCAATAATAGCGTCGCCGCTACAGCCGCATAGGGCCAATAAACACGCTTACGTACAGGTATATTATCCATTTGCGCCCAAATATTGGCTTTCATTCGTTCACCGACCTGTTGCTCTGTTTCTCCTGGCGCTAGTTCCCAAATATTTTCCTCTTCCTGCTGCTGACGATACCACAGTAGCAAACGCTCTTTTTCTTCTACAGAAATTGTTCCTTGAAGGTATTTATCGATTAGTTGCTGTAAATTACTATTGTCCATGAAATCGTCCGTTATATGATAGTACCACATGACCATGGGTACCCCTATATTCAAATTGCTTTTTTTTAAATAAAAAATAAAAAGATAAAGCCAACCTTTCGCAATTGCATACGCAACACTTTCAGGGCACGCGTAATATTTGCTTCCACAGCCTTCTCAGAAATTTGGAGTTCTGCGGCTATTTCACGGTTGGAAAAATGTTCATCGCGACTCAGCTTAAAGACCAGCTTACAACGATCAGGTAGTGTTTCAACAACTTCATGAAGATATTCTTGTAAAAAACGGGCATCAATTGTATTCTGATCCTGCTGGAACATAGGTTGAACGACAACAGTGTTCAGGATTTGCTCATGGCGCTTGGCACGTTGCAATGCTTTAAAAGAAGCAAATTTTACTGCTGTCGCTAAATATTGGGACAGCAAGTTTATTTGCACATCCTCACGTCTATTCCATAGTGAAACAAATACCTCTTGTACAATTTCCTCTGCTGTCTGTTTGTCCTTCGTTAGGTTATAGGCAATGCCTAACAATCTTTTCCAGTAAAAATCATAAATATCCGCAAAAACATGTCTATCACCTTGTTGCAAAGAGACTAGCCAATGCTTTTCTAAATCTGCTACCTCCATATCCGCAGTATTTTTAAAGTTAGGTCATTGTGAAACTGGTCAAATATACAAATTGCCTTACTATAATCTACCAAATCAATAGATTTTATTTTCAGCGATTTTGTATCTCTTCGTCTATTCTTACCTAAACATACGATAACTTTCAAGAAAAAAGAATTAAGCACTAAATTTCAAGAAATATTTCAGATAAAACAGTATTTTACCATAAAAATTACAATTAAAAACACAAATTAATAAAATTATCATCCACTACAGGTTTTTCACAATGCTTATTCCGCTATTATTAAAAATCATTAGATGAGCCATACAGCACATAAATTTGAGCTATCAGCAAAAATAGATCTGTCTCAGCAGTCTTATCTTTGTTGCCATACACCAAGCAGATGACAACAAGAAACAACAGAAAAAGGTGGCTTCGATTTATAAAAAGAACAATCTTAGGACTAACTGTTCTCATCGCTCTCATCGGACTATATATGATGCATCCACAATTTGGCAAAAGACCCTCGGGTGAAAGATTTCAACGCATACAGTTATCCAAGCAATATCGAGATGGTAAATTTCAGAATAGCAGCCCCACACCACAGCTTATGCAGCCCTGGACGGTGGCCCTATACGATTATTTTTTTAAGCGCTCGGCCGAAACAAGTCCTAGACACGATATACCTACGATGAGCATCGACTGGAAAAAACTACTAAGCCAGTCTCATGGCCTTGTTTGGTTTGGCCACTCCTCCTATTTTCTTCGTTTAGATGGTAAGAATATCCTCGTCGATCCAGTACTTAGTGGCAGCGCCTCTCCTATTCCGGGCAGTGTAAAGGCTTTTAAAGGGGCCGATGTCTCTACCGTGGCTGACCTACCGCAGATTGACTTTTTATTTATATCACATGACCATTACGATCATATGGACTACAAGACGCTTAAAGCGCTGCAACCCCGGGTTGGAAAAGTCATTGTTGGTCTTGGTGTTGGCTCCCATCTCGAATATTGGGGATATCGTCCCGAACAGATCATCGAAAAGGACTGGTGGGATCAGGTCGATCTAGGCGACGACTTTCTTGTAACCATCACCCCGGCACGACATTTCTCGGGGCGCAGCATCTTTACCGCTAATACATTATGGGCTTCCTACGTCCTCCAGACACCTTCCCTAAAACTCTATTTAGGAGGTGATAGTGGTTACGATAGCCATTTTAAAGAAATCGGCAATCAATTAGGTCCCTTTGATCTCGCGATATTGGAAAATGGCCAATATGATCTCAGCTGGAAACATATCCACATGATGCCGGAGGAGGTTATCCAAGCAGCACATGATCTCAAAGCTTCCTTACTGTTTCCGGTTCATTCGTCCAAGTTCGTATTGGCCAATCACGCCTGGAATGAGCCTTTAGAACGTATTTCCAAGGAAGCAACACAACAACAACAGCCCTTACTTACTCCCTTAATCGGTCAGGTTATCGACCTAGATCAGCCCCCTTTAACAGCCAGTTATTGGTGGCGGAAATAATTTTAAGCAACGGAATTGATAGTCGCTGGTGTTATGCCAAACTTCTCCTTGAAAGAAGCATAAAAATGAGAAAGGTTTTCAAAACCCAGATCAAGATAAAAATCAGCAGGTTTTTGCCGCTTATTTTCAATTAGATAATAAGCCTCAGAAAGACGTCTTTCTTGCAGCCATTTTCGGGGAGACGTCTGGAATATTTTCTCAAAATCACGTTTAAAGCTTGCTAAACTTCGCCCAGTTAGTTTCGCAAAGTTTTCTAAAGGCACATTGTACCGATAGTTCTTGACCATAAACTGCTCAAGATCGATTTTGTGCGGTTCCGAAAAATCAAACAGGAGGTCTTTCAACAGCGGATAGCTCTCCAACAACAAGGTGATCAATTCGTAGATCTTGATATTTTCCATCTGCGGGCTCACACGGTCGATGGCTTCCGCATAGGGTGTCAATGACTCAAAATAACTTTTTATAAACAGGTTACTTTCCAGTACAACATTGGACTCACCCTGATACTTTTTGTCCGAACTGAGGTGATGGTCCATCGCGTATTGCTTCAGCCGATCAGCCCCCAGCAATACTGAAACAGATTTATAAACATTATTTTTCGCGGGATATTTAAAAGCTTTGGCCAGTTGGTTTCTACGGGCAACTACAATCTGCCCTTCTGTCGCCACCAATTTTCCTTTCTGATGGTCCAGATGTGTTTCACCAGATAGCTGAAAAAAAACAACATGTTCGGGAATGAACTGTTCGTGCCCAAATGCTTTCTCGACATAACAGGAATACAAAAAGGCATTCCCAAAATCTCTCTCTTCCATGCTCAATACGATTTATTTTAAACGGCTGTGCGACTATGGGTACCGTTATCTAAAATCAGTCCCAGTCTAAAGGTAGCAAATATCTCATACCTTTTGCAAAGTCTAGTTGTCCGAAAGCTCAAAATATATTTGGTACACAGCTCAAACCAAATATCCAAAAAACGCCACACAGAAATCCACCAATTTTAAAAGAGCCTCCGATTCAATCCCATTAAGAAAACTTTCTGCTTTTCAAAAGGATTCGACTGAAATAAGGACAGAACAAGGCACCTCTTGTCCATTAAAAATTTGTATTTCATTAGGAAGCTATTCAAACTGCTTATTATTTCTTTGCAGCAAGCCGCTTACGGATAATACTGACAAATTCGGGTGAAACCCCCAGGTAGGATGCAATATAGTATTGCGGTACCCTTTGGGAAATAGTCGG
>JBMAAL010000120.1:0-12781 GCA_050281725.1 Sphingobacterium sp. | reverse complement strand
GTAAAACAATCTGGTGTAGGTCGTGAAGGATCTAAACACGGTTTGGATGAATATATGGAATTAAAATATATCTGCTTCGGCGGTGAATAAAAAAAGGAGCATTTTGCTCCTTTTATTTTTTTAAAAAATCCACTAGCTTTTCCCGTGTTGAACTGAACGATAAGGCATCCCCTACTTTCTCATAATTCTGTTTATCCACACAGGTTGGATAAGCATATTTGGCAAAGGTCAGTTTATTATCATCTCGTATAAAAAGTTCCATTAAATCAACAATTTCAGTAACACTTAGGCGCATATTTTTTAATTCCTGAGCAGCTACAGCAAGTCTATCCTGATCGTTTTCCTTCTGATTCAATAGATCGTTCAATCTATTGGAATTCGTCTTATTCATTACTCCATTATCAGACTGATCATTATCTTCATTTTCAGCGTATCCTCTTTGATTCGCTACACCCTCACGATAAACCTTAGCGTCCCCTGACTGCCTATATCGATCATTATTCCATCCATTGTTATATCCTTCACGATTATTCTCTGGCAAATCGTCACGATCTTCTGATTGTCTGTATCGATCATTACCTTGTTCATTACGATATCCATCCCGGTTAGTATAAGGTAAATCCTCACGATAATTACCGTTGTTATACCGATCAACAGGATTCATGGATTCCAAGGTAATCCCCCTATTTCCACCTCTGCTACTGACAGAAAATACAACGTTCATATATTGTCCATTTCTATTGACAAGTTGGACGCCGCTACCTTTCAACGTACGTTGCTGCCTATCAGCAAACACAATACGCAGATCATAACGACGACTCGTCAAATTGGCGACCCTGATATCCGTGGAAGCCCTATTATTATACAAAACGTTGTTGATATAAAGAAAAAATGGAACATCAGTAGAATAGATACTTAATGCTCCTCCAAAAGGTCTGTATCGCTGCGCGAACCCAGCCATTGCGATAATAAGCAACGAGACCGTCACCAAAATTTTCCTGTACATAATCCGATTCAATTTATAATCCTTCGACTACACAGCATAAAAAAGGATTAAGAAACCAGAGAATTTAACATTTTGTTATGCTTTCTTGTTCCGGTACTTCTTATAAAGTTTTACGGCCATCATCAAAGCAATAGATAATATTAAAAGTCCTAAAACACCAAAGATCCAATTCAGGGCTGATTTTAGAACAACTGTAAATACAATTGCAAATAATAAAACTGTAGCGACCTCATTAAACAAACGGAGATTTGTTGAGGTTAATTTGGATTCTTGACGACTTAATTTGAACATAATCTTCTGGCAGGTAAAATGATAGATAATCATTCCCAGAACGAATGTTAGTTTTACATGCATCCACCCCATGGATAATAAACCAGGAGAATAGCATAACATAACTAGTGCAGAAGAGACTGTGATGTACATCGCAGGAGTAGTAATAACCCACCACAGTAATTTTTCCATCTTACTGAATTCTTTATGCAAAACATCAAACGCTTCTTGACTCTTGTCCTTAGCTTCTGTATGATATATAAAGAGTCGAGGCATATAAAACAGACCTGACATCCAACAAATCACAAAGATAATATGAACTGCTTTTGCATATAAATAGACCATAGTTACAAAAATAAGAAAAGTTAATAGCATTCAATACGTCCAAACATCAATTGCGCAAATCTTACATCCAATATACAAAAGTGCTATATCAACCGAAATAGATTAGATCTTGTTAAAACAAAAAAGACTTGCCTTTGGCAAGTCTTTTTTGTTCTTGAAGCGGATAGCAAACTAATAGCTAAATTCCTTTACAACCTCAATGGCATATTTTACATTATCAAAAGGAATATCTGGCATGATACCATGTCCCAAGTTAAAGATAAAACCATTTTCACCTCTCATGCGCTCAAATAATTCGATAATCTTCTTTTTGATAACAGGTTTATCTGCATACAAAACAAATGGATCCAAATTCCCTTGAACGGCAATACCCTGTGGCAGCGATTGTTTAATGTTTTTTAAATCTGCATTCCAATCGATAGAAACAACATCAGGTTGCGCTTCGACCATCATCGGTGCAAAAACAGAAGATCCTTTGCAAAAGGAAATAACTGGAATATCCTTACGGTTCAACTTCGCAATAATCTGCTTATTATAATAATGCGAAAAATCACGATAATCATTCCATGATAAGGCCAAGGCCCAGCTATCAAATAATTGAATTGCATTTACTCCGGCTGCAATCTGCATGTTAAGATATTCAACCGTTACATCTGCGATCTTTTGAAGGATCATATGTGCTAGCTCAGGCTGATTGTTCAACATCAACTTCGTTAACTTAAAATCTTTTGAAGATCCACCTTCAACCAAATAACTTAAAATTGTAAATGGTGCGCCCGCAAAACCAATCAAAGGGATGCGGCTGTCAAGACGTTGTTGAATGACTTTGATTGCATCAGCAACATACTGCAATTTATCCAAACAGTTGGTAGACAAAGCTTCAGCATCCTTTACAGAGCGAACAGGATTAGAAAAACGAGGACCGACACCTTGCTCAAAGGACAGATCCCCTCCCATAGCTTCAGCTGTAACTAAAATATCAGAAAATAAAATAGCAGCATCAATGCCTAGCAAATCTACTGGGAGCATAGTGACATCCGCAGCAATTTCTGGTGTTTTGCACATCTCCAAAAAGGAATATTTATTCTTGATATCCCAATATTCCTTCATAAAGCGTCCAGCTTGACGCATCATCCACACAGGAGGTCTTTCCGTTTGCTGCGAGAATGCAGCTCTAATCAATAAGTCGTTTTGTAAAGTAGTACTCACTATAAATGTTTTGAAATTTCGTTTTCTATTTTTGTAATAATGCTGTTCTGCCTAGCCGTCAGATGTAACTTATTGGCAACATCTGTATAAGCTCTCGCTCTTTCATAATCCAACTTTCGCAGCGCTATATTTGCCAGATTAATCATAACCATACCCTTTTCATTATCTTTTTTCCAAGGCAGACGCGAAGCTAGCTGAAAATGATATTCAGCCTCATCGACACGCTCCTCTTTAAGCGCAATATTTCCCATCATAAATTCATAAAAATTGCGTCTGCCTTTACGAAGTGCATCCGGATTCTTTATCTCAGCGAGCAAGTTTTTTGTCTTTTCATAATCTTGTCTATGAAAAGCCTGCGTTGCCAAAAAAACGGATCCTTCTCTAAAATGACTCCAAATCAAGTAGCCTATTCCACCTGCTATCAGCACAGCAGTTTGATAATGCCCCTGGTATAAGCCATAACCCAAAAATAATGCAGCAATAAAAATAACGGCTATTCTAGCCTTGATTGTCATCATCTCTTTCTACCTATGCGTTATTGTCGGTAAACTTATAACCAACACCTCTGATAGAATGGAAATAAATCGGATGCTTTTGATCTGGTTCGAAATATTTTCGGAAGGTTAAGATAAAATTGTCGATGGTACGTGTAGATGGGTAAACATCGTAATTCCATACGGTCTCCAATATTTGTTCCCGGGATACAGCCTCATTACGTCGTTCAATCAACAGTTTCAACAGCATGGTTTCCTTCTTTGTCAAAGAAGTGATCGTGCCATCCGCATGATGTAGCTCATACGAATTAAAATAGATCGTTTTATCACCGATTTGATAAGAATTTAGTTCTTTCAAATCATCCGGTTTCATGCCACGACGTACCAAATTTCCAACACGAAGGATCAATTCTTCTAAGTTGAAAGGTTTTACCAAATAATCATCCGCCCCTTTCTTAAGACCCGTAATTCGATCCTCACTGCTATTTTTCGCAGTTAAAAACATGATAGGAACCTCAGTGTTTTGCAGTCGAATAGTTTCAGCCACTTGGAATCCATCAATTTCGGGAATCATCACATCCAAAACCACCAAGTTGAAACGTTCCTCCTTGAAGACTTTTAGTGCTTTTTTTCCATCGGTAGCCGTAGTAACACGGTAACCTTCCATTTCGAGATTCAACTTGATAGCTTCTAACAAGTGTTCTTCATCTTCGACAAGTAATATTCTTTGTTTACTTTGCATTTCTTTCAAATGTTACTTCAAAAATACTCCCTTTAGGAGTGTTATCTTTAACTTTAATGGTCGCGTAGTGCTTCTGCAATACGGTTTTCACGATATATAACCCCAAACCTGTGCCTTTGGTTTTTCGTGTTGCCTCACTTCCCACGCGATAAAACTTATTAAAGATAAGTTTTTTCTCTTCATCACTGATACCGATACCATGATCAGCAACAGAAAAAATTATTTTATTATTCTCCGTATATAATTTCACATCCACCATAGCACATGCCGGTGAATACTTAATCGCATTTTCTATCAGATTAGTAACAACATTACTAATCGCAAACTTATCGGCATGAATAATGATATCCGCCTCCAAATAAGGTTTCAAGACTTGTGAACTACAGGAGTTCTTTTGAAGCCTATCCACAACCTGTTCTACCAAAGCAGTAAAATTAAAATCCTCTTTCGGCATACTGTAATTACGGCTGTCCAACTTGGTTGTCATCAATACATTTTCCACCAGATCATCCAAACGCTCGATATCCTTCAGCGAGTTTCTCAAGAACGTTTGTTGTTGCTCTTTGTCAAGATCACGTCTCAAAATAGTTTGAATATACAATTTGACGGAAGCCAATGGCGATTTAAGTTCATGCGTAATAGCCAAGAGAAAGTTCTGCTGTTGTTGAAGCAGCTTCTGCTCCCTTTCAACCAGCCGCTTCAACCGCCATGCACCCCACAAGAAAATAATCAAGAAGAATATTCCCTCTCCTATAATCATGTTCTTTTTACTCGGATCAAAACGGATAAACATCACCCCCCACCATATCAGTTGCATAACCGCATAGAACAATAGAAAATAAAAGAGTAACAGCGCTTTCTTCATGTGACAAAAATAGGTATTCACCCATGTATTCGGAAATATCCGAAGGATTATGACACAAAGAAGAAAATTAACCGATTCGCAATAAGACTAAAATCACCAAACAGTCTCATATAAACCATCGGAGACCCGATAGCGCTAAAGGTGACCTTTAATTTCATCACTAGATAACCCAACTGACTTGGAATTTCAAGTAAATTTGTTTTAATTTTGTATATGTTTAATCACGAGAAAAAAGACATTTTCTTCGACCTAGATCATACAATATGGGATTTTGATAAAAATGCCGAAGAAAGTCTGCACGAGTTATATTTTAAATACAAGTTTGATCACTTGTTTAATCAAGAGTCATCCACTCGTTTTATAGAGACTTATACGGTTAACAATCATCGACTTTGGGGGCTCTATCATCACGGAAAGATATCAAAACCAGAACTCAGGAAAGCACGTTTTGCCGACACCTTTACTGAGCTCGGTGTCGATCCGGAATTGTTTCCTGAAGAATTCGAACTGGAGTACCTCACTATCTGTCCAAAAAAAACAAATCTGTTTCCCCATGCACATGAAACCTTAGCTTATTTGGGTGACAGATACAATCTTCACTTGATATCGAATGGTTTTAAAGAGGCCTGTGAGACCAAACTGGAAAAGAGCAACCTCAGCAAATATTTCAAACATATTTTTATTTCGGAAGTCATCGGCGTGAACAAACCGGACCCCCGAATATTTGAGTTCGCTATGACGACTGCTCAAGCTCGGGCGCAGCAATCACTGATGATTGGAGATAACCTTGATGCCGACATCCGTGGAGCCGTAAATGTAGGCATGGATGCCATTTTCTTTAACCCAAATGTTATTGAAAAACCGGACGATGTATCACATATGATTATCGACTTAAAAGAATTACAATCGATACTATAGAAAATAGAAAAAGCAGCTTTAAGCTGCTTTTTCTATTTTAGAACCTTAACGGTAATATTCTTAAACCAAACATCATTTCCATGATCCTGAAGACCGATAAGCCCCGATTTGCTATCGCCACCAACGTGGCTTAACAATTCAAAAGCCAAAGGCCATTTTTCTTCACTGAATTTACTTTTTTGCAATAAATCAATCCACGATTTATCCCATAATGTATATTCGACAACCTTTACACCATTTTGAAAATGCTCGACTTTGCCATTGTTTACTCTGATCTTAACCTTATTCCACTCGCCATACGGTTTACCATTCTGTGGCTTGGCAGGAATCATATCGTACAATGAAGTCGATTTACGGTTTCCATCTACCCCCATTTTAGCATCAGGGTGATTTTCATTGTCCAAGACCTGGCATTCTGGAGACGAGATATAAATCGGCTGTCCTTCAACTTCCTTCGCTAAAAAGAAGATACCCGAATTTGCTCCTTTAGCAACTTTCCATTCCATCTCCAATTCGAAATTCTTGAAATCATGAGCAAAGACCAAGTCTCCGCCTTCTTCTTTACCAACATTGGCTTGGCTATCAAATTTGATCGCTCCCTCATTAATTACCCATCTTTTTGGGACTACGGTCTTATCATATCCTCTCCAGCCTTCCAGCGAAGTACCATCAAAAATAACATAGGCTCCAGCTTTATTCTTTTTAAATTTCTTGATGTCTACACGGGGTAAATCTAAGATTTTGTAAGCAGGAACCTCTTTTTTTGCTTGCGCTACGGCAGTATTAAGATGTGCTGAAAAAGCAATCACCGATACCGCAAGAACTGTTTTTAATAACTTCATTCTTTTTAGTTTTAGGTTTGTTTTAAAATTAAATTTAAGCATTTGAGTGTATAAAGAGGAATATTTTTTAATATTCCTCTCCACCGCCCATTTCATTTGTATTTGACACTTTCTTCTTTGATTTGTTTAAATCTTGGCTACCAAACCGATAGGAAAGTGATAAAGTTACCATCCGCTTCATCCAACGGTGCTCAAAATTGGATATAAGTTGAGAGGTCTCCGTCACACCATTCATTTTTCGCGAATTAAATACATCTCTCACATTCAACATAATTGAAGCTTTCTTCTTAAACACATCTTTTTTCAAGGCCAGATCCATACCTTTCATTGCATTCATCTGTCCCTGAGCCATTACACGTGAAGAATTATACTCGCCGCGCACTTGTGCAGAAAATGTTGGTGTAAAACGATAATTAGCGGTCAGATTAGTATTATAAGCAAAATCCTTTCGTTCTGTAATATCGTAGTCTGGGTTTGCATTATACTGAATGTGGATCAAATTGAGATTAAATGTAAAATCAAAATCCTTCGTAGCGTTGACTTTTGAAATAAACTCAAAACCCGAAAGATTACGACTTGTCATATTCTCCCATCTACTGTATGTTCTTCCATCCTCGATCTTGTACACAAATGGCTGAATAACCTCACTGGCGTGATTGAAATAAGCCGAAGATATCAGGTTTACTTTACCGAAGGTTTTGGCAAAGCTCATTTCCAAACTATACACATCTTCTGGTTTCAGATTCGGATTACCCTGACGATAATTCAAATCATCCGATACATTTAAAAATGGATTAACTTGCCAGCCTCTAGCGCGTTGAACGCGACGTGAATAGCTAAATTGAACTTTATCCCCATTGTCGCTGACATCATAGGTTAAAAACAATGTCGGATATAACCTAAAAAACTTCTGCTTTGCATTCGATTCCTTTTCCACAGCATCCGGATCCTTAGAGAAATAAGTCGACTTGAGTTCAAATTGTTCTCCTCGAAGTCCGATTTGATAGCCAATTTTATCCGTTAATTTATTTTGATAATTCGCATAGATCGCATGGACTGTACTCGTGAAATCAAAATCGTTGCTGATTCTATAATCTGGCACATAGTTACCTATAGAATCGAGTGATCTGGAAAACTGGGTATCAAATGACTTTCTGATTTGAGAACGGTAACCCGCCTCAAATTTGCTTACTTCTGAGAAAGGTAAAACATAATCCAATTGAAGGTTGATATTCTTGCCATCCTCAGACGTAACGTTCTTCCGTGAGGTGGCCTTCCGTCCATCGGTATAATTTTGAGAAAAATCATTTGTACCATCTTCCTTGTCTCTTCCGTAACTTGCATTCCCCGTCAACTCCTCTCCTTCTCGCTTAAATTGATGTTTAAAATCAGCATTTAATTCATAACCCAGATCGTCCTCAAATTGTGTTGAATTTCGAACGCTCGTTCCTGTCATCTGCGATTGCGTAAAGAACTCATAATTCAAGTCCTCTGTTCGCTTGTTATCACGTATACTTAAATTACCCGAAAAACTCAATGAAGTACGATCTGACATATGATAATCAAATCCGGCTTTTACCGTATGGCTATTGCCCTTTCTGGACGATTCGGATTTACTATAATTGCGTGTCGTATCACCAAAAAAGGTATTGTCCGTTTCCCCACTCCCAACCATATTGCGCTTATTGAAATTATAAGACCCAAAATAGTTAAACTTCTTATCTCTATAATTCAAGGTCAATCCAGCCATATAGTTATCATACGACCCTGCAGAAGTATTTACAGATCCATTTAATCCCGTTCTAATATTCTTCTTTAAAACGATATTGATAATTCCTGTTTGTCCCTCCGCATCATATTTCGATGAAGGGTTCGTGATCACTTCAACTTTTTCTATTGAATTGGCAGGTAGACTCTGAAGCAAAGAAGTCACATCGTTTCCCGCTAAAGCAGACTCTCGGCCATCGATTAAGATCTTCACACTATTTGATCCACGCAAACTGACAGTTCCATCCTGATCAACTTGCAAAGTGGGAACATTCGCAAGCACATCAGTCGCAGTCCCGCCTGCACTGACCAAACTTTCGCCAACATTGAAGGTTTTACGGTCTATACCAATCTGCATCGCTGGAGCTCTTCCTTCAATAACAACTTCATTCAACATATTACCTGTAGGTTTCAAAGCAATTCGCCCCAGGTCCTTACTTTTACCCGTTAAGACCGCTATACTGTCAATAGTATGTGTCTCGTAGCCAACATAAGTGATACGGACATTATATTTACCCGGTTTGATATCAGACAACAAAAGGAATCCTTGGGATACAGACTGTCCCCCCTTAACAAAGACGTTACTATTGGCGTCCAAGAGTGCGACACTAGCTGATGAAATAGGTTTGGAAGTTTCGCTATCGACTAAAATAGCTTTGATTTGACCTGTTTGAGCAAAAAGGACAACAGGTAAAAAGAATACGAATAAGAAAGATTTAAACGATTTAGCGTAAAAAAACATGCTTCAGCTTAGTTTATAGTTATAGTGCAAAGAAAACTAAAACTTACAGACAAAATTGAAGCGTAACCATATTATTACGGTAACAAAAGAATAGCAAATTACTCCACAGAAACAGTCAATCCCTCGGCTTTCAGAATTTTACGATAGATCTCCATCTCCGTATAAGTACCCTCCAATACAGCACATTTCCCTTCAGTATGCACTTTCCAGGCAATCTTCTCAGCTTGCTTCTCGGTATATTGTAAATGATAGATGAGACAATGAATCACATGTTCAAACGTATTGGTTTCATCATTCCACAAAATGAGTCGATTAGACTCTTTCACAGAGGCTAATATCTCTTCTAACGTAAAGGTTTCTTCAGCAGTTTGGGTACCCATGCTGCAAAAATAGAATATTTTTTTCTAAATTAACGATAATATAAAAGGGAAGAATACAATCAATTAGAGGAATTTATTATGTTACAGTCAAAAATTGCAGGAATTGGCTATTACGTTCCAAAAAACGTATATACCAATAATGACCTAACACGCTTTATGGATACCAGTGACGAATGGATTCAAGAACGAACAGGCATTAAAGAACGTAGATACGCAGACCGAATAGGCGAAACCACCACCACCATGGGTGTAGAAGCAGCTAAAATTGCAATCGAACGAGCCCATATTACATCTGAAGATGTCGATTTCATCATCTTTGCCACCTTATCACCAGATTATTATTTCCCAGGCTGTGCCGTTCTACTACAGCGGGAAATGAAAATGAAAGAAGTCGGAGCACTGGATATTAGAAACCAATGTTCAGGTTTTATATATGCGCTTTCTATTGCCGATCAATTTGTCAAAACAGGGATGTACAAAAACGTGCTAGTAGTTGGTTCCGAGAAACACTCTTTTGCACTTGACTTTTCCACTAGAGGACGAGCCGTTTCTGTTATTTTCGGTGATGGTGCCGGAGCAGTAGTTGTGCAACCCACAACCGAAAATGGCAAAGGCATCCTGAGTACGCACTTACATTCAGACGGAGACGATGCCGAAAAGCTGGCTATGTATTATCCCGGTGCATCCAGTGGAATTTGGCTGGATAAAATGCCCGATTGGCCGGACCAAGAATTAGGGGGATTATTGATGACCAAGGAGATGCTTGAAGATGGGACTGCGTTTCCAAATATGGATGGACAGGCCGTCTTCAAAAAAGCTGTTGTCAAATTTCCGGAGGTCATTCATGAAGCGCTAGCAAAAAATAATTTAAAAACTAGTGATATCGATTTATTGATTCCACATCAGGCCAATCTTCGCATTTCGCAATTTGTACAGAAAACACTTGGATTAAGGGAGGATCAGGTATTCAACAATATTCAGAAATATGGTAATACCACTGCAGCCTCAGTACCAATAGCACTCTGCGAAGCTTGGGAAGAAGGAAAAATTAAAGACGGTAATCTCGTATGTTTGGCAGCCTTTGGAGCAGGATTTACATGGGGTTCAGCCTTAATTCGTTGGTAAAAAATAAAATATATAAAAAAGGTGATAATCTTTCGATTATCACCTTTTTTATATATTTCCGAATAAAGAATTATCCGTTTGATAATGCTGCTGCACCAGATACGATCTCCGTCAATTCTGTCGTAATTGCAGCTTGACGTGCCTGGTTGTAAGATAGCTTCAGTGATTTGATTAAGTCACCAGCATTCTCTGTAGCTTTATCCATTGCCGTCATACGTGCTCCATGCTCAGAAGCATTCGAGTCTAAAACAGCTTTGTATAATTGAATCTTGATTGCTTTAGGAATCAATTCCTCGATAATCTTCTCTTTGGAAGGCTCGATGATATAATCCACCTCAGCTTCTATTTTTGCTTTATGCGTATGTTGTTTGTTTTCCTCCGCAGGTAATAATGGTAAAATCTGCTCCGCAGTCAGCTCTTGAACTGCTGCATTTTTGAACTGATTATAAACCACTTCAACACGATCAAAATTACCTTCTTTGAATTGCTCCATGATAAATTCAGTCACCACAGATACAGAACCAAAATTTAAATCAGAAAACAAATCAGAGTGATTAGCTACCACATTGAAGTTACGTTTCGAGTAGAAGTCATAACCCTTTTTACCAATACCAATGATACTCAAATTACCCTTTGCATGTTGCTCGGCATATTTGTTAAAGATCAAGTTATTAGTCGCTTTGATAACATTTGCGTTGAATGCTCCAGCCAAACCTCTGTTAGAAGAAACAACAACGATCAACACCTTATTTGGCTCGCGGTCTACTGTAAAAGGAGAGTTACTTCCTTCAACACTCGCAGAAACATCCGCCAAAATATCTCTTAGTTTATTCGCATATGGGCGCAATTGTAAGATAGCGTTAGTAGCGCGCTTCAATTTAGCAGCCGAAACCATTTTCATAGCTTTCGTGATCTGCTGTGTTGATGATACCGAGGTAATTCGGTTTCTTACTTCTTTTAAATTTGCCATATTTGTTTTAAGTATTAAGTACCTAGTATTGAGTATCGAGCCTAGTCAATAGACTCAATACCAAATACTCATTACTATTAATATTTTGATGCTAAATCCTTAGCTACTGTTTCTAACACTGCAGTTAATTCATCGGAGAACTTATTAGCTTTGAAAGCTGACAATACTTCTGGATGACGTTGTTCCAAATGCGTTAAGAATTCTTCTTCAAATTCTCTCACCTTGTTTACAGGAACATTACGCAATAAACCTTTTGTTCCGATATAAATAATCGCAACTTGTTTCTCCACAGAAACTGGAGAATATTGACCTTGTTTCAAGATCTCAACGTTACGAACACCTTTATCTAAAACAGATTTAGTAGCAGCGTCTAGATCAGAACCGAATTTCGCAAAAGCTTCCAATTCACGGTACTGAGCTTGATCTAACTTTAATGTACCAGACACCTTTTTCATCGGTTTGATCTGCGCATTACCACCTACACGAGATACAGAGATACCTACGTTGATCGCTGGACGAATACCTGCGTTAAACAAGTTAGACTCCAAGAAAATCTGGCCGTCTGTAATTGAAATTACGTTTGTTGGGATATATGCAGAAACGTCACCAGCTTGGGTTTCGATGATCGGAAGCGCAGTTAATGAACCACCACCTTTCACCAAGTGTTTGATCGACTCAGGTAGATCGTTCATGTTGCGCGCGATATCATCTGAAGAGTTGATTTTCGCTGCACGCTCCAACAAACGGCTGTGTAGATAAAATACGTCACCTGGGTATGCTTCGCGGCCCGGTGGACGACGTAACAATAAAGAAACCTCACGGTAAGCTACAGCTTGTTTAGACAAATCATCATAAACGATCAATGCTGGACGACCTGTATCACGGAAAAACTCACCGATAGCAGCACCTGACATTGGTGCATAAAACTGAAGTGGAGCAGGATCAGCAGCAGATGCAGCCACAACTACTGTATAAGCCATAGCACCTCTTTCCTCCAATGTACGCACGATATTCGCAACTGTAGAATTTTTTTGACCTACGGCAACGTAGATACAAAATACAGGTTCTCCTGCATCATAGAATTCTTTTTGGTTCAAGATTGTATC
>JBMAAL010000119.1:0-12947 GCA_050281725.1 Sphingobacterium sp. | reverse complement strand
GCCGTCCAAATAATCCAATCGGTTTTGGTATAAGGCTGACGATTGTCCAGGGGAAGTCCGTATTTATTTTGTTTGCCCAGATAGTATTTAATTTCAGTTTCACGGATAGAAGGGTCGAAAATATTCATCTTAAGCAATTTATCCCAGACCATATTATACTTTTGACTCCAGGTTCCGCTTTTATCAAAAGTTAACTTATAGTGATCCCCATCTTCGGCCATCTCTTTCCATTTCATCGCCATTGCTTTTGCTTCGGTCAAATACTTTTTCGCCGTAGCCTCTTCACCAAGCATTTGGGCCAGATAACCATAAGATGCAATACCTAAAATAGCTTTGATTGATAAATTGGCATTATGCGCAAAATGGCCTGCAAAATCATCTGTACACAACTGATTTTCGGGGTCAAGACCTTTATCGACTAGATAATCTACCCAGGTCGACAGCACTTTCCAATGTTTTTTGGCATAAGCTGCATTTCCTTCGACCTTCGCTAAAGCATAAGTTAATAGCAGCATATTGCCTGATTCTTCCACGGGCATATCCCCACCGTAGGTTTGACCATTCGCCAAAGGATAGGTTCCAACGTCATGTGCCGCAAAAGGTTTTGTCCACTTATTGCTTTCACTATAATAAAAAATAGCGTTCATTAGCGCTTTGGCCAATTCCGGATTATAGTATAAGAAAATCGGAGCTGAAGGATAGGTTACATCAACTGTTCCTATTGAGCCATTGCTGTCATTTTCCTTGGACAGTAAAAGCAGATCGCCATTTGGTGCTTTTACAAGTTTATGGGCAGCGATTGCCTGCCTATAGGCCAAGGCACATAATGCGGCATAGTCCTCACCGCCGTTGCGCAGCGCCGTGCCCCATAATTCGGCATCAAATTTATCCGCAGCCTTTTTCAGAGCAGCATACTCTTTGTTGGCCAATTCAAATTGTTTCTCAATGGAGCTATTTCCAGTACTATTCCAATATGGCCGTAGATTTTGTCCAAAATATTGGATCGAGTACAGGTCATCATACCCCAACAAGATCTTATCCTCGTAGCATGATGAAACATCAAAACTTTGTATTAGCGCCAATTGCTGACCTCCATTTGAAGAAGAGCCATTTTCACTCTTCAGAAAATTAGACCGCAATTGATGGCTACTTCCGACCGCAGACTTAGTCTTTGATTTTGTGCCAGCCATATAAAAATACCCCCAATCTATCCGTAGGTCATCACCTTTCTTTCCTAGAATCTGCTGGCTTTTGCTACCTGTCTTTACAAACTGGAGATTTCCAGAAATAAAGGAACTGCTTGCCGCATCCTGAAGTGGAGAATTCAGTGCCCAATTTGGCGCTGCCTCCAAATAAAGTTGTACCTGGTGTTTCTTGTCATCCTTCGCATGGACGGTATAGGAAAGATAATTCACCGGTCTTGTCATCAAATCCAATTTATCCAGAAACATCGGCGCAGTAAATGTAATATTTAAATCGACCGGCCCGCAGTTAAACGTGTAATGTGTCTGTGTTGCCTGCACATTGGACGCGATCTGATTCGCTTCATTGTCAAATTGAATACTACCTTCTTTTTCTGTAAAGAGTCCAAAATCAACATATCCATTCGCTACTCTATTATAGCAATAACCCGCGAGTACATTTTTTCCTTTCTTCAATGTTTTTACGACATGATCCGGCAGCTTGACCCGACTATTTTTACCTGTCGAATTACCTGTATTAACAACTTCAATACCGTTGACGTACAAAATAGCATCATCGTCATGTGTAAATTCTATATATACAGATTTTCCTGTCAGATCCTCCGTCAGTTCAACTTCCCTTCTAATCCAAATTTTAGGTTCCTGCCAATCAGTCTCCACATTGGGTTCTTTGTCCTTGGTACCGAATGGTGCTGCCCCAGTCTTCCATTGCCGTGCATCAAATGAAGGTTTCATCCAGTCAGAAGCGGGTTCGCTGACAACGTAACTTCCCTTCCAAGCCGCATGTTCGCCCATCCGTGCCAAAGGCAAGAGTTCGGCATCTTCTTTACCCAGGAAGCGATAGGATTTTCCATCAACTTTAAGGACCCCCAATAAGGGGAAGGATTTGCCGGTCCAATGGCGTACAACATCCGCATTTAATTGGTTGTTATAGGACCAGGCACTTGTATTGGGGTCAATTGTTACTAAAGGATAGGCAGGTGCGCGAAGATCGTTCTTAAGAACTTGTTTTTGTGCAAACGACGATACCGATTGACATACAATAGCCGTTGCAATGAGTAATTTTAATTTCATTGATTTCGTATAAAATAGGTTTAGGTTGACCGGTATATTTTCATCGATAAATTTAGGCCGCAACCCGAGTTGCGGCCATATACCTATCAATTATTTGGTAGGTGCAACATAAAGAGCCTGATGTGCAGCTTTCAATTCTGCTTCAGGCATTTTGACAACTTTACGATCATAGGTCATCAAACCATTTGTTTCTACTTCCACATCTGTTGTCTGTGTATAAACGGCGGCCGACAATCCCATAGGAATTAAACGTGTCAAATCATGGATAAGGCGTTTGTAACGCTCCAATAATTCCGTTTTATTCTTAAAACTTTGGTATCCCCAATTGTCTTTCTGTTGCCAAGAATGTCCGTCTATTGGTAATCCCAGACCACCAAATTCACCTAATGCAAGCACTTGTTTAGCACCAAACAAATTTGGATCAGGCATGGCTGCATCCGGATAATTATGGATATCCAAGATATGTCCAGTTTCCATAAAGTTACCACCACTGGCACTATTGACGAGTCTTGAAGGGTCATTAGCCATTGTCCATTCCGTTATTTCCTTCGTTTTGAATTGCCCCCAAGCCTCATTAAAAGGTACCCAAATAACAATACTTGGGTGGTTGTGCAATACCTCCATAATGGTTTTCCACTCTTTCCGGTAGTAATTCTCAGATTCCTGTGAACGTACTTTATCCCGATTGCCACCTGAAATCTTCCCCGGTTGCATATCCCAATGATTTCCACCAAGATCGCCACTAGGCATGTCCTGCCAGACAAGCATACCTATACTATCACAGTACCGATACCAACGCGCCGGTTCCACCTTGATATGCTTACGGATCATATTGAATCCCATTTCCTTTGTTTTGACGACATCAAACTTCAGCGCTTCATCCGTTGGTGCTGTATGGAGACCATCTGGCCACCAACCTTGATCCAATGGGCCATATTGGAAGGTAAACTTATTGTTTAACATTAAACGTTGAACGCCGTTTTCGTCTTTCTGCATGGCTATTTTCCGCATGGCAAAATAGCTTTTCGCTTGGTCTACGATTTTTCCTTTTCGAATCAGCTGAATTTCCAAATCATAGAGCTTAGGGTTACTCGGCGACCATGGCTCCAGATTAGGTACAGAAAGATCAAAAGATGTATTGGGCTGTCCTATTTGTTCTTTAATAAGCTTTCCGCCATCCAATGCACGCACCTTTATTTCGTCTCCGGCTTGACTTCCCTCTACGGAAGCCTGAAAGGCCAAGACAGCATCGTCCAAACGCGGCGTCTGTTTGGTACTTACAATATAAGTTTGTGGAACACTTTCTAACCAAACGGTCTGCCAAATTCCCGTAACTGGTGTGTACCATATACCATTCGGCTTATTTACTTGTTTACCTCGTGGCTGTGGACCGTCATCAGTCGGATCCCATACCCGAATGGCTATTTCCTGTTTTGCTCCTTTCTTTAGAAAGCTTGTCACATCCATCGAAAAAGGATCAAAGCCACCTTCATGTCTTCCGACCAATTGGTTATTTACATAAACATCACATTGCCAATCTACTGCACCGAAATGCAACAGGACCTTATTTTTATGGACAGACTTGTCCAATGTTATGGTATTATTATACCATAACGCTTTATCTTTTCCGACTTCTTTACCAACACCGGACAATGCCGATTCAATAGCAAAAGGAACCAGGATATTGCCGTCCCATTGATGAGGAATCTCTTTAGTACCTACCGGAGTGACGGCATATTTCCATAGTCCATTTAAATTCTGCCAATTATTGGTTCTGATTAATTGTGGCCTAGGGTATTCAGGATGTGGCTTTTGTGCCGTTACTTTCTCGCCCCAAGGGGTTAATATATGTGAGCCGGCGGGTTTCCAATCCTGAGCAAAGTTCAATTGTGCTGCCATCATCAAACTGGCAAAAAATAAGGTTTTCTTCATCATAAAAAGTCGTTAAGTCATTTATTTATATCGTATTTATATTATTTCACCGTTGGGAAAGCAGCAATGCGCAAACGTGCTGCTCCCATTGGAATCAGTTCAACTTCCTGTACCGCGCTTTTGCTTTCCACGGGGCTCAGAGGCAATACACCCGTTAACCCGTTTTCATCAATTTTCCACCCATCAATACGTTTCGCTTTCACAAGAATCGAAATAGGTACTGCTTCTGCGTCGAAAGGAAATGCATCTTTAGGCCATGGTCGTTTGACCACTTTTAGTTGGTCAACAGCTTTCAATTGATTTTGTACAAGTCCGTAATTCCAATCACTTGCAGGAAGGATTTCATAGGATGGCCACTTGGATGGATCTGCAGTCTCCTGCCATTTAGAATCTCCTATTGCCGACGCCTTACTATCTTTTTTTACATAATTCTCTTTGATTTTAAGGGCATAGGTCAATGGTCCCCGCTGGATACTCACTGAATTTTTATTGCCTGTCCATGTTTTCAGATCTATGGTCATCGGTAAGGACAGTTCGACTTTGTCGCCGTCTTTCCATTTCCGTTCAATCCGAATATATTTTGCTCCAGCTTCTACAGCCTGACTTTGACCGTTAACCGTTACTTTGGCTTGTTTCGCCCAGGCAGGTATACGGAGATAAAAGGGAAAATCAACTGTTTTACCAAGTGTTCCTATTTCAAATCGCAGCGATTCTTCAAACGGATAATTGGACTCTTGTCTGATCTGAATGGATTGATTGTTTCCGACTTTGATTTCAGCTTTTGATGCGGCATAGAGGACCGCCGCAACACCATTATCATTCGTTGCCATATACAGATGCTCCGCATAATATGGCCAGCCCTGACTGTGATTATGCTGACAACAACGCGAACTGAAGGGATTCATCATTAAAAATGGTCCATTATTGTCAATCCCAGGAGCATGATTATGGCTATCGCTGATGGCCATATTGGGGCTCGTGATATAGCGTAAAGCTTTAAAATCGGCCGTCACAGCAGCTGGGTAGGTATTAAAAGCAACATCTTCCGCATGATCTGCCCAAAAAGGATCGCCTGTGATCCCAAGGAGGATTTCGTTGGAGGCCATCTGTTCGACCATACCACAGGTTTCCACCCCTTGTCGGGGATCGGTATACCCCGGACGTGCATTTTCATCGGCACCGAACATGCCGCCCGGAACCTGACCAAATACCTGCCTGACAAAATGAAAATTAGCGTAGGTCGCATTCAGATCTTCACTCGACTGGCTTTTCAGATAATAGGTTGCTGGCTCTCTAAAACACTGCGCTACGTTGACATTATGCCAATTGGGCAAATCATCTTTCTGTCGCCAATTGGCGGTATTCCGATGGATTTTATCCGCTAACTCCATCAGCCATTCATTTCCTTGTGTTCTATTATAGAGCCAATATACGGATAACAAATTGTCACCACCACGACTGTTCTCCCAATAATCCTTGAGAAAAAAACTATCCGGCAAATTGGCCTGCCATTTAAAATAATGGGTCATCAACGTTAATACACGTTGGTCACCACTATATTCATAATAGGATTGCAAACACCACAACATCAACATATTACCCCAAAGATCCGGTTTGTTGTTACGCAGAATCAATGGTCCAAAGTATCCATCAGGACGCTGACTTTTAAGCGCTGCTTCCAACCAGATCTTTGACTCTGCAATTATTTTAGGATCTTTCAATATGTAGCCCAGATTAGCATAACCTTTTAGCCAATAAGGAACTTCTTCCCAGCCATAATCTCCTTTCCCATCCGTACTTAACCAAGCATTATTTTTTTTGGACAACCAGGCACTAATTTCGCCCAAATGACCTGTAAGACCATCTTTTTGCAACGCTAAGTACTTCCCTAACCAGCCTTCAGGCACTATACTGCCTACTGGCAACTTCAGCAAGGCATTTTGTTTTAGTGGAGCCCTATTGTTCACGTATTGTGTATTCTTACCTGTCAACGGCAATTGGTTTACGGAAGTTGCTATTCCTGATTGCGCCGATGCAGCTAAACCAAATCCCATCAATAAGCCTAAAAAACAAGTTCTTTTAATCATTTCTATTTTAGTTTCTTTGGTTCACTATCATACAGCGCCTCGGTAATCCCATTGATCCGCAGCCCTACACGTGCATACACTGCTGCACTCTTGGTCAAAATATCTTTGATATCCAGTTCCAACTCGACATGGCCAGTAGTTATTCCGGTTTTTTCCATCTTGTAAGCATATTGGCCCAAATCCACAAATTTTGTATCATTGACCAGTAAAGTGACTAAATCAATAGTTCTTGAAGCATCTATCGTTTCGATATCAAAAGATGCTTTAAGGATATTTCCTTGTGTGTTATAGGTTACATTACTCATCATGTAGTAGGGTTTCACCTGATAATCTACTGTGGTATTACCCTTCACATCAACCAGCAATGTATCGGCACTGCTCACCCATGGTCCATTTCCACTGGTTGTCACTAATTTGTACTTTCCATCAAACAGTTTCGTGGAAAACGAACCATCTTGAGTTAAATAAACATTTATAGGAGACCGAAATTGATAACCATCCTGCCAGAGTTGAAGATAGACCGATTGATTGGATCCTCTCAGCCCCACAGGTTTGGAATTATAGGTTACATGTCCGCTTAATGTGCTTTGTGGTGCATCATAATTATCTTTGCCACAAGCAAAAACACCCAAGAGTAAACACAAACCGACTATTAATTTACAAAAAAAAGTTTTCATACGAATAATGCTATTGATAAGGATTTCGGACTAGCTTTGGATTGTTGTTAATCCAATTTTGGTCAATGAAATTATAATAGTTCTGATATTTAAAATTTCGCGGATAGAGTGTATGGCTAGATTTCTGTTTTTCGAATACCCACTTGCCATTGTTAGGATCCCCAGGAGCATATATTTTATATGGAAATAGGGCATAGTGCACCGCATTGTAATTATCAGCACTTCCATTCCAGATTTCGTGTGCAATGCGTAAACGCTTGAGATCCCAGTAGCGATGATCTTCGAAAGCAAATTCAACGCGACGTTCCTGAATGATATCATTTAAAGAAATAGTCGTCAATGCTTGTATTCCCGCACGTTCTCTGATCTTATTGACATATCCAATCAACTCAGGTTGCGGTTTACCAAGTTCAAGTCCTGCTTCAGCAGCGATCAACAAAAATTCAGCATAACGAAAACGGACAAACCAAATATCTGAGCCACGCCCGCGTGTAGAGGCATCTTTATTTTCGTCGATAAACTTCCGGATATTAAATCCAGTTTTGTTGACATACATATCGTTGGAAGTCGTAGGGCCATCCTCACTCGTAATAAGTCCACCAAATTTATCATTTGAGGAACCAGGCGAACCTGTTACCGTCTTCCATGTACCATTTTCTTTATACCGAACCCCCGCCTGATAAGTTATTTTCGTTCCTGCAAAATCTGCTCCGGAGTAAATTATCGTACCATACAAGCGTGCATCCTTATTTGCAAAAAGATCTTCGGGATTTGTATAATAAACATAGTCACCAGCAGCAGTCTTCGTTTTAAGATCTCCTTTTCGATCATTCGTATATTCAAATGCTTCCACCAAATTGAGTACTGGAGTTACGAAATTGGCATCAATATCACCGCGGACTGATGAGGCTATATTATTATTGGTAAAAGAATGGGTCTCACCAGGATAAGCATAGTCTTTTGCCCAAATTACTTCATTACTTGATTTCGAACTGACAGCCAAATAAAAGTTTTTGCCTTTATCAGAATTCCCATTGTATAAGGCATAAGGGCTATTATTAATAACATCCAATGCCGATTCGTAAGCTATCTGATAATATTTAGTTGCTTCAGATGCAGGGATACCCACCTCATTGCCCGCGGTCTTCACATCGGGTGTTTTATAATTATACTTTGCGATGGATGCGGCATATAAACTTGCGCGGGCTTTTAGCGCCAAAGCTGTCCATTTATTGGCTCTCGCCGAATTCACAGTTTTGTCGGATCCTAACATTTTAGCCGCTTCAGTACATTCACTGATGACATAATTATAGCTCTCAGCTTCCGTGGCTCTGGATAACTGCAGTTCGGCCGGATCCATCCCACTTGTATAATCATATACCTTATCTCCCACCAATGGCACTCCACCCAAACGCTTGATCATATTGAAATACGTCCAAGCACGAATAAAACGAGCCTCCCCTTCTATGCTCTTCTTATTATTATCGTCTAGTGTCGATTGACGGACACCCACAATAAATTGGTTTAAATTGCGGATCAATTCGTAATCATACATCCGCCAAAAATCATTTGGAAACTCCTGCAAATTGTTAGGAGAACCACTGGAAAATCCGGCTTCATCTAGCATTGCAAAGGAGCCGTTGTCGCCAAACTGCTGGCCCCAGCTGACTCTTCCGTAATAATTGGCCAACACTGACTTCACCATATTTTGATCTGAAAATATCTGGTCGTCGGTAAAAATTGCCTGTGATTCCCGGTCCAAAAACTTATTACAGCTTGAAAATGTACATACTAAACATACACCCAATAAAATAACCTTCCTCTTTATCATTTTATTAAAAAGTTAAATTAACACCCACATTTATAACCCGGTTTGTTGGGTATTGAACACCTGAATCACTTGTGATTTCCGGATCGATCTTCATATCACCCAAATTATCTATACTGAAGAGATTCTGCATCATCGTATATATTCGTAATTTTTGGATTCCACGGGCTTTCATCCACTTATCTGGCAAGGTATATCCAATCTGAAGATTTCTTAGTTTTACATAATTGACATTGGTGAGCCAAAAATCGCTATGCCAATAATTACTATGGTTTTGATTTCCGCGAATCAATGTTGGATACTTGCCCGGAATCAATGCACTATTCGGGTTGGTAATATCACTGAGCATCCATTGATTCTCCATGTAATATTGCGGGTTATTTCCACCATCGTGGAAAGGATTCATGGCTTCGTAATTAGGACGATAGGATGCAAATGCTGCTCCTGTCAAATCCATAGCCAAATCAAACCCCTTGAATTGTCCTCCCAGATTAATTCCAAAATTGAAATAAGGAAGTCCGCCTTGTCGATATCCTATTGGCCGCTGATCCAGCTCGTTGATCACTTTATCCCCATTGAGGTCTTCATATTTTATATCTCCGGGTCTCAAGGTAGAATTACCTTGACGGTCATTATCTACATCATAATTTGCAATTTCTTCCCAGGACTGAAATTGTCCAGTAGCATGTAAGCCCCAATTTAGATAGGCGTAGCGGTCAAAAATGGAGTTCCGATATTGATCCCAGGAATTCCCAAACCGTGGTTTATATTGTTCACCATCGATCTGACGGGCAAATGTAAAATTACCACCGACAAAGTAATTGAAATCGCCAGCCTTACTCCGCCACATAATTGAGCCATCGATACCCTTATGCATATCCGAGTTTAGGTTTTCATAAGGCAGACTAAAACCAACCTCATTTGGTATCAATACATCATTTCTGGAAGCAGGTAGACCGCTTCTTTTCCTTCGAAAGAAGTCCAAGCTACCAGTCAATCTTCCCTTTAATGTGCTAAAATCGAGCCCCACATTCAACATGTGCGCCTCAATCCAGGAAAGCGTTTTAACAGGAAGTCCACGGGGTTGGGTGCCGATAACATATTTTCCGTCAATCGTCGAACCTTTGGAATTATAGGTATACCCACTTAAATAACCAAAAGCATAATATTTCCAATCATCCAAATTGTCATCCCCCAATATTCCATAAGATCCCCGAAGCTTAACATCATCAAGTACCTTCCGCATGCCATCTGTCCAAAACTTTTCAGAAGAGATCCGCCATCCCGCGGATGCAGAAGGGAAAAATCCCCATCGACTTCCAGGAGCAAATTTCCAGGATCCATCATAACGCGATGAAAGTTCTAAAAGATATTTTTGATCGTAGTCATAATTGACCCGACCCGCAAATCCCGCTCTCGCTTGCGTATTTACTCCCGTATCATTATATGTATCCATCGTTTGAAAATAGATCAAACTCAATGCATTTGATGCCGGTCTGTCGTGGACATAAATATCGGGGTTATCTCGTTTTATTGACTCTGCCGCTAATACAGCATTCACACCATGCTTTCCAAAACGTTTGTTATAATTTAAAGTGAATTGTGTTGAAATTTCTTCGATTTGAGCGATAGACCGCTCCCGCCAAGGGTTATCCATGCTAAATATGACTGGATAGGTATCCGTTTTTTCATCATAGCCATACAATTTGTAAGTAAACTCCTGATTATCCATCCATTTATTAGCCAAGTAATACCCCACCGTTCCTTTGGCAACCAAATCATCTGTAATCTTATACTCGGCATTAAAATTTAGTTGCATCACCCGCCATTTTTCCTGATATGTACCCGATAGATCATAATTCAGCATCGCAAAATTCGTCTCGGTATTGGCTGCAGTTTGTGTTGGATAGAGCGGATTGTCGTTGGCAAACGGCCGCGCAGTAGGTAAGTTGCGATAAATGGCAAATAATGCTTGCCAAGTATCGTCAGCACCAGGTACCCCAGGCTGTTTGCGCTGTTCGATCCGTCCGTTCAAATTGGCCCCTATTTTTAATCGTTTAGATACGCTCGCATCAATGTTCATCTGCACATTTGTACGTTTGAAACCACCATAATTACGGATAATGGATTGTTGGTCGAGATGCCCAGCACTTAAGTAATAATTGATTTTTTCGGATCCACCGCTCACATTTCCAGAAATATAGGTTTGCGGACTAGTTTTTAAAATGTAATCGTACCAATCAAAAGGGCGGTAACCTTTTTCTGTCCCCTGTTGCCATTTTTCAAGATCGCTTAATGTATACTTGGGATCCTTCACACCAAGAATGGCATCCGACTGAATGTAGCTCCTTACATAGGTACTTACATCTGCAGGCTTAGGAAAACGAAACATACTTTGCCAGCCGTAATAGGAATTGATATTAAAGGTATTGTTATCGCCACGCTTCCCCTTCTTTGTCGTCACCACAACAACACCATTGGCAGCACGTACACCATAAATAGCAGCCGACGCATCCTTTAATACCGAGACCGATTCAATATCATTAAAGTCTAAATTATTGAATTGCCCTTCATCCTTTTGAACACCGTCGATCACATACAAGGGAGTGCCCATATTCCGGATACTGATTCCAGTGGCTGCTCCTGGACGTCCATCCGACATACGGCTATTGACCCCTGCAATCTTCCCGACCAAAGCTCCTGAGGTTGTTGTTGCAACAGATCTGGAAATATCCTGCGAAGAAATTGCCGTGATTGCACCAGTAACAGATTCCTTCTTTTGTGTACCGTACCCCACCACAACCACTTCATCGATACGTGAATTTTCATCTTCCAATATAATGGCTAAATCGGCACTCGCGGCCACTTCTTTTGAAAGATACCCAACTGAACTTACAGTCAGTAGATCCCCAGCATTCACACCTGTTAGACTAAAATTACCTTTTGCATCCGTTGAAACGGCAGTACTTGGTTTGGATTTTAAAGCGACTGTCGCTCCTACGATCGGATTGCCACTTTTATCTTTAACCACACCCTTAATTGATTTTTGCAAAGCAATGCTTTCTGCAGGAACTGGAAATAAATCTGCTCCCTTTGCTAAAGGAATAAAACTGCTCGCACAGCAGAGTAAAGTAGCAGAAATTGGCAGACATTTAAGACCCTTAAACATACCTAGATTGATTAGTTTGTATAATTGATTTGTCCAAAATTAAGGTATATTCAATCGTACAGACTTTCGTTTTTTCTCAAAAAACTGCCTATTTGTATCAAATAAATAAAATAGACCTAAAACGTTTTAAAGTCTATTAAAAAGAGAAAGCACACCTCTTTTCAGTGGTGTACTTTCAAACCAATCATTATTAAATATGTATTATTTTACCGAAAAACGATACAGGGATTTCGTTTGATATACTTGTCCTGGGTTCAGGACTGTTGTTGGAAAAGCTGGCTGATTCGGAGCGTCCGGAAAATGCTGCGGCTCAAGACAAAAAGCCGTACGAAAGGAATCTTTTTTACCGTTCTTCAACTGTACTTGTTCGTTCATAAAGTTGCCGCTATAAAATTGAATACCAGGTTCGGTCGTCAGAATATCCATGACTACACCCGATATATCGCCGATCACATGTGCCGCTTTAAACCAGTCGCCATCTTTCTCTTTACTTAGGACAAAATTGTGGTCATAGCCCTTTCCAAAACTAAGCTGCTGGTCATTGGCATTAATATCTTTTCCTATTGGTTTCAAGGTTGTAAAATCAAAAGCTGTTCCCTTTACGGCTGCCAATTGCCCTGTTGGTATTAGTGTACTATCGACTGGTGTGTATTCATTGGCAAACATTTGAAGTTGATGATCTAGAATGGTACCACTTCCCTCACCGTTTAAATTAAAGTATGCATGGTTGGTCAAATTGATCACCGTCTTTTTATCGGAAGTAGCACGATAAGCAATCATCAATTCATTATTATCGTTAAGCGTATAAGTCACTTCCATCTGGATGTTTCCTGGAAACCCTTCGTGTCCGTCAGGCAAGGTATAAGCAAAAGTAAGGGATGATTTATCTGATGATTTTAATGTCCAATTGGCAAAATGCACACCTTTAAAACCGCCATGCAGTGTATTAGGACCGTTATTTACCGCCAATGTATAGGT
>JBMAAL010000118.1:0-13169 GCA_050281725.1 Sphingobacterium sp. | reverse complement strand
TCGCGCCACATTTGGGATGTGGAGGTCGTAGGTTCGAATCCTGCCACCCCGACTAGAAAAGCTCTAACGAAAGTTAGAGTTTTTTTTGTTTCCTCTTTTTATTCGTCCCGTAAGCTGTTTACAGGATTTGCTATCGCTGTTCGGATAGCCTGCCAGCTTACCGTAATTAATGCAATACCTATTGTTACTAGTCCCGCCAGCACAAACATCCACCATTGGATCTCGATGCGGTAAGCAAAGTCTTCCAGCCATTTGTTCATGGTTAGCCAGGCGATCGGCGAGGCGATTATCAAGGCAATTAATACGGGTTTTATAAAATCTCTGGATAATAATGTAGTGACGCCCGATACCGAAGCGCCAAGCACCTTGCGAATTCCGATCTCTTTGTTTCTTTTGGCAGCTGTAAATGAGGCTAAACCATAGAGACCTAGGCCCGCGATAAATATGGCCAATCCAGAAAAAAGACTGAGTATACGTTGTTGCCTAAGATCCGTTTTATACAGCGTATCAAATTTTTGGTCTAGAAAACTGTATTCAAACGGATATAATGGAGCCGCTTTCCCAAATGCGGCTTTAATAGTTTTTAACGCTGTGGGAAAATCTTTTGTGTTTAATCTAATAAGGGCTACTCTCAGGTCAGTAGAAGGGACAATAACTAATGCATCCATGTTTTCTTTTAGGGATAGGAAGTTAAAATCGTCAATTACACCAATGATTGTCCGGGGGGATTGATCGCGTATCGTATTTTTTATCCATTTGCCAATGGCCTGCTCTGGTGTAAATCCAAGCATAGATGCTGCAGTACGATTGATTAATACAGCGCTAGTGGAGTCTGTCGGGTGTTGTGTTGAAAAGTTTCGCCCTGCTATTATTTTGAGTTTCAGCGTACTTACATAGTCAAAATCAGTGAACTCTGTCCTTGATTTCCACTTTTCACCGTTTTTTCCTTCGATCTCGAATGTGTGGCTATCGAAGAAGCCGCCCGGTTCACCGGACATAAAGGAGACCGATGCAATGTCGCTGCTCGCAGATAATTCATTTTTGAATGTACGAAGGTTGTTATACAGTTCTTCATTGTCTATTGGAATAACCACTGTCTGTTGGTCGTCATAGCCAAGTCCCAGTTCTTTTACATATTTCATCTGCTTGGAGATAATCAATGTACCTATGATCAGTAAAATAGAGATGCTGAATTGGAACACAACCAGTGTATGTCGAAACAGTGTGCCGCCCTTGCCTAAGCGCAATTTACCTTTTAATGCCTGTATAGGGGAGAAGGTTGAAAGGTATAATGCGGGGTAACTTCCCGCTAGTAGACCTACTATAAGGATAACTGCAATCAGAAAAATATAGATCGGCCATGAATTCCATGGGACTGTTAGGCTGTATCCCAATAGTTGATTGTATACAGGCATGAGTAGTTGCAATAGACACATGGCGAGTGCGCAGGATATGCTGGTTAATAAAATGGATTCTCCGATAAACTGTCCCATTAATTGAAGACGTTGTGCTCCAAGTACCTTTCTTAAACCAACTTCTTTCGATCGGTCAACTGCACGTATTGTTGAGAGATTCATGAAATTTATGCAGGCGATAATCAATATAAGTATGGCGATGGATAGAAAAATGTAAATAACCTTTTTATCGCCATGCTTTGCGCTGTCAAATGCGCTGTGGGATTCAAGATAGACGTCTCGTAGCGGTGTAAGCGCAAGATCAAAATGAATGCCCATATTGGTAGAAACTGCTTTCATATGTCTATTCATGAAATCGGGAAACTGCTTTTCCAATTGCCCAGCATCCTTATGTTCCTCAAGTAAGATGTAAGTGAATAAATTGTTGTTTTGCCAGGCTTTGAATGGTTCGGTATTGATATAATTGGATAATGGAATGATAAGATCAAATTCCAGATGTGAATTGATCGGAAGATCTTTTGCAATCCCAGTAACGGTTAATTGTTTATTTTTATCAAGCTGTAATATTTTACCGATGGGATTCTCATTTCCAAAATATTTTTTCGCAGTTTTTTCTGTTAATACAACACTTGTTGGATTTTTTAAAACAGTCATTGGATTTCCCTTGATCAGCGGAAAACTAAATAGTTCAAAGAAGTCATCATCTGCAATAAAGAGTTTCTTTTCATTGAATGCGATATTGCCAAAGGAGAATAGTCCATTGGCAGGCATTACCCGTACAGCTTTTTTGATATCATCGGGATAATCGGTTAATAAGGCAGTGGCATAGGGTGCCGATAAATAAGGTGCACGATCCTTGGTGTTGTCAAAACCACGCATGACCCGATAGATACGATCGCCTTGGCTGTGAAACTTATCAAAGCTAAACTGATTGGCGATAAATAGAAATATCATTGCGCAGACGGTGATGCCTATTGTTAAGCCAAGAATATTGATAAAGGAAAAAACCTTGTTCTTTATAAGGTTTCTCCAGGCGATTTGGAAATAGTTCTTTATCATACTTTTCGTTATAAGTGTTCATTTTGAACTTATGGTAATCAATCCCGTTGAAGGATAGTTTAATTCTATTTTTTTAAAAATGTTCATTGGATCAATTTCAAAAGAACTGCCAAAGACTTAAGTTGATTATAATCAACATGTTGTGAACTATCTTTTTGTGGTCTAAGTGTTTGTATTCGAACACTTCATGTTCATATCCGAACATGTTGCAGTTGAGAGGTCAAAAGATTTTAATTGACAGGTGAGCGTTTTATCGAAATAATAAATAGTGGGAACAGTCTTGGCTTTGATTGTATAAAGGAGAGCTATGTGTTGTCTGGCGAAGAGTATGTCGCAATGTAACAACTTGTTAGTTTTATTTTGTGCTTTTCATTTGCAAATAATTTGTAAGAACCGTATATTTGTGCCACACAAAACAAAGGTGATACCTTTTTCGGGGTGTAGCGTAGCCCGGTATCGCGCCACATTTGGGATGTGGAGGTCGTAGGTTCGAATCCTGCCACCCCGACTAGAAAAGCTCTAACGAAAGTTAGGGCTTTTTTCGTTTCAGGCTGAGAAGGCGAACCTACGACCTTTAGCTATTCTTTGGTTCGATCCGTAGGAGCCTCAGTTTTTTGGGGGGGCTATGTAGCGCTAAACCGAATTTGTTCTAATACCTCACTAGGTGTAATAAAAGGCATTTTTCATTTTTTGCTTTATAAAATAAGCTGCTTTTTAATCTTATTTGTAAATTATTTTGCAATAAGTCAATCTGTTAGGTTCTTTGTGAAGAATATTTTTGAAAAAAACATATTTTTAGATTACTTTTGTGCCACACAAAACAAAGGTGATACCTTTTCGGGGTGTAGCGTAGCCCGGTATCGCGCCACATTTGGGATGTGGAGGTCGTAGGTTCGAATCCTGCCACCCCGACTAGAAAAGCTCTAACGAAAGTTAGGGCTTTTTTTCGTTTCTGGCTTTCTTTATGTTTTTTAACATTATATCCTTGTAAACCCGCTGTTAAACAGTTAAATTGCTTGAAATTTATTGTCAACTAGAATATAAACATAAATAGTATGAACAGAAAAGCGGCATTTCTTTTAGGAATTTTGGCCTCTTGTGCATTACCGCAAGTTACCTTTGCTAACCATTCCATTGGAAAATCTATTCATTATCAACAAGACGTAGAAGGCAAAGAGCTGATTGGTCGATGGGATATCGAAGTGGATATTAATGGTACTCCTGCGCCATCTTGGCTGGAGGTTAAATTGTCGGGCTATAGAACTTTAGTAGGTCATTATGTGAGTACTTCCGGAAGTGCCCGGCCAGTTTCTCAGGTGTTTTATGAGAAAGGGAAGTTCAAATTTGCCATCCCGCCGCAATGGGAGGGTGGAAAGATGAACCTAAGCGTGGAAGGCGAGATTGTTAATGGTGTATTGCAAGGGACGATAATAGAGCCTGATGGAAAAACATATCGCTTTAAAGGTGTTCGTGCTCCAGAGCTGAAACGAACAGCTGCAGTAAAATGGGGTAAGCCTATTCAGCTGTTCAACGGCAAGGATCTGACCGGATGGAAAGCTACTGGTAAAACGAATCAATGGGTGGTGAAAAATGGTATCCTGACCAGTCCGCAATCTGGTTCTAATTTGGTTTCTGAACAAAAATTTGAAGATTTTAAATTACATGTTGAATTTAAAATTCCAGCGGGAAGTAACAGTGGTGTCTACTTGAGAGGCCGATATGAGGTTCAGATAGAAGATAGTCCTAAAGACGCACATCCTAATGCAGTACTTTTTGCAGGGGTATACGGTTTCTTGGCTGCAAATGAAATGGTCAACAAAGGAGCCGGAGAATGGCAAACCTATGATATCACATTAGTAGGCCGTCTTGTGACAGTTGTGGCAAACGGTAAGACGGTGATCAGTAATCAGGAAATTCCGGGTATTACCGGAGGTGCATTGGATAGCAAAGAGGCAGAGCCGGGACCAATCTATTTCCAGGGGGATCACGGCCCAGTGGAATTCCGAAAAGTGATTATTACACCGGCTATTAAATAGCATAACATCATGCAAAGGCTATCTGCAAAAAGGTAGCCTTTTTTAAATCCCTATGACAACGACTACAATGTCTTCATTCTGGTAAGAAGTATAATATCGTTCAATAGCACCCTGCGCCTTGTACTCTTGCAACTCTTCAAAAACCAATCTTTTTAACATTCCTTTTCCCCTGCCATGAATAAACTTTATTTCGTTCATTTCCCAATAAATAGCTGCATCTAGATTAGAACGCATAAAATCCATGGATTCTTGTAAGAGCTCCTCTGGCGAATAATCTTCCCAATCTTCAAGAAAGGTGTCGGTGTGTAAGTCAACGATAGCTGGTGGTTTGCGCATTTCTCCATATTTTACAATGCTGCAAAAGTAGAATAAAAGTGCGACTTAATAGATTAAGTCGCCAACGAAATAAATCGCTTGGGCAAATTTTTCATGCCATTTTTTGATAATAGCTGCAATTTCATACTCTTCCTCATCGGCATGATTGAGCATAAGTAACTCGATCGATTGGAGGAGCTGTTTGAGATCTAAAAAATAACCGTCAAAATCCCTGAACGCAGACACAGTGTCTCGAATAAGCAGCATGGCATCATGTCGAAGTGTAATCATATCATGACGTGAAGATATTCGGTCCAGCAACCATTCTTTTTGGAAATTGGAATCAATATGTCTGTTGCAAGCTTGATTAAAGAGCAATTCAAATTCTACAATTTGATGTTTCAGGTCATATATAGTTTTTTGGAGCTCTTCAAAAGTACTGATGATCTTTTCTTGGGTCTCCATGTTTTTCGATATAATTGCCATGATATTTTACTTAAAAATGTATGAACTTGGTTTTTAGTTATTTAAATAAAAGCATGTAAGGTATATACAAATAGATAAGCCGAATGTTTTACATGTCTAAAATTCGGTTATGACTTTTGAATACAAAAGAAGATATGGAACCTAAAATGGACCTGAGTTTTTTCGGTTTTGGTTCAGGTTCAAATAGCCAATTTTTTTTGAAACCTATTTAATTAATATTATTTCATTTTAAGTATATTTAATATACTGTATTGCAGTTAATACAGTGTAAATGTATTAACTATGGTAGCATCTCGTTTTGTTGATTTCTTTAAGAAGAGGAGACTTTATATGCTTCTTATACTGCTAGTAGCCAGCTTACCCATGTGTCATGGTCAATACAAGCTTAAAGATTCTACAAAATTTATAAATGATCAGTTGCCAAGGTATCTCGGAAGAATGGGAAAGATTAAAACTAGAAATTATCCCGTTGGTGGTCGTGATGCAATCTTACGAATATTATTGAAAGACTATTACGTGAATAGATTGGTGTCAGGAGAAGATAGTTTGGATAGGGAACATTATTATGCTTTATGGAATCCGCTTTCGGTAAAGACATTTAAATCGCTAAATACACGTGATATGTTTAGTTACTGTATGCTTGTCCCTGAGTTTGAGATGCAAAATTGTGGTTCCTTGGGACGGTTGAAAGGCCAACACATATTCGGAGTCTTTTATCGAAGGGACATACCGCTGGAATATTGGAGCAATAGACAATTGGTTGCTTTGCACGTCAATAGAGATTCCGTTGTACAATATGTGGAGCAGATGTGGCCTACAGTCGATTTCATTGGTGAGAACACTAAAGATTTAGTGGTTGAATTGATGATATGGGAGTTGATACCAAAGGTGTTGGATAAGCTGGTTTTGACACCAGCGGACAATGATCTGTATTCTCTATTGGTGCAAATAATGATGCGCCTGAAGTTCAAACCTTTTGAAGATTCAGCTATTTATGAGCAATTGTATGGTCCGGCGTCTTATATAGGAAGTCGAATTGAAAGCAATACAGAAAATCGGAATGACATCATGAAACTTGCGCGGGAATGTTTTGAAACCCTAAATGCATCGCCTGGCTTCCGGGTGCCAACTTATATTAAACAGGAGCGTTTCTTAGACCCACCTTCTTCAAGGGATCTGTCAGATCGGACGAGCACTTCGAAAAGACCGGATTGGAAGTGGAAAAAAGTGGATGTACCACGTTATAAGCTGAAGTTGTAGATCTTCGTCTGGAAGCAAAATTTCCACCGCTGGCAAAATATCTTTTGCTTATAGTCTTTTCTAACGCTTGTACTGTTTTGACCAGAGGGAGTGGAGTAGGTTATTTGCTTTTTTTTTACGTTATTCGCGTAAACGAAAAATAGCTTAAAATATACTAGAATGAAGGAAAAGGCAATTGGAAATTACCAATTAGAGATCTGTTCAAATTCCGTAGCATCAGCAATTGAAGCCGAACAAGGTGGAGCGACCCGAGTCGAGTTTTGTCAAAATTTGGAAAATGGTGGAACTACACCGTCGTTTGGTCAGTTGAAGTTAGTGCGAGGATTGGTGAATATTGGTATTCATGTGCTTATCAGGCCACGCGGAGGTGATTTTCTTTATACAGAGACCGAGATCTTGGAAATGATAGCTGATATTCAGTTGTGCAAGGAATTGGGGATAGATGGTGTTGTGATAGGTATACTGAAGGCAGACGGTACCGTGGATAAAGAAAATACTTTGCGATTGGTGGAAGCTGCGCGTCCTATGCATGTTACCTTTCATCGTGCTTTTGATCGCGTGGAAGATCCTTTTCAGGCATTGGAAGATGTTATTGAACTGGGGATAGATCGTATTTTGACATCTGGTCTGCAAAACTCTGCTTTAGCTGGAGCTCCATTACTCAGACAGTTGGTACAGCAAGCAAATGGCCGTGTTGTGATTATGCCTGGTGCAGGTGTAGATGCAGCTAATATAGTTCGCATTTTAGAGCAAACTGGCGCAGTCGCAATACATAGCTCGGCGAAAGAGCAGCATGTTTCGAAGATGGAGTTTAACCAGATTCAGGTCAATGGAATGGATGAGGCACAGTGGATGAGCTCAAAAGAAAAAGTCCACCAAATGGTGGACCTATTAAAAAGCCTTTAAAGTAGTACTTTAAAGGCTTTTAAATTCTTCTTACTATTTAGCTTCTGAAGCTAATTGATTTAAGATAGCATCGTTTTTAACGATTTGGTTGCTAGCTTTCATTTTTGATCTAGAACCTAACTCTACATTAGATCCTAATTTCAAGAACTGAACTTCAACACGTGAAACAGTTTTATTTCTTCTATCTTTTCTTTTTAAACGTGTAACTCCCATTTTGATAATATTTTTATTGTTTAAAATAAAACGAGGTCGGAAGCGGATTCGAACCGCTGTAGGAGGTTTTGCAGACCTCAGCCTAGCCACTCGGCCATCCGACCCTATTTTTTTCCTTTTGAAGGTCTGCAAAAATAAAACTTATAATTGGAATTAAAAAATCTTTATGATAAAACTTTTATGTTTTTGGGCATTAATCTGAAAACCAAGGAAGTATTTTCATTGCGGGACACGTAGCCAATTGTCATTGATAATAATCCTTACTGTTTTCCTCCAAAGATAGTCTAGAGATTTTTGATGGCTGACGCGATTAACAATAGGCAATTCACATCGTATTGAACCGTGTTGTTAAGTATGCAAAGTTGAAAAGTATTCAGCTGACTGTATCTTTTAAAGGACAATGAAAAGCCCTGTTTTAGGACTTTTCCCTGATGTTTTACTATGTAAATTAACGGCTTATGTATTTTGGAATAGATATTGCAAATGTGATTGTAATAAATCTCATACAGGAAATTATGAGATTAAATGATAAAAAGAAGAAAGTAAATTAAATTAGGAAACATGAAAAAACTATTATTATCTGCAGCAATTTTATTTGGTTCATTAGGAGCTTTTGCACAAGGTGGATTGGGATACGGACTACGTGCGGGTGTAAACATTCCTAAATATTCATTTGAAAATGGAAGTTCTGAATCTAATACAGGATTTTTTGTAACAGGTTATTTGGATGCTCCTATTTCTCCAAACTTTTCCATCCAACCTGGATTGTCATTGCAGAATAAAGGTGGAAAATATTCTGCAACAGTCAATAGTGCGACAGGTGAGTTAAAGCAGAGTATAATGTCTTTGGATATCCCTGTTAACTTAGTAGCTAAATTGCCTACGGGTGGATCAGGTAATTTCTTCATCGGAGCTGGACCTTATGTTGGATTTGCGCTTAGTGGTAAGAATAAATTTGAAGCAAGCTCAAATAACTCCAGCGCAAAAAGTGAATGGGATGTGGAGTTTGGTAGTGGCTCTGGAAAGGATTTAAAACGTACGGATTTCGGCGTTAACTTCCTGGCCGGTTATCAACTAACGAACGGTTTTCAGATCAATGCTGGTTATGGTTTAGGTTTAACGAATTTAGCGCCTAACAGTGGATCGATCAAAAACCGTGTTTGGTCTGTTGGCATTGGCTTCGGACTATAAGAAATATAAGTACTTAAACTTATTATGAGGAAAGAGTCCCTGCATTTGTAGGGACTTTTTTATTGGATTAAACTTAAGTCGTCCGAAATTGTTATTTTTATTCAAAAGATTGCTGCATGAAAAGATTTCTTCCTTTACCCTTTTATGTTAAGTTGGCCTGCGTACTAATCAGTATCCTTTTATTAGGGTATTTGGCTAAAATAGGTGATACCATACTTATTCCAATGATATTGGGTTTGCTATTCTCTCTGTTGTTGATTCCACTAAGCAATTTTTTAGAGCGGAGACTCCATTTTCCAAGAACATTGGCTGGGATATTAAGTGTTATTTTGTTTTTCGGCGTTCTTGGTTATGGGCTTTTTCTGTTAGCCTCTCAACTTACACTTCTTAAAGAGGATTTTCCGGCTTTTAAACAACAGATCATGGATGGTGTGAGCAATTTGCAGACCTGGGTGAGCCACCAATTTGGAATCCAACATAAAGATCAAATTGATTTTATCAATAAGACAGCATCTAAGTCTGTGGATTCGGGGACTTTATTCTTGGGAACGGCCTTGGTTTCCCTTTCATCGATGTTTATTTTATTTGTCTTTACCTTTCTTTACACATTTTTCTTGCTTATATATAGAGGACATATAGTTAAATTTCTCTTATTTGTCAACCGTGTTGAGGACAGGCCAATTGTTGTAGATGTAATAAAGCAGGTTCAGTATGTCGTCAAGAAGTATCTGATTGGCTTATTGATCCAAATGAGTTTGGTTTCCCTATTAGTCTTTATCGTCCTGTCATTAATAGGGGTAAAATATAGTTTGCTTTTGGCCTTGATAACAGGAGTGTTTAATGTATTGCCTTATGTCGGTATTTTCTCGTCGATGCTTATTATTGCCATTCTGACGTTTGCGACATCCTCTTTTACCCATGTTGTTCTCGTTATCATAGCAATAATTATTATACATATGATTGACAGTAATTTCATCGTGCCGAAGATTGTTGGTTCTAAGGTGAAAGTCAATTCCCTGTTTGCTATGCTCTCCATTATTATTGGTGAGATGGTTTGGGGAATATCAGGTATGTTTTTAGCTATTCCAATTTTGGCTATCGTTAAGATTGTGATGGATCGTATCAAAGAGCTTAAACCTTGGGGGTTCCTGCTCGGGGAAGAGGATAGTAAAGATGAAGTGTATAAAGATTTATTTGATACGTTAAATCCCGGTGAAAAGAAGATTATAGAAGAGAACGAGCTGAAGTCATAATTTTCGTAGAATCGAAGGTGTAATAAAAAAAATATTAATAGATTAAAATTTTATCGTATTTTAGTCTTATATATAATTTATTATTAATGAAAAGAAAGTTACTCTCAATCGCTGCGGTACTATGTTTTATTGCTGGAGCAAAAGCACAGACGTCCTATGGTTTTAAGGCTGGTGCAACGTTTCCTAAAATGACGGCGTCACTAGGAAGTGTATCTGTTTCGACAGAATCATCTACATCGTTTTATTTGACGGGATACTTAGATGCTCCTTTAGCAAATAATTTTTCTATCCAACCTGGTTTATCGTTACAAGGGAAGGGGGGGAAAGGATTGACACTTATTGACTTTGAAGAATTGGGAAATAATGTGAAATTAGACTTAATGTATCTAGAGTTACCTGTAAATTTTGTGTACAGTATTCCTACTGGAAATTCCGGAAGCGTTTTCTTAGGAGCTGGACCATATGCTGGATTGGGGCTGTCCGCAAAAGCCAAAGCAGAAAATGTAAAAATCGATGTCGGTTTCGGAGATAATAAATTGAAACGTTTTGATGCTGGAATTAACTTTTTAGCGGGGTATCGTCTATCAAATGGCTTTTTGATTAATGGTGGATACGGCTTGGGACTAGTTGATATGGCTGGGGGGGAAGGAGGTTCTTTAAAGAATCGTGTATTTTCAATTGGTATAGGTTATCAGCTATAATCTTGGCTGGATGAAAAATGTCTTCCAAACCCATGTTTTGGATTTTATAGTTTCTCTGGTAATATTTGCACAAACATAAAAAAGGGGCTTTTCTTGCGAAAGGCCCCTTCTTTTTTCAGTGATTGAAATCTATCACACTTTGATTTCTACTTCAACACCTGAAGGTAATTCAAGTTTCATCAATGCGTCAACAGTTTTAGCGTTTGATGAATAGATATCCAACAATCTTTTGTAAGCACACAATTGGAATTGCTCACGTGCTTTTTTGTTAACGTGTGGTGAACGTAATACCGTATAGATTTTTTTCTCAGTAGGCAATGGAATAGGACCACTAACAACTGCACCTGTAGGTTTTACTGTTTTTACGATTTTTTCAGCTGATTTGTCAACCAAATTGTAATCGTAAGATTTCAATTTAATTCTGATTCTTTGGCTCATAGTATATGATATTATTTAAAAATGACCGCTGATTAGAGCTATTAACAACCAGCGGTCGGTTTATTTTTGAGTTCTATATTATTCTACAGAACCTTTGATTTTACCTTTTGATTTTGCAATCACCTCTTCAGCAACGTTACGAGGAGCTTCTTCAAAGTGATCAAATTCCATTGTAGATGTTGCACGACCTGAAGTGATCGTACGTAATTGAGTTACGTAACCGAACATCTCAGAAAGTGGAACCAATGCTTTGATTACTTGTGCACCGTTACGTGAATCCAAACCTTGCATTTGACCACGACGACGGTTTAAGTCACCCATTACATCACCCATGTTTTCTTCTGGTGTTAAAACCTCTATTTTCATAATTGGTTCCATTAACACTGGAGAACATTTAGGCAATCCTTCACGGTATGCTTGACGAGCAGCTAATTCGAAAGACAATGAATCTGAATCGACAGCGTGGAATGAACCATCAATCAAACGAACTTTCATTCCTGATAATGGGAATCCTGCTAATACACCATTTTTCATTGAAGTTTCAAATCCTTTTTGAACTGAAGGGATAAATTCTTTAGGAATTTTACCACCAACGATTTCATTAACGAATTGAAGCGGTGATTTTGATAAATCGAAATCTTCATCCGCTGGAGAAATAACAACTTTGATATCCGCGAATTTACCACGACCACCTGATTGTTTTTTGAATACCTCACGGTGCTCAGTAGTACCGTTGATAGACTCTTTGTATGATACTTGAGGAGCACCTTGGTTAACCTCAACTTTAAATTCACGTTTCAAACGGTCGATCAAGATCTCTAAGTGAAGCTCACCCATACCAGAGATAACTGTTTGACCAGTTTCTTCGTCAGTTTTTACAACGAATGTAGGATCCTCTTCAGCCAATTTACCTAGACCAATACCTAATCTATCAACGTCAGCTTGAGTTTTAGGCTCGATCGCCAAACCGATTACTGGTTCAGGGAAAGTCATAGACTCAAGAATGATAGGTGCTTTTTCGTCACAAAGTGTATCACCAGTTTTGATGTCTTTGAAACCTACAACAGCACCGATATCACCAGCCTCGATGAAAGGGATAGGGTTTTGTTTGTTCGCGTGCATTTGGAAGATACGAGAGATACGCTCTTTGTTTCCAGAACGCGTGTTCAATACATAAGAACCAGCGTCTAACTTACCAGAGTAAGCACGGATAAAACATAGACGACCTACAAATGGGTCAGTCGCAATTTTAAAACCTAAAGCTGCGAAAGGCTCGTTTACAGATGGCTTACGTGTGATTTCTTCACCAGTATCAGGGTTAGTACCTTTTACAGCCTCGATATCAAGAGGTGAAGGCAACAATTCCATTACTAGATCCAACATGGTTTGAACACCTTTGTTTTTGAAAGATGAACCACATACCATAGGAACGATCGCATTATCTAATACTGCTTTACGTAAAGCATCTAAGATTTCGCGCTCAGTTAACGAATTCGGATCTTCGAAGAATTTCTCCATCAAAGTCTCATCATAACCAGCTACTGCTTCTAATAATTTTTCACGGTATTCAGCAACTTCATCCACCATATCTGCAGGAATAGGAACCTCTGTAAAGGTCATACCTTTATCATGTTCATTCCATACGATACCACGGTTGTTAATTAAATCAACAACACCAGTGAATGTATCTTCAGCACCGATTGGTAATTGCAATGCTACAGCATCAGAGCCTAGCATTGATTTTACTTGACCAACAACTTTTAAGAAGTCAGCACCTGAACGGTCCATTTTGTTAACAAAACCGATACGTGGAACAGCGTAGTTATCTGCCAATCTCCAGTTAGTCTCTGATTGAGGCTCAACACCATCAACTGCAGAGAATAAGAATACTAATCC
>JBMAAL010000117.1:0-13577 GCA_050281725.1 Sphingobacterium sp. | reverse complement strand
CTGCAACGATACGGGTCAGGCCACTCCCGCTGGCTGTACACGCACTAAAATTGTATTAGCTAACGATCAAATGTGGCTGAAATCCTTCAAAAAAAGGAAAAGAATGATATGTTACAAAAAAAGAAAGCGAATTGACATTGGTGGACTAAGAAACAAGAAAAGAGGTCAGATATCCCGGATTTCATGCATGATTTTGTTAGAAATGGGTTATCTATCATTTTTTTAGGTATTTCCCAAACCTCGATTTTACCTTTATAAACATTGATTAGCCTTTTATAAAACCTTATTGACAGAGTATCCAATGATCAAAACTTTCCATTTTAAACTACCTCCAGTGGCGGATTTTTCCACTCAGACGAAAGCCTTTCTCCCCAAACTCAGTGGCGCCAAATTGAAACGCTATGCAGATCAAGGCATACAG
The DNA here is from genome assembly GCA_050281725.1 of Sphingobacterium sp. Classification (GTDB taxonomy): domain Bacteria; phylum Bacteroidota; class Bacteroidia; order Sphingobacteriales; family Sphingobacteriaceae; genus Sphingobacterium. The sequence goes on along the minus strand of JBMAAL010000117.1, from coordinate 13,156 downwards.
TTGATCGAAGAATACATTGATTATCATAACGTGATCTTCTATCGGATCCAAGCCCATGTGCAGCAAACTTACCTGCTATCCGTTGAAACGAGTAAAGCAGACTACCACCTGCTATATAATCTCTGTTCGCCCCAAACTATCATCATCAAACAGGCCAATCAGGATTGTAAAGCAGAATTGCCAGCGGATCATGATCGGTTTATCTATTTCCCCAATGATAGCTTCGAGATTAACCTTGTGGATGGTAGCTATCTTATCTATGGCGCATTGATCGATGTTGGATTGATCAGACCGGAACTCTATCCTACACATCACTTTCTCAGAACATTTAGAACTGCTCCACAGCACAACAAAGCAGCGCTTTATCAAAGCGCATTGTGGCCGGTCGGTAAGCGGACACAGTATCAGCTTGATTATATTGCAGGCCAATACTTTCGTTATAGTCAGGACAACGAGGCTACGGCCGCGAAGATTGTCTATTCACTTTTTGACATCGCCATCTATAAAGATTTTATTACCTACAAAGAGATCCGGGGAGGTACACTTTTGGCGCAGCATGCGCAGCAAATTATCCATGACCAGACCGAGCGTACCTTTACAGAGCTCGATCTCAGTGGCATCGCCATTCAATGTGGTGTCAGCCCTGGCCGTCTGGGAGAAGTATTTAAGGGAAGGTATCACCAGACGATGATTGCATACCGCGATAAATTATTGGTAGCCAAAGCTAAAATGTTGTTGGCAAACTACAGTGTCAAAGAAGTGACTATATATTGCGGATTCAGCCATATCAGTTCATTTTCAGACTATTTTTTGAAGCATGTAGGCATACGCCCAAGTAAATTCAGGAGCTAGCTTTATCGTATAGTGTCATTTACATGCTCCTAACTGCCATTCATCCCTGAAATTGTACCTTTTATCCCTCAAATTAGACCTTTTGTCCCAGACAAGGGGAATACGTCACTCAGGGTATCCTCCAACGCTCCAAATGTCATTCACATACTCCCAACTGTCATTCACATACTTCCAACTGTCATTCACATGCTCCCAAATGCCATTCACACACTCCTAACTGTCATTCACATACTCCTAAATGCCATTCACATACTCCTAAATGCCATTCACATACTCCTAAATGCCATTCACATACTCCTAAATGCCATTCACATACTCCTAAATGCCATTCACATGCTCCTAACTGTCATTCACATACTCCTAAATGCCTTTCACATGCTCCCAACTGTCATTCACATACTCCCAAATGCCATTCACATGTTCCCAAATGCCATTCACCCCTGATATACGTCATTCATCCCTGAAATTGCAACTTTTATCCCTCAAATTAGACCTTTTGTCCCAGACACAGGGGAATGCGTCACTCAGGTTATCCTCCAACGCTCCAAATGTCATTCACATACTCCCAACTGTCATTCACATACTTCCAACTGTCATTCACATGCTCCCAAATGCCATTCACACACTCCTAACTGTCATTCACATACTCCTAAATGCCATTCACCCCTCATATACGTCATTCATCCCTGAAATTAGACCTTTTGTCCCAGATACGAGAGCTTGCATCTCCCTCGTCGTCCTTTCGACGAGCATTATTGCATAGTTCGAATCTAAAAAATCACGAAATCTTATCCTGAATAATGCCGAAATCCAGGCAATGTTGTCTAGCTAACTTTGGTACAAGATAACAGATCGGAGGACAGGGAGATGCCCGACCGGTCCATTGAAACAACTCCACGGCCGATCCAGGAGGATAATAAGGACAAGCAACAAGGATAAACTTAAAACATAAGACATGAAAACAATTGCAAAAAGAATTATTGGCACCTTAAGCGTAGGCGTCATGACATTAGGAATTTCATTGAGTGCAAATGCACAAAGCATTAAAAGTGAAAAAGAAGGACAGGTGGAGAAAGAAGTGAAGATTGTGAAAGAAACGAAGGTTGCACGTGCTAATCAATTATGGTACTTCCATGGTACCGCATCAGATTCACCTACAGATCCGAGCAAGTACAGTTTAGTACCCAGTGATGAGTGCGGAACTGCAAATGAAGCTATCTGCGAAATCAATGCACCTGCCAATCCTTCTAATCCATCACAACCGGATATGGCGGCACCCGTCACCCCACCGGGATCATCCACACCAACCACTATCGCGCTTCGTATCAGTACTGCTAATAGCAGTAAAACATCAAATGAAACTGTTACAGATTTTAGGCCTTACTAATCAAGACAAGTAAATAGTACAACTGGCAAAAAAGTAGCGGAGGAAATTTCCCCGCTACTTTCTTCTTTTATTCGATGCCGGTCATATTCTTAACCTCAAGCGGAATATTAAACACATAATTTTTACTATTTGGCAAGAGTTTAAATACTTCAGTCTTACCGTCAATGATTACCTCGCGGGTAATTTCCTTTTTAAAACGCTCGTCTTTGTTTAACCGTCTCAAATCTGACCACCTCACTCCCCTACGGACCAGCTCTTTACGCCGCTCTTGAATAACCATTTTTAATAGAGCTTCGATATTATTTTCCGTTATTGGAACAAAGAATTGCTTCTCAATTCGATTCTCTAAGAGCGCATTGATTTGTTGTTTAGCTAGCATCGAGTTGCCCAGTCGTACATTACATTCAGCAGCATTTAACAAAACTTCAGAAGTTGTCATGCCAATAAAAAAGAGTCCGGCTCCAGACCCCATATACTGACCTTTGAATATAGAAAAGCCATCTGTTCCTTTTTTATAGTTAGCCCGAAGCCTTAAATCATGATCGTCATATAGCTGTAGTAGATCATTTGTCAAATACGAACCTCTAGTGCCAGTAAGCATAGTCGCCCCATTAGAATAAGCAAAAAACAAGGTTTCCGCATTCATAGCTGGGTACGGGTAAGCTGTATCTACATCCATTGTATTAAGGTCCATTAACTTATTATATCGTGTCAAAACCAATTCGGCATATTTCTTTGCATTTTCATAATCCTCCATAGCCATATATACCCGCGAAAGCGCAGCATAAGTTGAAATAAGATTAGGCCTAGTCAAAATTCTCAACTCGTCAGGCAACAAAGCCGCAGCCTGATCAAAATCCTGTATAACAGACTCGTAACAAGCCAAAATTGTCGATCTCGTCGTCTTATCGTTAATATCTGAGGTTAATTTGAGCGGAATCCCAAGCCCATCATTAGAGCCTTTCGGATCAAAAGATTCAGCATATATCTGCAAGAGTACAAAGTGCATAAAAGCCCGGTGAAAAAGCGCCTGCCCTTTGATATTGTCAGGATCGAGACCCTTTGAAATTTTAATATCAGGCAATCCATCCAATACTGTATTGCAGATTGCAATGGAATTATAGGCATCTCGCCATATTGACAAATTTTCGATTTTCTCATAATTCTCAGGATTTTGGAAAGTATACACCATTTGTTCAAAATTATACTGCCTATTGTACCCAGACTCAGAAAGAAAAAAATCATCAGTACAAGCTTCCAAGAAATAAGGATATTTGCCGAGATTCAAAAGATTACCAGCATCCAGGAGAGCCTGCATATCCTCCAATGTGGATGGCACTGTACTTGTTTTACTCGTTTTATCCTCCAAAAATTTATTGCAAGAAGCCAGACTGCACAGGCTTCCCAAGAATAATAGATAAATAAATAGTCTCATGATTCACGTATTAGAAGTTAATATTTCCTCCCACGGAAATTACGCGGGGAGCAGGCAGATTCAAATAGTCAGGATCTAGATTATACTTGTTTTTTCGCCAGATCAATCCAACGTTATTTGCTCCAATATACAGCTGCCCTTTCACTTGATGCTGATTTAGGCTAAAGTTGTAACCAAGTCTCACATTTTGCAATCGAATGAGATCACCCTTTACGATATTATGCGAAGAATGCTGATAAAAGAGATCCCTATAGCTATCATTAGGATAGGACATAGAAGGCACTGACGTATGCAACTCATCACCCGGGTTTTGCCATCTTTTGGCAAAGTCAGCATGTCCATCCCAAGAGTCGAACAAGTTGCCATATACAATAGATTTCTTTTTAAAGTAATGCCCAAATTTAAAGAGCAGGCTAAAGTCCAGGTAAAAATTGCCATAGCCTATCGTATTATTCCAAGCCCCATAGATCGGTGGTAAGGCCGTACCATGATAATTGAGGTATTGCAAGGAGTCCGAAGTCAGCGCTCTATAATCTTTCGATACAGCACCATCTATATACCCTCGTGGGTCGCCATTTTCAGGGTCCAGCCCCGCAGATTTATACGAGAAAACAGGATAAAGCGATTTGTCCAATAAAGGCATCATCGTCTGCCCACCATCCAAATACAAGCTAGTTGCTCCAATAGTTCCTCTATAATCCGTCACTTTATTTTTGCTGTAGGAGAAATTCATGGTAGACTGCCAATATACAGTTCCGAATTTAGCATTCGAAGTTAACGTTAGGTCAATACCATGCGTTGCTATCGTACCCACATTTTTCGTCAAAAGCGAGTAACCCGATGTTGGATCCACTGGATCATCTGATAGCAGGTCAAAGGACTTCTTCCGGTAATAATCGATAGTACCGCTCAATTTGCCCCTATACATAGAAAAGTCCACTCCAAAGTTCAACGTCCGTACAGTTTCCCATTTGAGCCCTGGGTTTGGAGGGCTTCCAATAATCGCATAAGGTAAATTAGAATATTTAGCATTTCCAACATAACCGATTACAGTTCTATTTAGCGCACCCGAAGGCTGTATACCCCCATATCCCAATGTTGTGCGCAGTTTTAGGAAGTCTATCCATGCTGCCCGCTGCAGCAACTTTTCTTTGCCCACTTGCCAAGAAAGTCCCGTCGACCATAAAGGGTTCCACTGACTGTTGACATTTGTCCCGAATGAATTGGCAGCATCCTTTCTTGCTGAGAAAGAAAGACCATATTTGGCTTTATATTCATACAATCCATTAAAATACATCGACACGGTTCGAGACAATGTACCCGAATAAGCGTCCAATGGAGTCATAAATCCATATCCCAGGCCTCCATATAACGTATAAATGGTGTTGTAATCAACACTTTTGCGCGTCAATACTTCCGGATTATAGCCATAAGAACCTGAAGATTGCTGATCCATATTCCTCGTATAAAGCTCTGTACCGATCAGGGCATTGACCAGATGGTCTTCTGCAAAAGACTTATTGAGGCTCACCTGTACCCTACCCCGGTGCGACTGCATATCATTATCGCCACGGCGCAATATCGCTCCAAATGGAAAATCATACTGTTTTGTTCCATCAACAAGGCGCGTATACTTATTGATGAGATCCCGTACTTCAAATGAATCTTCTCCTGCAAGAGATTCTGATTTATTTGCACTATTCTCATAACCATAGATCAGGTCCGCTTTTAAGAACGGCAGGATATCATAACGCAGGTTGAAGTTTAGATACACATGTCGGTTCCAAGATTTATTTGTTGACTGGTCCCGATCCATCAAGGGACTATACGTCCAATCCAAGAGACCATCTCCATTTGCCTTTTCAAGAAAAGAAGTATTATAAAACCTTGGGATCGACAAAAAATTACCTTCACCGTCCGCTAGTGAAGCATAAGGATACAAATTATTTTTTCCTCCACCTGGAATAAGGGGATATCTTGGCGTAGAGGAAAACATCCTGTCTTTACTATTGATCAAAGACAAGGTATTTTCTATAAATAATTTTTTACCCAGTTGCCAGTTGTTGGTGGCCCGCAAGGTTAAACGTTCATTACTCGCCCCTTTGGTATCCCCTGTACCGCGATCATACCCTACCGAATAGCGACTTCTATTCGTGACATTGCTTGTGGCAATATCCAAAAAGTACTGTTGATTGACAGCCGCTTGATAAACATATTTCATTAAGTCATTTCGATAATCATACCCTTCCAACGCTTTCAATCGCGTGTTCAGATCAATGTCAGACAGAGTCCCCGCCTTATTAACATATAACATATCCACGACAGGAGAGAAAATGGTAGCCTGATTATACGCACTATTGTATGCGTCATCATAATACTTGTTGTCAAAGAGAAAACGCTCTACATCAATAAAATCTTTGCTGTCGATCGTTTGGTTATAGAATAAGTCAGGTTTACTACTTATCATGGTCGTCGCACTAAAATTGATGGCTGGTCTATTCCCGCTCTTTCCTTTTTTGGTCGTCACGACGATTACACCATTTCCTGCTCGGGATCCCCAAATGCTAGCAGCTGCCGCATCCTTCAATACCGTTACACTTTCCACATCATTTGGATTGAGATCATCTAGCGTACCATCGTAAGGGAAATTATCAACCACGATGAGTGGCTGGGCTGCAATTTCAGAAAAGGTATTTATGCCCCGTATATTTAACACCGATTTTCCTGACCGTCTATCGAACTGCAGACCGGAGACTTTACCTTCGATACGATCGAGCAGTCCTTTACTGGGCATCTTGTTGAGATCAGCATTAGATACCGTTCCAAAGCTACCTGTAGACCGTCCTTTCGGGATGATTTGATAGCCTGTATTGACCTGCACTTCGCTCAACCTATTGTCAATGCGATGCAGTACGATCATTCTTCCTTTATGATCATTCTTCCAGAAGAACTTTTGAGATTCAAACCCCAAAGCCGAAACTGTGCAGAATTCAACAGCTACAGCAGATGAGAATTCAAACCTACCCAAAGAGTCCGTACGATAGGCCGTATTCGTGCCGTCAATTCTTACTGTCGCATATACTATTGGACGATGATCCTGATCCATGACATTCCCACTATATTTACCCTGAGCAAATATCACGACACAACTTAATGTTGTACAAAACAAACTAATTAGCTTTATCATAGCGGTTATAGTTTCTTAGAAATGAGTAGACATGTTCCGGGATAACCGATCTTTTGAGGGTGATGGCCGCTACTCTCTCATTTGCATCAACCCATACATAAAATGGATAGACCTCATGGGGAAACAGCTTGATCAAGTAATCATCCGCATATATAGACGTCAGATTGTTTAAACGCAGTACATCATCTGGCATACCATGTATCCTTTGGTACGTATCTTTTTTTCCATAGGAGTTTACCAACAGGATGTTCAATTCGTCGGCAAACTGTTTTTGCAGTGGCAATAAGTTGGGAAAAGCTGCGATACAATTACCACAAGTAGTAGACCAAAAGTCGAGAATAAAAGATTTGCCTTTGTATTTGGATAGTTCAACAAGAGCCGTATCCCCCTGGTTATAGATCTTCACTTTATGCGACCAGAAATCTTGGGGCAATTTGTTTCCAACGAGGATCGGCTCCACCGTAGCAGCCCCCTCCGCCCCGCTGTCCTGGCGGGGCGTTTGGGCAGATAAACTAAACATATGAACCAAACACAGCAACATCACTAGTACTCGTTTGCTCTTCAAGGCAGTGTATAAATTGTATATCGTTGATTTCATAATCTTAAGGATTTGGATGGTTAATGGATTGGAAAAAATCGTTGATTTTTTTGGTCAGCTGGATCTCTACCATATTAGCTTCCAGTGTTGGCAGTTTTATTCGGCTTGTATCAATCTGGCGGCGATGCGTCATGAAATATGCGATTATGGCACGCAGGATATCCGCGAAAAAGAGCGTTTGTTGTACCGCTTCTAATTTGCTTTCGGTAGCTATCCCGATGGTTTTACATTTGAGATCCAATGCGTAGAGGAACTCTCGAATTGTTGCGAGCGGATAATTATCCCAAAAGCTTATAATCGCTTTTAGCGGATCGTAGTTCTCCTCATGGATTTCGTAGAATGGCCTGTCTAGCTGCAGGAGATCTTCATAAATGGCTTTCATTTGTTTAGTTTTTAGCTGTGACCTAAGCACATAGCTCTCCCTATCCGACCGAAATCAGCTTTTTGTGGGAGCCTGAGCGAGCTCAGGTCGCAGCAGTGAATAAATAAGAAATTAGGTTCTCAGATGCGGTGCTAGACAATTACAGGTGAATACATATGGACGATACCGCATCCGTTGGCAAAATGAAAAAACCGACCTTTTATATAGATAATCTATAAATATATTTTTCTAAAGTTTTGCTTTTAAAATTCAAATTCCCTACTTTTAAGGTGCTAGAATAAAAGAATAAAGAAAGTGCAATTGTCGGAGCTTTGATCTTAAAAAAACAGGTCGGCAAAATCAACAAGAATAGTGCTATTCATCAGCTATGCAGGCTTTTGTATATACGCTCCTTTACCCTAGGGTATTGGTCATTGCTGATTTTAAGCTTTTGAGAAGCTACTCTGGCGGGCAGCATTTGTTCTTGATAAGCAATGATACTGCAAGCTGGCTAAGCTGATCCTTGATCTGCCGTCGTTCTGTGAATGTTCTTAGTTCTTTTAATCTCATAATCTAATAGTTGGGTTATCAACAAGAGTCTCGAGGGGAAAGTAAGAGGCTGGCATCTATAAATTTAAAAGAGGCAAGCCCCACTATCTTCCACTGAACACAGGTACGGCAAAGAACCCAGACGCAGTTTCCAATAGGGGAGCTTGCCCCTCCTTGTTGTAAAGATACAAAAAGCATTGGGGGTCGCAAACCCTACGTCTCACGTCTTTTGAAATTTGCCGTTTCGTGATTGAGACTAAATCAGCGAACTGATTGTATAACAAAGATACAGAGATAAAATTTAAAAAACAAGAAAATTCCCGTTTTTAAAAATAGAGATGATAAAACTAGATTATAAACTTTACAACACTGTTTCATTTCGTTTCTTCTTAAAAGAATACTTAAATGAAAATTATAAAACTCTGCCAGCGCTTCCTGAGAAAATAAAAATTGTAGATGTATTTTTGGAAAAAGAAACTGCAAAACTAACTGCGAAAACCTTTTTTAACCTCGTAAAATATCTGGAACTAGATCTAAAAACCATTTGTGATCTGTTCTTTAAAACGATTCCATCAACTAAACTTAAATCTATTAAAACTTCGAAGAACAAATTAGAAGATTTATTGGGTTTCTATTTTAATTCTAAACTAGAATTAGTGACAGCTTCCGGTATTAAGGAAACCACTTTGAACGAATTATTTGACAACAAGTTTGATCGATTATATGCATACGAAGCATGTGCAATCGCAATATCTTTTGGAATTGAACCTGCGATGCTCTTCAACTACTTTTACGGTGATGGCCCACGCCCAATGATTGGTATTGTTCCTTCCAAATAAACTCTGTCGCTGATATTAAATATTAAACAGAAAACCCATTATAAGCTTTCATATTTAAATATTTATCATTAAATTACTTATGCCGGTTAAAGTAAAACCAACTTTTAGCAAAGCTTCCTGAGTTACATTTGGAGGCTTTATTATGAGTGATAAGATTTTTCTCATAATATATTTAGTTTTAAAGGACGACCCAGTTTAAAATGAAAAAAGGCCACTCCCTTTCGGAAATGGCTTCAATAAATTAAATAAATATAAACTTCAAACTACTTTATTACAGTTTTTCGATCTCCTCAATAGAAAGACCTGTTCCTTTGGCTATACCTGCTATTGCAATACCCATTTTCTTAAACTCCAATACAATAGCAATAGCTTCTTCCCCCTTGCCTTCAATCTTGCCTTTTTCAATCCCAGTCTTAAGCCCTTTCTGAATCCCTTTTTTTCAGCTTTATCTAATAAATATTCTTGAGTGCCCATAGTATCGCTCCTTCCTATTTTTGTTTTTATTTCTTTTTCAAACTTAGATAAATTGCTTACAAAAAGCAATTTATTGATCTCTCCTCTGCCATTGAGAACTAATCTATTGAGGAAATATACCCAAAACTTCCTCATTATCAAAACTTACGTAGTAAGTAAGGAACCGTTATGAGCTAAGCTCATAACAGCATCATTTCCTATAATAAAAAATTAAATCAATGATAATCATATAGCCCCTGTCGAATCATTCAAGGACGATGAACAAGTTGATATATCCCCCATCATTAACAGGTTACTGCAAACAAAATACAATGTTGATGCTGCAAATAAGGAGTTTGAACTAAGGAAATTAAATCTCCAGAAAATGGCTCCAATATACGACAGTGGAAGTTCTTTAGGCAGGGAGTTAACAGAAGATCGAATCGAAAAAATGTTGGCAAATCCTGAAATGATAAGCAAATATGTAAAAAATGGAAATTCTGAGTTACATTGGAATGATAAAAAGAAAGTTTCTCATTTTGAGTTAATTAAACTACTAAAAAATGACTATCTAGATGAAATCGTACAATCAGCTACCTTTTTAAAAAAATGGAATAATAATAAGATGATAGATATTATAAATAACATAGACAACGTTTTGCCTCATGACCACTCCAAATATAAATTGTCAGATAATAGAAAGGAGTTCATTATTAAATTGCTAACTTTGCGGTTCGAGCAAATAATTAAAATTATCAATGACTGAATTTTCTAAAATATTTCTATCATGGCGTAGGGGTAAAGGATCCCGTAGGCATATTGTGGGACTTTTGGAAAGATCGTTAGATAATCAGGTTTCATTCCAATATTTGCCACTTGCTAAAGAATTAAAAAAAACTGAAGGCTTCATTCCATATTTCGAATTTCAAAACCTCGATGAAATCTATACGACCAATGTAATGAAGATTTTTTCTCACCGTCTCATTAAATCAGAGCGCCCGGACGCTGCTAATTTTTATGACTTCTGGGATATCGAAAAGATTAAAACTACCGATTCATTCTATGTATTGGGAAAATCACAGGGGCTCACGATATTGGATAACTTTGAATTTTTAGCAGACTTTCAACCAAATGAAAATATTGATTTTGTAACAGATCTTTCTGGCTTATCTTATTTAAACCTTCTTAGAGATACGGTAAAATCGGGGGACAGTTTGACATATCAATTTGAATCTAATAATCCAATAGATTCAGAAGCTGTCATTGTTAAATTTAACGGGCAAAATGTAGGTTATATCAAACAAATTCATTGTAAAGTTTTTCATAAATATAGGTTGGACGAACTAAAACTGATTGTTAAAGCTACTGAACAAAACGGCGTTATTAGAAATATTTTTGTGAAGGTTAACTATAATATTTAAGTGATATATTGGCTCAACTGGTTGAAATATACCAACATCTAGCGAAGTGCCTTGATCTATTTAGGCCGTTTTATTATTAACGATAAGATTTTTCATAATTTAGATTTATAAAGTTCTCCTCTTTTATCAGCGACGAAAGGGGAGTTTTTTTGAGCACATAGCATCCTTAAAATGAAAAAGCCACTCCCTTCCGGAAATGGCTCAAAATAAATATCTATAAACTTTAAAAGTATTTGATTACAGTTTTTCGATTTCTTCGATAGAAAGCCCGGTGCCTTTAGCAATATCAGCAATAGGTAAACCCATTTTCTTGAACTCTAGTGCAATGGCAATGGCTTCTTCCCGCTTTCCTTTTTCAATGCCAGTCTTAAGACCTTTTTTCCGTTCCTGTCTTTTTATTGTTTCAATTACTCCCATTCCAAAATTACAGCTTTTATACTCTTTTGAAATACTTTTCAACCTCAGGCTTGGCCAGACTGAGCTTTTGGCATATTTCAGCAATAGTAAAACCTAGCTCTCTAAGCATTTCAATCTTGCCTTTCTGAATTCCCTTTTTTTCCGCTTTATCTAATAAATATTCTTGAGTGCCCATTGTATCGCTCCTTCCTATTTTTGTTTTAATTTCTTCCTCAAATATACTCAAAACTTCCTCATTATCAAAACTTACGTAATAAGTTAGAAAATCATAGAGCCCTTGACGTGTACCCTTATCCATTTCTCTTTTCATCATCTCATCATAAAGATCATGTTTTATTTCTTTCAGTCCCTCATCGGTCACTTTCTTGTTTACTATCGCCAAAAGTGCGGTAAGGACAATCACAGAAAATGGGTTTCTATTTGATCGTAATTCCGATTCTCCCTGATCGAGGATCTTGTAACTGTTAAAATCGTAGCGCAATGAAGTTCCCATAAACTCCTGGCTATATACCACTGGTCGATAACCTTCGTTTTCATCAGCCAAAATTGCAATAGCTGTAATTGGAACTTTGTAACGATCCCATATTCTATAAAAATAGCGAAACATGCGCTCGGCCAAATCACCCCTTCCTTTATTGCTCTGGATCTCTACATGGCAGAGTACAAACTGTTCGCGGCCATCCTTTAAAAATACCTTCACAAGCTTGTCTACATAACGCACTCCCCTGCCGGTGTTTTCCGGAGGAAACAAAGTCTCAAACTCTTTATCGAGATAATCAAAGGGTCTGCTCAAATCAAAAACAGCATCTGCATCCGGAAAGATAAATCTTAGAAAATGCGAAAATGTTTGCTCCAAAATAGATTTCCACAAGGGATCATCTACACGCCTTCTTCTTGGACTCATAATTATTTATCAACTGGTTAACAGCACAAAGATAGGAAATAGCAAATTTAAATACTAATATAATTAGTATTTTATGGAAAGGGTGAGCGCTCCTTGATGGTCGCATCTTTAGTATCCACTTTTCTCAAAAGGACACTTATATTGATTATAAGCTGTGGACAATAAAAATAAATATCCACGCATATAATAACTTTCAGTTATTATAACTATCTTTAAAATTATACAAAGCTTAAAATCACACAGCTTGTTTACTCAAATCGCAAAAAAAATGCAATTTAAAATGACTTTACGAACCCTGCTTTTTGTCTGCGCCATCGGCCTGTTTTTTTGTTCTTGCCAAAAGGATGCCTCTTCTGAGCCGAAAGGTCTTATCGATATTGAAACGAGAGATACAGCTTGGACTAAACTGAGTATCCCTGGACAGCTTAGAGGAACATCAGCTATTTACGGTAATATCGACGACACCTTGGTCGTGGTCACCATGTACAAGATTTATATGACTACAGATAAAGGAGCTTCATGGCAAATGGTTAACGATGCCGGGCTTGGCATACCAAGCTTCAGTATGTATCAGGGAGAACTGATGGCTTTAAGCAACTTCCAGGACCATTCGACCAGTCCATTTTTATTCTCGTTGGATCACGGCAAAAGCTGGAGCACAAAGGGGAAATTCGGCTATGAAGTCTATGATAAAGTACGGGTCAATCGAAAAGAAACAAAGATCAGTGAAAAGGAATCTTACAAAATCGTCCC
>JBMAAL010000116.1:0-13655 GCA_050281725.1 Sphingobacterium sp. | reverse complement strand
GGAATTTTAATAAAAAGAAAGATCGAATATTATGAATAAAACGACCACTAAAAAGTGGTATTTGGTTGTTTTTAATGATTCGATGATTACTTTGTTGTTACAATAATTGATCAACATTGGGGTGGAAGGATACGAAATTCTATCGATTTGAGACAAGTTTTTTATTGTTAAATCAGCAAATTGACGGAGGTAAAGTTTCAAAATGCCAAACGCCGTATATAATGAGAAGAGGTTATAGAATTGTGTACCCGTCTTGAAAACAGCGTTTCAGACCATTTATACACCTCAGTCTCCATCAGTTTTAATAGTAATAGGGGAAACTTATCTACTGCTTAGGAGCAGACAGCTCATCCAGTCTCCTCACCAGCTTTTCCCGTTCACCGCTTCCGGTAGTTGAAAATCGGAGTAGGGGCAGACCGTATTTTTCCAGTATGGTATCTTTCATTGCGTCGCGTGCCGATTGTTTTCCTTCTACAGCGTGATAAGCATAACCATCCACTTCGATCGCTAGGACCGGATTTTTGCCAAGCTTGTTGTAGATGAGAAAATCCAGGTGCGTCATGTGATGGCTTGCATACTTTGCTTCAGCAGGCGTCATGGGTGAATAGTCATCAATCAGGCTTCGCAGTGGAAAATGGAGGAGCACATCGTATTTTGAAAACCTATCGTCAGATAATATAGAATGCACCAGTGTATACATCAGGTTTTCACTGTCAAATACCGATTTGATGCGCTTCTTCGACAAGATCCTGCGCCGCATTTCCTCATAGCCTTTATACAGATAATCAAAGATCGAATGCAGCTTACTCTGTATTATCGTGAAGTTATTGTATTCAATATAACGGATCAGATCTGCAATATTACTTTCGTTTTCAGAGTCGTTGCCATGTACCAATAAGATCAGCTGGTCTTTAGCGCGAGAGATTGCCACATTCAGACGATTGGGATTGTCCGTGAATTCGGAAATTTCATTATCTACAGTCGAAAGAATAATCACATCATTTTCTCTACCCTGAAATTTATCAACCGTATCAGCTATAATCTCCGTGCCCGCAAATGTACCCTGTAGGGCATTTGTCTGATTACGATAAGGCGTCACAATACCAAGGTCAACCGAAGCAAGCTGCTGTTCCGGGATGATCTCCTGTAGGATAACATCGATCTGCCGCTGATTCATCCGTGCCCGCGCATGGTTACCGGCCACGGTCCGGTAGACCAGGAGCGGTTCGCGCTCCGTTGTTGGCTCAGATAGGATAATGAGCTGATCGTTGTAGAATTTACGGTTACAGAATTCAATAATCTTTGGATGGCAACGGTAATGTTCTTTCAGCAGTGTTTTATGGACATCTGGAAATAAATGTGTGATGGATGCAAGTAAACTGTTTTTCGCATAATGATAAGGTTCAGACAGCTTAAATGCATGAAAGATCGCATCTGTCTTTTGGGCCATTGTGGCATCCACTACATTCGGCAGCTGCTTGAGATCACCGACAATAATGGCACGTTTGGCGCATGATAGGGCCAATGCACCCGTTGCCAGATCCACCTGCGAAGATTCATCAATGATTACATAGTCATAGACCGTATGCTCAGCCAGGCACCTTCGCAGTGAATAAGTGGTACTCATGATGACAGGATAGTCTTCGATGAAACTGGCGGACTTACCACGCAGATCAGCCTCCTGATATATCGGACGATCCTTCTGCTGATACCTGTTGTAAAGTACATTTTTAAAAAGCCGCATCGCGATTTCCGTATACTCGCGCATCTTTGCATCAAAGGAGAAATTGTGTAAATCCTTTTCCAATGATCCAATACGAGATGCCAGTTCCGCAATCTTGGTTCGGTAATAAGCCGATTGAGCGATCCTAATCATGTCCCAATGCGATAAGGCATAAAAGCCCTTATCTTTGATACGGTACCTAAAACGATAGATCAGTTTCTTCCACCAGTTAAACTGTTTGCCAGTATGTTCCTGATCGGTGACGGAATTCCAGAGTGCCAGTAGCCGATCTGATGAGAGGTTACTATTAAGTTTAAATTCTGCTATTGATTTCGCAGTATTCAGAAAATGTTGCTGTTCCGTTCTTATGTTTTCAATAAGGAGTTTCAGCGTGGCCAGCTCGTTCTTCTGTGCTAGTTTCTCAGTGAGTTGTAGCAGGAGCTCACTATTCTGTTGTTTTAACTGAGTCAGCTGCTTCTCCGCTAACTGAAACTTGGATAGGTCAGGAATGTCCGATTGCGATTCTATAAATTCCCTTTTATTCTGGTTGCTTCCCAGCAAAGCAGCGATAAAGGAGAGACCGTTCTTTTGCAATTTTTCATACACATTTTTCGTTGCCGAGTTATTGCTTGACACCACAGCTACACTTTGACCGTGCATGACAGCGTTGGCGATTATATTGAGGATCGTCTGTGTTTTACCTGTACCAGGAGGGCCCTCGATAATACTCAGTGGGTTGGCAAAGGCATTATTTACTGCCTGTTTTTGACTTAGGTTGAATCCAAAAGGAAAGATTTCAACAGGAGCGAGAAGATCACAATTTTTGGGTTGTGTTTCATCCAGATAGTTAGAGAGGACGGCATATTCAGGGATAAAAGATATTCTGTCGTAGCTATCCGATAGAATGTTTTTCCCATCTTCTGACTTGAGCCCTACAGCATCCGCAATTGTTTTTAGATAATTGAATGTTGTCTGCGCTTTTTTGCTTTGCAAAGCCGACTTGATGACCTGAACTTTATCCTTATTGTACGTATATTTTTTATTACTGCTTTTAAATGCCACGATACATTTCTCGCCTACAAAAGAATAGGACTGGATATCGCTGGTCTTATCCCTTCCATCGATATAGATGGCTTCTTTCTGCTGAAATGAACTGTTGGCATTATACATGTTGGAAAACTATTCTGTTAGATAGGATATTAAAAACTTTCCATTTAGTAATCCGATTGTTCAAAATCGGATATGACCTTTTTTATGACAGGTTGTAAGAATTCAATCCAATTGTTGATATCTGTTTCGTCAAAATATACAAACCAGATATCACTAGAATTTGTGTAGGTGTTATCAACTTTCTCAAATTTTTTCTTGTACCAACGCTGTATATTTTCATCCATACCAAAAATATCATGAGTATTAGGTGGCAAACGCAGTTTGTCTTTAACTTTATTTTCGATCACGGTTACTTTGGCTAGATCGTTAACTGTTAAAAAGAATGGGATTCTTTCCCAGAAAACCGAAGGAGAACCGATGTCATTGGTCTCGCTAATCTGTACCTCAAAGACAAATTTAGAACCAGCATAAGCGTCAAAACCTTCTTGGGAGCATTGAAACCAGCATACAAGATAATGTTCCTTTAATGCTTTGAGAAATCCCAGCATTCCGCTTTTAGTTTTTTTAAACCCTAAGCTTTTTAATTCGGGAAAGATAATTTTATTGATTATTCGATATACGTCCGTTGATTTCATTTTAGCTCAATAAAGTTTTCTAAGTATTTAGCCTCTAATTTAAATAAATTAGTCCTTCTGTTCACCGATAATTGACCTGAGTTCCTCTTCAGAATAATTTTCTATAATACCGTGCTTGGTTTTTAGATAATCAAAGATGGCATCATTGTCGAGCCAATGTGTTTCCCGAAGTCCATCAATAATTGTTTTTAAATAGGCATTGCTGGGTTTAGTCGAGGATTGTGAATCTTGTTCATTTGTTATTGTAAAAATAGGGAAGCCGTTATGCTCACCCAAGTACAATAGGTTACCATACCAGGATGGCTGTTTAAAGATATAAAAGCCATTTTTAATTGCCTTTCCAAATTCAATTTCTAAGCTGGTACTTGTATTCGTCTCCTGTCTAGCAATATCTATCAATTGGCCTTTTGTTATCAAATATATTCGTCCATAAGTAGACGCAGTAGGAATAAATGTAGTTCTGATAAAGGCAATGCCTCCGTTCCAATTTCTCGAGACCTTCGCGAAATATAGCTCTGCGGAAATATACATTTCTTCACTGTAGATCGGCGGCGTCTTATCCTCACATCCAATATAGGGTGTGTTTGCACCGGGGGGCTGGCCGCCTTGTATATAGCAAAGAAACCTTTCTTGCAGCAGGTTCGAACCATAACAAGCATACCAAACTTTTTCGTCCAAATTTTCCATTTCTTTATTGTTTTCTGACCTCTTTCAGATGCCAGCGCAATTTCTCAGGAACTAATGCACAGGCAAAGCTAGAGATCCCAAAATCTTTTGAGAATAATTTCTTATCATTTTGCCAAACAGTTATTTGATCCCAATAGGCCAGAAAGAAATCTCCTTCCTGAATAAAGTCCATCCAACCATCGGCTTTAATTGATTCTTGTTTGTTGATCAATATAATACCCGAGTAATTTTCTAGGCTACCATCCAGAAACATTCCATCATGCCCTTCTATACAGGATTCTGACCAGTCAAAATCAAATTTAGAGCTTATACCTAACAAACTATTTAGTTCGTAAGTAAGCTGAATTTGTACTAATTCTCTTAATTTTGGTCCCATAGTACTTGAAAGACCATATGTATCGCAATTATCTTCCATAGATTCCTATTTATGTGTTGAAAGTACTCTTTTCAATTTAAAGAAAGTATATCCGATCAAGGGAAATATGGCTGAGAGAATAATATAGATGCATTTCGCTTGAAATTGCCAATTTATATTCAATGGGAGTGGCATTTCCTTGATGAGATGAGCTATTAAAACATCATATGCTATGTAATAAGCCTCAGGAATTAGCCATAAAATGGTGATACCTATATTTGTGTTAAACTGATAATTTCCTGTTATGAGTATACAAAATATTAACATCAGTAGTCCAATCAATGCTGGCCAAAATATGGAGAATATCTTTCTATTTCTTTTCGCTTGTAGGTATCCTGCATAAATAAGTGCTGCAACTTGAAATCCAAAAATAATCAGGTTAAAATTTAAACTCCTCGTAAAATATCTCAGCCAATCACCACCTGTGAACACCGCATAAAATGTCAAAGCCATAAAACTGAGATGTACAAATAGGGGAGCGTTAATTCTCTTCATTATCCATATTACGTTTGTGGAATCTCAATGTCTTTATCGCTTTAAGAAGATCCTGTTCTGTTTGCGCATTCAGGTTTGAACCATGAAGATTAAATCGGACTTTTGAAGAGTCTCCCCATAGGCTACCAATGTACACTCCAGTCATTCCTCTCCCGGATATTCTCGGAAATACGATTTTCGCTCTTCTATTATCGATCGTATCCCAAGACACATTTTGTTTTCTGTATAGATCAGCATCAATATTCATTGACATGATATCGTTAACAGCAACAAAATCAGAGGAGTCCAAGTTATTTTCCTCTATCATCTCTCGCGTGATAACCTGAATATTTGGTTCTGTCAAACTATTTGAATACAACCCCAGATCAAAGTAGAGCGTATCCGTATTGCCTACAGCAATTGCGCCGATATAACTGTCGATTCCATTTTGTTTGACTTGCTGCCATTTATAAGGAACTTCAAGCGTAAATAGACCAAAATCCATTGTCTTTGTGCGAGATGGGGCCTTGCAACCAGTAACGAGGATAGTAAGGGCAGAAATGTGGAATAGTTTTATGAACT
Organism: Sphingobacterium sp.; assembly: GCA_050281725.1. Classification (GTDB taxonomy): domain Bacteria; phylum Bacteroidota; class Bacteroidia; order Sphingobacteriales; family Sphingobacteriaceae; genus Sphingobacterium. The sequence continues at coordinate 8,029 of JBMAAL010000116.1, read as the reverse complement.
GTTTCATGCTATGGCTTATGCGTTGAATTTACAAAATTAGGATGGACTATCAATCTATGGCTAGTATTTTTTATTCTTAAATCGCAAACGGGTGGAGTGGAAGAGCCAAATTAATTATTAGTTTCGTGCAATATGATTTTCTTTTTAGATATAGACGGTGTCATGGTACATGCCAATCCACATAGGCATGTAGAGCAGGCAACTGATGGCTTTTATGTATTCAGTAGTGCTGCTGTAGATACATTTAATACGATATTCATTGCAGAGGAAGATCAGGTGATCCTCTCCACCTCGCACCGTTCTAGATATACAATAGCAAAATGGAAAAAGATATTTCTTGATAGGGATATTAAAATTGATTCACTTCAACTGTTGGATAATGCTGAACAACATTTGATTAATTACTATACGCGAAAGGACGAAATATTAGGTCATATTGGTCGGCGGTGTATGCGACCGGAGGAAATGATCATAATAGATGACGACAAATCGTTAAACGATCTACCTCGAGAGCTAAAGACGAGGCTAGTATCTACATCCTCTTATATCGGATTGACCGAAAAGGATCTTCCCAAATTGAAGACAATACTCAATAGGTAATTCCCATTAATAGCTTTCGGATAAGATTATAAAGTCAATCGGATAAAAATTGAAAAGCTGGATAGTTTTTCAACTTGATGAAATCAAACCTATAATTACAATTCCAATAGCTTACTATTCTACTTCGGATCGTCCTTTCATATAGTGTGTTTTCAGTAAAGAACTCTTTGATCCAACTCTTTTGCTGCGGGGTAATGCATGCAATAATGGTCAAATGGATTTCCATAACATACTCACCTAATAGCTGCACTATATATGGAATGCTTTCCGAGGGAAATAGCTGCATTAGTTTCACTATAGCTATTTCACGAATGTACCCATCATAATGACGGGTCATGAGACTTAGTTCCTCAAAATCCTTCATCGTTTCAACGTAGTTTTTCGTTGTGGATGTATATATCCGATATGGAAATTGATTAACTTTTCCCTGCCATAGGACTTCGATTTGTTCCATTCTCATTGTTGTTTTTTTGTTCATATCTCTATGACAAGGTTCTTATTAAACCCATTATGCGGCTCATTGATATAGCCGTGTGGATTGCATATAATTTCGGTGTTACCGATTTTATAGTTTACAGGAGTATGTATATGGCCATGAATCCAGTAGGAAGGTTTATGCTTTATTATTAAGTCTTCCATATCTGAGACATAGGCGGCGCTGATCGGATCGTCTAAATACTTCATTGGCAGGGATCGAATGCTCGGAGCATGATGCGTCACTACGATGTGGTGTTTCGCTTTACTAACACTAAGATGTCTGGAAGTTTGGTGGATTCTAAACGTATCGATGCTTCTTAATTTGGCATAATTGTCACCTATTCTGATCTTCTTATAATCATTCATACGGCTTTGGCATAGCGACCCATATGCGGCAGGGTTGCCCTTTAAGGAAAAATCAGTCCAGAGTGTGCAGCCATGGAAACAAACGTGGTCGATCTCCAAAGATTCATTTTCCAGCACATGGATATTTGAATTGCTTGCAGCGTCCTTGTTTTTATATAGTGTTTTCGGATAGGCTCCTTTGTAATACTCATGATTGCCCAGCACATAAATGACCGGTATATCTAATGAAAGTGATTTGAGCCAGCTGATCCCTTTTACTCCTAGATCAGTATCTCCAGCCAATATAAGTACATCTGCTAAATTCAGATTGAAATCATTGTATCCAAATTCTCTATGCAGGTCGCTAATGATGTGGATTTTCATCTTTGTTTTTTTGCCTCAGATTCTAATTTTAAGTCACCTTCACTGAATGATAGGGGATATGTATAGCCGGATTTTACAGCAAGCCCGTTTTGGTATCCCGGTTTCCAGGGACTGGATTTTTTGATCAATTCAATTAGTGTTTCACCTGTTTGATAACCAACATCTTTGGTTATCTGAAAATTACCGAGCCGTCCATCTTTCTCAATCGTAAAATTGATCATCAGGTTGCCGTTTACTTTTGCTTTCTTGGCAGGCGTTGGTATCTTATAATTTTTAACAATCCAATTTTTAAATCCGTTTGTACCATAAGGTGGCTCAGGTAATATTTCAATCATGTGAGGGGGAATATCCGTGATTGAGTCATCCAAAACAAGGGACTGACCGACAGCTTGCGATAAGATGCTTATCGATACAATAAACATAAATGATAACTTACGAATCCAAGAAATTCTCATCGTATTAATATATATAACTAAGCAACTAATTTACGTATCTATTTTGTATCTTGATACAACATGATTAATCTATTTATACGGAATGTTTTGAATGACTATGTTGCTTTCATTAACGACTTCAAATATCAGTTCTCTCCAAATATGGATGAATTTGAACAAAAAAGCAGTCGAAATCGCTCTGGACAAATTGGTGGATTCAAATATCAGTTTCATGGTGCGGGCTGCCGTTTAGAGAAAGACGGTATAGTATGTGAATTTGTTTATGCCTACCAATGAATATCCCATAAAATTTTATTTATGGAAAATGAGCGAATTTATTTTGCAATGATACTGTTGTGAATCTTTGAAATAAGAAACGATATAAATTCCCTCTTCATTTTTTACAGTTAGATTTTCGGGATGCTGAAACATCAAGGATGCAATCGCATATTTGGCTATTTCATCAAAAGTATAATTTCTTGGCGCATAGTCCAGAACGGGTTCTGTAGTAGGTTGACTGTTTTCAATAACCTCAGTGAGAGTCTCTTGTGCTGCTGGTTGAGGTGATTGTGAAGAGCATGCTGTAAAAATTGCAGCTGCGATAATAAAATATGTTTTCATATTTTTTAGAGTTGTTCCAAAAGGTTCTAACATTAAATAGAATCTAATAACAAATTTCTACTTTCCTAGTACTATCTCCTTACGGTTTCCCGTATGATTTCATCCTCTACCAGCTTTACCTTTGTTTATGGAAATTGTAAACACATAGACAATGGATATATTTTTGGGATGGATTATCTTTTCGTTAGCAGTAGGTGCTATCGGTGTTAATAGGAATATAGGTTTTGCAGGAGCATTCTTCCTTTCATTATTCCTATCTCCTGTTATTGGACTCATATTCACACTGGTGTCTAAATCAGACGATCAGGTTAAATTTGAAACAGAATTGCTATCCAATGCGAAAAAACAAACTCAAGGGCTTTTAAAAGCAAGTGATAAGTCTTTTACTGATGAATTATATAAACTTAAGAGTTTGCTCGATTCAGACTTGATTACCAGGGAGGAATTTGAAATTGAGAAGGAAAACTTAAAAAGCACCCTACCACAAAAGAAGACTGTGTTATCACTTTATTGTTCGTCGACCCCTGGCATTTCCGGAAGATTGATGATAAGGGTAGGAGACAAAGGAAACTTTATCGATGTACCACAGGGACGGGATAACGCTTTAGATTTCGACGTATCTGCAGGCGAAGTTAAAGTGGTGATCAGTCCGACTGGAATTTTTGCCAGCGAAAAGATGGTCTACTTAAAAACGGTGATGCATGAAACCACTTTGTATGATATAGCTGAAATTTATATATAGTAGTGAAACTATTCTAATCGTTAACTATGGATTATCATAAAGGATGTTCGACTTTAAAGCTAATGTATCTCTGCGCGATAGATTGAAGGCATTCTTTACTTCCTCCAAAAAGACAACAGGGGAAGAAGTAGTATCTTTTCATAATGGAGGTGCTTTTTAGGTACCTCCGTTGTTATGGTTATGATCATTACTTCATTATCCATGGCAGATTTTAACGATTTAAAGGATTAAAAAATATTGATCGGTCTTTTAAAAATGCTGTAACCCAAATCAAGGCCAAAGGAATTCCTGGATTAAGCATTGAATCGTCGTGGGATAATTCTGTGGCCATTGCTCCTGAAAAGTAACAGCACAGCAGAATAAAGCCTATTCGCATCGTTTTCGGATTTAGAAAAAGAATCGCAAATGACATCTCCATTAACCCAAGTATAGTGGCAGAATTTGGCAAATTGAATTTAACCAGACCAGCGACAGACCAAGGTAAATGAATTGCCTTCATGAGTCCACTTGCAATAACCATTATTCCCACCAGTACACTAATCGAAGTAGTGATGATTTTATTTGTTTTCATTTTAGCTGCTTGGATTTAACGATCAATTGTTCAGCGTTCTTGTTTCAATAATCAGAAAATGACCTATACGTTCTTTGATTAGCCATTTCCCATCCTGGCGGATATAGACGTCTTCATATTTTACGCTATAATCAGTGACAATATCTTTCCCTTCCTTTTCCCGGATCATTTTAAGTTGTGAAAATGAAATTCCTGTGGCATCATTGCCATCTATTTTTACCGTATGCTGTCCATTTAAGGTAAAATAAGTTTTAACCTCTGCGGCATGTGCGCTAAATTCCTTTTTTAGTGTTTCGGTTCCGGTGGTATTGGCAACCTCGAATCCGTTCATATAGACTTTATAGGTAGCATCTGGAGTAAATAATTCCATCTGCTCATCTAACTTTTTATCATCACCTAAATAAGCATAGGCATCTATTAAATCCCTTAATTCTTGTCTTGTTTTCAAATTTTCTAACGACATAATTTTGTTTGTTTTATTATTTAATAATTACTTTTAACAAACACAGGATCAACTGTTTTGTAAATTGAATATTGCTTGTTCGCTCCTGTTTGTTTGACAAACTTACCGTATATTTGCTAACAATTTATTAGTTGTTACCTAAAGGTTAGTGGATAATTATATGGAAGTATATTATGAAAAAAGAGGACGAAGCATTGCAGGATAGTAAAGAATTTTCTGATGATTGCCACAAATTATTAGCCTCTGTAAGTGATGCTATGTATGCCATTGGAGGAAAATGGAAACTCATGATTATTATTGCGATGGCAAGGGGCAATAGCCGTTTCACCGAGCTTCAGCGCATGGTGAAGGGTATTTCGGCCAGAGTTCTCTCCAGTGAACTAAAAGAACTGGAAATGAATGGATTTATTGTCAAAAAGGTTTCAGTAGGTTACCCTGTATCTATTACCTATGAATTACTTCCATATAGTGAAACTCTTGAGGAGGTTGTCAGTGCTTTATCAAGATGGGGAGCGCAGCACCTGGAGAAGATAAAAAGTGATATGTCAAAAGATAATTCAGCCAAACGTTAGCGATGTGATTTACTAGGTTGCAAGGATAGGTTTAAATTACAAATCATATCATTTTCGTTAAGTCGCGATAAGTTTTTAAATTTGCTATATGCAATCCGATCTCATATACGACAAAGCTAACTTACGAGAATTGGCTTCTTTGGTGTCCCATGCGTCATTCAAGAAGCTTTCAAGCAGTACCAATCAGTCTTCTTATATCAGGAAGATGAAAAAGTATGTGCGGTGGAATGAGATGACTGGAGATAAACCCACCCAGTTGGGCGATCTGATTGCACATTCTTATCATATACTCGAACAAAATTATAGGCACGAATATATCTACAAGAATAAGTTGCTTAATGAGTACGTGTTAAAGTATTATTCCTTGGAGGACACGATACTGCTCAACGAATTTCGGGTAGGGCAGTCCATCGCTGATACCGTTTTGGTCAATGGAACGAATAAGGTTTTTGAAATCAAGACCGAGCTGGATTCTCCCGAACGCTTAGAAAGTCAGTTGAACGATTATCACAGAGCTTTTACCGAGGTTTATCTATTTACCCACGTTTCATTGCTAAACAAATATCTTCGGGTACTTCCTGCTTACGTTGGCATATTGATTTATACAGAAGAAGGAGAGGTATCTGAATATCGTGCTGCTGTCAAATACACAGCTTCTCTTGATGCCAGCTATATGATGTCGTCCTTGCGAAAACCTGAATATAGCCGGCTTATAAAAGAACTGGTAGGTTTTTTACCTGATGTCACACCCGTATTTTATTATCGGGCATGTCTGGAAATACTAGCGGAGCTGCCAATTGAAGAAGTCCAAGCGATGTATTGCCATATCCTAAAAAGTCGTATTGATCTACAAACCAATTTATATTTGACTCTTGGCGACGTACCTTCATTTGTCAACTTCTCTTTTTATCAGGCGAAATACAATAAAAAGTCGTATCTTACTATGATTAATAATCTAAGTAAGAACCTATTATTATAAAGCGCTTATGTATTTCCCTTATCTTCGAGGTAAGCAATTTGAGCTAATTGCATTACGAGAACTTGTAGGACTTCCATTAAATCCGGAGCGAATCATTCCTATCATTGAACCTGTAAAGAAGAACGTCTCGTCGCTAAAGACAGCGCTTAAAGCTTTAAGCGGGGCTAATATCCGTGTACAGTTGGTGGTAAATACTGAGCATGGAGAATTAAAAGGTGATAGTGAATCCATTTTTACTTTAATTGAAGAACTTAAAGATCTAGGTGTTACATCTGTTATACCGACCTATTTAATTAAGACGGATCGCGATAGCGCTTTTGCACAGGAAAGCATTATGCAAAGAGGTTTCTCCGACAGTGGCTATGCATTGGTTGTTGTGTAAACTGTTTTGCAGACCAAGGGGTGCGGGATAGAATAGAAGCGGAATCAAATGAAAAGGGACTTTGTGATTTTTGTGAAAGTAAAGATGTTTTTTTGATAGCCTGCGAGGAACTATCTGATGTCTTTGATGCACTATTTGAACTCTATATCAATCATCCAACGGCTGCATTATCTCTCAAAGAAGACAGACCGGTTGCAATGCATGAACATTTGATATGTTATTGGCCAAAGTTGTTCGATAGTACCAAACTAAAACTCAAAGATGTAAAACAGTTGCTTAACCAGATTGGCCGGGGTTGGATCGGATTCAAGGAATCATTATTTGAGGAACCAGTTGAGTTGCAGATCTATCTTAATGGAGAAGCGGCGGACGATTCCCATCGGATGCAATGGGAGAAATTTGCATCCGAGATAAAAGAAGAGAACCGTTTTTTTATAGCTAACACCTTAGATTTAGAATTGTTGGAGTCTACCTTTAGCAGGTTTGCAAAAACCTATCCTGTTGGAACGCATTTTTACAGAGCGCGGATCAGCGATCGCCCACTTGAAGTCCATGAGCTGGGTAAACCGCCCAAGCTGTATACAACACCAGGCAGGGCCAATCCAGTAGGTATACCGTATCTATATATTTCTGAAAGTGAAGAGACGACCTTTTATGAAACACGAGTGTCTTTGCACGAGTCCATTAGTATCGGACGTTTTACTTTAAAGGCTCCATTACAGATCATTTCATTAAAAAATATTGAAGATTACGGGCCATTTGAAATTCAGGATCGTGGGTTTGATATTGAGGAGTTTATGTTAATCCGATCTTATTTACTAAAACTTGAAGAAGAGCTGTCAAAACCCGTTCGGAAGCAAGATGTGAATCTCGATTACTTGCCTACCCAATATCTTTGTGAATATATTAAATCGTTAGGGTTTAATGCGGTAGAATATAGAAGTGCCATGAAAGTCGGGGGCTATAATTTAGCTGTCTTTAATGATTCTGACTTAGTTTGTACAGAAGTGAAACATTATCATGTAAAAGGCCTGAAATATGACTGGTAATATACGTATGTCCAATTTTTTAAACTACATTTTTTAAAACTATGTTTTCCCGTAGCCATTCATTCTTTCAAGCCAATACCTTACCCTTACAGTTTGTAATAATCTTGAAGGTTAATATCTATAAACATATTAATTCAGAAAAAATAATGTATTTTAGGATTGGGTATTAACAGGGATAAATTTGTTTTTGATAAATCTACAACCAACATTACAGTTCCAAATATTTTTGGCTTATGAGAAATTTTTTAATTTATTTTTTGGCATATATTCTTTGCGCTGTTATCACGGTATTGGTACTTTATTTCTTAGATCCAAATCCTGGAATTTCGAGATATATAATTGTAGGACTAGTAACAGCAACCACTGTTGTTTACTCATTTTATTATTCAATCAACAAATCAAATAAGAAG
>JBMAAL010000115.1:0-13838 GCA_050281725.1 Sphingobacterium sp. | reverse complement strand
TGTCATACGCTTTTTCATAATATTAAATTTAAGATTTTAATATTCGGTTTTTGTAAACCTTTTTCAGGAATGGACATTTTTCAAATCGCTTTTCTTTAACGCAAAAAATATCGTTACTTTGACACCATAGAACGGGTCTATCATTGAACATCGGAAAATGCAAATCGAAATTGGCAGTATATTTTATGAAATAATCCCCTGGAATAAAGATTATATCCAAATTCTAGGTAGTTCATCCCCCTATCGTGTACATGCTCCAATACATTGCGATGTGGCTTTCCTTAAAGAGTACATTAAGTTGAACCCTCCAGAAAGTAGATCAGAAGGTGTGAACTATTCCTATTTAGAAGATCCCTATGACCTATTTGGAAAACCTTATTTGGTCAAGATCTATCCTTCCACCACGCTAGCAACCATTGAATTGACAGCAACGAGTATAGTCGTGTATCAAAAGAAGAGTACAAATACATTGAAATTACTGCACAAATGGAGCCAGGAACTACTCTACCATGAAGTCATCAAGCAAATTACTTATTGGGAGGAACAATTGGATATCTATGATGTCACAACAGTAACTATCCATAAATTACCCAAAAGCGATTTCAGAATCGTTGAAGGTGGATTTCAATTTTCAAATCGACTCATTGATTTTAAAAAAGAACACATCAATCTAATAATTCTAAAGGCTTTCTGTACATTTGCTCATAAGACCCCAAAGGAAACAGAAGCAATTTTCAGTTTATATATCCCAAACTGGAGAGATCTTTATTAGTACAGCACAATAAGATGACAGAAATTAACATCAGAATTCCAGTAGAAAAATACGATTTAATCATCCCATTCACCGATCAAGACCTCCTGTCATTCATTGAAAAACAGCAGAAAAAAATCAATGATTACGTTATCGATCAATTGGAAGATAAAGATGGCGGACCATATTTAAGTGACTTTAGCATAAGTGGGCTGACTTTTTATGCAGAGAATACAGGAGGTTCTTTTAGGCTTCACTTTAAAATTGACCGTCAATTTTGCTGCAGTGATATCTTATCTTGCCAAATGGATTACATAGACTTTACGTTTAACAAATCAAATAATACGATCATATTAACAGGAGGTTATACATCTTGGATAATTCAATAAAAGATAGGCGAATACCCGAACGTTATCAACTTAATACAAGTTCATTTTCTTTCTATTGGTCAAAGGGTCTTGGTGTCGAATTGCTTCGCAAATTGCCGAATAAACCTTCGATCGCTGCTGCCGATCAATTTACGCCTTTACTCGATCAATATGACAAGAGTTGCGATCAACTTGTCGAACAGCTACACCTAAAAATTGGTTTCACTCAGGGCCAGCAACTGCTCAAAGATGCACTTGCAGGTAAACCTATTGCTGCTGCATACGAACCCGTATTGCTGAATTTTCTACAGACATTAGATCTCAACCCTTCTTGGTTAGATTGGGATAAAATAGAACAAGGTATTGGCCTCAGTCAACGTTCGGGCTTATCAGGACTCATCGTGCTACGCGATTATGTCCTCATGGGGGGCTATGAATCCAGTGCCATCAATAAAACCTTAATTTTTACAGGCGCGTTAAAAAAAGGTGCTGTCAAACGGCTCACCGAAACGGTCACCTTTTGGGTCGATATCACTGGCGATAATGCACTGAAAAAGGGTAATATCGGCATTGAGGCCATCCTACTCACCCGATGCATCCATTCGTATGCGCGATTAAACATTCTAAAGCACGGTCAGTGGCAAACAGAAAAATGGGGTGTCCCTTTAAATACTTGGGATATGCTTGCGACCAACCTCGGATTCTCTCTTGTTTATCTTACAGGTCTAAAACGCATGAAATTCAATATATTGAAAAGCGAGGTTGAAGGTATGTTTCATTTGTGGAAATTTATCGGAACATTGCTGGGTATTCCCCTGCAACTTCTACCCGACACGGAGGAGCAAGCTATTGAAGCTTTGTATTATTGGACAATGACCCAACAATCAGGAGATCAGGATAGTTTAGCCTTAGCAAAAGCGCTCATGGAAGAACCGATTAATGCAGCGTACCCCACAAACAAATGGGGACGAAAGCTCATGCGTGAAATTCATCTCTATTACAATCATTATCTATTGGGGGACTATTCGTGTTCACTATTGGGCTTAAAGAAAACGGTACTCGGTAAAATTGCTTATGTGAATATTTTAAAAAATAAAAAAGCAAATCGTATGCTTACCGACAGCTTATGGCGACAACAACAAATCCACAAAGGAAGAAAGGTACATGAAGGTGTGAAACAAATCTATCTGAAATACAATTAACCAACATTGCGCTCATAAGGCACACGCGTCGCAATGGACCGTCCTAAGGTAAGTTCATCCACATATTCCAGTTCACCACCGAAGGCTATACCGCGGGCAATGGTTGTAATTTTAACATCAAACTCGCGCAATTTACGGTATAAATAAAAAATGGTGGTATCTCCTTCCATTGTTGCTGAAAGTGCCAGAATAACTTCTTCCACCCCAGCTCTTTGAATCCGATTAATTAATCCCTCAATTTTTAGATCCGCAGGACCAATACCGTCCATTGGCGAAATCAACCCACCCAATACATGATAGACACCTTGATAGGAATTTGTATTTTCAATGGCCATCACATCACGTGTATCTTCTACAACACAAATCAAGCTTTTATCACGTTTGAAGGAGGCACATATCTCACATATACTGTGATCCGAAATATTGAAACATTCCTGGCAATACTGAATATCTTCTTTCAAGCGATCGATAGAGGCTGTAAATCGTGCTACATCCGCATCGGATTGCTTCAGCAGATGCAAAACCAGTCTTAATGCTGTCTTTTGCCCTACGCCTGGTAGTTTTCCAAATTCAGCGACGGCATTCTCAAGAAGTTTAGAAGAAAAATTCATAATGCAAATGTAAGAATAATCAGAAAAAGTAGCTAGTATTAAAAAAATGGCTATATTGTATTCCTTTTTGAAAAATTGGGTATTAGAAATTAAATGTATAACGTTATATATGGACATTACGAAAGAAGATAAAATTATCCGCGCATTTGAAAACAAAACATGGCAGGAAATTAAAGTAAAAGACTCATGGCAGATTTTTAAAGTGATGTCAGAGTTTGTGGACGGATTTGAGAAATTGGCAAAAATTGGACCCTGTGTTTCGATATTTGGATCGGCACGTACACCACGTGAACACAAATATTATCAAATGGCGGTCGATATTGCGAGTTTATTGACTGAACGCGGTTATGGTATTATCTCGGGCGGTGGACCTGGAATTATGGAAGCAGCCAATAAAGGTGCTTATGAATCCGGAGGAAAGTCTGTTGGTCTAAATATTGAATTACCATTTGAGCAGTTTCACAACAAATATATTGATCGCGACAAACTACTTGAATTCAAGTACTTTTTCGTCAGAAAAGTCATGTTTATGAAGTATTCTCAGGGTTATATTGTTATGCCGGGAGGCTTCGGAACCATGGACGAGCTTTTTGAAGCAATTACACTGATTCAAACAGGCAAAATTGCACGCTTCCCGATCGTATTGGTTGGCTCAGAATATTGGAAAGGATTGATGGACTGGGTTCAGAATACAATGATCTCAAACAAATATATCAGCGAAGAAGATTTGAAACTATTTCGTATTGTGGATACCGCAGAGGAAGCAGCAGATCATATCTTCCGCTTCTACGACAAGTACCTATTGAAGCCAAACTTCTAATAAGTATACACTTAGGTATACACTCAAAAAAAGAGTATCTGTTGATTGCAGATACTCTTTTTTTGTCTGTCAAGCAAAACCGCCTTTCGCAAATAAGGCTTTTAGCTATTCGCTCGTAGCTTTTGTTTGATTAAAGTTGCATTATTCCTAATTTAGTCCCTACATTTATACCGCAATTAGCATCGTCACATAGCATAACCATCGAAAAACAAATTATTGTCTTGCATGAAAGATTTTGGAGGCCATTCAGATGAAGAGTTGATCCTGTTGATTCAACAAGACGATAACTTAGCTTTTGAAGCTTTGTATGATCGCTATTGGAAAAAGCTATACTACCAAGCTGCCCGGAAAACAAGTTCTTTGGAAGATGCTCAAGAGATCGTACAGAATATATTTGCTTCCCTATGGCTAAGACGTCATCAACTCCAGATCGAAAGCAATCTTGCTTCCTACCTCGCTGTGGCTGTTAAATACAAAGTTTTTAAGTATCTAGCACGACAATACAAACAAGAGGCTTTCAGACATGAGGCCGAATGGGTGGATTTTGATAATTCAACGGAAGATTGGCTTCAGTTTGAAGAACTTCGTGTTCGGCTGGATCAGCTTGTTTCTGAATTGCCTGAAAAATGCCAGCTCATTTTCAAACTATCCCGCGAAGAAGGACTCACGTACAAACAGATTGCAGAAAATATGAACATCTCTATAAAGACTGTAGAAACACAATTGAGTCGTGCCTTAAAAAAAATACGCGCTGGTATTCAACGCTTTCTGATTACTTTATAGTTTTTTTTCTTTTCTTGTCAGGGTATCACCGCAATTTAGGGACTATATAAACAAATACCCCCTAAATATGGTTGATAACAATCAATTCCGGATAAAGCAATTGGCTTATAAATGGCTTAAGGGAACATGTACCCCTGAGGAGGAAGCTGATTTGCAACAATGGTATGAAGCAAATAATGGTGAACCTCTCCCTATTCCCGAACAAGTCGCCAAAGATGAGCAACGGCTCAAAGAGCTGTTATTGTTAAATATAAAGCAGGAAATCCGAGTATCAAAAATTAAGCGTATTCCCCAATGGATAAAATTGGGTGGAATAGCAGCGGCTTTGGTGATGTTGTTTATATTACCATTATATTTTGTTAAAAGAACAACCAGAGAAACGCCGCAATCGGCAATCAACGCGCAGCAGCAAATTCATCCAGGCATTAAGGCTGCTGTATTAACACTGGCTGATGGGACTAAAATTGACCTATCCAATCACCAACAGAGTATCCTCCATCAAGATGAGCAAGTGAAAATTACAACCACCACCTCGGGAACCGTACAATATCAGTTTACTGCAAATAAGAGTGCTAGCCCCGATAGAACCAATACCATTGAAACACCTATCGGGACAGAGTATACGATAATTTTGGCTGATGGTAGTAGGGTCTGGTTGAATGCAGGTTCTATTTTGACTTTCCCAGAAACTTTTACGTCGGATAGTCGTGAGGTAAAATTATCTGGTGAAGGATATTTTGAAGTAAGTCACGACAAAAATCGCCCGTTCTATATCAGATCTAATGAGCAAACCATTCGTGTTTTTGGAACACATTTCAATGTGCGATCCTATCCAAGTGAAATCAATAAGACAACATTAATTGAAGGTTCTGTACAAGTTTCACAGTTCGGTAAGTCAAAAATGCTGAAACCTGGTCAAGCAGCATTCGCCAAAGCAGGTAATCTGATTGTGCAAGAAGCTAATATCGAAGAGGCAATGGCATGGAAAAACGGATTTTTCTATTTTGAATCCACCCCAATAAAGGATGCACTCTCCGCGATAAAGCGCTGGTATAATGTGGATATCGTCTACAGAGGGACAAACGAAAATCGTGAATTGACAGGAAAAATAAAACGCAATTCTACCGCCCAGCAATTAGTTGAAACACTCAACTTCCTAGACATTAAATGCCAATTACGGAATAATAAAATTGAAGTAGAACTCTAAATTATTAAATATAAAACAAACTTACCCAACTAATTATGTATAAACTTAAACCCATCCATGGGGCTAGTAAAAAAGCAAAACTATTTGCTGCTTTACTTGCTATCCAATGCGTTTCCCATGCAAGTAATCTAGCGGTGGCAAATGTGAACCAATCCAAAATCAAGTTACAAGACAAGGAATATACTTTGGCAAAGTTTGCCAAAGAAATCGAACGTCAAAGTTCTTATGTATTTCTTTACGATAACTTGCAGATTAATGATAACCAAAAAATCCGAATAAATCATAAGGATGGATCTATTGTTGAAATCCTGGATGACAACCTCAAAGAGCTCGCCTATTCCTACAAAATTGTCAATAACACGATTGTTTTAAAAAGGAAAGCGGATAACAGTCCTGTAAAAAACACGATTAGCGTACAGCAGCTCGTCAAAGGGCGGATTACCGATACAGATGGTAAGGTATTAACGGGCGTCACCATCCGAAATACAACAACAGGACAGCAAACAGAGACGGACAGTAAAGGTGAGTTTGCTATAGAAGCGGCAGCAGCACACCAACTCAGTTTCAGTTCGATAGGTTATGAAACTATCAGCAGCACAGTGGGATCGAATAGCTTCTTAACTATTCAGATGAAAACTGCCAACAATCAATTGGAGCAGATCGTAGTCGTCGGCTTTGGTACCCAAAAGAAAAAAGACATCACAGGAGCTATTGCAACCATGAGTACAAAGGATATCGAAGATCGACCGGTGACCCAATTAGCGAGTGCCATGGAAGGCAAAATGGCGGGGGTAGAAATTGTAAAATCTTCCGGACAACCTCAAGCAGGTTTCTCCATTCGTGTTCGCGGAACTTCAACAATTACTGCAGGTAGTAATCCATTATACATTGTAGATGGAGTTCCTACGGAAAATATATCAGAACTCAATCCTTCAGATATTCAAAGCATTTCGGTATTAAAAGATGCTGCTTCTGCCGCTGTCTATGGATCTTCTGGAGCAAATGGCGTTGTATTGATTACAACCAAAAGAGGAACAAACGGTAAGACACAGGTAAATTTCGAAACCTATCAAGGATTTTCAGCCATCAGAAAAAAGCCTAGCGTTCTAAATGCGGCACAATATAGAGAATTAATGACTGAGATGGGAGAAGCCTTGGATTGGTCGAAATATACCGCTGATACAAACTGGCCAGATCAGCTATTCCGCACCGGTCACAGCCAAAAATACCAAGCTTCAGTACGCGGTGGAGATGAAAAGACGGGGTTTTATATCTCTGGATCTTATCAGAAAGATAATGGTACGGTCATCACAAATACAGTAAACAAGGTCAATTTCAAGGTTAATTTGGATCATCAGATCAATAAAATCTTTAAAGTGGGTACCAGCCTATCGTACAACCGTTGGTACGATGTGGATATTACCGAGAACTCCCGAAATGGAGTCATCATGAATGCTTATCTGGGCTCTCCAGTTATCGGCATATATGGCGATAAAGGTGCTTTCACAGTAGATCCATTCTATACCGACCTCGATAATCCCGTTGCATTAGCAACAGGCAACGAGCACAGCTATATCAACAACAGATTTACAGGAAATGCCTTTGTGGAAGCCAATATCCTACCTGGATTAAAATTCAAATCGCTGTTTGGGTATGAGAAATTTAACAACCAGTACCGCAGTTTTGTGGATCCGTTCCGCACGACAGAGGGTAGAAAATATAAAGGAATGGCGACGCTCCAGCAACAGGACAATCAGTATTGGATGTCCGAAAACACCTTAAACTATGACAGAACCTTTAGTGACAAGCACCACTTTACAGGCTTATTAGGCTATATTACAACGAAAACACAAACAACAACCTCAAATATTGCTACGCAAAATTTCGCTAATCCAGCAATCCACACCGTCAATGGAGGTTCGATGATCACTGTGATGCCTACAGCGATAGATGCCGCCGTATCGACTGTTTCCGGTATTGCAAAAATCGGTTATGATTATAACGACAAGTACTTATTTACAGCAAATCTAAGAGCTGACGCATCATCTGTATTTGGGCCCAATAACCGTTGGGGTTACTTCCCTTCTTTCTCTGCCGGTTGGCGTTTATCCAATGAAGACTTTTTTAGCTCCCTGAAAAACACCGTTAACGATTTGAAAATCCGTGCGAGCTGGGGTAAAGTTGGAAATAGCCAAATTCCGGCCTTCGCTTACCTAGGTTTGGTCGATGTGACCGGATCTTACAACATTGGTGATCAAGTGGTGCCTGGCTACACACCTTCCACTTTGGATAACCCCAATCTAAAATGGGAAACAACAAACCAGACCGATATTGGTGTAGATGCAAGCTTCTTCAATTCAAGATTGACATTTGCAGCAGATTACTATGCCAAAAAGACTGTAGGCTTACTACTCGACTCAAGAGTACCGTATAGTTCCGGCTATAGAACTGTACTAAAAAACCTCGGTGACCTACAAAATAGAGGTTTTGAATTCGAATTGAGTAGCCGAAATTTCGTTCACGATTTCAGATGGAATACAACAGTGACCTTTGGACTCAATCGCAATAAAGTCCTGAATATTGATGGCGGAACCTACTATGACGGAAATATTGATGGCCGGGGCAATAGTACGATTGCAAAAGAAGGCGTTGCATTGGGATCATTCTGGGGCTATGTCGCAAAAGGCGTCAATCCAGAGACTGGAGATATGATCTATCAGATGGCTGATCCGGAAGCAGGTCTTCAAACGAGCGATATGGCAATTATTGGTAATGCGACACCAAAATTCTCTTATGGCATGACCAATGATCTCAGCTATAAGAACTTCAACTTTTCCTTTTTCTTACAAGGTGTACAGGGAAATGATATTCTCAATGCGACTCGCATTTACACGGAAGGGATGTGGGAGCCGAGAAACCAAAGTGCGGCAGTGTTAAATAGATGGACTGTTAACAACAAAGATAGTCATATGCCACGTCCTGATCTGAACAATACAGATGACAACTATAACTCACAGATCTCCTCCCGTTTTGTAGAGAAAGGTTCCTACCTCAGGGTAAAATCGATGACCTTGGCCTACAACCTACCTAAACAGGTGCTTGAGAGATGGAAGCTCAATAAGGTCCGTTTTTATCTGACAGGTGAGAATCTGTTAACATTCACAAAATACACAGGTCTGGATCCTGAAGTAAGCATGTACGGTGGAACCAATCAGGCAACTGTGAGCGCCAATATGGCACCGGGCATTGATTTTGGTACTTCACCACAGGCTCGCACTTTTATTGTTGGTTTAAACCTAACTTTTTAACCTCTTAGCCTACAAACAATGAAATTAACTAGATATACCTCATTAGCCATAGCCTTATTGGCATCTCTTGCTCTAAATTCCTGCAAAAAGTTTTTAGATCTTCAACCAACCTCCACGGTAACGAGTGAAAATGCCTATCTCACCGGAGACAATATTGAGAAAGCGTTAAACGGAGCCTACAATTCTTTTATAGGTAATGGCACCCGTCCGGGAAGCAACGCCAATTATTATCAATGGGAAATGATTCTACAAACTGATATTCGCTCTGATAATGCCCATGCAGCCGGTGGAGGCGAAATAGATTTTGCACAAATTGATTATAATACCATTACCAATACCAATGAAATGGTACGCCGGGATTGGGAAGAACTGTATGGAGCAATCTCAAAATGCAATATCGTTATTGACAACGTTGATAAGGTCACAGATCCTACTTTCTCGGATGAAAGACGGAAACAAATTCTTGGAGAAGCTTCATTTTTAAGAGCCTTCCATTATTATCAATTAGTCAAACTTTATGGTGGTGTGCCCTTGGAAAAACACTCCAACAGTACAGATGCCGAAGTATTACGCATCAAGCGATCAACTGCAGAGGAGGTTTATGATTTTATTGATTCGGATCTGCAAATTGCAGCAAAGAACCTGCCTGATGGATTTGGGCAACCTTCCATCGACAAGGTTAGAGCAACAAAAGGTGCTGCAAATGCCTTACTGACCAAGATATGGGCACAACGCCCTGATCGAGATTACAATAAGGTATTGCAATACGCCAATGCAGTGATCAATGGAAAAGGTGGTTACCAGCTCCTTCAAAATTATGCAGATCTTTTTGACAGTAAACATAACTATAATAGTGAATCTATCATTGAGATTCCCTACATAGCCGGCAGTCCCAATCTAAGCTGCTGGGGTGGCGCATTCTTTTTCCCGGATCTTGATGAAAATGGCAAAATCAACGAAAACGAATGGCGCCGATATGGAACACCATCCAAAGATCTTGTCGAGGCTTATGACAATGCTGGCGACACCGAACGAAAGAACGCCAACATTTGGTTTTATTCAGTTCCCTGGGCAGATGAATTCTGGAATCCCTGCGGCGATGCTGAAACAGAAATCCCCTTTAATGTAAAGCAAAAACATGCCAACAGCTTCCAAAGTGGCGATCATTTCTACCTTTTGCGGCTTGCGGACATCATTCTGCTTAAAGCAGAGGCTCAAAACGCACTGGGAAATACTTCTGGTGCGATAAACACCATTAACATCATACGTCATCGCGCAGGGCTCGCCGATTTATCCGGTGTCAGCTCCAGTGCACTAAAGGCCATCATTCTCAACGAGCGCCGATTAGAACTTGCTTTCGAAGGTCAACGTTGGGATGATTTAAATCGTTATGGTATCACAGTAGATGTAATGAATAAATTAAATGAAATCAAATTTACATGCGATAACGGCAAACAGAGCAACCCTACGTTGATTAAGTATAATTTTAACCAAAATAGCCTGCTCCTTCCAATACCATTATTGGAACTGCAGGCAAATCCGAGCCTGACTCAAAATCCAGGCTATTAATTAGACCAAGCATAGGCTGTTCAAAGGAGGATCCTTGAACAGCCTTTTTTTATCAATATACTTTATTATGACTCGTTTTAAATCACTGGATATTTTCCGTGGGTTTACACTCGCGGCTATGATTCTTGTCAATAATCCTGGCAACTATCATCATGTGTTTCCTCAACTTGAACATTCCATCTGGCATGGATGCACGTTTACAGATCTTATATTTCCATTTTTTTTATTTGCTGTCGGAAACTCCATGGCATTTTCTTTAAAAAACAGCGACCAGCTAGCACCCACACTATATTGGAATAAAATTCTCAAGAGAACAATCGTCCTTTTTCTACTTGGCCTTTTTTTAAATATTTTCCCCTTTGCGGAATGGAATAGTCTTCACCAGCTCGAGTGGATTCCCTTTGCCAAGTACAGGTATTTTGGGGTGCTGCAGCGTATTGCAATCTGCTATTTCAGCACGGCAATTATATTATACTATTTTAGAGATAAAGGTGCTGCAGTTATTAGTATCTTGCTCCTACCCGTCTATTGGCTAATTTGCTATTACGGTAATCCAGGAGATCCATATAGTCTGGATGGTTGGTTTGGAACGACACTGGATATCCGAATCTTTGGTGCATCCCACCTCTATCACGGCGAAGGAACAGCATTTGATCCAGAGGATATCTGGAGCGTATTTCCGGCCATCAGTCAAACGATATTCGGGTATATCACAGGAAAATACATTATTCAAAAACTGACCGGCAAAAGGGAGCTGATGAACCTATTTGTCGTAGGCCTGGTCTTTATTTTAATGGGCTATCTATGGTCATTTGCTTTTCCTATTAATAAGAAAATCTGGACCAGCAGTTACTGCGTATTCACAACGGGTATTGCCATCTCTTTTCTTGGTATATTAATCTATCTCATCGAATTTCAAAACATTAGAGGGATATTTTATACTGTCTTTGACGACTTCGGCAAGAATACACTATTTATCTATTGTCTTAGCGGACTAATCCCTACGATTTGTTCCTTTATTCTCATTGGGGATAAACATCAAAACCTTTGGAACTTTAGCTATCATTTCCTGTTTGATGGTTGGCAAAATCAACAATTATCCTCCGCCCTATTTGCATTGCTATTTGTCGCTTTGAATTGGTTGATCGCCTATTATTTACGAAAGAAAAAGATCTATATCAAAATCTAGGTCAAGGTACCTTTGGGTTAAAATAAGCAATCTGAATAATAAGGAAAAAAGGGCCTTTGGCCCTTTTATATATAAAGATATGGATAAGATATACCGCAGCTACTTTTAGAAAACGCCCCATCTTTGTTTTACTAATTCCGCTATTACAGTATGCTGACACTAAAATAGCTCAAACTAACTATACAGAGAAAAAACTTAGGGGGACAAAGGGGGGACAAAAACTAATCAATTGAAAAACAGTAAATTGAAACACATGTTTAAATTAAAAAAAACGTTATTTTATGTTGAATAATCGAAATAAAAGTAATACTTAGTGTAAAATTCTTGTCCGGAAATATTAAAAAAAGAAAACCTGAGGTTGGGAGCCCCAGGTTTTAACTAACCAATTATTAACCTAAATTATGAAAAGTCTTTTTAATATTCTACACAAAGAATATTTCAACTATTGGACCAAAATCGCGCGAAAATTGCTATTTCACATTTCTTTAACAGATTACTGAGATTGAAATGACCAAACGGAAGACATTTCCAAAATAAGAACTGAAAATATACTGTTAAAAGAAATTAAAGAGACTATTCGGAGCCGATTTTTCATAAGAGAAATCAGGTTCTGTCGCAACATCAGGTAAAATCTTTGATTTTGTTAAGAAATGTATTTTAGCGGGATGTCTTTCTGCTGCCATTTTGACCAACTCCATCATGTAGTGATTGCTCTGATATCTTTTTACTTGTCCTTTTATATCTTCAAACCCGTTATACTGGCTGTATTGATCAATATATCCCATTCCATAAAAAACACCATTTTCAATGACAATACAGCTTTTTTCCTCGGAATTACGTCCTTTATCGATCAATACAAAGGATGGCTGCTGTTTGAGCCAATCCTCGATACAACGTTCCACCCGTGTATTGTGTAGGTCTCGATCGGGTAATTCGGTCTTCTTTAAAGCTTTCGTAGACAAACTGGCGTGCCCAAACTGACAAAATTGCGGATTAATAGCGTCATGCTGAATAAAACTTTGCAACAACTGAATAGCGTCATATTCACGCTGAAAAAGCTGAATGCACGCTTGCCCCCTTGTTGTCTTCCCTATAGCCAGATGGAGATAGCCATTTTGATCCTCATAAGAGAACAAACCGAATTTAGGCTCATACCGTTTAAGTGCTCTATTATATTTTGGCCAGAACTTTTTGATTTCCGCACATTCCAACAACAATGACATCAGCTCTGTCCCGCAGCACTCATAACTTATATGATGAATTTCTTTTAAGAAATGTTGCCTTTGCGCTTGAATATTATTCCCTGTAAAATGAGACAATACTCTTTTTTTTATATTGACGGCTTTGCCAACATAAATTACTTTTCCAGCTTTGTCATGAAAATAATAGACTCCAGCCTCGTTGGGCAATTGTTCATACTCCAAGGGATTTAAATGCGGTGGAAAACGTTGATCTAGCGCTTTATGTTTAATCATATCCTGAAATACCTGTTCGGTATCTAGCACTTTCAAATAAGCAAAGAGAATGGCTGTCGCATCGGCGTCGCCACCAGCACGGTGCCTATTTTCAATCGGTATATCTAAATAATCACATAGACGCCCCAAACTATAGGACAATAATCCCGGCTTAATTTTTCGGGCATAGCGTACTGTACATAATTTTATCGCTGACCACTCGAAGCCCGATTCCTGAAGCTGAAACCGAATGAATGAGTAATCAAAATTTACATTATGCGCAACAAAAATACGGTCTTTGAGCATTCCATAAATGTGTTCGGCAACTTGATCAAATAATGGAGCATCTCTCACCATGTCATTGTCTATGCCCGTAAGCGCAAAAATTGAATTCGGAATTTCTTTCCCTGGATTAACCAAGGTCTCCCAACGTTCCAGAACCTGGTTACCATCATGAATAACAATGGCAACTTCGGTGATTCTGCTCGATTTTGCATGGCCACCTGTAGTCTCTATGTCCACAATGGCAAATTCTTGTCTTTTGCTTTGATTTACACTCATAACGCAAAGCAAACA
>JBMAAL010000114.1:0-13927 GCA_050281725.1 Sphingobacterium sp. | reverse complement strand
GTCTTTCCCATACCTTCAAAATACGAAAAATCTCAAAAACAAAAAAGAGACTATCCTTTTGAGACAGCCTCTTTTTTGTGTCGACTAGTACGAAATTCGAATCTTTTAAAACACAACATAAATTCTCATTCGCTATGGACTAATGCTGTGCCTGATTTAATGATTAAATACAACTTTCTTGACAACTTTCAAATACTGTGAACAACAATACTTTTACTAATTCAAACACTGCCTTTGCTATTTTATGGTTTTAGTTTTGCTATCATTGTGGCAAGTTTGATGAAAATTAAACGAGACAACATGAAAAAGATCATCCTTACATTTCTGCACTTTGTTATTATGCTATCTGCAGCAAATGCACAAAATAGCATTAACTTTCATCACTCGTACGCTGCTGGCGGAAGATTAACCATGTTTGTTGATAGCGGAGCCAGAAATGTTTATTATGGAAATATATTTCCAAATCAACCGCAGACCTCCTTTAATTATTTACAAGGAATTAACAATATAGGTGTCCAAATCTATTTTAGAAAGACAGAACGTGTACAGGACTATCGGTATACAATCTTAGCGGATAACAAACCTATAGCGGTAAACAAGTTGATCGACACTTCACGGCTGAAAAATGTCGATCGAGGGGAGGGGGAAATACGACGCTCTGCCACACTGGGTGCCTTCTCTATAAAAGACAAAATCATTACAATACTCACCTATGACATCCAAAGACCGCAAGACGTTTACAAAAATGTGTTTTACGGGAGACCTATTCCGAAAGCGAAAATTAAAACTTTTGCAAAACGCTTCGCTACTAAAAATGGTGTTGATTACAGCTATGTAACAGACCCGAAAGAAAGAACAAGCATTACTTTTACCAACAAAGACAATGAATTAACGATAGTAAAAGACAGATCGGATATCGATTACCTCTACTATACCTCCATAAAAGATAAACAAACAAATAAGATAATCTTCGAATCAACAGCTTGGCAATACGGGGGCTACCTTGATGAAGCATATAAACTTTCACCTTATATAAAGATTGATAAAAGCATTTTCAAAAAATCGGGAGATTATGAAATTATCATTCAGCCATTGATCAAATGGGATAAGTACTCTGATTCCAATATTTCATCGGGAGAGATAGAAAAATATATGACCCGGCATACGCTTTCTATAACGATAGATGAAGAGAGCTACACCAAATTAGAGCTCATTACTTATGCGGCTTTTGTAACATTTTCCATAGGATCAGTGTTTCTTGTTGTCCTTTATCTCAGCAAAAGGAGAAATAAAAAAAAGCTGGTAGAAAAAGAGCAGGAAGGAAGCATGATTAAGCTACAACTTAACTCCATTCGTTCCCAATTAAATCCGCATTTTTTGTTTAATGCACTTTCTGGTATCCAAAATCTGATCAACAAGAATGAAATAGACAGTGCGAATAAATACCTTTCCAAATTTGCTCGTTTAACGCGTAGTGTGCTTAAAGATAACGAGCGGATTAGTTTATTGCAAGAAAAATCCCTATTGGATGATTACCTGCAAATGGAGCAATTGCGATTTGGCTTTCAGTACACCATCAATCATTCTGAAGACTTAGATTTAGCAAACATAGAAATACCAAGCATGTTACTGCAGCCCTTTGTAGAAAATGCGGTGAAACATGGGATGATGCAAAAAACTAATGCTGGCAAAATTATGATTGAATTTATGAAGCAAGCAGATAACTTGGTCTTAACCGTTGCCGATAATGGAAATGGATTTGACACGGAAAAAAAGTACAATGGTTTAGGCCTTCAATTAAGTGACAGTAGAGTAGCACTTTTAAATAAAGTTTATAAAGAAAATCGTTTTATCTTAGTTATAGAATCAACCACCAATGGCACTGAAATATGTTTAACATTAACGGATTGGCTATAATATGATGAGAGCGGTTTTAATAGACGACGAAATTTCCAACTTAGAAAACCTACAGGCTTTGCTAGAAAAGCACTGCCCGCAGGTAACTGTAGTTGCAATAGCACAAAGCGTGGGAGATGCTGTTGATGTTATTGGAAAGTATTTGCCTAATTTAGTGTTTCTCGATATTCAAATGGGCGAGAAGACAGGTTTTGATGTGTTAAGGCAGCTGCCATGGCGTGATTTTGAAGTTGTTTTTGTTACCGCTTACGACCAATATGGAATACAAGCTGTAAAATTTGCGGCATTAGATTATCTTTTAAAACCTTTAGATATTGAAGAATTAATGGATTCGGTAAATAAAGCCGAATTTAAACTGGCTACGCAGAAACAAAATTCACAGCTCGAATTTTTACTACAGCAACTAAAAAAAGCAGAAACGAACATCAGCAAGATTGCCCTACAGATGCAAAGTGAAATAAGGTATGTTACTTTATCCGAAATCATACGTTGTGAAGCAGATAATACTTACACGCACTTTATTCTTGCGAATGGTGAAAAAATTTTGGTTTCTAAATCGCTTAAAGAATATGCGGATCTACTGCATCCCAGCGGATTTATAAGAACACATCAAAGCCATCTGGTAAATCCAAAATACGTGAAAAGCTGGTTAAAAGAAGACGGTGGTATTTTACTCTTAATGTCTGGTGAAAAAATACCCATTTCTAAGCCCAATAGAGACACGGTGAAACAAGCCTTACAGCAGCTATAATCTGGTTTATTGTGATCCATGCCGCTTTATAATCTGACCTACATGATTTAGTCTGGAGCTGTCTGATAATCAGATAGCTACCGTCTGCCCGAGAAGTTGAGAACAGCGACCACTGGATTGGTCTTGTTATCGCCAGATGATCGGGCTGATTTTGAAATCCATGTGGCGGATATGCTTAGTTTAGGTGATCGCGGCGAACCTTATGATGTAGTAGCGGAGCTGAAGAAAGTAAGTCTGCGCAAACTGTGCATTTTTGGTTTCGGGGAAGATAGCGAGATTGTAGCAAAGTTTAGAAATATAGGAGCACCTGTAGAAATCCTGCCTGGAGCGCACCACTTTGATAACGATTATGAAGCCATTGTGGCAAAGGTGATCAATTCCATAGCGATCAAATAATCAAGTTTAATCGCTGACCGATGTATTATGGTATCTTGGGATGACAATATTGATTCGATTTCTGTGATAGGGAGCCTTCCAGAGACCATTCCCTGCCGACACTTCCTTCGAATTTTGATATCGCTAAAAAAAAAAGCTAATCTTACGATTAGCTTTTCTTTCTGTGATCCCGCTGGGATTCGAACCCAGGACCCATACATTAAAAGTGTATTGCTCTACCAGCTGAGCTACGGAATCCTTTCTGTTTTTGAAAGTGATGCAAAGGTAGAAAAATAAGTTATTTGTGCAAAATGTTTTTATCTTTTTTGTTGATAAAAATTGTAACTATTTAAAAATTACTGATTTATTTTTTATTTTAAAAGCCTTTTAAAACACTTGCGGATAGGATGGATTAATATCGCGGCTGTTTTTTGGAACAAGGGGACGTATTTTTAAGGTAGAATGGCCATAAAAAAAGTCAGCTAATTGCTGACTTTTTTATTTTTTAGGGTTGTATTGATAACATTATTCAGTTACCACACCCATTTTACTAAACTTATCAATTCTTTCAGTAACTAATGTATCGCTATCTTTAGCCGTCAATTCTGCAAGATCTTTCAACAACTGGCTTTTTAGATTAGCCGCTGCTGCTGCAGGATCCTGGTGAGCACCACCTAGCGGTTCAGGGATAATGCCATCAATCAATCCGTTGCCCAACATGTCTTCTGAAGTCAATTTTAATGCCTCAGCGGCTTTTTCTTTGTGATCCCAGCTTCTCCATAGGATGGAAGAACAAGATTCAGGTGATATAACCGAATACCAGGTATGTTCCATCATGTAAACTCTGTTTCCAACACCAATACCCAAAGCTCCACCTGAAGCTCCTTCGCCAATAACAACGCAAATGATTGGAACTTTCAATACAGCCATTTCCATGAGGTTGCGCGCAATCGCTTCACCCTGTCCGCGTTCCTCAGCTTCAAGTCCTGGATAAGCACCCATCGTATCAATTAAAGTGATCACAGGCTTATTGAACTTTTCCGCCATTTTCATTAAACGTAATGCCTTTCGGTAGCCTTCAGGATTGGCCATTCCAAAATTGTGGTATTGACGCTCTTTGGTGTTTTTACCTTTTTGATGACCGATGATCATAACGGCATTACCATCAATAGAAGCCATACCACCGACGATCGCTTTATCATCCTTAACGGTTCTATCACCATGCAACTCGATAAATTCGTCGCAGATCGCTTCTATATAATCATAAGTCTGAGGGCGATCCGGATGGCGTGACATTTGAACGTTCTGCCAGCCTGTTAAATTGCCGTATATTTCTTTTTCAGTAGAAGCAAGCTTTTCTTCAAGCTCACGAACGGTTGCGCTCATGTCAACTTGAGTTTTTTCGGCAACTTGAGTTACCTTTTCAATTTGCAATTGCAAGTCTGCAATTGGCTTTTCAAAATCAAACGTGGTTTTCATATATCTATTTTATGAAAATATTCAGAGGGCTAATTTAGCGCATTTTTTCTGAAATTAAAATTAGGGAGGATAATATCATTGGAATTCCTTTGTTACATTTGCGTTATAATCGTACTGGTGGCTTAGTTTTTGATTGTAGGCCTGTGAAAAATGTTGACTTATGCTGAAAAAATATTTTTACTTTCTTTTGTTACTGATCTTACCTACACTTGTTCGGTCAGAAAGTTATCCTGAGGTTTTATTTGACAATAGTGTTATCAACGGAAGTTATGCGAAGAGTATTACTCATTATACTGGTGAATCATGGATTCAAAATGTAAGCTATAGCCTTCCGGTTTCCGATAGTTTGTTTTTTACGCCAGGCAATTCGCTTTCTTTGCGGTACGTTTCTTCTCCTAATGGTAAGTGGGAGGCAAGTATTTTAAACGACAAACAGAAATTTCCCTACTTAATTGCCAAGGATGATCATCTAACTTTTAAGCTTTTTATTCAAAGCAATACTGAAAAGGGACAATTGCCAAAAGTTACCTTACAACAAAACGACACGAAGACAAATGCTGTGGATATCGCTAATTATATCGATGATTTTGCTTATGATACTTGGCTTAATGTTTCCATTCCAGTCAATAAATTTGGAGGAATTTCATTAGGGAAGTCTGTTTCGGCTTTAATTCTGGAACAGAATGGAACTGCCCTGCAGACAAATCAATTATTTATCGATCAAATTGAGTTTTTGCCCAAAAACTATCCAAAGGTGAGACTTTCATCAGCAGCTATCTTATCGAAGATCAGTTCCGTAGATAAACAAGTTGAGCTGGTTTGGCAATTGCCGCTGACACCAAGTATTCGCTATGTGAAAATCTACCGTTCGGAAGATAAACTCAATTTTCAGCCGATAGCAATTTTACCCATCTATGTACAGAAGTCGCTGGACAGGGTGAATGAATATAATAAATCTTATTATTACAAAATCGCTTGGGTAGACTATAATTATGTTGAATCTCCGTTTTCTGAGGTTAGGGAGGTACAGACAAAAAAGGGGACGGATAAGGAGATGTTAAATTTTATCCGGAATGCTCATGTGAATTATTTTATAGACAACTATGATGTGAATAGTGGTATGTTTCTACCTGATCGAGGCAATAGACAAGCTATTGTATCAACAAATGAAACTGGCTATGCGATCTTGGGTTTGCTTGTGGCAGGAGAGAACAACTTGATCTCGCGACAAGCTCTTTTGGTCAGGTTAACGCGGATTGTGAAATTTTTGAGCAGTGCACAACAACATCAAGGGGTCTTTACAGCGCTTTACGATGGCCGATCAGGGGTACCTTATTATCGCGATTCAGTTCCAACGTACGATTTGCGCGGAACCTCCCATATTATGGAATCGCTTTTGATTGCCCGACAATATTTTTCTAAAGAGGATCCTGATGAACAGGCCTTGAGGAATACTATTACGAAGCTCTGGGAACGCATAAACTGGAACTATTTTACGGACGCACAGAATCCTGATGTACTTTGGAATAAGTGGTCTCCAGTAGACAGTACAGCTAGATCGAGGCCTTTGGGGGGATTTAACGAGAGTCTGGGTACTTACTTGCTGGCGATGTCTTCACCTACCCATCCTTTAGCGATTTCAGCTTATATCAATGGATTTGCAACCAAACATAAAGGTAACGAATTGTATTTTGGGGATGACTCCAATGATTTGGCTCCTGAACTCAAAACGAAATTAAATGATTCTTTAGCGCGTTCAATAAGTGCAAACCCTTTAATTGGCGACACTGAAAATACCGGAGTTTCGATCTACTCCGACGACAAAGTTATTTTTGCCAAGAATATTGCCGGCGGCAGTTTAAATGAATCGTTAATGGCTGTTTATCGTCCCTTTTTGATTATGGATCCGAAAGGAAAAGTGGATGACTTTGTAGATTACAAGAAATATTTGTCGAATTATATTCTGGCCTATAAACGTAGAGATAATGAAATGAGCATAGGGACACGATTTACAGATATTTGGGGAGTGGAAAATGTGGAGGATACGTATCAGGGATATTTGGTGAATCCTGCGATAGCTATTGCAGCGTACCCATTTGAAAAGGAGATCGGTCTAAAAGCATTACGTAAGTTTTACGAAGAATACGCCGATGTGTTATTTACGCAATATGGTTTCAGAAGCTGGATTGATATTAAAAATAACGATGTTTCTGAAAGCTATCGTGCGAGGAATCAGGCAACGATTGCCGTAATGATCGAGAATGCAAATTCAGGCATGATTTGGAAATTGTATGAGAATATTCCTGAGGTAAAAAAGACTTTAGAAAAAGTATATAGCAAGAAATAGATTTGTTACGTTAGATATGGCGGAGAAGGGATGTCATATTGGACTTTTTTCGCTATATTTACTTGCTTAAATCGATATTAAATACGTTAGAAACGACATGCTTAGAAAAATTAATTTGGGGATTTTAACCTTATGTGCAAGTTTATCGTTATTTTCCTGTAAACAACAAGCTATTGTAGTCAATCCGGGTGCTGTTGTAACAAAAGATGGAACTGATGATGGTTTGAAAAATGTGAAGAAGGATTTTAATGATGCGAAAAGAACTGATGAAGGGATTAAGTTTAGTATATCGTCTGATTTATTGTTTCCAACAAACTCTTCTTATCTATCTGAGAAGGCAAAAACTGAAGTTAGTAAATTGGCGTTGATCTTGAAAGAAAGTAATAATAAGATCAAAGTTGATGGGTATACTGATGCTACGGGTACTGTTGAGTATAATCAGTGGCTTTCCGATAAAAGAGCAACGTCTGTTAAGAAGTTCTTAGTAGATTCAGGTGTTGCTGAATCGCGCATCACAGCAAAAGGTTTCGGTCAGTCAAATCCAGTTGGCGATAATAAAACTCCGGAAGGACGTCAAAAAAATAGAAGGGTGGAAGTTACTATTTTAGATAAAAAATAGTTTATCAGACTAATTCTTAATATAAAAAAAGCGTGATATTTAAGATATCCCGCTTTTTTTATGCAGTTATATAGCGGTTTTAAACTGCTGTGTATGTTCTCCCCAAACAAGGTGTTTTAAACAGGAGATATCGGAATGAGGCTCGCGCTGTGGAGATTGTTTTCGATAAGGTACGAGCCTAAGGGAAATAGCGTTAAAAAAGATGAATTTAGAAGAAGAAGATCATAGACAGAAGCCAATTTTTCGGGAGGCCATGTGGTTTTGGTTTGTGTTAGGTTGGATAAGTTTTGGTGGAACAACTGGTCATGTGACCATTATGCACGATTTTTTGGTCGAAAAGAAAAGATGGGTAAGCAACAGGAAGTTTTTTCAGGCACTCAATGCATGTATGTTGTTGCCAGGACCTGAAGCGCACCAATTGACGATCTATTTAGGATGGAAGTTGCACGGCTTAAAAGGAGGTGTGTTGGCCGGACTATTTTTTATTGTTCCTTCACTTCTCATTATCTTTGGACTCAGTGCACTATATGCACACTATGGTAACTCCGCATTGCTTATTGCTTTATTTTCGGGTTTAAAACCTGCCGTTCTAGCGATCATTATATTTGCAACCTTTCGGGTGGGGCAGAAATCTCTTGTCAGCATATGGCATTATTTGGTCGCATTGGCTGCCTTTCTGCTATCGTATTTTGCTGGGGTTCCAATGCCCTGGATTATTGTGGGGGTGATCGCTTTCGGTGTACTATGCTATGCAATCTTGTCAAAAACTTCCAAAATTAATGCCCATCATGAAAAGGAAGATAAGCAGCTCGAATCAGTTTATTATATCAATACGCTCGAAAAACTACCCCCCATATCTTACAGTCGTATGTCTCTTCAGGTTCTGCTGTTTTTCTTACTATGGTTGATTCCGCTGTCCATTTTACTGTTTTTTACCATCGATACGGAATTTTGGAAGACACTTTCTTTTTTGTTTACAAAGTCTGCTTATTTGACGATTGGAGGTTCTTATACAGTCATTCCCTATGTTGCGGCCCTTGTGACAGAGAAATTGTTTTGGCTTTCCAAGAGCCAAATGATAGATGGATTTGCGCTTGCAGAGACAACCCCGGGACCTTTAGTGGTCGTTTTGGCCTATGTTGGTTTCATGGCTGGCTTCAATCATTTTCATCAGTCCTATTCCATGGCAGCAATAGGTTTGATCGCTACAGCATATTTTACCTTTTTGCCAAACTTTGTCTTGATTTTTGTTGGGGCACCACTGATCGAACGGACACAAAAAAATGCATGTATACAATTTATCCTGTCTTTAGTAACTGCATCGGTCGTTGGTGTAATCGTTAATTTAGCCTGTTATTTAGGGCTAGGAATTCTATTTCCAGGTGGGGTTAGTTCTTGGTATGCCATTGAGCCGATGGCTTTGGTATGGGTGCTATTTTCACTTTTTCTTTTATTCAACTATAAAATAGGCATGTTGAAACTTATACTGTTAAGTCTGGCCTATGGCTTTGTCTTATTTTTATGGCGGTAAAATAAAAAGGTCCATCGACTGGTGAGCTTCGCGAGCAAATTTATGAAAGATTGAAGGGAGTTCAGTGAATTTTATAGAGCTATTCGAGGTTACACACGATTGATGTTACACACGCGCATAAACAAGAAAAGCCCATCGTTAGATGAGCTTTCTTGTACCTAGGGCGGGAATCGAACCCGCACTCCCTTAACGGGAACAGGATTTTAAGTCCTGCGTGTCTACCAGTTCCACCACCTAGGCAGGTGAGCGAAAAACGAGATTCGAACTCGCGACCCCAACCTTGGCAAGGTTGTGCTCTACCAGCTGAGCTATTTTCGCATTGGAATTTTATTTCAATTTTCAAAAGAACCTTGCGTTCCTTTTTGGTGATGCAAATATAGAGCGAAAATTCAATATTGCAAAATATTTATTTACTTTCTTTCTGTGTTTTTTATAACTCCTTTGAATTCAGTATAGAAAAAATTAAATCACTCTCAAATCCGCGGGATAGTGCAAACTGATAAACTTTGTTTTTAACTGCATAGCGGTCCTTGCCACTAATTTCACGGAGTTTTTTGTCAATGATGTGATTTAAGATTTGTTCATATTCATCGAGATCGATTTGTTTAAATGCAATTTTTATCAATTGTTCGGATACCCGTTTTGCCTTGAGTGCCTGCTTGATTTTTACTTTACCCCAGCCTTTCATGCGGAGCTTTCCGTTACAGTAGGCAATAGCAAAGCGTTCTTCATTTAAAAAATTATCGGCGATCAAATTGGCCAATATATTTTCGACTTCTACTTCGTGTAGTCCCCAGCTGTAGAGCTTATCGCGTACTTCTTGCTGTGCGCGTTCTTGATAGACGCAATAGCTTTCCGCTTTCAACTGCGCCTGATGCTGCGTTAATATCTTCTTGTTTCTTTTTTCTTCGTCAAACATATTGTCAAAATTTCAAAAATAATATGAAATAACTAAAAAAATGTTCAGTTTTGACACAATCAAAAAATATCAGGAGAATGTACAAAATATCGGAAATCGTCCAGATTTTACATCCCAATCGCACATTTATCACGGATCCCAATTCTTTTGTCCAGCATTTATTTTACGACAGCCGTAAAATTGTCCAAGCGGACAACGGGATTTTTTTTGCACTTCAGAAGAACAGAGATGGCCATCGTTATATAAGAGAAGCTTATGATAAGGGAGTTCGTAATTTTGTGCTTCAGGTCGATAGTGCACAGGAAATGGAGCTTTTGGAAGCTAATGTTCTTTGGGTAGCGGATAGTTTGGTCGCTATGCAGGAACTGGCAACTTTTCATCGGCAGAAATTCGATTACCCTGTCATTGGAATCACTGGTAGCAATGGTAAAACGATAGTAAAAGAATGGCTTTTTCAGCTGATGTCTCCTGAATATAAGATCTATAGAAGTCCCAAGAGCTATAACTCTCAGCTCGGTGTGGCACTTTCGTTATGGGGACTTTCCGATCAGTATAATCTTGCGCTAGTCGAAGCGGGAATTTCAGAAAGAGGAGAAATGCAGCGCCTTGAGCAGATGATAAAACCAACCATAGGACTATTAACCAACATTGGTGTGGCCCATAAAGCTGGTTTTAAATCGAAGGAGGAAAAGATATATGAAAAGCTCGAGCTGTTTAAACATGTTGAAACCATGATTTTTCCGAATACTTACCTTGAAAATGTTCAATTGCCTTATAGGCCACGAAAATTTTCCTGGGGGCTTGATGAGGGACTTTCTTTGGAGGTGTATTCCATCAAACAGGTTAACGACCGATTTACTATGGTAACCTTCTATTATACCGGGCGCACCTTTGCTGTTGAAATACCGTTTGTGGATAAAGGAAATGTTGAGAATGCCATAAATTGTGTAGCGGTGATGCTACGTTTTGGTTATGAAAATGAAGTGATCGCATCGAGGATCAAAGAGTTGCAGCCTGTGGCGATGCGTCTTGAGTTAAAAAAAGGAAAAAAGAATAGCTCCATTATCGATGACTCGTATAGTAATGATCTGGATGCCCTACAGATAGCCCTGGAGTTTTTAAATCAGCAGGGACAGCATCCGTTCAAGATGTTGATATTATCGGATATTCCCGGTGTTACTATCGAAGATGAAAAAAGCTTGTCCAAACTGAGACGTTTGCTTAGTGAGTATCGTTTGGATAAATTGATACTGATAGGTGAAGTGTTGCCTAAAGTAGCTGCACAATTTGATGTGCCTTCCATTTCATATAGCGATACTGCTGCTTTTTTGGCCGATATAAGGTCACTTTCTTTTGAAAATGCGACGGTATTATTGAAGGGAGGGCGGGAGTTTCATTTTGAACGTATCAGTCAGCTTTTGGTTGCAAAATCACATGATACAGTGCTTGAAATCAATTTGAATGCGCTCGAGAATAATTTGAACGTATATCGACAGCTGCTGCCAAAACAGGTGAAGTTAATGACGATGGTCAAAGCCTTCTCTTACGGTAGTGGAAGTTTCGAGATTGCAAATCTTTTGCAATTCAATCGGGTGGATTATCTGACGGTCGCTTTTGCGGATGAGGGAGTGGATTTGCGAGGTGCAGGCATCACATTGCCTATTGTGGTAATGAGTCCGGATGAAAGTTCTTTTGAGTCCATCGTTCAGTATAACCTTGAACCGGAGATTTATAGCTTTAGAATATTGTTTTCCTTCTTGAATTTTCTGAAAACGAAACAGATAACTTCCTTTCCGATTCATATTAAGATAGATACTGGTATGCATCGGTTGGGTTTTATGCCTGACGAGGTTGATCGTTTAATCGCCGTATTAAGTACGGAAGCGATTTTAGAGGTTAAATCTGCCTTTTCCCATTTAGCGTCTGCAGGCAATGCAAAGGACCGGGAATTTACACAGCGACAAATTGATCTGCTGGATGAGTTTACAAAGCGTCTAAAAAGTGGTATAGGCTATTCTTTTCTACGTCATATTGCAGCAACATCGGGTATTGAACTATGGCCGAATGCGTATTTTGATATGGTAAGATTGGGGATCGGTCTCTATGGTATCGATATTGAGCGTCATGATTTACCCATTAGGGAGGCGAGTACCTTGAAAACTAATGTGACACAAATTAAATATCTCCCGGCAAGTGAAACCGTAGGCTATAATAGGCATGGCATCCTATATCGCGATAGTAAGATCGCCACAATTAAAATTGGTTATGCGGACGGTTACGATAGGCGTTTTGGTAACGGTGTCGGTAAAATGTTGGTAAACGGTTTTTTAGTTCCTACAATAGGTGATATCTGTATGGATATGTGTATGCTGGATGTAACGGATGTGGAAGTTGGAGAGGAAGATGAAGTTATCGTGTACCCTGATATAAAGTCAGCAGCGAAGGCTATAGGAACGATCCCTTATGAACTCCTGACCAGTATTTCACAACGCGTAAAAAGAGTATATTTTTATGAATAATAAAGGATATTCTGCATTTTTGAATAATATTTGATTTTCACTTCATGTTTAGCAAATTAATTAGAGGTTTTATTAATTATTTGATACGAGGTATCCTGGTGGTGGTTCCTCTAGCGGGTGCTATTTTTTTAATAGTTTGGATTGTTGCATCAGTTGATTCGGCATTGAATCTCACGGAACATTTTTTGGAGGATGATAGAGGGCATCCCTTGTATATTCCGGGAATAGGTATTCTAACTGTTATTTTGGTATTGGTTTTGGCGGGGCTTATTTTTACAAATTTTGTTACAGATCCAATTAAAGTGTGGATTAATCATCAGATCCAGCGGATTCCACTTTTAAATACATTATATTCATCGATTAAAGATTTTACGGAGGCCTTTGTTGGTGATGCAAAGAAATTTAATGAACCTGTCTTGGTGACGGTCAATGAGTTTGGTCTGAAGAAGATAGGTTTCTTGACTCAACATGATTTAAAAAGCATTGGGCTTGAAGAAGATGTTATGGTGTATTTCCCATATTCATATTCTTTTGCGGGACAGGTTGTCATTATCAGTGCAGACAAGGTGAAAAAATTAGATATGTCTCCAACAGATGCCATGAAATTGGTTGTATCCGGTGGAGTGAGCGGAATAGGTCATTAGTGGTTTTTTGCAACAGTTGACTTTAAGATATATTCAACAAAAAGGCTGGAAATTGTTCACAATTTCCAGCCTTTTTGTTTTCGTCTGTTTTGTCCTTCCAATTGTAATCCCGATCCGGTAGATACGTTGGCGATTGACCAGTGGAAGTGAAAAAATAGTGCTGCTAAGCTTTTTTCTGCCCTAAAGTTGGATTTACTGGCGGGATTGGAATATAGCCGTCATCTCCAGGAACTTTTGGAAATTCATGTTTTTCCCATTTTTCGCGCGCTATTTTTAATGTTTCAATGTCCGAAGCGACGAAGTTCCAGTCGATATATCGTTGCTCAGGAAAAGGTTCGCCACCGAAAATGTAGACTGATGTACCTGCTTTCATTTCGAATTCACATAGTTTCGCATCCTTGGCAACTAAAATCTGCTTTGGACCGAATTCCTGACCTTCCGCATGAACAGTCCCATGAAGGATATATAATCCACTTTCGCCATATAGATGATCACCTAGTTTAATAGTTGCATCTTTTTCCGCTTTGATTTCAATAAGATATAATGGGCTGTATACGGGGACCTCGGAACGGTGATCTTTAATTTCTCCTGCAATTAAGCGATAGGATACACCATCTTCGGTCCAATGTGGAAGTTGCGGTTCTTCTATGTGAACAAAATTAGGTTCCATTTTCTCGAGTTCTTTTGGTAGGGCCACCCAAATCTGCAGTCCATGTAGGTCGTGCGGCGTCGATCTCAGCTGTTCGGGGGTTCTTTCGGAGTGTGTGACACCCTTACCTGCCGTCATCCAATTGACTGCTCCAGGTTTGATCTCCACGGCATTTCC
>JBMAAL010000113.1:0-13930 GCA_050281725.1 Sphingobacterium sp. | reverse complement strand
CAATGCCTGAATATCTTGAGATGATCCGTCTTAAAACTTCGGTGTTATTGGGCGGAGCGTTACAGTTGGGTGCTATTCTGTCGGGAGCAGATGAACAGCAACAGCAGCTGATCTACGATTTTGGAGAGAATGTAGGCTTAGCATTTCAATTACAGGACGATATCTTGGATGCTTATGGAGATCCAGATACCTTTGGAAAGATTGTTGGTGGTGATATCATGATCAATAAAAAAACCTTTTTATTGGTAAAGTTGATGGCGGTAATTTCGGATGATGATAAGACGGTTTTACAAGCCCTATTAAACGCCACTATAGAGACTGCCCCATCGAAAGTAGCGGATATGCTTGCCTTATACGACAAGTATGCGATTAAAACTGCTGCCGATGAATTGAAAGATAGCTATACACAAAGGGCATTTGAAAAAATGGAAGCATTGAATGTACCAAATGATCGCAAAGAAGCGTTATTAGTGTTAGCAAATAACCTTTTGGTAAGACAGCAATAAGTATAAATTCTATTAAAATTCGTATCTTGCCTGTAAATGTTTTTTTTGTAAGAAAATAATTAAATAAATTTTTAGATTACGTTCATGGAGCCTTTAAAAATCACCGTATTTCAAGCATATTTATTCTGGGAAAATATTGAGAAGAATCTAAATAATCTGGCGTTGAGACTTTCCTCATTGCGCGAGAAAACGGATGTTATTATTCTCCCCGAAATGTTTAATACAGGCTTCACGAATAATGTCGAGAAATGTGCTGAACCTGCAAATGGACCTACGACAAGATGGCTATTTGAAATGGCAAGCTCGCTTAACTGTGTTGTTGCCGGTTCTCTGATTATCGAAGAAGATGGAAAATACTATAATCGTTTTGTATGGATGTTTCCGGATGGTAAATATGTAAAATATGATAAACGTCATCTTTTCGGATTATCCAAAGAAAGCGAGTATTTCGAGCCAGGAAATGAACGTATCCTGGTGGATATCAAAGGATGGAAAATTTGCCCCATGATCTGTTATGACCTTAGATTCCCAGTCTGGTCTAAAAATCAAAACGGAGCCTATGATATTTTAGTGTATACAGCCAGCTGGCCAGACAAGCGCTCAGCACATTGGAGAGCCCTTATTCCGGCACGTGCAATAGAAAACCAAGCTTATGTCATTGGGGTAAACCGGGTAGGGCACGACGGTAATGATATTTACTATTCTGGTGGCTCTATGTGTATATCGCCCCTTGGTGACGTGGTATATTATAAACCGGAAGATGAGGACTTGTACACCTTTACCTTAAATCCGAACGATCTTTTGGAAGCACGGGAGAAATTTCCTTTCTTAAAAGATTCCGATTCTTTTTCTATCGGATAACATCCTCTAAATTAGGTACAATTGCAAGCATTTATTTTGTTTGTATCCTTTTTATTTATTAAATTCAGTCTAGTATAAATCAAATTGTTATGATTTATCAACATCTACTTATGACATGTTGATAAAATTTTGTTTGAGACAGCTATATTAAAGCGTAATTTAGGCTAACTATTAGCCAAAATACGTTTAGCTTTTTCTCATATTGAATGAAAGACGACGTTTTATTATTAAAATAAGTTGCGTAAACAACCATAACCATTATTCATATGTTAGACCAAGATTTAGTATCACAAGAGTATTTTTATAATTTCCTAACGGGGAAATACTCAATTGCAGTTATGCGGAGATTACAACGTAATCTCAAGGAGGCCGGGTTAAACATTACTTCTGAACAATGGAGTATCATGTATAACCTGTGGGTAGAAGAGGGGCTTACCCAGCAGGAGCTTGCTGTTCGCACATTTCGAGATAAACCAAGTGTCACTCGATTAATTAATAACCTGGAACGGGTAAATCTGGTTATCCGCGTTAATGATAAAAACGATAGACGATCCAATCTGATCTATTTAACAAAAATCGGACGGAAGATGAAGGATGAAGGAATGAAGCAGGCAAAAAATACTATTGAACAGGCCTTAGGGGGATTGGGCGACGATCAAATTACTTTATCAAATACGATTCTGCATCGCGTATTGTTTAATTTGAAATAAAGATAATTAGCGGGTTTTATTTTGTAAGGGAACTATCAAGGTATAAAAAAGGTCCCCTGTGTTGAATACATAGGGGACCTTCTTTTTATGAACTTCTAGCAATTAATCTTCGAAAAGTTTGCTTTCGAAATCGGTGTGGCTATTGACCAATTTACCTTCAGTTCCGAAATAGATTTCCTGAAAACTGAGTGTCCTGATTGCATCTACCTTACGATAGAATTTATCTGCCGATACATCCGAAAGTGTTTTGAAACCACAAGCTTCCATAATTTCGACTGTAGCACGTAATGTGTTGCGGTGGAACTGGGCGACGCGCACATATTTATCGTTTACGTCGAGTCCTTTGTATAAATGCGGTTGTTGTGTGGCAACTCCAACCGGGCAGACGTCTTCATTACATTTAAGTGCTTGAATACACCCTAAAGCGAACATCATACCGCGAGCACTATAACATGCATCTGCGCCTAAGGCAATGACTTTCAAGATATCGAAACCTGTTACGATACGGCTTGATACAATAACTTTAATATGTTTTTTTAAACCAAAAGCAATCAAGGTTTTCGTTACAAATGTCAATGCATCGTATAGTGGCATCCCTAGGTTATCTGTAAACTCCAGTGGAGCAGCTCCTGTACCACCTTCTGATCCATCTACGGAGATAAAATCCGGGAAGATCTGCGTGTTTTGCATGGCATGACAAATGTCGATAAACTCGTGTTTATCACCGATACAAATTTTGAAGCCTATAGGTTTCCCCCCGGATAGCTCGCGCAGCTGTTGTATGAAGTGCATCATTTCAGTCGGTGAGGAGAAAGCACTATGTGCTGGAGGCGACATTACATCTGTTCCGGGAATGACGTGACGAATAGCAGCGACCTCAGGTGTGTTTTTCGCCGCCGGAAGAATACCGCCATGACCAGGTTTAGCGCCTTGCGAGAGCTTCAATTCGACCATCTTCACGTTTTCACGATTAGATTTTTCTCTAAAAAGTTCCGGATCAAATTTTCCCTCCTTATTACGACAGCCAAAATAACCTGTACCGACCTGCCAGATTAAATCACCCCCATTGTTGTGGTAGTCGCTGATCCCTCCCTCGCCGGTATTGTGCGCAAAGTTTTGAAGTGCAGCACCTTTATTTAATGCTGTTATTGCTGTTTTACTCAAGGCTCCATAACTCATTGCCGAGATGTTGAACACACTTAAGCTATAGGGTTTTTTACAGGCTGCATTTCCAACAGTGGTACGCAGATCGTGGTTTTCGATATGGCAAGGGAAAACAGAGTGCGCAGCCCATTCGTTTCCGACAGCCTGTGGATCAGTCTGCATACCAAATGCTACAGTTTCACGCTGATTTTTTGCACGTTGGTATACGATCGAACGTTGTCTTCTGTTAAAAGGACGTCCATCCATGTCCGACTCCCAAAAATATTGTCTCAACTCAGGACGAATAGATTCGAAGATATAGCGGAAATATCCAACTAAGGGATAATTGCGTAGGATGGCATGTTTGGTCTGGAAACTATGATATAATGCGATCAATAGCAATGGAAATGGGATGATAAGCAGCCAAAACCAGCTTGATGTAAATATAAATCCAAATGATACAATGATTAAATTAATCACAATCATTATTGAAAGAATGAGTTTTCTAACTTCCATAGAAAATACGATTGTTTAGTTTTAATTCGCTATTTTAATGTTTAGCCCAACTGATAATTTTATTACTCAATTAGCATTCCAAAATGCGCTTTTGGACGAAGCAAATGTACTAAAGTTCCTGAAGTAAATGGATATATTTACCCTTTGGAGGTAAGTTTTGATAAGTTTATAACTGTTTCTAACAAACTATTTTCTTTTAGTAATCTCCTGCGACAAAAGTTGATAGATTTGCTGTAAATCTGGTTTATTGCTAATAAATTGCAAATGTTTTTGCATTGTCGCTACATCCTGTCGGATCGCTGGTCCTGTCTGAACTGTTATCGGAATATGATTTTGCACCTTTTCTGCCGTCTCCAGGATAATTGGTTTGATTAAATCAAAGGATAAGTTGTTTTCTTCCAATAACTCATAAGCCATCTGATAGAGGATATTGGAGAAATTATTGACTAGGACCGAGGCAAGGTGAATGGCTAAGCGCTGCTGGGAATTACAATAGATGCTTTGCGGTGCAAATGTCTGTGCAAGCTGAAGTAGCACGGCACTATTTTCATCCGTGTTACCTTCAACACAAAGTGGGACGGTCGAGAAATCGACTGCTTTATTTTTGGATAACGATTGTGGTGGATAGAGGACTCCCCCGTTTTTAAATCCAGCGAGGACAGCAAGATCGGTGGCTCCTGAACAGTGAACAACAATGCCTGCTAAGTTCTTCGGTAGCGCTTCTACAACAGGTAAAATGGCCTGATCCGAAACAGCAACAAGGTAGAGATCGGCATGCAGGTCGAGTTCAGACAGTTGGTCAATTGCCGGGCAATGAAGCGCAAAAGCCAATGCGTCTGCATTGGCTTTTGTTTTACTGTAGATCTGAACGATATGCTGTCCTGTTTTTTGAAACTGTTGTCCAAAATGCGTCGCGGCATTACCGCTTCCTAAGATCACAATGTTCATTATTTAAGTGCTTTTCGTTTCTCCTCTTTATTTCTTCTCACAATGGACATGATAAAACCGATGGTCATGACAATCGTTCCACACCAGAAAAAGTTGATGTATGGGAATTTAATGGCTTTAAATACGACCCATTTCTTTTCTGGAAGCGGCTTTTGATAAACCATGATTTCCAGTTTATCCTTGTCAGGTTTAATTCCCGTAAATCTGAATTTAAGTCCTTGCTCACTGACATCTTTATTGAAGTCGTAAACACCACCTTCTTTAATTAAATAGATCGGTTGTACCTCATACTGTTTGTTGTCGGCCGAAAATACTTTTATTTTTAATCCAACCATGACATCCCCTGGGCCCTTTGGAATTTTCTCCAGGTGAGCCTCTTTGTTTAATCCTTCGATGACGTAATATCCATTTCGGTAGCGTAAAGTATCGCCAATATTCACCTGGTAAGTTGCCGGCTCCTCGTAGTCCTCGAAACCAGTTTTGTCTTCTGCAGGAAC
Source organism: Sphingobacterium sp. (assembly GCA_050281725.1). Classification (GTDB taxonomy): domain Bacteria; phylum Bacteroidota; class Bacteroidia; order Sphingobacteriales; family Sphingobacteriaceae; genus Sphingobacterium. Next base: position 8,749 of record JBMAAL010000113.1, on the reverse strand, counting down.
TTTAGCGTGTGTTGCTTGACTTTCAGCCGCAGCGGCAGTAATCAATGTATATACGTCATGTGTGATATAATGTTTGGTGGCTGGAGTACCAATCAACCCGCCCATTTTCGCGTTGTTTTGTGCAAAAGGTTGCAGCACAAAATGCTCCTTCACTTTGCCTGTTTCTTCGTCGATCCGCTCGTATTTTATTTTATAGAACGTATTTGGAGCAACAATGCTATCGCCGATATAGGTAATTTTGTATTCACCCATTTGTACAGGTTCACCCTCGGTGAGGAATAAGTTGTCGCCAGGCTTTTCTACTTTGTCAAATCCCGATACAGCGATGTAACCCGTGTTGTTGACGGAGATGACCTCGTTGGTTGCCGCGGCCACCATGGCACCGATAAGTAATAAACCAAAACCGATATGGGCTACCGAAGAGCCAGCCAGTTTCCATTTACCTTTGACAGCGTCACCCAATACGCGGATATTTGCCAGAATACAGAAAATACTCGCAAAGGTGATCAAAATGTAGATCAAGTTGGTATAGGTCTTCGTAAAATAGACGACAGCAGCCGTTAGCATTAGAGAGACCACCAACGATGCTACAGTAGAAGCCAAAAACTTGCGGCTATCGGTACGTTTGTATTTTAAGAATTGTGTAAATCCGGTTAAGATCATTACGATGACAGCAAAACCTGATTGCCACTTATTATAATGTTGGATCGGATCCAAAGGTGGAGCTACCTTGGTGCCAAAGATCTTGTTGAACACTGGAATTGATGTTGAAGCGATGATCTGTGCACATGCGACAGTCAATACCAAGGCGCCAATAAACATCCAGAATTCTCTTGAATAGATATCCTCATCCTTTTCTGTGATGGGCATCTCTTTCTTTTTGACCGTAAGAAATACCACCATGATAACCAAAAATACGACATTGAATAAGATCAACTGTCCGCTCATTCCCAGATCGGTAAAGGAGTGTACAGAGGTCTCTCCAAGGACACCACTACGTGTTAGATAAGATGCATAGATCACAAGCACAAAGCTGATCATCGCCAAAAATGTAGCGGTGAAGTAGGAGTGGCCTGAATTCTTGTAAGCAATCATGACGTGAACAGCGGCAATCAAGGTAAACCAAGGAATAATGGATGCATTTTCTACCGGATCCCATGCCCAGAAGCCACCGAAGTTAAGTGCTTCGTAAGCCCAGAATGAGCCCATGATAATACCTGCGCCTAAAATCATCACGGCAAATAAAGCCCAAGGAAGTGCTGCATTGATCCATTCTTTGTAACGTTTGGTCCAAAGAGCACCTGTTGCATAAGCAAAAGGAACAATCATCGACGCAAAGCCAAGGAATAGTGTCGGTGGGTGAATCACCATCCAGTAATTTTGAAGTAAAGGGTTCAAACCATTACCATCGGTGATGAGTGAAAGATAATTAGCTTCTCTAAAGATTGGAATATCCATTGCTTCACGCAATAAAATAAAAGGAGAGCTACCGATCCGCAGACCGAAGATTTCCACACCAATAATCATGGATGCTAAAAATGCTTGACATAGCATGACGAAAGTCATGACAGACGATTCCCAGCTTTTTGCTTTAAAGAGCAAAACAGAGCCTAATACCGTTTGCCAGAACATCCAAAGCCAAAAACTACCCTCCTGACCTTCCCAAAAACTGGAAATAATGTAGTAGGTAGGGAGTGTCTTGGACGAGTGCGCCCAGGCATAATTATATTCAAAAAGATGATTGTATATAATATAAAATAAAGTTGCACCAATCGCCACGACGGAGACCGCATTAGACCAAAAGGCAATACGTGCAATTTTTTTCCATGAATGCTCTTCAGGGTATTTTGTTGCAAAAAAGTAACTGATACAAGATAGAAGTGCAGCACCAAAAGAAAGTACAATGAAAAATTGTCCGATCTGCCCTGGCAGCAGGTGCTCACCAACGTAATTAACGTCCATTGAAAATTGATTTTACGAATTAATTATTGAAAGCAGTAGCATTGATCTCGGTGACGACCGATTTATCGTTATATTTTGACGGACATTTCATCAATATCTTACTTGCCCTAAACACATTTCCGTCCATTTTTCCTGTCAATACAATTTGCTCTGAACGTTCAATATCTTGAGGTTTGGCGCCTCTAAAAATCACTTCACATTCTGTACCATCGTTGTCACGCATGAAAAACGAAAATTTGTTGGCGTCAGTTTTGGGATCATAATGAAGCGCTTTGTCTTTATTCAATTGACCTACCACATATAGTTCGGTTTTCTTTTCTTTAGCTTCGGTAAATGTCGAATAGGTACTTGAATCGGTATAGATAACAAGTATCATGGCAATTGCGACAGCAATGATAGCGATTAGAATAATTGAACTTTTTTTCATTTGTATTTACTTATTTTATAAGTGTTTGATCTCATCGTATAAAATGAGCTCGTTTCACCCGGTTTGTTTTTTCTTAACTATGAATAGCTGTTCCAATCTGCCAGATATCTTCCTGTTTTTTTAGAAAGATTATTACCCAAACCTGACAACGTTGTGCTCGCTAAAATCCCAAATTGATTACATTTGAGACCTAATCGAATGCAAAATTACAAATAGATTCGCTAAGAAAGGAATAATGCAACTTTTCCATATTATTTATATCTATTCTAAATAGTTTGAATTAATTGGAAAAATAAGCTAGATTCGAATGCTTTTGAATAATTTGAAGTGAAATTTGCTATTTTGGTTCTAATGATATCGCATGAATTTTACAATTGCCTGTTAATATGAGTATTGCTTTGCGATTTTTAGGGCTTTTTTTGGCTGTTATAGTTCCCTGTTTCTTTGTTTTTGGACAGGTGAAATTCCGTAACCAGGAAATTGCTATCCAAAATGACAATGATGTCTATCTCCTGACCGGGCAGGACCGCTATTATACCAATGGTATCAATATAAACTATAGGATTGCGTTGCCGGGGAAACTGGATAAACAGTCTTCAAATACGGTATTGGATTTTGAAATAGGCCAGCGTATTTATAACGGTATCAGTATCATTGACTATAGACGGCAGGAAAAAAAATACGATAGACCGTTTGCAGGTTACCTTTATTTTAGTGCTGGGATAACGCGATTTTTACCGCAGGATCAGGTCGTTGAGTTCAAGACTGAATTGGCGCAGATCGGTCCTAAATCCTACGGTGAAGAAGCCCAGAAGTTTATCCATCATCTATTTGGGATGTATGAGGCAACAGGTTGGGATACGCAGCTTGGAAATTCCTTCGGTATTGATTTAAGTGCAACCTATAAAAAAGGATTATATCGCAGTCAAAACCAGCAATTTGATGTGGGAATTATCGGTGAAGGGACCGTTGGACTGAATAATACCAATCTGGGAATTGCGGCCCCGTTTCGGTTGGGCAAGCTGAAATCCTATCAGGCATCCACCTTTACCCATGGGCATTTGACACAAGGAAGAGCAGACAATGATAAAGAATGGTATTTTATCTATCAACCAAACGTGTCCCGTATTTTTTACAGCGCAACCGTAGAAGGAGGGAGAGGTCAAAATGATCCCATAGGCAAGCTATACACTATTCAGCCTTGGATGCTTAGTCACCGCATGGGTTTCAACTGGTCGAATCACAAGATCAATTACGGTATCAATTATATCTTTAATTCGAAAGAGCTCAAATCGGTGTTTCACCGGCATCAATATGGCGAGCTGTTTTTTGCATACCGTTTTTGATCCGCGAGCCATGGGTGTGATCTATATTGATCCGCTGTCCTGTGAAATACTTATCGCTTGTAGCTTGTTTAACCTGGATTTTCGGGAATAGGATCGGCCAGTTTTTGTCCGATCAATCTGGTGGTGAGCATAGCGGCTACGGTGTCTCCGGTAGCATTGAGCATGGTTGCAAGGGGATCGACCAGGGTTGCAATAATCATAATGGACGGGATCACCTCTGTTGGCATCTGATAAACCGATATAATCAGCATTTCTCCGATATAGCCACCATTAGGAATGCCGCCGGCCACGATACTGACCAGCAATGTAATTCCTACCGCCATAATTAGATTCGACGGATCAAAAAATTCCTTTCCACTTAATAAAAGTGCGATATAGATTTTAAAGATACAGGCGATTGCAGAACCATGCTTGTGCAATGTCGTGCCTAGGGGAATGACGACACTAGCGACGCTGTCCGGGATTCCAATTTGTTTGGCTGCAAGTAAGTTGGCCGGCATGGTGGCGAGGCTGCTGCAGCTGCTCAATGCGGTTAAGGAAGGCAATATGTTATTTTGCCAATATCGTTTGACACCCTTTAGACCGAAGGCTAAAAAAGCGAATAAACTGAATACCGTAAAAAAATAGAGGATTCCAAAAAAGTAATATAGCCCGATTGGTTTGGCATAAAAACCAAAGAGCTGTGGGCCCAATGTTCCAACCTGATAGGCAAAATATGCGCCCAAACCAATAGGGGCCAGGTTCATGACCATCACGAGCAGATTTCCCATCACAACATTGCCCGAGTTTATAAATTTACGGAAGGTTTCTGCAGATGCCCCTGATTTGCGTGTAGCAATGCCAACAAGGAAAGAGAATATGACAAAGGCCAGCATATTTTGTCGTGATAATAAACTTGAAAATTCGCTAACGGTTAAAAAGCGGACCATTTTTTCACCCCAAGAATCATGAACAACTGTTTCTATAATCTTGTTTGTTTGTTCAATAGGCAGTGGAGCATCTACTGGCAAGAGGTAGAGGAAGCAGATGCTTGACAGTCCGGCGACGACAATACCCAGTACAAATACGAACGACATCATACCGATGATCCTTCCCAGTACACTGTCGCCATCGATATTGGCAACAGATGAGGATATGGCAAAAAACACCAATGGTATAACGCTGACAAATAGGAGGTTTAGAAAAATGTCACCGATCGGTTTAAGATTGTTGACGATATGTGGAAAGAAGATGCCGATCAAACTTCCAATACTGATCCCAAGGAGTAGAAGTAAGATACTGCCGTAGTTCTGCACAAAAGTTTTTGTAGCGTATTTCATATGTACATGATTAGTTATTTCAAATGGAGTTCATTCGCATGGAAGAACTGCTTATATTGTCTTTGTAATTTGGTTACATTGAGAATATCCAATTCTGTTGTATTGCCTGCGCTTGTTAGGTTTGGATATTTCATTAGGTTTTGTGAATATTTTGTATTTAGATTACTAAAATAGTGTTTTTCTCGAATAGCGCTATTAAAATGAGCTGAATTTATGCGTGTTTGTTCATTTTTGTTTTTCCTTGCAGAAAAAATCCGCTTTTTTCTGCAAATGTATAGGTGATTGCTTTGTATCTTTTCATTGAGGTATCACAGAGTTTGCTATGCTCGTTTTATGATCTACAAAAGAGTTTCCGTCCGCTTTCACAGCTGTTGATGCTGTTGAAATCGGGAAGGTTTTGATACTCGAATTGGCTTTTTTATCTTTGGATAGTAGCAGTGATAAGTGTCATGGGTAAGGAGTGCGCCATTTGTTTGGATTACTGTTTAGTTGTTTAGACTTAATGTGTGAAAATTGGAACTTAAAGTATTTGTATAAAAATGGAATTTGTAACGACAGGAGATGGTTCGAAAACTTTGTTTAATGCTGAAATAGGGGAATGTTATCATTCTAAACACGGTGCAGTACAGGAAAGCAGGCATGTTTTTATAAAAACAGGGCTTGACCACTATGTACAAACAACAGGGGCCACCGACGTTGGTATCTTGGAGGTTGGCTTTGGTACCGGTTTGAATTTTCTACAAACAGCCGACTTTCTTAGGGATCAATCTTTTCAGGTGGAATACGTCGGAATTGAAGGATTTCCCCTGCCTTTGTCTACTATTGCTGCAACGGGCTATGATGCGACGGTACACCGAAGTGTTTGGACAAGTTATTTGAATGCATACGAGCTGGCTTTGACGGGAAACGTGCAGATTAACGAACAATTAAAACTTCATATTGATCATACCCTGTTGATGAATTTTCAATCGGACCGCTTTTTTGACGTCGTTTATTTTGATGCCTTTGCTGCAGTGCATCAGCCTGAGATGTGGGATGATGCTGCCTTGGGGCATATTGCACGGTTTGTCAAACCGGGTGGTGTTTTTGTGACTTATGCTATTACTGGGAACCTCAAACGCAGTATGAAAGCATTGGGATTTTTAATAGAAAAGGCGCCTGGTGCACCAGGCAAGCGAGAAATGCTGCGTGCGACAAAGTTGTAGCGGTTGTCTTATATAATAGCATCGGAAAGAGTTAATCATACGGATCAACATACATGACGAAAGAAATTGAAATAGAGTATAACTTGCCCTATACAGGTACACGCTTTAGAAAGCTTGTAGAAACCAATAATGCTAAGATTGCTACGGTTGGGGCTTGTATAGCGTCTGATATTCAATAGGTGATATAGTTTTAGTAGCCAATCGATTTTAGTAGGCATTTTGATAACATCAGCTTTTGAGAGTTGCATATCTTAATTAATAAACGCACCGACTATTGCAGCTGGATGAAAGCTTTTATTATTTAATAACAGATGTTTATGGCGATGAAATCCATAATATTCGATGTTCATACCAACAAGTACGGTTGTTGCATCTTTATAGTTTACATCAAATGATAGCTGTTCTAATTCAACCATTTTGGGTCGCGTATGCAGGTTGATGGGGATCTGGGGGCTATGGACATGAATATATTGTTGCTGCTCAAAGTTGAGCATGACAATAAAGAGGTTAAAGATGAGCAGGTCGCAATTTTTTGGCTGCCGTATGTCCTTTTGTTTATCAAATTTTGGAAACTGGATAGTAAGTTGCTTATTGTCCGATAATTGGATCTGTGGATCGAAATGCATAAAGTCCTGCATATGGCATTTTTCATTGAATTGAAAATTGACCAAACGGTTTATCTTATTGCTGCGTATAGATTTTTCTTTGGATATATGTCCACTAGGGCCGTTCACTCGCTGCAACTGAGTTACTAAGCGATTGTGCATATTGCTATCATAAAAACCCATGTGTACTTCTGCCATCGTCCGTCGTATGTAAGCGCCAATAGCACTGCTCACTCCAAAGCTTACGGAGGCGGCTTTTGTCCCTTTGGTTTGTTTTGGTTTCCGTCCTACTTTCGTCTGGACAATTGTTTTTTCATTCGATTGTCGAAAGACCACGTTCCCAACTAAGCCTTTCAGATTTCCATTTTCTATCGTTGCCATATTGTAAATATATGTATTTAAATTACTGAAAAAAAAATAGTTGTTTATTTTTAGTGGATTTAAAATTGGGCTTTGCCTCTGATTTTAAATATGGTAATCGTTGTCAAAGGCCAATTATTAAATTCATATTGAAAACGTATTTCATTCTCTACGGAATGATATGTTTGATTTGGAATTCATTCCAATCTTCTTTGGAAAACATTCGTCATAGCGCCGGATTGCTAGCATACTGCAAGCAGCATGAGTCCGTGGTGAGTCCGAGTCAAACTCGGAAATGAGGAGGTAGCAGTCTGGTCGGGGCATGCATCTATCTGCTTCCTGATACGAATAAGGGGGGAAATTGATCCGAAGCGACTCAAACGGATGGTCAAATCAGTTGGATAACTCGGACTTCGTTCTGTAAATATATGCATATGTATCCTTTAATTTTCAAAATGTATATTATAATATTCAATTTGATCGGAATATAGATACAAATTCTTTTATATTCTTCTATATTTTTGTTTAGAGTTTACATGTGCGATAACCTAGTCTGTGTTCAGCACGCTGATGTAATTATCGATGTAGTGCAGTTTGTCTTTGGATTTATATTGTTGTATATAGCGTGGGTGGTCTAGAACGGTCATTTTTCCAAACAACTTTTCTTCTTTGTTGATCTTAGCGAGAAAGGTTGCATTTTTCTTTCCGAGCACAAAGACCTCCTCCGTCGCTAGGCCCATAGCGATGTGTTGTTTCAATGAATCAAGCATAAAAGGGCTGACCATGTCGAAGAGTGTTTTATCATCATAGTAGTTTGCATTGATCCAATTGTTGGGTTTTGTTTCTCGGACAATTGCCAAAGGAAAGGGCGAATTGATATAAAATTGTTTGTAGAAAATATCGGCGCCACCATAGGCCTCAATCATATCGTACATGAACACCGAAGATATTTCATGGGTATGCGCAGAATGCATTTGTATGCCACATACACTGGATAGTCTTTTGGTATCCGTAAAAGGAACTCCCGTTACACCGGCCCCGTGTCTGCTCGGATTAATGCCGATAATGAATTTTCTGGTTCGATTATCATTGTAATATTTGTGGTAGAACTGTTCCATCACGACCAATGTCTCGGGGTTATCAAGGTAGGGGTTAATTACATTGAATGCTGGGGGAAGACTTCCCTGATAATGTAGATGTTTATTGAATAAAACTACTTTTTCCCTAAATGTTAGCATCGTTCGTGTGTTTAAAAACAAGATACGATTTTTAAAGAAATAAAAAACAAAGCCGGGTATCATCTGACATCCGGCTTTGTTTTTTTTTGTGTCTTAAGTCAGGATTAGTGACCTTGCGTACCGTCTACACCATGCGAGTGTCCGTGAGATAACTCTTCTTCAGTAGCAGGACGTACAGTTAAGATTTCGATATCGAAATTTAATGTTTTACCAGCCATTGGGTGGTTTAAGTCAGCAACAACTACTTCTGGAGTAACCTCAGCTACTACAGCGCGGAATTGGTTTCC